>JBMYRW010000036.1:0-26020 GCA_049602735.1 Thermoplasmatota archaeon
CCTTGCCGTGCAGGCTGGGGAAATCGCCGGGCGTGAAGGTGCCTGCTTGCACGCGCTCGATCAAGCCTGCGAAGGCATCGAACAGGCCGCCAGAATCCCACGGGCCCGGGCATGCTTCGGGGTGGTATTGCGTCGTGAAGATCGGAAGCGTCTCGTGCATCACGCCTTCGACGGTGCCATCGTTCGGGCAGGTCTCCCAGACCTTCATGGGCGTGGCATCGAGGCTGGCGGCGTCGACGGCGAAGCCGTGGTTCTGGCTCGTGATGCGGCAGACGCCGGTGCCCTCGTCGCGGGTGGCGATGTTGGCGCCCCGGTGGCCGAACTTCATCTTGTACGTCCCGGCGCCAAAGGCGTGGGCGACGAGCTGGTTGCCGTAGCAGATGCCGAAGGTGGGCAGCTGCGGCGCGAGGGCCTGGATCGTGGGGACGGTGTTGGCGAGGATCTCCGGGTGGCCGGGGTCGCCGGGGCCGTTGGCGAGGAACAGTGCGTCGGGCGCGGGTCCGCCTGCTAGGCCGGCCATGACGGCGTCGGCGCTGGCGTTCCAGGGGTGGTGCTGGACGTTGAAGCGGCGGGCGAGGTTGCGCAGGATGTTGCGCTTGATGCCGGTGTCGATGACCGCCACGGTGGGGACGCTCGGGTCCGTGGGGCTGCCGTCTTCGAGGGCGCCGGCATCGTTGCGGCCATAGGTGCGGGGCGTGGGGACGCTGGCCTCGCCGGCCAGGTTGTCCGCCTCCACGCTGGGCATGCTAGCGACCTTCGCCTGGAGGTCGGGGACGGCGGCCTCGTCGTCGGTGACGAAGCAGCGCAGGCAGCCTTTCGTGCGGGTCTTGAGCGTCAGGGCGCGGGTGTCGACGGCCGCGATGCCGGGGACGCCTTGCTCCAGGAGCCAGTCATGGACGGTCCGGTCGCTGGCGCGATGGTCCGGTTCACGGCACCATTCACGCACGACGACGGCGCGGGGCCAGACCTTGTCCGACTCCCAGTCGTCCGGGTTGACCCCGTAGTTGCCGATCATGGGGTACGTGAACATCAGGACCTGGCCGTTGTAGGAGGGGTCCGTGAGGCTCTCCTGGTAGCCCGTCATGCCGGTGTTGAACACCAGTTCGCCGTAGGCGGTGCCGGGGGCGCCGAAGCCCTCCCCCTCCACGACGGTGCCGTCCTCCAAGATGAGCCAGGCCTTGCGGGAGGGTGCGTCCGACATGGGTGTCCAGGACGCGGCCAGGCCGACCTTCGTTTAAACTCCGCGTCGGCTGCCGGCGCCGTGGACCCCCGCCGCGCCGTTCTGGCCGCCTTGGTGATTGCCCCGCTGTTGCTGGTCGGATGCACGGGAGCGCCCCCGGAGCCGCCCGAAGGCCCCACGGAGACGGGGCCTGACCGTTCCCTGCCGCCCCCGTCGCAGCAGGAGCCGACGTGGTGGCATTGGCCGGGCGTCCAGTGCGAGGAGACGCCGTGGCGGGCCTGGGTGCGCGAGTTGGACGGCACGGAGGCCCCTGGCGGGGAGACGGAGGCGTTCGAGCGGTCGCCGGGCCAAGAGGCGGAGATGCGGCGGTACTTCGACGACCACGCGTTCCTGTACGACCACGCCTGGGCGTACCGCGACGATGCGGTCTACGATGCCGCCTGTGGCTCCCCCGACGGCTGGCACTACTGGACCTACACGGGCGACGTCTTCCCCTTGGAGGACGAGGGTTGGACGGAGGCGCCCGAGGGCCCGCCTGCGGCCGTCGAGGGCGACGGGGCCTAGGCCCCTGGGAGGCCCTGTTTGGCGCGGCCCCGACGGTCGCCGGGGCTCTAAGTAGTGGAGGCGTTCAAGGGGTGCCTATGAAGCCTAAGGGTCTCACCCTGTTGCTTGCTGTGGCCTTCGCCGCGACCGCCCTTGCCGGATGCACCACCAGTGACGACGGCGCCGGCGGAGACAACGCCGATGAGCTGCCGCCGGAGGGTAGCGGCTTCGGTGGCGGCCAACAGTCGCAGGACGCGGCCTCGGGTGGCGGCCAGTCCAGTGGCATCCGCCCCGCCGACGACGACGAAGGGCCCGGCACCTGGTACTACTACCCCGGCGTCCAGTGTGAGGAGACCCCGTGGGAGACCCACGCGGCCGGCTCCGGCGAGCAGTTCAAGCAGGAGTCGACGGCGGACGAGCCGTTCGAGCAGTCCCCCCAGCATGAGGCGATGCTCAAGTCGTACCTGGAAAGCGAAGGCAAGCCGCCCCGCTACGTGGTCGCGTACTTCGATGACATGAGCCGCGCCAGCGTCTGTGGCAACGGCGACGGCTGGCATTACTACGTCAACTACGTCGAGGCCCTCGCCCCGAGCTCGGCCTGGACGGAGGCTCCTGACGGCCCCGCCCACGACTACCAGGCCAACGACGAATCCTCCTAGAGCCTCTTCGAGCCGGGCCCGTCGGGTCCGTGTTCAGCCTCGTGGATCGCCGTCGCCGCCCCCGTGCAACCGGTGCGCCGCCCGGTCCACGAGGTCCTTCTCCTCCACTTCCCCGCTCTTTTGCCACTTCGCCAACCGCGCAGCGGCGGCCTCCAGCATGGCGTGCCGGTAGCCGGCGACGTTGGGGCTGTTGTGGGGTGTCATGATGACGTTGGGCAACTGGTGGAACGCCTCCGTGAACGGGCGGCCTTCGCCGTTGGGCGGGTACTGCCACCAGGTATCGAGCGCCGCCCAGTGCTTGGTGTGGCTGCTGTCGAGCCAGGCATGCAGGGCGACTTCGTCGACGATGAGGCCGCGAGCGACGTTGACCAGCAGCACGCGGCGGCCCATGAGCGGCGCCAGGAAGTCGATGTCCACGAGGTTCTGCGTCTCGGAGGTGAGCGGCAGGCAGAGGACGATGACGTCCGCCTCCGCGAGCAGGCTCGGCAGGTGCTCCATGCCGGCACACCACGCCACCGCCTCGTCCGCGGCCGCCGCCCCCGAGCGGGTGACGGCGATGCAACGGGCGCCCAGGCCTCCCAGGAGCCGCGCCGTGTGCTTCCCGATGCCGCCATATCCCACCAGGCCCACGGTCAACTCCGACA
The DNA here is from genome assembly GCA_049602735.1 of Thermoplasmatota archaeon. GTDB lineage: Archaea > Thermoplasmatota > E2 > JACPAO01 > JAHFTW01 > JBMYRW01. Next base: position 3,027 of record JBMYRW010000036.1, read on the forward strand.
GGCTGCGTACGGGGGCGCCCACGTCGAAGCGTCCGGCCTTGATCTCAGCCGTCTGATGGAACAGGCCCCGCGCCCAGGCGAGGGTGACGGCCAGGACATGCTCGGCGATGAACGGCGCCGTCGCCCCCGGGGCCGCCGCGACAGGCACGTGCTCCGGGAGGAGGCTCCAGGGGACGTGGTTGGCGCCCGCCGTGGCGAGCTGCACCAGCTTCAGGTCCGGCAAGGCGGCCAGCTCGAGGCCGGCCTTCGTGAACTCCCGACGCGGCCAGAACGTCAAGATCGCCTCCGCGCCCTCCGGATCAGCTCCATCCACCAGCCACGCCGCATCGGGCAGGTGCTTCGCCACGGCAGCCCGCTCGCCATCATCACGGGGCTCGAAGGTGACCAGGACCTTGCTCACGACCCGCGCACCGCCTGGCCCCACGAAAGACCACGGGGTTGACAGGTCAGCGGTTTCGCCCAAGCTAAAAATAGCCCTCCTGGGTCGCCAGGCCCCATGGACGGACTCACTCTCAGCCTACGCAACGTCGCCCGCTACACCCGCGACATCGACGCCAACGTGCCCCTCTACGAAGCCCTCGGGTTCAAGCTCGTGCGCAACGCCGGCGACATGAACGTCCTCGAACACGCCGACGGCCTGCAACTCATCCTCCACCGCTGGGACGAACGCCCCACCACCATGCTCGACACCGCCATCGGCTTCAGCATCAGCGGCGACGCCGGACCCCTCCAAGAACACCTGGAAGCCGCCGGCTGGAAGCTCCTGCGCGCCCCCCACGAGAGCGACGTGGGCTACTTCTTCATCTACGGCGACCTGGACGGGAACCCGATCAACCTGGTCGGCAAGCCCACGCAGGCCGCGCCGCCCGCTGGAACCGTCCGCCTCGTCATGAAGGACGGGATGGCGGTGGCGGAGCCGGTCGTCGCCAACTGAGCCGGCCGGTTTCAGCCCAACAGGCGCACGATACGCGCCTTCACGTCATCCATCTTCGCCGGCGCCAACCGGCCCGCGACCCGCTGGACGAGGCGCTGTTCAACGGTGGCCAACCGGTCCACGCGGACCCAACTCTCCTTGACGAGTCCGCCCGAGGAGAGGTCCTTCGACGTGACCGGGAGCACCCACGGGCCCTTCTGCGGCTGCGATGTCACGTACGCCAACACCACATCCAACGAGTCGCCGTGGTACGCGGCATCGGTGAGCACCAAAGCGGGCCGCTTCTTGCCGCTCTTCAGGTCCGTGTGAGGAAAGGGAAGCAGGACGATGTCGCCTGCATCAAGCGTCATTCCAGGCCTCATCCTCGTCGTTGTCCCACTCCCGCTCGAACGTGGACAACCCCGCCGCCTGGAACTCCTCCAGGCCGCGCTCCAGGAGGCGGTCGGCGAGCCGCTCCGGGATCAACTCGAGGATCCCACCACGCACGTGCACGATGAGCCGCTCCCCCACCTGGGCCCCGATAGAATCGAGCGCGTCCTTGGGCAGCGCCACCTGGTTCCGCGCAGAGATCTTGACGTTACGCATGAATCTTACTCGCACGTCAAGGCTGTTAAGGGTTGTTGCCCGCGACCGAGGGGATGAACGGCGCAGCTTAGGGACGAACGGTGGGGCTTGGGTTCGAGCAAAACCCCTAGACATGGATCCACGCATGTTCAGCCGTGTGCAATGGACTCGAAGCTATCGAACATCTCGACTAGGGATTTTTCGGCTTGCTCACCCCGGTTGAATGGGTCCGCATATTGCCGTATACAATCTCGAAAGTAGCTGGGTTCATTCTGATTAAAGCCAACGGTCTTTTTGAGCCATCTCGAAACGCGACGATAGTCCGTTGCCAGCCGTCTAATCCTCCCTTCGATATCCGAAGCTGCTTGATCCCACTCCAAAGCCATATCATAGATGTCCCGACGTCGCTTGAGGTTCATGCACGCGGAAATTTTTGAGATTATGATCCCCGCCCCGTCCAGAAACCGTGGACCGTAATTGTCAACGGATCGGCGCTCGAATAATTGCTCCTCGAACAGGAGGTGGCCTTCCCGAATTCCTATAGACTGCGCCTTTTTGACTAGGTGGCCATCTAGCGTCTCATCAAACTGAATGAGGTCTTGATATTCTACGATATTTTGCTTCTCAATTTTAGGGTGCAAGAAGTCGACGTTGTACAGGTATCTACGCCCACCCACCTGGATTGCCTTCATTATCTGAAAATCGTGCTTGGCACTAACTAGAAAGCCATCATCCAGAAACCGTAGAACTACTTTCTTCATTTGATCGCGACTGTAGTCTGGAGGAAACAGAACGTCAACGTCGCGGGATCCAGGATGCCACTCCTGGTTGCGCAGGAACGTTCCCCACCCCCCAACGATCAGCACATTATCAAGATCCGGGCCCAGAAGTCGGCACGACTCGCTGAGAAGGTGGAGAGCCCCCTCGTTGATGGTGGCGTGCGTCACGAAACGGAGATGCGGGGCCACATCTTTAACTTTTAGAGACGCGGCTTAGTTCTAGCCAGAGTCTCAAAGTTTCTGGTGCTTGCCGATTCGTCGGTGGAGACTCAAGCCACATCCTGCCGTAGAACTTCCTTTACATATTGAAAAGGAAAACCATGTCCGGATGCTCAGCAAGGTGACACACCCGCCCCCATAGCGATTCTACCACACACAATTCCCTCTTTCGGACACCAAGTCCGCCGCACAACCCCTCCGTCCGCTTCGCCTACCCCGACACCGCTGCGGGCGCCTACGCCAAACACCCCAACCTGCCACCTCCCTACGACCCCGCCACCGGCACGAACGGCCTCGGCGGATACTCAAGCGTCGGCGCGTCTCCGCCGAAGCTCCCTTCGACGACGGGGATGACGACGTGGCTGGCGGCCTGGACGGTGATGAGGGGGGCGTGGCCGGCGGCGCTGCGGGCGAGGGGTTCGCCGTAGGAGAGGACGACGCCCAGGCGGTGCCCTTCGGGGACCACCATGGCGAGGTTGGTGAGGTCGACGCGGACGCCATGGTCCTGGTCGACGGGGAACGGCGCGGCCACGTAGCCTCCTTGGTGGAAGCGCAGGTCGGCGGCGCCCCAGGTGAGCGCCCGGACGCCGGTCGGTTGGAGGTCGTCGCAGGCGAAGTCGGGGGCCAGGTCGACGAGGGCGACGGCGACGAGGCCGCTCGGCTGGTCGGACTGGAGGGTGAGGTAGGCGAACGGGTTGCCGGCGATGAGCGCCGGCGCCTCAAGGGGCTCGCTTGCAAACAGGGCCGCATGGGGGAGGGTGCCGTCGGGGCCCGTGGGGCCGCAGATGGGGCCGATCACGGCTCGTTGCGTGTCGCCGGGGTCGACGGTGGGGTCGGGTGCGGCGCGGAACATGGCCGAGGGCGCGTCGGGGGCCGGCGCCTCGGGTGTCAGGGTGCCGTCAGCGAGGTGCAGCACCTCGTCGCGGGCTTCGGCGGGCGGCCACGCGGTGGACGTGTGCCACTGGAGCGTGTCGTCCTGGTACGCGGCGGTACCCAGGGACGCCGGCGGCCCGCCTAGGCCTTTGAGCCAGAAGTCGAACCAGGCGACCATGCGGTCGTGCCAGTCCGCCAGGGCCCACGCGGGGTCGAACGCATTGGTGTTGGGGAACTCGTGGCCCCATTGGCCCTCCAAGAGGTGGCGTGGCGTCGTGGCCGGCAACGCTCCCCAGGCCGCCAGTTCCTGTTGGGCATGGCCGGAATCCCAGCGGTCCTCGAAGCCATGGGTGAGCAGCACCGCAGCCGTGACGTTGGCGAAGCCGTCGATGAGGCGGCGTTCGATCCAGAACGGGGCCTGACGGTCCTCTTCGAGGTACGCGGCCTGTGGGCGGCTGGCCACCTCCAGGACGCTCGGGCAGGCGCGGTGCGCCAGGGTGCCCGGCCATTCGGCGAGGAACCGCTCCGGCGACGCGCCGTCGAAGAGGACTGGGCCGCCAGCGGGGGCGGTGGTGGTCGCGGTGAACCGGGCTTCGAAGGAGCCGCCCAGCGTGAACGGCGCGCCCTGCGGGGTGTGGAAGAACGTGTAATGATCGGAGATCATGCCGGCGACGACGATCGTCTTGAGGGCCGGCGGTGCGTGGATCGCGGCCTCCCAAGGCGTCGTGCCGTGGTAGGAGAGCCCCATCATGCCGGCGCGGCCGTTCGACCAAGGCTGCCCGGCGAGCCAACCCACCAGCTCCACGTGGTCCAGTTGCTCGTTCCGGCCGAAGGACTCGTAGCAGCCTTCACTGAAGCCCGTGCCTCGGACGCTCACCAGCGCCACGGCGTACCCTTGTTCCACCAAGAAGCCCACCGGGACGTGATCGGAGCCGAGGACGTCCGGCGAATCGGGGTAAGGAGACGACGTGCCCCAATAGGGCGACGACCAGAGGACCACAGGCAGCCGCATGCCGGCGGGGACGGAGGGGAACCAGATGGCGCCATCGAGCAGCACGCCCTCGTGGCCGGGTAGCTTGACCCGCTCCACCCGGTCCAGTTCGAAGGGGCCAGCGAGGCCCACCGGCCATTCGCTTCCGTCGGCACAGGGCCATGGATGGACGCAGGGCTCGAAGCCCGCCGCACCGCCGCTGCCGGACCCGCCAGGCCCGGCGACGCCGCCCACGCAGCCAGCCAGCACCATGGGCAGGAACAGCACGACCGCCGCCGCCTTCATACGTGGGGAACAGCCCGCCGCGTCAAAGGGCTGACGATGGCCCCGGCCCCACGGGGACCCATCAGGCCCTAAACGGCCGCCGTCGTCCCCGTCGCCCAGTGCGCCACACCCTCGCCGTCCGCTTCGCCTACGACGGCACCGCCTTCGACGCCTACGCCAAGGACCCCGGCCTGCCGTCCACCGTGGAGGGGACGCTCCAGAAGGCCCTCGGTCGGCTCGGGTACGTCGGGGGCAGTTGGCGCACGGGAAGCCGCACGGACGCCGGCGTCTCGGCGCTGGAGAACGTGGCCCGTTGCACCCTGGAGCGGCCGTACCTGAAGGGGCTCGTGCCGGCCGTCAACAGCCATCTGCCCGTGGGTGTCTGGGTGACCGGCTTCGCCCGCGTGCCGGACGACTGGAAGCCCCGCTACAACGCCCTGCGGACGTACGAGTACCTGGCCGCCGACCGCGGCGAAGAGCTGGAGGCGCTGGCCGCCGCGTGCGCGCTCTTCGTAGGCACCCATGACATGACGAGCTTCGCCCGCGTCGAGCCGCCACGAGACCCCGTCCGCCACATCCACCGCTTCGACGTGGAAGGCACGAACGGCGGCTGGCGCTTCACCGTCACCAGCCCCGGCTACCTCTGGAACCAGGTGCGCCGCATGGTGGCCGCCACGATCGCCGTCGCCCAAGGCAAAGCCACCCTCGCGGACATCGAAGCCGCCCTCGGAGGCGCGCCGCCCCCCGCCAAGGCCCGCATGGTCCCCGCCGAGGGCCTGCTGCTCAAACGCGTGGACTACGGTGACGCCCTGGACTGGCTACCGGAAGCCGGCCGCGTCGGGCCGGAGCGCGTGGTGCGCGGCTGGCAGGCGGCCAAGACCAGGGCGGCCGTGGCGGCGCATGTCGCCGGCCTTACCGCGCCTGAACGATAGGCGCGTACACGCGCCTATCGACGCAACTGTCGACGAAGACCGATGATAATCAAGGCAACCAATACCGAAGCGCCCAGCGTGGCAATGAATTCCGAGAGGCTTGACCCAGCGAGGTTGGCCGGGAACAACCCCAGGGCCTCAATCAACCACGCATGTAGCCAACTGGGCTCGGAGGGCTCCACCTTGGGACGAATCCAACGAATGAAACCGGCCCAGGCAAGAAGCCACACAATCAAGACCAAAGCTGCGCGGCCCGGCCGCTCGCCATATCCAGAAAGTCGGCCATACCAGGGCTGAAGCCCGATTCGATGCCACCACCATTTCCCCCATTTCCCCTTCCATACATTGCGGTGCTGGGAATGCTTCCACTCCGTTTGGTGGAATCCTCCAGCTTCCTGATATCTCCCCGATGTTTCATAGCTGATTCGAAGCTGGCGATACATTTCCCATAGATAGCCAGACCCAATGGACGAATTTTCTTCTTTTTCATACGTGCTAATCATTGAAAGGATGTCCGAATTCCCGTCAAGTTCGTCTGCCACACGAATAGCTCCCGAGGATGTCTGGTTCCAGCGACAATTTTGAAATTCCATGCGTGCAACATCGGAGAATGCCAGCGATGCGTATCGCAAGTCGCATGATCTAGCATCAGTCGAGCCTGACCCCCTGAAGATGAAAGGGTAGGCACCGTCCCACCACACTCTCCTCAAGAAGAACCGCGGCCCCATCTCGCCATCAGGCCCCTGATGGTGCATATCTTCGAAGAGAGCACCTTGATGGAATCTGGCTCCGTTCCAGCTAGCGGCTGCGTTTTCGGAAAGATTAGCGCCCCGCAGTTCGAATGCACCCCTAACTTCCAAGTTCGCAGCTTGGAGGAGCTGGCCAACCGCTATATTGGACGCTAGGAACTGCTCAAGAATCATTGATTGAATGTCGAGGACGTCGAAAGACGAATCGATTGCCCGAAGGCCTTGCATACTTGCGCCAGGTCCGTTCGATCCTTGGACATGAACTGAAAGACACTGGCATTCTTCGAATGCTAAGCTAGTAGATTCGTCTTCGCAAATCAACGTCAGGATTGCCGACGCTTCACTACGGACACTCTTGAGCACGCACAGCGACGTACCACCAAAGTCGATGAACGAGTCTCCACCGACTTGAATATTGGACAAATACAGGCCTTCCTTCGCGCGGATGGACGACAGGAAAAGATTGGATTGTTTTCCACTGTCTCGCAGAACGATTCCTTGATCGCAGCCAACTCCAGCAACGAAAGTGCGACCCTTGATTGAGCATCGTTCAATCCGAAAGGCATCTTTGGCGTAAATGCCACCGATGTAAAGGTCCTCCGCGATTTCGTTTGCCTCAATCAGAACCCGACGCACGCGGCATTCGCCGGATTCGTTGCCGCTTCGGATCTCTAACCCACCGCTGAGGCGACAGTTGATTACGTCGAGCTTCGTCTGTTCCCAGAAGTTGCAATTTTCAAAAGTCAAATCACCTGCAAACGTGCAGGATTGAAAGTCCAAAGCGAACCCGCCAAGGCTCGCATTCTGGAAGCTCAGATTGCCATTCATCTTGCATTTGAAAAAATCCATCTGCGGCCAAGCTCCGTCATCCAATGTTCCTTCAATCACCAGGCTTGGGAACACGAAGCGACCACAGCGGAGGACCTCCCGTTTGGACCAGGCTTGTAGTGCCTCATGCCTGAAGCGCCGTTGGAATTCTTGGCCATCCTTGCGGAAATCGCCGTGGAAATAGCACGCTTCGCTATCATCCCAGAGGGGTCGGCCGCAAAACGCAGGTTCGCGCCCCTTTCCGTTCAATTGCACCGGACAAGCCACTCTTGCCCGAACCAACGCTTGGGCTTAGAATCTAGCCTTGACCTTTAGCTACCTCGTCCGCTTGAGTCCCTCGACGAAGTCCAGGTTCTCAGGATGCTCGTCAAAGTACGAACGTACCGGGTCCAGGATGGCGTTGAGCGCCGCGCCGACGCCGTTCTTGAGGTCCATGGGGTGCAGGTCGCCCGCCGTGAACGCCGCTTCCACGTCCTCGTAGGTGGCGTAGTGGAGGGGGCCGCCGAACTTCTCCGGGCGGTCGATGTGGAGGCCGTCGGCGAGTCGGGGCCAGATGACCAGGCGCAGCAGGTCGAGGACCGGGTTGTCCTCCTTCTCGCCGGCGGGGCAGTGGGCCTTGCCGACCTTCTTCTGGACGCTCTTGGCCTCGTCGTGCAGGAAGATGCCGCTCGACGGGTCCGACTTGCTCATCTTCGCTTCGAGGGGGTCCATGCGGCCAGCGCCGCCCTTCAGGTTCGGCACCAAGGGCGTATGGTAGGCCACGGGGGGCTTGAGCTTCATCTTCTTGGCCACGTCGCGGGCCAACATGTGCGCGTGGCGCTGGTCCATGCCGCCGTACGCCAGGTCCATGTCCATGTGGAAGATGTCCGCCACCTGCATGGCCGGGTAGAGGAACTTGGACATGTCCCGGTCGCCCTCCTCCTCCGAGCGGCCCATGATGTCCATGGCGCGGCGGATGCGGGCGAGGCTCGTGTGCTTGGCGACGTTGATCACCAACTGCCAGTAGTCCTTGTCCTCGGCGAACTCCTCCGCGAACCGGTACGTCACCTCGTCGCGGCCCACGCCGAGCGCCTCGAAGGCGTCCTGCATGTACGCGGCGCAGCGCTGGATCGCGGCCATGTCGCCGCCGAGTTTGTCGTTGATGTAGGCGTGCCAGTCGGCCAGCAGGATCGTTACGTCGAAGCCGGCATCCACCAGGTCCCGCACGGTCTGCGTGCAGACCATCCAGCCGATGTGCGCCGTGCCGCTCGGCTCGAATCCAATGTACGCCCGGGGGCGGTCGCCCGCCGCAGCGCGCTCCAGCAACGCCTCGAACTCGTCGCCGCTGACGATCTCCGCGGCACCCGCACGCAGACGCTCCACGGCGCCATCCGGTCCACTCACGGCGCCGCCCAAGTGGCCGCCCCTTAAAGCGCCCCCTCTGATGGACCCGCGTGGACGACGACGAAGGCAAACGCCGCTTCGAGGAGCCGGTCTGGCTCATGCGTGCCCTCATCGTCCTCGTGCTGGTCGCCTTTGCGGCCTTCGCCGGGCAGGAAGTGGCCCGCGTGCTGGGCGTCTATCCTTAGGTGCCCGGCGAGCGCGCCTCTCCTTGGTCCATGGCGACGAGGTCGTCCGGATGGATGACGAGCATGCGCCATTGGCCCGTTGACGCGTAGGCTGATGCATGGTAGAACGGCCAGGGCTCCAGGTGCGCGGCCGGATTCCAGGTGATATCGAGAAGTTCGGGGCCAAGGGCCACGTCCCGCACCGGGCCATCACTCCAGCGGTGCATCCCGATGGCCCATGCGCTGCCGTTGGTGGAAAGAGGCAGCGCTTCGGCCTGCTCCTGGAACGCTTCGAGACCCACGGCAGGTGCCGGGCCACGCCGGAAAGCATCACATCCGTAGTCGCGGGCTTCCACCTGTTCCTTCTCGATACGCCATTCGTTGCGCAGGCCGTCATCAGAGACGACCACGCTCCACCGCGTCGCGTGGTCGTCCTTCCCGAGGATCGTGAACTCATGACCGAAGAAGTGGGTCTCGTAGATCGGGGTCCGGCCCAACGGGGGCGGCAACGGCAATTCGATGGCACCCCAACCTGAAGGCCAGACGCCGACGCTTGCAAGGCACCCGCCTTCATCCAGCGCCGCAGCGACCTCCCCGGATTCGGCTACCAGATGCTCGAAGGCCTCTCGGATCGTTGCAGGGGATCCAAGATAGGTACGGTCCGATCCATCTGGCAGCCCAAGCTCGGATGGCGAGCCCTCGGCCTCGGCCGCAGGCGCCTCCGCTGCGCGTTGCCAAGAGCCCCAATCTGTCGTGCCTTCCACCAGTCGACCGATGTAGGGTGGCTCATCTTCCTTCTCCAACCCGACCAAGCGGATGGCCGTCGGGGCTACGCCGCCGGCATCGTACTGGAACAGGCTCCGGTAGGGCGACGCCGGTGAAGGGGCGCCCTCGCCGTGCGTCCATCGGAACCAGCCCTCGCCGTCCGCCGCTTCGAGCACGGCGCGCTGGGGGCCGCCCAGCTCGTAGTGGGCCACGCCCTCGCGTCGTTCTGCCGGCAACGAAAGGCCATAGGGGGCCGGCAGCCCAAGGAGGTCGTATTCGACGACGATGTGATCACAGGCGGCAGGCGGTCCTTCGTTGATCACCATCATAGGACAGAGCCTGGCCCCCCTGTGGAGCCGCAGCTCATCATCCAGATGGTAGCTCATCACGGGCTGTCCGTCGCCCGAGCGCGCCATGGCCTTCAGGAGACGCTCGCCCGTCACGGAAACATTGACCCTGTGCCCTTCGACGAGTTCGCCGAATGCATCCTGGAACACGTCTCCCCGTTGCAGGTCCAGCTGGAGCGTCGCGCCGTCGGGGAACCGGTACACGGCGAAGGCTCCAGGGGAGAACGCCTCATCGTCGGACGGCTCGCCCACGCACCCCGCAAGCGAAAACGCCACCAAAGCCGCCATCATCGCGACGCCACGTACGTCCACCATGGCCGAGACGCGGCTCAAGGCCTAAGGAACCTTCCGGTCGCATCAAGCAACCGTCAATCGACCGCCCGCCACAACCGCAGCTCCATGCGCAGCGGCACCCAGCCCAGGTCCGTGTCCCAGGCGTGGCTGTGGCGCACGGCGACGGCGACGGTGCGGTCGTCCGGCACGAGGGGCCCGTACTCCAGGTACAGGTGGTCGAAAGCCGCATAGAGGAGCATGTTGGTGACGAAGTTGCCGGCTTCTGTCTGGTTCATCTGGTCCATGATGTCGGTGGGGCGGTAGGTGGTCAGGATGACGCGGCCGTCGCCGAAGACGCCGTCGCCGCTGGAGGCCAACAGGTCTTCGCCGTCTTCCATGACGACGTGTTCGAAGTCGTCGAAGTGGGCCTTGGCACCGTTCTGCTTGATGTCCCAGCCGAGGCCGAAGTTGTTGTACCCGGTCCAATCGAGGGTGTAGGGTTCGTGCAGCATGGGGTGGCCCAGGTCGGGGGCGTAGGCGCCGCCACTGACGGTGTCGGTGCCCACCTGGAAGATCGGTTGCAGCCATTGGTAGTTCTGGGACGCGCTGCCCATGACCATGAGCGTCCCGCCTTCCAGCTCGACCCAGTCGGCGATGGCGTCCTTGACGACGTTGCTGGTGAGGCTGCTGTGGTCGACGGTGGAGCCGACGAAGAGCACGTCGTACTCGGAGAGGCGGCCGGCCAGCACCTGGTTGAGGTACTGCTTGTTGTCCGGGTAGACGTCCCCTTCCACGAGGGTGACGCCCAGGACGTCCAGGAGCGGCAGGTCGGGCAACGGGTCCAGGTCCACGAGCACGGTGGGTGTGGCGAGGGTGATGTGGACGTTGTCCTTGAAGTCGAGGCCCAGGTCGTCCAGGATCTGTCGCTCGTTGGCGGTGCCGGCTCCCATATCGAGGCTGAGCTGAGCTTCCGCTTCTGCCTTCATGGCCGCATCGGTGCCCAAGGAGACCGTGACGCTGGCGAGGGCGTCCCAGTCACCGATGTAGCCGATGCGCAGGCCGGCCAGGCTGTCGGACACGAGTTCGTCCTCGACGCCGATGGGGTACACGCGCAGGTGGAAGTCCCGGTCGCTGATGCCGAGGGACGCCTCCGCTTCGGCGTAGTCAAGAAGCCCGTTGGCCGAGGCATTGTAGGCGGCGCCCGACAGGAGGAGCATGTGGTCGAGGTCGAGGCCGCTGCCGTTGGGGGCACCGAGGCCGAGGCGTTGCAGGGAGTCCACACCGCTGGCCCATCCGTCGCCGGCGGTCGCGGCCAACCGCTGGGCCAGGGCGTCCGCCTCCGCCTGGGTCACGGGGCCTTCCACGGTGGTGTGGCGGGAGTGTTCATCGAGGAACACGAGGGTGGTGCCAGCGGCGGCGGCGAAGATGACGCCGGCCACGATGAGCACCGTGACCTGGCCGATGGCCTGTTGGTCGAGCTTGAAACGTTTCAGCATGATGCACCCCCGTCGCTGATGTGTGAGACAGGGAGTGTGACAGTGCCGCCGTCGTGTTCGGCGGTGAGGTTGAACCACGTGGTCCAGGTCGCCGGCGCGCCGACGGGTTGGCACGTGAACGTGGGGGAGATGCGGACGTAGAGGCCTTGGGCGCGGGCCAGGTGCTCCAGGTGGTCGGCGATGGCGGCGACGTCGTCCTGGTGGGCCTGGTTGCCGGCGCCGTGGTCGGCGGCGGAGGCGTTGATGGATGCCTGTGACACGGCGGCCAGGGCGAGCAAGGCGTCAGCGTCGGTGCCTTCGCCGGCGGCGGCAAGGCCATCGCGGGTGTTCTGGAGTTGGCTGGCGATCGCCAGGACGCCGATGACCCCCAGGACCAGGAGGACGCCGGCCAGGAGCATGAGTTGGGCCCCATCGTCGCGCCGTAGGCCTCCGCAGCGCCGGCGGGGTTCATCCATGGGTCCACACCACCAGGTGCACCGCGTAGACGGGGCGGTCGGTCAGGAGGGCATCATCGAGGGCGACGTGGACGCGTCCGTTGGTGGCCGCGACGGTGCAGGCCGGGTCCAGGTAGGCGTCCCACACGCCGAACGGCACCCCGGTGGGGACTTCGATGTCGCTGCCGTCGATCCACGAATCGATCCAGTCGTCGCCGTCGGGGCCGATGCTGCTGCCGGTGGGGGCCTCGATGCACTGCCACAGCAGGGCGCCGAGTGCTTCGCCGGGGACGGCCACGTCGTCGTAGGCGGGGCCGTTGGCGCTCCAGTCGGGGTGGATGTAGGCCGTGCCGACGCTGCCAGTGGTGGCCGTGACGGTGCTGGCATCCGGGAGCAGGTGCAGTTGGTGGTCGCCGGCCTGAAGCCGCAACGCGTAACGACTGCCATCTGGGAGCACCCGGTCGAAATGAGTCTCGGCGTCCGTCGTGTTGCCCCGTAGGGCCTCGGTGACCCAGAGTTCCAGGGTCGATTCGTTGCCCGCGTGCAGGCTTGCCAAGGTGTCATGGGCCAAGGTGTCCAGGTCGATGCCTGCGTCCGCGGCGTCCGGGGGACGGAGCGCGAGCGTCGCAAGCAGCACGCCTGAGGCGACCAGTGTCGCCGTCAGGATCGCCTCGACGGCCAGCAGGCCTATGCGAGCACCCCCGTGAGCACCCGGAAGGAGAACCAGGCGACCATGGTGAGGACCACGACCTGGCCAAGGCCTGCGGCCGGGTGGCCACGTGCCAAGAGCCCACCGACGAGCCCACCGCCCACCGCCTGGATGACGGCAGCGTGCAGGAACAGGGTGTTGAAGTCGTCGATCTCGAAGTCGCGGAAGTTCAGGCCGCCCACCTGTTGCCCCTGCGCCGAGCCACCCACGGCCTCCTTGAAGGCCGGCAGGAACTGGCTCGATAGGACCAGCACGACGGCGATGAAGACGAAGAACGCGATGGCGGTCACGACGCGGTAGAGCCCCATCTGGGCCTGCCGCTCTTCGACGATCTGGTGCAGCTCCTGGGCATCGCTCGCCGCTGCGGAGAGCACGTCCACCACGTTGCCGCCGGCCCGCTGCGCCTCCACGACCAGGTTGACGCTGCGCCGGATGAGCGGCGTGTCGGCACGCTCGGCGAAGCGCTCCAGGGCACGACCGAACGGCACACCCCATTGCACCTCCTTCGCCATGCGCTTGACCTCGGGGCTCAGATGGCCGTAGTCACCGCCCGAGGCGACCACGAGGGCACGGGGCAGCGTGATGCCCACCCGGGCCGACTCCGCCAGGTCCCGCAGGAGCTCAGGGAACGAGCGGTCCAGTTCGGCGCGGCGGCGCAGGCGCTGGTTGAACACGACGGCGTAGGGGCCAGCGACGGCGAGCAGGCCCACGATGCCCCAATCGGTGGCGAAGCGGGTGTGCCACGGCATGAAGCCGGCGCCGGTGAGGATCGCCATGAGGCCCGCGGCTGCGGCAACGATCCAACCGGCCGACATGAGCGCCAAGCGGAACGTCTCCTCCGGTGAGCGGGGGCGGCGCGCCGCCAGCTCCTCCAGTTCGTCCCGTTCCTCCTTGCGGCGCAGTTGCCACGCCTGGAGTGCCCGCACGGCCACGAGGCCAAGGAACACGAGGGCAAGGCCCGCGTAGAGCACGACGACGGCGATGGCGCGGCTGCCGCCCAGGCCGACGCTGCCGGTGGCGATGGCGGCCACGAAGCCCATGGAGAGGGCAACGAACAGGAACGACGCGATGTACGTCCGCGCGGCGCTCTTGCGCAACCGGGCGCTGCCCCGTTCGCCGGCGCGACGGGCCTGGTCGATGGACTGGACGGCCAGGTGGAGGACGCCGGGCAGGCGCATGCGGACCCGCATGGCCAGGAAGTCCAGCAGGACACCGAACGTGAGGATGTAGACACCCTGGTCCGGGCGGACGCCGGCGGCGAGGCCGAGCCGTTGCGGCAGCCCGAGCGCCACCAGGACGCCCCCCACCACGAAGAGGGCAGCGACGCTGGTGAGGCCCCAGGAGACCTGGTAGGCGCGGCGGCCCGGCTGCATCTTGGAGCCGTGCTGCTGCCGGGCCAGGATGACGAAAACATAGACCAGCAGGACCGCGGTCTCCAAGAGGATGAAGTTGCGGGCGACCGTGATACCCAAGGCGTCCAGTTGGAGGGCGCCGCTGAAGACGAGTAGCGCCACGAGGTCGAGGATGCCGAGGGCCACCGCGGAGACCAGCACCAGGATGCTGGCGGTGGTGAGGATCACCTGGCCGCGGCCGTGGTCGATGGCACCGTGGAGCTTGCGCAGCGCCGGCCAGTCGATCAGCGGGAAGACGTGGCTGGAGAGGGAGAGCAGCACGGCGGCCAGGGAGAGCAGCAGGATCTGCGGCGTGACATCCAGGAAGGGGAGTAGGCCGACGGCGGCCACGGCGTTGACCAACAGGAGCAGGACGGCGGAGCCGAGGCTGATGTTGAGGACCAGGCGTTGGCGGCTGTCGTGCTTCGTGTCGTCCGCTTTGGCCTTGCGGGCGGCCTGGCGGCGCTTGGCAGGATCGGCGGGGCGCGTGGCACCGGGTCGTCCCTGTTGGCGTCGCCGGGCGGGTCGCTGCGGGCGGGAGGCGCTGGCGGGCCCCTGGCCAGGCCCACTGGCGGGGCCGCTGGGGTGCCCAGGGGTGTCGGCGGCGGGGTCCGTGGGCGCAGGGTCGGCCACGTCACACCTCCGGCATCATGGCCTTCAGGCCGAACAGGAAACCGGCGTTGATCACCGGCAGGAGCATGTAGATGACCAGCTGGAGCTGGCTGAACTGGCCGCTGCCCATGAGCACGATGATGGCCAGCATGACGATGAGGAACAGGGGGCCCGCGACGGCGACGGTGACGTAGCTTTCCGCCATGAGGCCCATGGTCTCGATGAACGACTTCTGTTCGACGCGGTTCTCCCATTGGTAGCGGTCCGCTTTCTGGCGGAAGTAGGCGGTCAGATCACCGCCGCTGCCGATGGACGTGACGGCACCTTGCAGGAATTCGCTGAACGTGGGGGAAGGGCTGCGATGGATGCCGCGCCGCAGGGCGGTGATGAGGTCCAGGCCGTGCAGTCGGATGTCCCGGTCGATCGCTGCGGCCTCCGTGGCCACTTCACCGTAGACGTCCTGGCGGCCGAGGCTGGCGAACATCTCCTGGGGCACGATGCCGGCACTGCTCATGGCGGCCGCGTAGTTGGCGGCGTACGGCAGGTGCTCCTCCAGGTTCTTGGCGCGCTTCTTGGCCTTGGAGGCCGGGGTGGCCAGGGTGGCCCACCCGAAGGCGGCGCCGATGCCGATCCCCAGCAGCGGGGCTGCGAACGCGGCGGCCCGGGGCATCCCCAAGGCGACGGCGGCGAACCCTCCGATGCCGAAGAACACGGTGCAGGCGACCATACCAAGCGCCATGGTGAGCCACGCCTGGGCCAGGTACGCGTCCGCTCGGACACTGATGCGGGCCCGGCGGAGGTCCCGTTCCAGGTCCACCAAGCGGGGGCTGCGGCTGGCGCGTTCTCCCAGCCAGGCGTAGGCGAGGCGCCCGGTCACGCTTGTGGCCAGGGTCGTCCCTCCTGTACGTACGCCATGACGCGGTCGGGGTCGCGGTAGAACGTGGCGATCACGTTGGCGATGGTCTCGTAGTCGGTCATCTCCCGGTCCAGGAGGTACGTGAGCACCCGTTGGCGGCGCTCCATCTCGGCTTGGACGTCCTCCTCGGTCTGTCCGGTCTCGACGGCGATGCGTTGCAGGCTGTACGAGACGCCGCTGTCGATGAAGCGGTCCTCGGAGGGGTCCCAGCGGAACACCTCGTTGGTGAGGATCTCCCTCGTGTTGGGGTCGAGCCCCACGATCTCCGTCACGGACTTCATGCGGCGCACGCGCTTGCCACCGACGCGGGTCTGCTGCTGCACGGCCACCACGTCCAGGGCCTCCAAGAGCGGCCGGGGCAGGTTGATGGGATCCGATTCGAGACGGTGGATGACCGCGTCGACGCTGTCGGCGTGCAGGGTACCGTAGGCGGCGTGGCCGGTCGCCATCGCCTGGAACAGGTTGTACGCCTCCTGGCCGCGCACCTCACCGACCACGATGTATTCGGGGCGCTGACGCAGGGCGTTCTTGAGCAGCTGGAACATGTCGATCTCGCCCGCCTGGCGCCCGGCGCTGTCACGGGGACCGAAGCCGCCACGGGTGACGCCGGCGATCCAGTTGGGCTGCGGGAGCTGCAGCTCGCGGGTGTCCTCGATGGAGACCACCTTCATCTGGGGCGGGATGAACTGCAGGATGGCGTTGGTCGCCGTGGTCTTGCCGCTCGCCGTGCCACCCGCCACCAGGGCCGATTGGCCATGCTGGATGACCATCCAGAGGTAGGCGAGGATGTGGGCGTCGATCGTGCCGAAGCGCACGAGGTCGATGGGCGAGAACGGTGTCTCGCGGAACTTGCGGATCGTGAACGTGGAACCGAAGGCGCTCACCTCCTTGGCCAGCGTCGCCTGGAGGCGGCTGCCGTCGAGCATGGTGGCATCGAGGATCGGTTCCGCGATGGAGACGTGCTTGCCCGCGCGTTGGGCCAGACGGATGACGAAAGCGTCCAGTTCCTCGTGGTCCTGGAAACGGATCGTGGTGGGCAGGGACTCGTATTCCCGGTGGTAGACGAAGATGGGCTGGTGGGGACCGTCACAGGAGATGTCCTCGATGAGGCCGTCCCGGATGAGCACGTCCAGGGGGCCTTCGCCAAGGAAGTCACGCAGGACGTGGTAGAGCATCCGTTCGCGGGCCTCTTCCTCCAGTTGCTTCTGCCGGTCGGCCGTGCGTTCGCCTTCCGGCACCAGCTGGAGGTTGTAGTCGCCGACCACTTCGTCGAACGCCTCCTCGAGCAGCTTCTCGAGGCCCGCGGGGTCCAGGTCGCCGGGCTCTACGTCGAGCACGTCGAGCATGGTCTCCTCGATGAACTTCAGGAGCAGGCGCTCCTGGTGGGTGAGCTGGGGTTCGATGACGTGGTACAGGTGTTGGTGGGTGCGGCTGTTCTCCACGATCTGCACGTAGGCGTACGGTTCGCGGATGGGGTACAGGGCGACCTCCTGGTCGTCCTTGTCGGGGACGTAGCGGGCGGCGTCTTCGGCCGCGAAGCGTTCCTTGAGCCGGGCGCGCTCCTCGTCGTCCCCTTCGGCCGCTTCCCAGAGCTCCTTGCGGCGCTGCTGTTCTTCCTGGAAGATCTTGAGGCGTCGGCGTTCCTCGCGGTCGACGGCCTCCGGGCGGGCGACCTTGGCGGGGGCGAAGCTGGGTTTCTTGAGCCGGTCGCCATGGATGGCGCCTGCGGCTGCCGCCTGCATCGCCTCGCGGGCCTTCTCTGGGTCGTCCAGGGGGCGGGCGGTGGCGGGTGCCTTGGAGGCGGTCTCGGGCGTGGGGCGAGGTGCTTGGCGGGTGGGTCGGGGCGATCCAGGCGCCGTCTGAGTGGGCGGCCGGGGCGCTTCCTGGGCCTGCGTGGCGGGGGGCGCCTGGCGGGCGGGGCGACGGCGACGCGCTGGGCGTCCACTGGGCGCGTCCTTGGTGGCGGACTGGGCGGCGGACGCGCGCGTGGTGGACCGCTTGGCGGGACGCTTGCTCGGACCCTTGGCGGGGCGATCGTTCGGCTTGGCTTCGGGGCTCATGGTGACTCAGAGGGGTTCCAGGCGGAGGCAGTCGTTGGCGGCGTGCGCGACGCGCAGGGGCCCGCCCGGCAGGTTGCTGGCGCAGAGCGTCAGGGTCGGGGAGAGGTCGAGGCGCTGCAGGGGCGCCGTGACGGTGAGTCCACTGTCGGGGACGGTGACGGTGATGGTGGCCGGGTTGTCGGTGAGGGCGACGCGGTAGCTCTGGCCGGCCAGGTCGTCCGGTAGGTCCACGGGGCGCGCGATGTCGGTGCCGGTGCCGGCCTGTTCGACGAGGTGGCCGGTCTCGGCGGCCGCGGCGGCGACGCTGGCGGCGACCGCTTCGGCTTCCTGAGCGGCCAGGCGTTCCCGGGCGGTCTGCTGCGCCCCTCCGAGTTGGACGACGGTGACGCCGACCAGGAGGGCGATGATCCCCAACGAGAGCAGGGCTCCCACGACCTCGCTGGCCGCACCGTCGTCCGGGCGGAAGCGCCGCGGCGTCAAGGTTGGCGCGGGGGGCTTACGGGTCGAGGATCGTTCGTAGTCGGGCATGTAGGAACTCCAAGTGGAAGCTGGCGTTGCTGGGGTCGCTGGACGGGGTGGCCAGGCGGCGGTACTGGACGGTCGGTTCGTCGTCGTCGCAGTCGCCGACGTAGTGGTCGTCGCCGGTGGCATCGTCGCGCAGCAGCAGGGACGTGCACCAGGATTCGGCCAGGTCGCCGCTGAAGGACCACCGGGTGGTGTAGACGTCGCCAGCGTACCGTTCGTGGTTGCCGAGCAGGCCCAGGAACAGGTGCGCGGTGCCGCCTGCGACGGTGCTGTGGTCCCCTTCGAGGACGGGGAGCCGCATGAGCAGGTCGTCCTCGCCGGTGACATTGTCGCGGATGACGGGGTCGGCGCGCAGGAACACGTTGTCGTCCTGGCGCGTGAAGACGGCACCTCCTTCGAGCATGGCGGCCAGGTCCTGGCCGGTGCCGCCATCCCAGGCGACGCGTCCCAGGTCAAAGATCCAGACCTGGACGACCGGTTCGCCGCCGAAGGTCATCTGGATGCGCCAGGTGCCGCTGCCGAGGTCGCTGGGCTGGCCGCCGCTGGTGACGGTGAGCGTGCCGCTGCTCCAGGCGACGTCGTGGCTGGTGCGTTGGTCGCCGACGACCTGGTCGACCTCGAGGCAGGCGGTGCAACCGCCTCCGACGGATGGCGCGCGGCAGCCGCCGCCGTCCCAGGAGGTCCAACTGATGGCGTTGTCGTCGTCGGACCAGTCATGGGGCACGGGGTCGCAGTCGGGATAGCCGTCGTCGGCGCTCACCACGACCACCATCCGTGTGCCTGAGGTGAGTCCGAGGCTGCCGCTGGGGAGCGCCAGGCCGGGGGTCCTGGCGGCGTCGGGGACGGTGAGCCGAAGGGCGGTGTCGCGGACGGTCTCGAGCTGGCGCGCCTGGCTTTCCAGGTGGCTCTGCTCTTGGGTCCGTTGGATGAGCGGCGCCCCCCACGCCATGGCGGCGACCAGGCCGGCCGCCGTGATGCCGAGGATTAGCAGGGATCCGACCACCGGGGTGACGGCATCGTCCCGCTGCCAGAACCGGCGACGGCGCGGTTTTTGTTGTTTCTTTACAGTAAGGAGGGCCACTCAGAACACCCTTCGCGTGCTTTCCATGAATAGGCCCTTCTCCGTTTCTTTAAATAGAAGGAGCCTGGCGGCGCCGGGGACGCCGCGCAACTTGCGGACTTGAAGGTAAGGATAGAGACCGAAGCCTTGGCGATCAAAGCCCAGTTCGAAGACACCGTCACAGGTGTGCTGGAGCAGGACCTCTTCGCGGGGCTCGTGCAGTCCCTTGGTGGCAAAGACGAACAGGTCACCCTGGGCGTCGGCCACGGCCGCGCGGAGCTTGAGCAGGAACGCCCATGCAGCGTCCCACCCTGCCGAACCGGCCAGGGTGCTGAAGCTGTCGACGACCACGCGGGCACCGGGTGCCACCTTGGGCACGGTGGGCTTTCGGGCATCCAGGGCGGTGGCCGCGAGGGCGTCGCCTCCACCGAGGCGCTCGACGAGGGCTGCTACGACCTCGGGATCGACGTCGGTGGCCAGGTACGCCGCGCCGCCCTCCATGAGGGAGCCTTTGGCGGCCAGATGTGCGGCCAGGAGCTCCGTGGCGTTCATCGGTTCCGCCAGCACCACGTGGCAGCCCGCCGGCACGCCGCCCTCGAGTTGGGCGTCCAGGCCGGCAAGGCCAGTGCTGCGGCGGTCAGCGGGCACAAAGGTCCGTTTCGGGCCAGGCCCCCTATAAGGGTAGTAGCCAGGCCGCCAGGCGCATGGCAAGGTTCCCCCACCAGAGGGACGCCGCAAGGCCCAGGGTCAACGGGATCACGAACGGGACCTGCGGCGTCACCCAGACCGGGTCCACGCCGGCACGCCGGAGCGCCACGTACGCCTGCTCCGTGTCCTGGTCGAGGCGTTGCAGGAGCCGCCAACGGATGGCGCCCTCATCGTCCACCACTTGGGCCGGCCACACCTTGGCCCGCCGGGCAGCTGCCAGGGGCATCGGGACCGCGAGGAACGTCGCGGCGCCGGCCCAGCGCCCACGCGCCAGGTTCACGACCAGGATCGCCAGCGGCAGGAGCAGGTTGACGAGGAGGCCGTTCACCAGGGCATCCGCCACGGGGTAGAGGCCGCCCGCGGCAGGGTACGGTGCCAGGAGGGCGACGACCATGAGCGCCTTGGCGTCCCCGCCACCGAAGAAGAGCCCGGTCCACCACATGCCGTAGAAGACCGCGCACGCGGCCAGGGCGCCGGCCAGCCACGGCCAGACCTCCGCGGGGCCATGGCGCAGCAGGTCGCCTGCCCACAGGATACCGGCAGTCGCCAGGAACGGCAACCAGTAGAGGTTGGCCACGCGGCGGCTACGCCAGTCCAGCACGGCGGCGCCAGCAAGCATCGCCAACGCGGCGAGCACGCGGGGCAGGGCATCGTCCACGACCGCCCATGGTGCCCCCCATATGGGGCCTTTCTCATGAGCCTACAGAGAACGGCCGGCCCGCGCGGCGAGCTCCGCGGCGAAAGCGTCGTTGCGCTCCGGGCGCGGTGCAAAGAGCAGGTCTCGGGCCCACGCCGTATCAGTGAACGGCTCCGGATCGGCCATCCAGGCCTCCACGTCGTCCGGCGCCAGCACCGGCACCCGTTGCTCCAGTTCCGCGTGCAGCCCTCCAAGGCCGACATCCGCCGGTCGCGCCACCGCAACAGGCAGGCCCGCGCAGGCCGCCTCGAAACCAAGGCTGCTCGTGTCCGTCAACACCGCGCGGGCACCGTCCAAGAGGGCGTAGACGTCGGCGTCGGCCGGCACCACCTCCACGCCGGCGGAAGCCAACCGCGCCCGGGCCTCCGCTTCCTGGTCGTAGGCGACCGTGTGGGGGTGGAGCTTCAC
Source organism: Thermoplasmatota archaeon (assembly GCA_049602735.1). Lineage (GTDB taxonomy): Archaea > Thermoplasmatota > E2 > JACPAO01 > JAHFTW01 > JBMYRW01. Next base: position 24,108 of record JBMYRW010000036.1, read on the forward strand.
ACGCACCGGGTTCCCCGCCTGCGCGGCGCCTGCCACGGCATCCGCGAAGCGCCCCAGGCCACTCTGGTTCGGCCCCCCCAGGAAGGCGCTGTTGTCCCAGGTGGGCAGCCACAGCACCGGTCCCGCTGGACCGCGTTGCGGCGGCCGCTCGTTGAGCGCCACATGGCCATGCCGGGACACCACGGTATCCGCCAGCAGCTGCTCGAAGTGGTCGGCAAAGCGCGGGCCGTACGCATTGACCTGCTCGTACCGCCCGGCGCGTCGATAGGCATTCGGCGGCGCCTCCAGGAGGCGCGTGCGACGACCCAGCCGCCTGGCGGCCATGTCCAACGCGGTCCGCGCGCGCGGGAACCGCCCCCGTTGCAGGAACAAGGGATTGCCCGTGTACCCCTTGTCGCCCAGACCATGGAACACCTGGACGTTCCACGCGCCGCGCACCGGTGGCCGGGTGTCGGCATGGACCACGACCTCCGAATCCGCGACGGGGGCGTCCCCCAGCCGGGCCCGCAGTGGCGCCACGTGGGCCGCCTCATGGGGGTGGCGGGTAGCGAAGTGGACGCCGGGCACGGGCGGACAAAGGTGTCGTGGGCTTAGGGCGTCCGCTCCGCGCAGGCACACGCGGCCGCCATCCGTCGAGCACGTGGGATCGCGGACGCGCCGGCCAGCCCCAGGAGGCCCAGGAGGAGGAGCGACTGTCCCCAAGCCGCCACGGGGGCCGCCAGAACGGAGGTGACCGCCAGGGCCAGTCCCAGACCCAAGGCCGCCTTGACGGCGACCTTCACCCAGCGACGGCGGGCCCATCCAGCACTGGAAACGGCCTGCGCGGCGGCCAGGGCCGACCCGGCTGCAAGGCCCTGCCACCACGGCGCCGGCAACGGATGGAAAATCAGCCAGGCCACCGCCGCCAAGAACACCGGGTAGGTGGTCCAGCACCCGATGCAGAACCGCCACCCTCCAAGCCAGTACGTGTCCTGCTCGAAGGTCGGCGTGCGCGGATGGTGCGCCATGGCACGATCCAAGGCCACCAGACGTGCCTGGGGCAGCCCGAAACGGAGCAACGGCAAGGCCAACGCCACCCCGAGCGCCTCGTCGCCGATCGTCGCCGCCTCGCAGCAGCCGTCGCACTCGCAACAAGGCTCATCGCCGCAGCAGCCCCCGGACGAGCCGCCACCGCCACCGCCGCCTCCTGATGAACCTCCGCCTGAACCGGAGGACGAACAACACTCGCCGCAGCCCTCGCCGCAATCACCGCAACCGTCGCCGCATACGCCGCAGCATCCCGCGCAACAGCTTCCGCAGCAATCACCGCAACAGTCGCCGCTGGGGCAGCCGCAACACGTCGGGATGCAACAGCAAGCCAAGGAGACGAGGCCAACGACGGCCGAGACCGCCCAGAACGTGGCCCATCCTTGCGTCATCGGGAGAACGAAGAGCACAGCGCTGAGCGCCACCAAGCGGGCGAGCCCACCGACCTTGGCCCCCTTGCGTCGACCCGCCACGCCACCACATCCCGCCGAGCCGCATTAGAACCGCTTGGTCCGGCTGTCGCTGAGCGACGAAGGCTGCCTCGTTGCCTTCACGGCGCTGGGTCGGAGAGCGACCAGCGATGTAGCGGGACGTACGACGGCCCGTCCGGCCCCAGCTCCGAACGGTAGAGGACCACCTCCGCCAGATGCCCCGCCTCGCCCGGCGCCTCCTGTTGGACCCATGGCCGCAGGTCCGCCGGCCGTTTCAGCCGCGCCAACGTGACGTGGGGCCTGAAGCGACGCCGATCCGGGGGCTGGCCGAACCCGCCCGTGGCGTCCACCACGCAGCGGGCCAGGGCCTCCAAGCCGGGCGCATCGACTCCGAGCCATGCCACGCGCGCCTGCGACGGCTTCGGGAACGCGCCGCGCCCCTCGATACGACAAGGA
>JBMYRW010000037.1:0-25856 GCA_049602735.1 Thermoplasmatota archaeon
CCCACCACGGAGCGGCCCAGGAGGTTGCTGCTGGTCGGTCAGCTCCCCGTCCTCGGAAGGTCGGGCGAGCAAGTAGTCAGAAAGGTAACGCCCACTTCTAGCTTTCGGTCGGGGTGCAGCGATCATGGACAACGATGCGCCACAACCGCGCAGACGATCCGACAGACACGGCCGCCCACACGTTCAAATACGGCACCCAGTAAGCGGGAACCGCAGCTCTTCAGGGAGCGTCCGGCCCCGTCGGCGGTTTCGTCGCACGGGATCGCAGTGAAGGCCTCGGCCGGTCACTGATCGCCTCACCCTTACGGGTGCAGCGGTACCCTTGTGGTCAGACCCCGGACTCCCCTTGGAGCCGAACAACCGGAGATTGACATGACCACGGTCTACGACGTCCCTGCCACGCCCCTGGTGGCGGCAGCTGCGGCCCGCCTCAAGGAGAACGAGGCGATCCAGGCCCCTGAGTGGGCCGCCTTCGCCAAGACCGGCATCCACCGCGAGAAGCCCCCCGTCGACGACGAGTGGTGGCACACCCGCGTGGCCGCCGTCCTGCGCAAGGTGTACACCGACGGCCCCATCGGAACCGAGCGCCTGCGCGCCCACTTCGGCGGCTACCGCGACCGCGGCAGCAAGCCCAACAAGGCGGCCCGCGGCAGTGGCAGCATCGCCCGCAAGGCCCTGCAGCAGCTCGAAGCCGCCGGCCTCGTCCAGAACGTCCAGGGCCAAGGTCGCACCGTGACCGGCCCCGGCCGCTCCCTGCTGGACAACGCCGCCCACGACGTGCGCAAGGACCTCGAGAAGAGCGTCCCCGCCCTCGCCAAGTACTGAACACGAACGAACACGATCGTCACGGAACTCGACCATGGATGAACTGGAAGCCCTCCGACAACGCCGCATGCAGGAGCTGCAACAGCAGCAAGCCGCAGCGGCCGCGCAGGGCGGCTCCAACCCCGGTGCCCCCGGTACCGGCGCCGGCCCCAGCCAAGAAGAGCTGGAGGCCCAGGCGGCCCAGCAGGAAGCGCTCCTGGAGCAGGCCCTGCAACAGATCCTGGAACCCGAGGCCCGTGAACGACTCACCCGCGTCCGGCTCAGCCGCCCCGAACTCGCCGCCTCCGTCAGCCAACAGCTGGTGGCCCTGGCGCAGTCCGGACGGCTCGCACGCCGCCTGGGAGACCAGGACCTGCGCAACCTGCTTGCACAGTTGACGCCGAAGGACCGGGACATCTCGATCCGACGAAAATAACCATTCAATCTGGAGAAACGTATGGCCAGCAAGAAGCCCCTCGCCAAGAAGCTCCGCCTCCTGAAGGCGAACAAGAGCAACCGCCGTGTGCCGGCATGGATCATGATCCGCACCAGCCGCCGGTTCACCCGTCACCCGAAGCAGCGCAACTGGCGCCGTAACAGGTTGAAGCAGTAAAGGAGGCACAACCATGGCTGACAACGAACTCGAACGCATCTACACGATCCCCCTGCGCAAGGCCCACCACGGCACGCGCAGCAAGCGCGCCAACCGCGCCATCCGCGACGTCCGCAATTTCCTGACCCGTCACATGAAGAGCGAGGACATCTGGCTCGACAACGAGGTCAACGAGGCCCTGTGGAGCCGCGGTAAGTTCCGCATCCCGAGCCGCATCCGCGTGCGTGCCACCCGCTTCGCCGACGGCGTCGTCGAGGTCACCCTGCCCGAGCAGGAGGCCGCTGGCAGCGCCCGTGCCGCCATCGCCGAGAAGCTCGAGAAGGCCGCCGAGGCCCCCGTCCTGGCCCCCATGGGTCTTACGGACGAGGACGAGACGGAAGGCGCCAAGGAAGCGGTCACCGCCCTCACCGGCATCGGCCCCGCTACGGCGGCCAAGCTGGAGAAGGTGGAGATCGAGACCGTGGGCGACCTGGCTCGCGCCGACGTGGACGAGGTGGCCCAGGCCATCGGCAAGTCCAAGTCGGACGTGCAGGCGTGGATCGACCAGGCCATCGAGCGCTCTCAGGTCAGTGAGGAGCCGGTCGAGGAGACCGACGCCGAAGCGACCGAGACGAGTGACGAGACCGGCGACGACGAGACCGTCAAGGCTGACGGTGGCGACGACGCCGAGGCCACGGACGACTCGGAAGAGTAGATCGACCCCGAGGTAGCCCGTGTTCAAGCGAATCGACCCCTTCGGCAACCCCAACGTGGGTGTCTACGTACGGGCCACCGACTCTCTCCTTCTCCTTCCCCCCGGCCTCACGGCCCAGAACCGTAGCGACATCGAGGAGGCCCTCGGCCTCACCGGCGTCGAGGCGACCATCGGCGGCAGCCCGCTCCTGGGCTCCCTGGTGGTGGCCAACGGTCGCGGCGCCGTGGTGGCCGACTTCGCCACCGACGCGGAGGTCGCGGTGCTCAAGGAGGCGGGCCTCGAGGTCCTCCGCCTGAAGCACGCGCGCCTCAACGCGGCCGGCAACAACCTGTTGGCCAACGACCATGGCTGCCTGGCGCATCCGGAGCTCTCCAACCGTAACGTGGAGGCGGTCTCGGATGTGTTGGGCGTGGAAGTGGTCCGTCAGGCCATCGCGGGCGTCCCCACCGTGGGCACGGCTGCCGTCGCCACCCGTGGCGGCGTGCTCGCCCACCCCCTGGCCACGGAGGACGAGCTGGCGTTCCTGAAACAACTGATGGGCGTCCCGGCGCGCATCGGGACCGTCAACCACGGCCACGGCCTGGTGGGTGCCGGTATCGCCGCCAACAGCAACGGCGCGGTCGCCGGCGGCCGCACCACCGGCATCGAACTGGGCCGCATCGAAGAGGCCCTTGGGTTCTTATCCTGACTTTCTAACCACGGAGTGATCATCATGAGCAAGCAAGCCTACACCGTCGAGGGTGACTTCCAGATGGGACGCATCCGCCAGCACTTCGCCATCCAAGTGATCGGCGCCAACGAGGACGAGGCCAAGGAGTACGCCCTGGCCGACCTGGGCAGCCGCCACGGCGTGGCCCGCCGCCTCGTGGACATCCAGAACGTCGCGGCCGTGGCCGACGGCGACCTGGACCCGATCACCAAGAAGCGCCTGGCGCGCGGCGCCTGAGCGGGCGGTCCCTGTGAGCGACGACGTGCAGGCCATCGCGGCCCAGTACGAGCAGATCCAGGCGCAACTGACCGCTGTGGAGCGTCAGATCGGCCTCCTGGAGCAGCGCCTCATGGAGCTGCATCAGGCTCGTACGACGCTGGAGGCCCTCGAAGGCGACGAGCCCTTGGAGACGTTGGTCCCCGTGGGCGGCGGCGTGCAGGTCCGTGCCACCATCGATCCCACGAAGGCGATCCTGGTGCCCCTGGGTGCTTCCTACAGTACGGAGGGCGACCTGGAGCAGGGCATGGCCCGGCTCAAGCAGGAGATCGAGCAGGCCCAGAACGCCCTTGCTGCGGCGAGTCAGCAGACCGATGGCCTGAACCAGGCGGCCCAGCAGCTCATGGCGCAGGCCCAAGCGGCCGGCGGCGGCGCTGCCTGAATAGCCGTCCTGTCTCCAGACCCTCCTTCCTTCTCTTTCGTTCCTTCTCCTCTGCGGATATGGTCTAATGGTATGACGGTGGCTTCCCAAGCCACCTGCCCGGGTTCGATTCCCGGTATCCGCATGAAGCCGCAACGCGGCTTCAGGCGAGCGAGCGCCGAAGGCGCGAGCGGACCCACGGGCCTTGCTTGCAAGGCCAGTGGGGCGACGGCGAACCCCGCAGGGGTTCGTCGGTAGGTCCGCCTACCGGCGCGCGTTCTCGCCCCGATCCCACGTGAGCACCCAGTGCCGGTCACTGGCGGCGCCGTTGACATCGAGGCCGCCTAGGACGTGGACGCCGTCGCCGACGGAGACCGCGCAGGCGTCCGCGAACGGTGCAGGGGCTTCGGGGATGTGCCACCAGCGCCCGTCCTGGACGTTGAACATATGGCTGGCTGCCGTGATGGCACCCTCCGTGGTCTGGCCGCCCAGGATGTAGGCAAGCGGGCCCGACGTGGCCCAGGCGAAGCCTTCCCTGGCCGTCGGCATCGCTTCACGACGGGAGAGGGAAGCGCCGCTGTTGTCCATCTTGCCGACGTAGAGGTCGATCGATTCGACGCTGCCAGCGGCATCGCCACCCACGGCGACAAGGCCGTCCTCATGGATCAGGGCGGCCGCGCCGACGCGGGGCTCGTGGAGCTGGCCGACGAAGTTCCATCCGAACGGTTCGTCCATGGCCAGCACGTCCAGGTGTTCTCCGGGGCCACCGCCGACGACGACGGGGCGACCGTCGAGTAGGACGACCGAAGCACCTGCACGGGGCTCAGGAAGCTCCGGCCCAGGGACCCAGAAGCCGATACCGGCGAGCTGGCTCACATCGGCGGTGGCTCCCATGTCGGCGCCGTTGCGGTCCGTGTAGCCGCCCGCGATGCTCACGGCGTCACCGTCCGAGTAGGCGGCGGCGTGGTGGCGGGGTTCGCCAAGGGGGATGCCTCGGCTCCACTGTTGGGCCAGGAGGCTGTAATGGTCGACGCGGCTCTGGGTGACGCCGTTGGCGCCGATGCCGCCCAGGAGCCAGAGTTCGCCGCGGTGGACGGTGCAGGCGGCACCATGCACGGGCGCGGGCAGGGGCTCGAGTTCCTCCCAGAACAGTTCGAAGACCGGATGGGCCGCCATGGCCTCCGTGTCTTCCACGGCGGCGATCGCCGCAGGGTCAGCGGAGGTCGTAGGGGCCGGCTCTGAGGCAGGCTCGGTACAGCCTGCCAGCACGATGGCCAGGGCAAGGGCGGTCAGCAGCGCCTTGCGTACCCCCATACGTTGGCCCACCGGGCCCTCCTACAAGCGCGTTGCGGCACTCGACCAAAGCCTTTCAACAAGTCAGGGGTGGCCGCGCCCGGTCATGTTCAAGTCTCTCAAGGAGAAGCTCGCGGGCGTCTCCCAACAGTTGGAGGACGAGCTGGAGAAGCAGCTCGAGGCGGAGCTGGAGGCGGAGCTGGCGGCCTCTCTGGAAGAGGACCTGGCGCCGACGCCGGAACCCGAGCCTGTTCCTGAGCCCGAGCCGGAACCCGTCGCCGAGCCCGAGCCTGCCCCGAGCCCTGAACCGGAACCCCGACCCGAACCTGAGGCGACGCCTGAGCCCTCCCCGGCGCCCAGCGCTCCTGTGACCCAGGTGCCCCCGCCCACGCCGGCACCCGCCCCTACGCCGCCTGCGACGCCCACCCCGACCCCTGCAGCACCTGCCGCGCCCAAGGTCGAGCCCCCGCAGCCCAAGCCGCAACCGAAGCCGGCGGCTCCCGCCAAGCCGGCACAGCCCTCCGGCCGCAAGGAGCTCACCGCCGAAGAGATCGAGGCCCGGTTGGCCCGCGAACTGGAGGAAGCGGTCGAGATCCAGAAGGAAGTGGAAGAGGTCGTCACGACCTCCACCAAGAAAGCGACCAAGTTCACCATCAACGAAGACGTCCTGGAGGACATCCTCTGGGAACTCGAGGTCGGCCTCCTGGAGTCCGACGTGGCCCTCCCGGTCATCGAGGCCATCAAGGAGAACGTCAAGGAGCAACTGCTGAGCCTGAGCGTCAGCGGCAACGACGCCCACGCCATCGTGGAGAAGGTGCTGCGCACCGCCGTCCGCCGCGTCCTCAACGTCAACCCCATGGACTTCGACGCGTTCGTCAAGGGGCGCATCGAGAGCGGCCAAAGCCCCACCGTCGTCATGTTCGTCGGCGTCAACGGCACCGGCAAGACCACCAGCATCGCCCGCATGGCCTACCGCCTCCAACAGCAAGGCATCAGCTGTGTCATGGCCGCGGGGGACACGTTCCGTGCTGGCGCCATCGCGCAGCTGAGTCAGCACGGTGACAAGCTCGGCATCAAGGTGGTCAAGCACGGGGACGGCGCCGACCCGGCCGCCGTGGCCTACGACGCCATCGAGCATGCCAAGGCCCGCAACAAGCAGGTGGTCCTCCTGGACACCGCCGGCCGCATGCAGACCAACCGCAACCTGATGGACGAGATGGACAAGATCCGCCGCGTCGCGACCCCGCATCTGACCGTCTTCGTCGGCGACTCCCTCGCCGGCAACGACGCCGTGGAGCAGGCCCGCCAGTTCGACAAGGTGGTCGACATCGATGGCGCCATCCTCACCAAGACGGACGTGGACGCCAAGGGCGGCGCCGCTCTGTCCGTGGCGTACACGATCAACAAGCCGCTGCTGTTCGTCGGCGTCGGCCAAGGCTACGGGGACCTGATGCCGTTCGATCCTCAGTGGATGGTCGACAGGCTATTCGGAGACGAAGGCGACGAATAGGCTGGCGGGATGCCGGTGGCGCTTGCGGCACCGGCAGACGGATCGACTCTTCGGAGACGACGAAGGCGAAGCCTGAGTCGTCGGAGAAAGGCGATCCCGAACAGGCCCGCAAGGCCCTGTGAATGGACCGACCCCTCGAAGGAACAGCCGCCCCACCGCCCACCTGCTCCCGAACAAGCCCTAAATAAACGCCCAGACCACTCAACGGTCATGCGACTGAGCCTCATGGCCTGTCTCCTTACGAGCGCCCTTCTGTTGCCGGGGCTGGCCCTTGGGCAAAGTGGAAACGCCCCGGACCTCGCCGTTGACAACAACGTCCTGTACCTCCACTCGGACGACGGCGTGACCGGATGGATGAACACGCTGGTTGCGGACGGCGCCGGCGTTGCCATGTGCTACACAGCGGGCACGGATTCGCCCCTTGGGGTGTTGTGTCCCACTGTCCTTGCGGGCCTGGATTGGACGATCGAACTGACGCCCGGCCTGAGCGACTCCATCCTGCTGGACACGGCAGGGACGATCAACTTCGTCCTTTACTACGGCGGCAATTGTTGCACGGTGGGCCTGGCCACATTGGAAGTGACCCTTCTCTCTGGTGAGACAGTCATCGCCGAAGGCTCCGCTGACCACACCGCGATTCCAATCCCCGTCAATGACGTGACCGGCGATGAAGCTGGTACCTACAGCAAGTCCACGATCTCGGTGGCCCCTCTGGTGGACCGCATCGATCCCGATGCCAACCTGACTCTCAAGATCGGTGGCACGAGCGATCTTTGCACCAACTGTGTTCTGGCAACCGGCGGCGACCCGCATCGCGGTTCCAGCCGCGTCGAACTTCCCATCCTGAATGTCGTGCCGTTCGAATCCGGCGACGGCGGCTCCGACCCCGGCACCGGCGACGCCGACGACACGGACGGCGACGGCCTGCCGGACCAATGGGAGCAGGACAACTTCGGCAACCTGGACCAGAACGGGACCGGCGACCCGGACGATGACGGCTGTGACAATGCCTGCGAGTTGGCCAACGGCACCGACCCCAACGACGCGGACACGGACGCTGGCGGTGTGAACGACGGTGACGAGATCGCCAACGGCACCGACCCGAACGACCCCACGGATGACGTGGTGGGCGGCGTGGACCCTGATGACACGGACGGCGATGGCCTTGCGGATACCTGGGAGATCGAACACTTCGGTGACCTGAGCCAGGACGGCACCGGCGACCCTGACAGCGACGGCTGCGACAACGAGTGCGAGGAGACCGCGGGCACGGACCCCAACGACGCCGACACCGACAAGGACGGAGTGAGCGACGGCGACGAGATCCGCGACGGCACCGACCCCCTCGACCCGGACGACCCCGGTAGCGGCGACGACGGCGCCGACGCAGGCGCCGGCGGCGACGACACGGGCAGCGGTGGCAGCGACTCCGACGACGAGACCGTGCTGGAGAAGCTCGAGGCGTCCAGTGGCTACGTGCTGGCCAGTCTGGCCCTCATGCTCATCGTGCTGGTCCTGGCCATCATCGGCCTGGCCGGCCGCTGGTCTTCCTGAAGCCGCCGCCACGGCGACAACAAGCGCTTAAGACGCCCCGAGGCCACTACGAAGGCGATGAAGCGCACGCTGGCCCCCCTTGGAGCCGTGCTGATCGCCCTTTCCTTCGCCCTCACGGCGCAGGGTGGCAGCCAGGACGACCCCGAGATCACGGATGCGACGGACGATCATGTGATCCTGACGGCCATCCCCGACCTCGCCTCGGCGATCAAGTCCTCCGACATCATCGCCGCATGGGTCGAGGGGGAGACGGCCGACTTCTTCGAGCTGCACATCGTCACGTCTCAGGAGATGCGGGGCGGCCAGGTCAATGGCAACCCCACGACGACCTACGATTACACGTTCTACTTCACGTACGGTGACACCGAATACACGGCAAGCGCCAATGTCAATGGCCCAGTCCCGCCCACGGTGACCCCTGGCGGCATCGCCAGTGAGGCCACGGTGGACGTGGACCACCTGACCATGGTCATCCCGAAGTCGGAGCTCGGTGCGCCCGTGGCCGGCGAACTGCTGACCGGCCTCTACGCCGACTCCGTGGTCTCGCTCGTGGTCGTCCCCCTAGGCAGCGACCGCGCCCCGGATGACGGCGCCGGACGCGACTACGCATTCACGTTCGGCGGCGACGGAGGCAGCGGTGGCGGCAACGGCACCGGCGACCCGGACGACACAGACGCCGACGGCCTGCCGGATGCCTGGGAGATCGAGCACTTCGGCGACCTCAACCAGACGGCCAGCGACGACCCTGACGACGACAGCCTCACCAACGCCGGCGAGCACAGCCGCGGCACCGACCCCAACGACCCGGACACGGACGGCGACGGTGACCAGGACGGCGCCGAGGTCGACTGTGGTAGTGACCCCACCGATGCTTCGTCCACCTGCGGCGGAACGGGTGGCACGGACACCGACCCGGAGGACACCGATGGCGACGGCCTCGCGGACACCTGGGAGATCGAGCATTTCGGTGACCTGAGCCAGGACGGCACGGGCGATCCGGACGACGACGGCTGCGACAACGAGTGCGAGGAGACCGCGGGCACGGACCCCAACGACGCCGACACCGACAAGGACGGCGTGAGCGACGGCGACGAGATCCGCGACGGCACCGACCCCTTGGACGCGGACGACCCCGGTAGCGGCGACGACGGCACCGACGCAGGCGCCGGCGGCGACGACACCGGCACCGGCGGCAGCGACTCCGAAGACGAGACCGTGCTGGAGAAGCTCGAAGCGTCGAGCGGTTATGTTTTGGCTTCCCTCGCGCTCGCACTCGTTGTCATGGTGCTTGCCATCATCGGCCTGGCGGGGAGGTGGAGCGCATGAGCGACCCCTCCGGACGCTACGCCAAATACGACCACCTGCGCGCCAACGTGCCCCGCCGACGGGCCGCCTATGGCTGGATCATCGTGCTGGCCATCGTGGTCTTCGCGTTCAGCATCATCGACATCCTGTTCCTGGACGAGGTCTCGGAACTGGGCGTCTACGCCATCTACGCGGTGCTCGCCATCTGGGCGATCATCATGTACTTCAGCCTCCGGAAGGCCCAACCCAAGGAGGAGCCCGTGGAGGAATTCGAGGCGGAGGCCGTCTACGAACCGGCGGACCGCCAGCACGGTGTCCTGGCTTGCCCCAGCTGCAAGCACCTGTTCCAGTTCGGCGCCGAGCACTTCGAACAGCGCCGCAACGTCCCGTTCTCCTGCCCCGAGTGCGGCCACGTGGCGCGGCTGCCCCCTGCGGGCCGCCAGCCCATCGAGTCGCTCATCCCCAAGGAGCCGGTGCACGAGCGGGTCTACCACTGTGACAGCTGCGACGAGTCCTGGGACATCGGCACCTTCGGCCATGCCCCTAAGATGAGCCGCTTCGAGGCGTGCCCGTACTGCGGCGTGGATGATCAGATCCGCGTGAAGGACGGCACCGAGGTCCGGTCGACGCCCATGTTCGACGCCGATGACGACGAGCCGGACGTGGACCCCCGCGCCTGGCCGTCCGTCTAAGGCCCCGCGGCGCGTCCGCTGGGCGCTGCCGTTCCTTCTCCTTCCGTCTCTTCTTCGCCCTTGTGCGCCTCTTAGGAGGCCCGCGACCCGATCAAGCCAGCGGCGCGACGTTCTGGACCGCTTCGACGCGGTCGAGGCGCTCCCAGGCCAGGTCCAGGTCGCTGCGGCCGAAGTGGCCGTAGGCGGCCGTCTGCTTGAAGACCGGCGACCGGAGGTCGAGCTGCTCGATGATGTTGCCCGGGGCGAAGCTGAACTCGCTGCGCAGCAGGGCCTCGATGTCCTGCTCCGGCATCTTGGCGGTGCCGAAGGTGTCGACGTTGATGCTCACGGGCTCCAGGGAACCGATGGCGTAGGCGACCTGGATCTGCAGGCGCTCGGCGGCACCCGCAGCCACCAGGTTCTTGGCCGCGTAGCGGGCATAGTAGGCGGCGCTGCGGTCCACCTTGGTGGGGTCCTTGCCACTGAAGGCGCCGCCGCCGTGGGGGATCCAGCCGCCGTAGGTGTCCACGATGATCTTGCGACCGGTGAGGCCGGTGTCGGCGGCGGGGCCGCCCTTGACGAACTTGCCCGTGTGGTTGACGAAGTACTCGGTGTCGGCGGTGAGCCAGTCGTCAGGGATGACCGGGCGTACCACGTGCTCGATGAGGTCGGCGCGTAGGCTCTCCTGGTCCACGTCGGGGTCGTGCTGGGCCGCCAGGACGATGGCGTCCACACCGACCGGTTCGCCGTCCTCGTAGCGGACGCTCACCTGGCTCTTGCCGTCGGGGCGCAGGTAGCCCAGCTGGCCGCTGCGGCGCACCTCGGTGAGGCGGTGGGTCAGACCGTGGGCGAGGCTGATGGGGACCGGCATGTAGTCGGTCTCCTCGCGGCCCTGCTCAGCGTAACCGAACATCATGCCCTGGTCGCCGGCGCCGATCTTGGCGTCAGCGCGGGCGGCGGTACCCATGGCGATGTCAGGAGACTGCTCCACCAGGCGCAGCTTGAGCTCGCAGCCGGCGCCGTCCATGCCACGCTCGGGGGCATCGTAGCCGATGTCCACGATGGTGTCGCGGACGATCTTCTCCAGGTCGATCTCGTCGAAGCCGGTGGAGGTGATCTCGCCGGCCACCACGGCCAGCTCCGTCGCCACGAACGTCTCGCAGGCGACCCGGCTGGCGGGGTCCTTGGCGAGCAGGGCGTCCAGCACGGCATCGGAGACGTTGTCTGCCACCTTGTCCGGGTGGCCTTCCGTCACCGATTCGCTGGAGAAGACGAAGGAGCGGGTCATAACGGGGCCGCGCGAGATGAGGCACCCATAAAGGGGTTGGGTCAACGGCATTGGGCACGGGGCTCTTGCGTAACAGGAGAGACGCCCGCGAAGCCTTTTTAGAAAACCCTGACTCGCGCGGCCCCCCGAGGTTGCGTGTCATGACCGAAGCACAGACCACCGAGGCCACGAACAACGAGAAGCCCCAGGAGGATGTGCGCAACCTCCAGGACAAGTTCCACGGTCTGCTGGACCAGCGGAACCACTTCAACGAACTGTCCCGCGAAGCCCGCAACGCGCGCAACGCCCTCAACGACCAGCGCCGCGAGAAGGCGTCGCAGATCGACGAGCACAAGGCGGCCCGCGACGAGTGCAACGCCAAGATGCGCGAGCACAAGGAGCTCCGCAACTCCTACCAGGACCAGGCGAAGGCGCTCATCTCCCAGAAGAAGGGCAAGGCCGGCGGCGTGGAGCGCAGCCTGCCCATGCAGGCCCGCAAGCTCAAGGGCGAGATCGAGAAGCTGATCCTGCGCCAGGAGACGACCGTGCTGGGCCCCAAGGACGAGCGGGCCCTGCTGGACGACCTGCGCCTGAAGCGCCAGGAGCTCGCTGAGATCGAGGGCAAGCTCTCCAAGCAGCAGAGCCTGGAAGTGGACCTCTCCGACACCGACAAGGCGATCGACACCCTGTTCGGCAAGGCCGACGAGGAGCACGCCCACGTCAAGAAGTGGCACAACGAGGCCAACGAGCACCACGCCAAGTTCGTCGAATGCGTCAAGGAAGTGCGCATCATCTCCGAGGAGGCCGACGCCAAGCACAAGGAGTTCGTCGCCTACAAGACGAAGGCTGACGAGTTCCACAACAAGGCGATGGAGCTGCGCGAGAAGGTGATGGCCGTGCGCGGTGAGCGCCGTGCCCAGTTCGCTGCCCGCCGCCAGGAGGTCAAGGACCTCAACACGGGCATCAACCAGCGCCTCAACGACCCCAAGGCCCTCGAGAAGGCCAACGAGTCCGCCCTTGACGCTCTGAAGAAGGGCGGAAAGATCTCGCTGGGCTTCTGAGCGAAGCGAAGAAGACCGAGAGATTTTCCGGCTGGACTCCGGGCGCGCTTGCGGGCCCGGACGACGGGCGGAAAGATCTCGCTGGGCTTCTGAGCGAAGCGAAGACTCCGTGGCTCTGACCCCGGCGTTGCCCGCAACGCCGGGCGACAGCCTGGGCTTCTAGGAACGCGCCCGTCGCGACCCGCTCTCCTCCTTTCCTTCCCACTTCTCTCTCTCCCCCTCTCTCTCCTGTTCTGAACCCGTGCGAGCGCCCCGGCAGCACAGGCTGTCCGCCGCTTGCTCTAAATACTTGGACCTGCACTGGAAGCATGGGACCGACGCCTCGGCGTCCTCCGCTCACACTTCACACTCACTCTCTAACCAGTCGCGTCGCCACACGGGCGAAGCGATGCCGAGTCAGGGCACCAGCGGTGCCCTATCACCGTAGGGCGCTAGAGTGTCGGTCCCGGAGTCACCGACATGGTTGTCGACCCTAGCACGACGAAATTCATGATCCGCGCGTCCATCCGAGCTGATGGCGTCATCGAAAAGCCCGACATCATCGGCGCCGTCTTCGGCCAGACCGAGGGCCTGATGGGCAACGAACTGGACCTGCGCGACCTGCAGAAGAGCGCCCGCATCGGCCGCATCGAAGTGGAGATCGAGCAGAAGGGTGGCAAGACCACCGGCACGATCCTCCTGCCGTCCGCCATGGACAAGGTGGAGTCGGCCATCCTGGCCGCCGGCATCGAGTCCATCGACCGCATCGGTCCCTGCAAGGCGACCATCAAGGTCGACAAGGTGGAGGACACCCGCATCGCCAAGCGCCGCCAGGTCGTCGACCGGGCCAAGGAGCTGCTGGCGACGATCAACAGCGACTCCGGCCAGGACTCGGGCAAGATCAGCGACGAGGTCCGAGCCGCCGTCCAGGTGGCCGAGCTCCAGCACTACCCCGGCACCAAGCTGCCGGCCGGCCCCAACGTCGCCTCCAGCGACTCCATCATCCTGGTGGAGGGCCGCAACGACGTGCTGAACCTGCTCAAGAACGGCATCAAGAACGCCATCGGCGTCGAGGGCACCAACGTGCCCAAGACGATCAAGGACCTCTCCAAGGAGAAGACCACGATCGCGTTCATCGATGGCGACCGCGGCGGCGAACTGATCGCTCGCGAACTGCTCCAGACCTGTGACGTGGACTTCGTGGCCCGCGCGCCCCCCACCCGCGAAGTGGAGGAGATCCCCCACAAGCTCATCATGAAGTGCCTGAAGAACAAGCTCACTGCTGAGCAGTTCGTCAGCCAACTGGGCATCGTCATCAAGAAGGACGACGCCGAGGAAGAGAAGGAGGCCCCTTCCCGTTCCCGCCGTGGCCGCCGCGGTGGCCGTGGCCGCAAGTCCGATGACAAGGAGGATGCTCCGGTCGCGGACGACAAGCCTGCCAAGGAGGAGAAGAAGCCGGCGCGCCGCACCCGCAGCAAGAAGGCGGACGACGATGACGGCGACGAGGGGACCGACGACGGCGACAAGGGCGCCGAGGCCGACGAGAAGCCTGCCCCGCGCAAGAAGGCCCTGGACCCCCGGGCGGCCCTGCGCGAGAACCTGACGGAGCTCTCTGGTAGCCTGAAGGCTGTCCTGCTCGACGACAAGGGCGCCCAGCTGAAGGGCGGCCTCGCCGTGCGTGAACTCGCGGACACCCTGAAGTCCGGCAAGGAGAAGGTCCACTCCGTCGTCTTCGATGGTGTGATCACCCAGCGCCTGCTCGACATCGCGGCCGACAAGAAGATCGCGACGGTCGTGGGCGTCAAGATGGGCAACGTGACCAAGATCCCGGACACCCTGGAGATCTTGACGCGCGACGACCTGAACTGAACCTGAACGGTCCGGTTTCACAGGATTTGTCACGACGCGTTGTCCGGTAGGCTGCCCTGCGGCGGCCCCTTCGGACGTGCTTTCCCTTTCCTCCTTCCTCTCCTGGAGCTCTTCAAGCCGCCACCCAGGAGAGTGAACCTACCCGTTTCTTGGTGGCAGATGTGGTCGATGATGGGTCAACGCCTATATTGTACGAATTGATTCGTTCAAAACGGGATGCACAAGGACGAGCTGCTGCAGCTGCACAGCCTGCTCTGCCAAATGAAGCGATTCTTCCAAGAATCGGGCGTCGAGACGGACGCGGTCTTTGCCGACTATGAGGATCTGGAGGTCAGCCCCCAGCATATCCACAAGTCCAAGACCGACCACAAGCGCGCCGTGTTCCTGCTCAGCAAGGGTTTCTCGGAACTCGTGCTGCAGGAGGACATGGAGCACTGCGCCCGCCTGAAGGAGCGTTTCAGCCGCCTGGCTGGCCAGAAGGTCACGCCGGCGACCAAGGTAGAGCCTGCTGCCGCGAACCTGCAGCGCAACGACCACCTGCCCGCCTTCGCACTGGCGGCGCTCCAGTCGGCCTGACTCCCACAGACCGACCCCTCTGCCCTCCGACCCCGCCTGGGGGTCCGGCCATTCTGGTCGGGCCCTCAGAGCGGCCGGGCAAGCCGTACGGCGTCCGCGCCATCGCTGTAACACCGTTCCTTGAAACCCTCGGGAGCAAAGCCGTGGCGTCGGTAGAACGCCTGGGCCTTCTCGTCGTCCACGCGGACGTCAAGGCTGAACTTCATGGCGCCTGAGCAGGCGACGTCGTGGCCGACGTGGCGCAGGAGGGCGCTGCCGATGCCGCGGCCCCGGTACTCGTCCTGGACGGCGATGGCCAGGAGGTGCGCTTCGCAGGCTTCGTTGTCGCTGACGGCGAAGCCGACGATGTTGTCGTGTTCCACGTCACGGGCGACGTAGAAGGCCCCCTTGCCCCCGCCGGCCTTCGCGGTGCGGCTGGCCTGTTCGGCCCACCATTCGAGGGGGTAGCGTTCGGTGAGTTCGGCTCCCGCGAGGCCGGCCACCTTGGACAGATCGCCTCCCCGTACCGGTTCCACCGCGAGCATACCTGAGACCTGGCCGCTCCTCCTATTTCATGCTTTGCCGGAAACGGCGCCGTGGGGCGCCCACAAACGTCATGAGCGGCAAGCGGGCGTCGCGGCCATGCGCTTCCTGGTCGCGGCCCTCATCGTGGGTGCCGCCCTTGCCGGCTGCTTGGCCGGCGACGATGACAGCACCGACGCGTCGGCCGTGTACCCCCTCTACAAGCCGGTCGATGGCAAGGTCCACTACGAGTACGAGTTGCCCAGCGGACATCTCTTCCACGCCCACTGGGCCCCCGGCGGCGAGTCGAAGGTCTGGAACAAGGAAGGCGACGGCGACGTGAGCGTCACGCTGCCCGAATACAGCATCCTGCTCACCCCTGGCGCCTCCGAAGGCTCCTGGGCGTTCAGCCTCGACCGCGACCTGGTCCTGGCCCCCGGCGACGAGGTGCTCTTCATCGCACCCCCGAGCGCCACCGACCTCGCCTTGACCATCAACGGTGAGGCGACCGTCCTCAACGGCACGGACGTGCCCGGCTACGAGACGCCCACGGGGCAGTTCCTCTCCGGTGAGAACATCGTCGAGCTGATGGCGTACCAGGAGGCGAACTTCCCCCACCGCGAGCCCGGCCTGGAGAACTACGGCAAGTCGATCGAGTACTTCGCCGCCTACTTCGAGGAGCTGGGCTACGAGGTGGAAGTGGACCCGTACGGCACCGGCTCCCTGACGGATACCGCCGGCTGCAGCCCCGTCGGCCTCAACACGCTCTGCCCCGAGAGCCTGGCCAACGTGGTCGCCGTGAAGCCCGGCAATACGCGCCCCGACGAGATCATCTTCGTCGCCGGCGGCCACTTCGACATGGTCCCCCAGACCACGCACGCCGCCTTCGATGACACCAGCGGCACGATCATGACCCTGGAGCTCGCCCGCGCCATGGCGCCCCTGGAGTTCGACCGCACCATTGCCTTCGGCCTGTGGGGCGGCGAAGAGAACGGCCTCCTGGGCAGCAACTTCTGGGTGAAGACCAACCAGGACGCGGCCGCCACGCAGATCCTCTCCTACTGGAACCTGGACGTGGTCGGCATGAGCTGGCCCGCGCCGGTCGTCCAGCCCGACCCGATCATGATCGCCGCCGGACCCGACGTCCCGAGCGTGAGCCTCGACGGCACCTCCGTGGACCCCGTGAGCCTCGACCTGCTCGACTTCGCGGCCCACCTGCAACAGGACTGGTTCGGCTTCCCCGACGAGCACTTCCTGTACGAAGGGGTGGCGAGCGGCCAGGTGGCCGGCTACGCGGGTGTCAACGCCCAGAGCGACCACACGGCGTTCATCGCTGGCGGCGTGCCCAGCTACTTCATCTTCAACGCCGACGCGCTGGCCGCCGACAACCCGGTGGCGCTGCACACGGAGGCGGACACGCTGACGAACATGACCAAGTACGCCCTGTACGGCGGCGAGTTCGACCTGGATGACCCCACGTGGATCAGTGAAGAGGACCGCCTGGCCGCCGAGGCTGCCCTGGCGCGTTCCTTCGAGGCGGTGATGTTCTTCCCGTTCTACCACGCCATCCTGTTGGACCTGGGCGAGTACGACCACCCGAGCATCGCCGGCACCCTGCCGCCGTAGGCCCGTCCGGGCTACACCTTCTCGATCGTCCTTCCCTGGCTGGCAGCATCGCGCTCCGCCTCACGGCGGGCCTGCTCCAGCGCCTCGACGCCCACGCACCGCTTGTCCACGAAGAAGTAGCAGGTGCGGCAGTCCCGTAGGCTGCACCGGGTGTCGACGAGCCCCTCTTCCTTGAGGCGCTTGACCGCGTAGCGCACCGTGCGTGCCGGCATCGCCGTGGCCTCCTGGAGCTCCTGGTTCGTCAGCGGGCCCTGGTCGCGCACCGCCTCGAACACCTTCTGGGCGCTGGGGGGCAGCCTACCAAAGAGCCGCCGGTCCACCTGGACCGCGTCGGCCGGGAAATGCAGGTAAGCGTACTCCCGCTCCACGCAATGGGGTCTCGCGGGAGGCAAGAAAAGGGTTGGTGAGGGGGTCGAGGGAGGAAAAGGAGCAAGGTGCTCCCGGGTGCCTGGGCCGGCAGGCCGCCGCGCAGGGTTTGCGCTGGCGAGGCGGCTGCTGGTCAGAGGGGCGCGCGGCGTCCCACCGGCCGTCGGCTCCGGGAGGAAGGAGTTGGATGGGGTTAGGGGTCGGCTAAGGGGTCGGAGATCGGGTGGGAGAAAGGATCAGGGGAGAAGGAGGGGTTGGGCGTGCGACGTGACTAGGCGCAAGCGGCCAGCGAGTCGAACGTCATCTCGGCCAGCACCTGGTTGGCGGCGTTGTCGACCAGGGTGTACGTGGTGTCGGTCGTGATGGCGCCAGCGGTGCCACAGAACTCGATGTAGTCGCCTGCCTCGATGGAATCCGTGTCAGGGATCGCAGCAAGGGAAGCGGTGACAGCGGTGTCGCCAGTGGCGGCGGCATCGTTGACATCATACGTCGATCCTGTCGCGCTCGCCTTCAAGGAGATGCGGTCCCAATCGATGGTGTTCTCTGCGCTCACGACCTTGATCTGGTCGTCACTTTCGTCCTTCTGGAACTTCATGGCTGCGCCCGTCTCCGAGTCGCTGCCCAGGTCACTGACCAGGACGAACACGACGGCGGCGAGTACCACCGTGATGGCGACCATCAGGATCACACCAATGACGGGAGACACGGCCTCCTCGTCGTCGGTGAGCATGCGGGCTTTGCGGTTGGCTTTCATGTCAAGGTCCTCCCGAGTTGCCGGGTAAGCCTCAGGTTCCAGCCTTCCTGTAGATGACCGGGGCCCCAAACATAGAAATAGAGGCCGCCGAGGCGCGGGGGAGAGGCCCGCTGGCGGACCGACACACCCAACAGCAGCGGCCGGCTCGGCGCGGCGTGGCCGACAAGCGTGTCTACACCGGTTTCGACCAGTACGGTGGCTCCTGGCAGCCCAAGCCGGACGCCGCTGGCCGGATGCGGCAGCAACTGGCGGACAAGCCCGTGGCCACGTACGCCCTTCTGGCCACCGTGGGCGTGTTCTACCTGGCCGAGATGCTCGTGAGCGGCAGCCGCCCGGAGCTGTTCGGCAGGATCTTCACCATCGCGCCGGACTGGCCCAGCCGCCCCTGGAGCCTGGTGACGAGCACGTTGAGCCACGGCAGCCCGATGCACCTGCTGTTCAACGGCTTCATGCTCTACTTCTTCGGCTCCGCCATCGAACGCATCCTGGGACGCGGCAAGTACCTGGCCCTGTTCTTCATCTCCGGGGCCCTCTCCGGCATCATCCAGGTCGCCATCACCGGCGGCGCGGCCCTGGGGGCCAGCGGGGCGCTGATGGCGTTCCTTGGCGTGGCGCTCATCATCATGCCCAAGGTGAAGGTGATGATCTTCCCGTTGCCCGTGGAGATCCCCCTGTGGGTCGTCGGCATCGGCTACGTCGCCCTGGACCTGCTGGGCGTCTTTGGCGCCTCGCCGTTCGGGGGCAACATCGGCCACTTCGCCCACCTGGCCGGCCTCGCCATCGGTCTCCTGGTGGGGCAGAAGACGAAGCAGGACCTGGAGTCCAAGGGGCTGAAGCTCCGTTTCGCTTAGCCCTTAAAAGCAGCCGGGCCTGGACGGCCCGTGGCCGCATGGGAAACGATCCTGGCTGCGCTGTGGCTCTTCCTGCCGGCCTACGTGGCCAACATGAGCCCGGTCTTCAGTTCCAAGCTGTTCCCCAAGTGGAACCAGCCCATCGACGGCGGCCGCCTGCACAAGGACGGCAAGCGCCTCCTGGGCGACGGTAAGACCTGGCGGGGCCTCGTGGGCGGCGGACTGGCGGCCGGTGGCACGGCGGTGGCGCTCGCCTACGGCGCTGCGGGCCCCTTCGCAGCGTACGACTTCGGTCACCCGGAGAGCGCCTGGTGGCTCGTGTTCCTCTTCGGCTTCACGGTGGGCTTCGTCGCCCTGGTCGGCGACGCCGTGGAATCCTACTTCAAGCGGCGCAGCGGCCGCGACCGCGGCGCGCCCTGGTTCCCGTTCGACCAGCTCGACTTCGTGGTCTTCGGCCTGGCGGCCATGTTCGCCGCCGGACCCCTCCTGCTCGCCGACGGGTGGCTCTGGTGGGCCCTCACCCATGACTGGATCATCCTGACGACGATCCTCGTCGGCACGCCGGGCCTGCATCTCCTGATCAACCGCATCGGCTACTGGCTGAAGCTGAAGGACGTCCCCTGGTGAACCATGGACCTCTTGGACGATGATGGACTGATGGACCTGCGCCCCCGCGCCAGCCGCACCGACCCTGCCGCTGTGTTGGCGGAGGAGCGGGAGCGGGGCCGCCGCGACCTGGGAGCCAGCAACGTGGACCTGGAGGCGTTCGCCCGTGAACAGGGCCTCGTCCGCGAGGAGTCCGGCAGCGCGGGCGCTGCCACCGACGGCCCCCTTTGCCACATCTGCAAGAGCCGCCGGGGCAAGACCCGGTGCGGCAACTGCGGCCAGTACGCCTGCTCCGCCGACGCCTGGGTGATGCTCGGGCTGTGCCGCGTGTGCGCCAAGGAGGAGCGTTACCGCAAGGACCGCCTCGCCGCCCTGGACGACCTAGATGAAGCGACCTCCAAGCCGGGGGAATGGCGTTGAGCGACCCTCGCACCGTGGGCACCGTCCGGCCGTTCCTGATCGGCATCGTCCTGTGCGCCGCCCTGGCCGCCGTCAACGAGTACCGGGGCTTCGAGCTGTGGCGCAACTACGCCCTCTCCGGCATCGTCATCGGTGGCAGCATCACGTACTGGGTCTGGCGCGCCGACGTGCGCGTGCCCCACTACATCCAATGGGGCATCGTCGCCGCCACGTTCACCCACTACGGCGGCGGCAGCCTGGGCAGCCCCGACCCCTACAAGATGGGGCTCTTCGGCTTCCACGGCGTCAACGGCGCCTACCACCACTTCGACTGGTGGGACCACCTCACCCACGGCGCCGGCATCGGTGCGGCCACCATGGGGCTCACGTACCTCATGGAGGTCTACCAACTCCGCCGCGGTCTGGCGTGGCCGCCGTGGCTCGTCGGGCTGCTGGGCATCCTGTGCGGCCTGTCCGCCGGCGTCGGCGTGGAGCTCTACGAGTACCTGGGCAAGACCTGGTTCCAGACCATCGACCAAGGTGGCTACATCAACACGATGCGGGACCTCTGGTACAACCTGCTGGGCGCCTCCATCGGTGCCACGCTGGCGATGCTGCTCAACCGGACGACCCTGAAGGAGAGCATGCGCCAGCGGTGGGCGGTCGAACGGGCCATCCCCTTGGGCGACGACCGGCTCCCCGGCCGCATCCCTCCGTCCATGACCGGCTTCGCGGCGTTCGTGGCGATCCCCGCCGCGACGGCGCTCTTCCTCGCCATCGACTACCTGTTCACGGACGTGCCCCCCGACGAAGCGCCCCTCTACGACGCCGCGCTGACCGTCATGACGTGGTCCGCCGCAGCCGCCGCAGCCGCGTCACCGGCCGGCAGCGTCCTGCACGTCCACATCCAACGCTGGATCCACCGACGCCGTGGCCTGGAAGCGGATGGCGAAGGAGACGGCCACGCATGAAGCCCCGTTTCCTGCTCCTCCTCGTGGGTGCCTCCCTCCTGGGTGCGCTCCTGGCCGGCGTGTACTACGCCCCCGAGAACATCGTCCTGCGGGAGGAGGGCGCCCCCGTGTTCAACGTCGCCGCCGGCGAGGCCCGCGTCGACTTCCTGGAGCCCTCCATCGAAGGCGGCGCCATCCACGTCACGGTCACGGTGCTCACCGGCAACGTGGACCTGTACGTCATGGACCAGGAATGGGCCGCCAGCCTCACGGATGCCGGCGCGCTC
Source organism: Thermoplasmatota archaeon (assembly GCA_049602735.1). Lineage (GTDB taxonomy): Archaea > Thermoplasmatota > E2 > JACPAO01 > JAHFTW01 > JBMYRW01. The sequence continues at coordinate 20,883 of JBMYRW010000037.1, forward strand.
AACCTCTCCCAGCCGTTCAACTACCACAAGCAGTGGACAGCCCTCAACGTCAGTGGCCAACACGAGCTGACCCTGGTGGCCGACGGCGCCACCCGCTACGCCGTCGTGATCGACAACACGGACAACCACTACGACGGCGACACGGTGCCCGCCAATGCCACGGCGATGGCCCGGGTGGACATGCAGACCCGTTACCTGGCCGAAGAGGGCCGGAGCCTGACCTTGGGGTACCTGGCGGCGATCCCCAGCGTGGTCCTGGTGGTCTACACCCTCGTGCGGCGTTGGCAACGCCATCGCCGCGGCGAACGGCTCGACTGAAGCCCGACGGGGTGCTCGATCAGCCGCCGTGGACGCCGCAGAAGCGGCCCCCGGGCTTCGCCTTGTTGCGGCACGGTGAGCCGGCCTTGGTCTTGGCCGCGCACCCCTTGGGTGCCCCGGCGGACGTCTTGGCCGACGACGGCTTCGCCTTCGGCTTGGCGGGAGCCTTAGGTTTCGGCGTGGAGCCATCGGCCTGCTTCTTAGGTTTCTGGACGGAAGCCTTGGCCTCACGCGGCTGTTTCGGCGCCTGGCCCTCCTGTTGGGGTGCGCCACCCTCACCGTCAGCCGACGGCTTGCGGCGACGACGCCTACGACGGCGCTTCTTCTTGGGAGGACCTTCGCTTTCGGCACCGCCCTGCGGTGGCTGACCGCCTGGCTGTTGACCTTGGTCCTGCCCTTGGCCCTGCTGTTGCTGCTGGCCACCCCGCTTGCCACGGCGGCGACGGCGGCGTTTGCCACCCTGGCCCCCTTGACCGCCCTGGTTGGCCTGGCCGCCCCGAGGACCGCGGCCGCCACCGCCTCCGCCGCCCCCACGGCCGCCGCGCTGTTGGCGGGGCTGGGGGCGCGGGAACTCGAAGCGGACCTTCTCGAGGGTGTCCAGAAGGAGCGAGAGGCCTTCGTTGTCGCGCAACGTACGCTCGTCGCCCACCAGGACGTAGTGCCGGCGGGCACGGGTGACGGCCACGTTGAGACGACGCTCGTCGGCGACGAAGCCGAGGCGGTGCTGCGGGTTGCTGCGCACGCTGGAATAGAACACCAGGTCCCATTCGCGGCCCTGGGCGCCGTCCACCGTGGAGACCTCCACGTCCGGCATGCGGCGACGCAGCATCTCCCGCTGCGCCTGGTACGGCGTCAGGACCGCCATGGTCCAACCACGCTCCCGGACCGCGCTGCGGAACTTCTCCACGAGCGCCACCACCGCTTCGACCTCCCAGTCGTTGCTGATGGAACCGTTGCGCTGGCGGGGGTTCTCCTTGCCGGTGACGTGCTGGAACGCGGCCGCCGGCAGCTCCTCGAGCCCCTCCTGCTCCGCCGCCACCTTGGCCGTCTCGATGCGGCCTTCGTAGTAGCGCTGGTTGCTGAACGCCACGATCGGCTCCCGCATGCGGAACTGTGTTGCCAGGAGGCGGGTCCGTTCGCGTCCGGTGAGCTTCTCGATGCGCTCGAACAGCGTGACGTCCAGGCCGGCGTCCTTGGCATCCATCGACACCACGGTCGGCGGCAGCTGCAACGGGTCGCCCGCGAGCACCAGGCGCCGGCCGCGCATGGCCGCCGCGAGGCTACTGGGGGCCGTCGACTGGCCCGCCTCGTCATGGATGACGTAGTCGAAGATGAACGGCGACAGGCCGCCCTTGGGGTCGATGTACCGGTAGGCACCGTAGTTGGTGGTCGCCACCACGACGCCCGCATCCGCCGCCCAACGGACGAACTTGGGAGCGTCCAAGGGGTCGATGCGGGCCGGCAACGCCTGCTCGTCGCGGATGTTGGGGGCATGGCCCACGCGGACCACGAGGGCCCCGGCGCGGCGAAGGCCGACCACCATGTTGTCCACGGCGGCGTTGCTGTCCGCCGTCACCAGCACCGAATGGCCGGCGCGAGACAGCGCCATCGCCAGGTGCGTCAGGGTGTGCGTCTTGCCCGTACCCGGGGGCCCATGGATGAGGCGCACGCGGCCGCCCGACAGGACGGCGTCGATCGACGCCTTCTGGGACGGCGTGAGGCCCGCCATGTTGAGCGACTGCTTCAGGGAAGCCGGCGGATCCGTCTCACCGAGCAACGCAGCCTGGATGAGGCCGTCCGGCCCGTCGTCGTGGGGCTGCGACGCCTGCATGGCACGCAAGGCCCCCGTGACGGCGCTGTGGTACGCCTCGAACACCTTGGCATCGAAGGTCAGGTTGACCGTGACATTACGCGGCAGGTGGCGGGGCGCGCCCGCCGGGAACTCGATCGTGAGGCGACGGTGGTCGATGCGGGACACCAGGCCACGCGCGATCTCCTCGCGCTCCTTGACCGGCACGAGCGCCACCTCACTGCCGGGCGAGATGTTCGTGTTCGGGAAGCGACCCGACGTCGACTCCAGCCGCACCAGGTCCGGCTTCGTCTCCACCACGCGCAGGTCCGGCAACGCCATGCCCTCGCGGCGACGCTCCCGCTCCGGTTGACGGGCATGCAGGTCTGCCAGGAACTCGCGCTCATGCTCCTCGGCCAAGCCCAGGGCATCACGCCACTCCTTCAGGACCGCCTCCGCAGCGTCGCGGTCGCCAGGCGCCGTGCGCGTCCGGTCGGGGATCGACTTCAGGTCCGCGTCATCCAGCGGCCCCTTCAAGCGATGCGCCCGACAGTAATCGGTGGCCGCCTCCAGCAGCTGCGAACTCGGGAAGACAAAACGCAGCTCCGGGAAACGGCCCCAAGCCGTCACCAGGTCGCCGCGGCTCGCCGCATTGGCCAGCGTTGCGAACGCCTTGCCGCGCCACGCATGACGACGGGCATCCAGCAAGGCAGGATGAGGAAGATCAGGTACCGTCGGCGTGAAACGAGGGTGCGCCAGGCGCAGCAACGCCAGCGGACCCAGATGGGCACCCACCAGCAACGCCGCCGCCAGGCCACCATGGGCCCGCGAAGCCGAACGCACCTCATCAGGCGACACCTTGGCACCCGTATGGGCAGCCGCAGCCGCCTGCTCCACCACAGGAGAGAGCTTGTAGAGCTGCTCCGCCGGCAGACCACGCAACGCCAACGCCGCCCCCACAAGGACCTCCAGGTCCTCCACGGGCAACGCAGCCGCCGGATCCTCCGCCAAGAGCAGGCCCGTCACGACGCGGTCCAACTGGACCGCAGCCGCGCGCCAACGCTCATCCCACGGCGGCACACGGCAAAGGTCCGCCGGCACCGGCAAGACCACCGTGTCCTCCACGTGACCCGGCTCGCCCAGCGCCTTGAACGCCACCGTCGCCAAGCGCATCACCGCCCGGCCGGACGCATCGGGCTCCGCCAGCAGCCACCCGGACGGCCTCGAAGGATAATCCTCCAAAGGCTCCGGCAGCCCAGAAAGAGGCACCGAAACCAGCGCCTCGCGCACCGGCGGCCCCGACTGGACCACCACCAAGCCCTCCTGATCCTTCGCCCGCGCCTGCGCCACATCACGGGCACGACCACGCACGAACGGACCCGGCCGCGGCACCGGCATGTCCAACGGCACATCCGACGCATCCCACGGCCCCTCAGGCCCACGGCCACGCTGAGGCTCCGGACGCAACACCTCCACGTTCAACCGGTAACGAATACGAGGCAAGACACCAAGATCACGCGCCTCCACCTCCGTGTACCGATACAGAAGAGGACCGAACGCCCGCGCCCACGGCACCGCCGCCACCACGTCAAAAGCCGACGGCTGACGCGACAACGTGAAACGGAAACGGAACGGCGCCGACAACAAGAACTGCCCCAACGCCGAACCCACATGATCCGCGTCCGTCACAACGAGCAGACCATTGCTGGCAAAACGACCCCAAGAGCCCACGTCCACCGTGGACAACTCCTGGACATCCGCTACCAACAACACCCCGTCCTCACGGGGCTCCAAGAAATGATGATCAATGAGCGACGAAGGCGACAACCCGAAACGCTCCGACAACGCACGACGCAGCCCCTCAGCCTCCGACGGCGCGCACGCCACCAAGACATTCGTATCACTGCCCGCACGAAGCGCCTCCCAGATCACCGCATACGGCAGATCACCAAGCGGCAGACCCTCAGAAAGCGCCACCAGACCGCTGCGACCACCCGCCAGCCAAGCCTCCAACGACTCACGCTGCCACGGATAATGCAACACCGGCTGCTCACGCATCGACTGACGACCGACCTCACCACGAGCACGGTTCGCCGCAGCGCGCTCCTCAGCCTGAACAACCGCAGCCTCACGGCACGAAGCGCACGAACGGCGCAGGTTACCATGAGGGCAAAAGCGCGATAGCATCAGACCACCACGGGAGCCACCCGAAGGGCTCAACCGGCATCAAATGAGGAAGAGAGAAGGAAAGGGAGAATGGTGGGCAGCGATGCGATTTCCCGTTGGCTCGCGCACAACAGTACAACACGCAACGTGGGCCTGCTTAACTTCCGTGTTCGGAACGAGAACGGGTGAACCAGGTCACTATGGCCGCCCCACCATTCGAAAGTGAATGGAGGAACAAGTCCCCCTATGCAACATGCACACGCAGTCTATTGGAAGTATGGACCAAAGTCAAGCCAAAAGGACTTCAGTGTGTTGGCACGGACGTTTCGTAAAGGCGGGCTGAACACCTCGTTGCCTCGGTGCGTACACCCCCTTCCGATCAAACCCATCTTCTATGGGAGTCCTACGATGCCTCGTTTCGACGCGGGTTTCACGCTTAGATGCTTTCAGCGTTTATCCCTTAGAGCGTGGCTGCCGAGCGGTGCCCTGTCGGACAACTCGTAAACTAGTGGCTCCAAGCCCCTGTTCCTCTCGTACTAAGGGACCTTTCGTCTCAGGCATCAACAATCCTAGAAGTTAGCAACAAACCTGTCTCACGACGGTCTAAACCCATCTCACGTTCCCTATTAGCGGGTGAACAATCCGACACTTGGTGAATTCTGCTTCACAATGATAGGAAGAGCCGACATCGAAGGATCAAA
>JBMYRW010000038.1:0-24940 GCA_049602735.1 Thermoplasmatota archaeon
GTCTGGCCCGGCGACCGGCCTCGCTTATGAGCGATGCCTTGGTCGCCGGCCCATGGACCTCGTGAGCCCCCTCGACTACCGCTACGGCCGCGCCGAGATGAAGGCGATCTTCACCGAACGCGCCCGCCTGCGCTACCTGATGCAGGTGGAGGCGGCGCTCGCCAAGGCCCACGCTGAGGCCGGCACCGTGCCCGCCGACGCCGCGGAGGCGCTCCAGAAGGTCGCCGATGCCGAAGGCCGCGTGACGCCGGAGCGGGTCAAGGAGATCGAGGCGCAGATCAAGCACGACCTCATGGCGGTCGTGAAGGCCATGAGCGAGGCGGCCGACGAGGACTACCCGGAGCTGCTGCCGGGCAAGTACGTCCACCAAGGCGCCACCTCGTACGATACCATCGACACGGCCAACGCGCTGCAGTTCCGCGACGCCAGCGACCAGATCGCCGCCGCCAGCCGCCGCCTCCTGGACGCGCTTCTCAAGCTGGCCGACGAACACCGCCACACCACGATGCTCGGCCGCACCCACGGCCAGAGCGCCGTCCCCATCACCTTCGGCCTCAAGATGGCGGTCTTCGCCAGTGAGATGGGTCGTCACCTCGCGCGTCTCGCCGAGGCCCGCAAGCGCGTCGAGGTCGGGATGATGTCCGGTGCCACGGGCTCCATGGCCGCCTTCCGTGGCCACGGCCTGGCGGTCCAGAAGAGCGTGTGCGACCAGCTGGGCCTCGGCCAGGCGACCGCCAGCACGCAGATCGTGCAGCGCGACCGGTACATCGAGCTCTTCGGCATCCTGTCCAACATCGCCACCAGCCTGGAGAAATTCAGCACCGAGGTGCGCACCCTGCAACGCACGGAGCTGGGTGAAGTGGCCGAGGGCTTCGACGTCAAGAAGCAGGTGGGCAGCTCCACCATGCCGCACAAGCAGAACCCCATCACCAGCGAACAGGTATCCGGCCTGGCCCGCTACGTCCGCACCCACATGACGGCGATCTACGAGAACGCCGTGCAGTGGAACGAACGCGACCTGGCCAACTCGGCGCCGGAGCGCTTCATCCACCCGACCATGTTCATCGTCCTCGACCACATCCTGCACAAGCAGGCGGAGGTCTTCGAGAACCTGCGCGTCTTCCCCGAGAACATGGCGCGCAACATGGAGCGCGCCCAGGGGCTCATGATGGCCGAGGCGGTCATGATCGCGCTGACGGAGAAGGGCATGGGGCGCCAGGACGCCCACGAAGTGGCCCGCGCCGCCGCCATGGTCGCCATCCACGACGGCATCCATTACCGCGACGCCCTCCTGGCCGACGACCAGATCATGGATGCCCTGGGCGAAGACGGTGTCCGCACGGCATGCGACCCGGCCAATTACGTCGGCCCGGTGGATGCCATCATCGATCAAGTGATGGCGGAGACTTCGAGCCTGTGAGAAGTCTCCGAGAGATGCCGTACACTGGTGTCCGGCGGATCGCTGAGACCGCCGACCTGTGAAGCCCCGGTTCTTCGCCACGCCCGCCGACTTCCGCAGCTGGCTGGCCGAGCATCACGACATGGTGGCCGAACTGCTGGTCGGCTACTGGAAGAAGGCGACCGGCAAGCCCAGCGTCACCTGGGAAGAGACCGTCGACGAGGCGCTCTGCTACGGCTGGATCGACGGCGTCAGGCGCCGCATCGATGACGCGTCGTTCACGGTGCGGTTCACGCCCCGTCGGCCCGGGAGCATCTGGAGCCCCCGCAACCTGGAACGGGTGGAGGCGCTGCGAGCCGACGGGCGCATGGAGCCGCCGGGACTGGCCGCCTGGGAGGCCCGCCGGCCAGATGCCAGCAAGGGATACGAGGCGCGCCAAGAGGAGGCAGCGTTCACGGCGGAGCAGCAGGCCGCTTTCGGGGACGCTTGGGCGTTCTGGGAGGCGCAGCCCCCGGGTTACCGCAAGCAGTGGACCCATTGGGTGCAGTCTGCGAAGCAGGAAGCGACGCGGACGCGGCGGCTGGAGGCCTTGGTCGCAGCAAGCCGCCTGGGCCGACGGGTGAACCCGCAACGCCCCTTCGACCTGGACGATTAACCCTGCCAGGCGGGGGAGCGGAGAGGCGTCGACGACTCGGTCACTCGGTGCGTCGGCGCGCGGCGGCGGCACGCCGTTGCTGACGTTCCTGTTCGAAGCGGGCAAGGCGGTCGTTGAAGCGGCGCACGGAGTCCTCGAGGTCGTCCTCGCTGACCCCTTCGCGTAGGTAGGCTTCGGTGAAGAGGAACGGCATCTCGCCTTCCCGGCGCCATGCGGGCTCGCCGTCCTCACCTTCTGCCTCTTCGCCTTCCGCGTCTTCCTCGTCCGCGCGGCGGCGCGCCAACACGGGGATCAGGATCACGAGGAGCAGGAGCAGGACGAGGGCCGCGATGCCCAAGGGGACGAACCAGTCGGTCTCGTCGCCGCCCTCCAGGGACGCGAGGGTGCTGGAGGCGTCGTTCGGGTCGCTGCCGGCGGCGAACTCGTCGCCGTCACTGTCCCCGTCGCCATCCGTGTCGGCTGACGTGGCATTGAGGCCAAGGTCCCGTTCCTCCAGGTCGTTGAGGCCGTCGCCGTCGCTGTCCGCGTCCGTGGGGTCCGTGCCGGCTTCCACCTCTTCCTCGTCCGGGATGCCATCGGCATCGCTGTCCGGGTCCGTGGGGCTCGTGCCCAGGGCCACCTCTTCGCCATCGGTGAGGCCGTCGGCATCCGTGTCCGGGTTCGTGCCGTTGGTGCCCAGCAGCACTTCGGTGCCGTCGGTGACCCCGTCCTTGTCCGTGTCCGGGTCCTTGGGGTCGGTGCCTTTGGCGATCTCTTCGCCGTCGGGGCTGCCGTCGCCGTCCGTGTCCGGGTCGGTGGGGTCGGTGCCCAGCGCGATCTCATCGGCGTCGTCGAGGCCATCGGCGTCGAAGTCGACGCCGGGGTCGGCCTGGCTGCCGATGACGTAGTCGCGGCCGGTCCCTTCGTCGGGGGCCCGGTCTTCGGAGATGGCGACCACGCCGGCCACGTTCTCACTGCCGCTCGTCTCGATGAACAGGCCGGTCAGGTTGGTGCCGGGCACGGTCGAACCGAAGGTGCTCTTGGCGACCGTCAGCAGCAGCTTGTCGCCGGCGGTCTCCGCCGCCGTGGCGTCCCCGCTGGGCGTGGCGGCGCCATCAGCGTCCACGGTGGCCACCAGGAGGGCTTCCGTCCCTTCGTAGGTGACGTGGAACGTGTAGGTGTAGGCCGTGACGGTGCCGCTGGAGACGTCAGCGGCGGCCTGGATGACGAAGACGAACGTGTCGTTGGTCTCCTTCTCCATCCAACCCGCGATGACGTCAAGGCCGGCAAAGCCCAGGGCCGCGTAGTCCTGGTCGCCACTGGCATCCTCGATCTCGGGGTCCGCTTCGCTGCCGGCCTGGGCCGGTGCCACCACCATGAGGCTGGCCGCGAGGGCCAGGGCGATCCATGCGGCTGCCCACCGGGCGGTCGCTGCCATCAGGAGGCCGACGCCAAGATGGTGTTAAAAGCGGCGCGAAGGCCGGAGGTCCGGCCACCAAGGGCGCGGACAGCCTCTAAGTGGCGGCCCCGTGTGCGCGGCGACATGAGCATCGGACGGCCCCGCGGCACCCGCGACTTCGCCCCCGACGAGATGGCCCAACGCAACGAGGCTGCGGCCCGGCTGCGGCGCGTCTTCGACCGGTTCGGTTACCGCGAGGTGGCGACACCGACCTTCGAGCAATTGGAGTTGTTCACGGCCAAGAGCGGCGAGGGCATCATCTCCGAGCTCTACAACTTCGAGGACAAAGGCGGCAGGCAGGTGACGCTGCGCCCTGAGCTCACAGCACCCGTGATGCGGATGGTCTACCAGGACCACGCCTTCGACCCCAAGCCCCTCAAGTGGTTCTACTACGCCAACTGCTTCCGCTACGACCGGCCGCAGACGGGGCGCTACCGGGAGTTCTGGCAGTTCGGCTGCGAGCAGGTGGGCGCCGGCACGCCGCTGGCCTATGCGGAGCTGATCGCCTTGGCGGACGGCTGCTTCGAGGAGCTGGGCCTGGCTGGGCGCGACCTGGCGGTGGGGCATGTTGGATTGCTGAAGCAAGCGATTGATGATCTGGAGCTTCAACCAGAGATTCACTCAAACCTGATGCGGGTAATCGACAAGGAAGGCTGGGGAGAGAGCACTGCCTTGAGCCTGGAGAGGCATGGCTGTCCGACGGGCGCTATCCGACATGCTGAACGCCTCCTTTCAGCGAAATCCCTGGAGGAGCTTCGAGGGGGACTCGAACAAGATGCTCGATTCCAGGAACTTGAGGCGACTTTCGAACACCTCCAGGCGCTCGGCGTCGACGCCCGCCTCAACCTGGGCATCGCCCGCGGCCTCGATTACTACACTGGCATCGTCTTCGAGGTCCACAGTCCGGCCCTCGGTGCCCAGAGCCAACTCTTGGGAGGCGGCGGCTACGACCTCTCCGGCGTCTTCGGTGCCCAGTCCATGCCGACCATGGGCTTCGGCCTCGGCTTCGACCGCACCCTGGTGGCCTTGGAGGCAGAAGGGGCCCAGCTGCCCGCCCCCGTCGGCCCCGTGGCCTACTTCGGCGCCCTTGGCGAAGCCGCCCAGGCCCGGGTCCTGGGGCTCGTGAAGGAGCTGCGTGGCGACCGCATCCCGGTCGACATGGACCTGGTGGGCCGCAAGCCGGGCCAGATCGCCAAGCACGCCGATGCCGTCGGGGCCCATTACCTGGTGATCCTGGGCGACCGGGACCTGGAGAACGGCGCGGCGCGGGTGAAAGACCTGCGCAGCGAGGGCGGCGAGCAGCACGACGTGCCCCTGGACGACCTGCTCCACTGGCTGACCGTGCGCAGCGGCCACGACGACCTGAAGGACTACAACTGAGGGCCCCGGCGCCGGCGGCCTCAGCCGTGCGGGCCGCCAGGGCCCAACAGGAGGCTGACGGTCTTGGGATCGGGTGCCTGCCTGGCGGCGAAGGCCAGGTTCTCCTTGGCGTGGGCGGGCTGCCCCATGCCGACCAGGGCCGTGTGGATGCCCGGGATGCTCCGCGTGAACTGCAAGGCGGTCTCCAGGTCGCCCGTCGTCTCCAGCGCCTGCGACCATTCCTCGGGGATCTGGCCCCAGATGCGCGTCTGCATGAGACTCGCGGAGGCCAGCACCAGCAGGTCGTGCTCCTTGGCCAGCTCCAGCATGGGCACCGGGCCCAGGCGGCCACGCTGCGTCGGCACCAGGTGGGCCTCCGGCATGGCCAGGTTGACCGGCAACTGGATGGCGCCCAGGTGATGGTCGGATCCGTCGCCGCCGAAGGCGGTCCGCCTGGCCGCCGCGGCGCGCTCCAGGCAGTTGGCGAGGTCGAGATGGCCGGGGTGGTCCGGCGGTACGCGCAGGCCGTCCCAGGTCGCCAGGCCGTAGTACCGGATGTGCCCCAGTTCCACCTGCCGCTCCAGGGCCTCGAAGGTCTGCTGCAAACGGTCGTAGAAGCGCTCGCGGTCCACGCTGGCCGCCAGCTGCGTCTCCGGGTTATGGACGAAGAACACGTCGAGCGTCGCCAGGCCCAGGTTGGCGCGGCTGCGCTCCAGTTCGCCCACGATGTAGGCGGGGTGGAGGCAATGGCAGCCGGCCACGATGTCGTCGGGGCCGATCGCCCCCGGTTGCAGGTACTCGCCGCGCACGAAATCCGGCATGGGCACGCCGGCCGCCGCGTCGCCGTGCAGGAAACCGGCCTTGGAGGTCACCACAAGGCCGTCGCGGGCCTGTGGGCCAAGGGCGGCGAACGCCCCGCCCAGGTCCCGCTCCGACTGCTGGTCGCGGTAATTGCTCGCCGTGTCGAAGACGTTGCACCCGGACTCGTACGCGGCCACTGCCGCTGCTTCGTACGCCGCGTTGGCCTCCTCGCTGACCTCGCCCAGGTAGCTGCCCCATCCGACGGAGCCCACCAAGAGGCCGCGCCAGGTGCGCACGTGACCGGCAGGCGCGTCGCGGTCAGCCCAGTAGGCGGTCGTCCCTTCGGGGCTGGCGCCGGACATGGTCATCCTCCGCTGGCCGCCGACAGCAAGAGCAGCTCTTCACCGTCCACGACCGGGCTGTCCTCCGCGATCGGCACCCCCGCGCGCACCACGACGATCACATCGAGGGGTTCGCCGACCGCCTGCACGACATCCGCCGCCGTGGCCCCTTCGGGCACCTCGACGGCGCGGTCCTCCTGGCGGCGGGGACGGAAGCGGACGTTCACCTGCACGCGGTGGCCAGCGGCGAAACGGGCTTAAGGAGCCCCCATGTCGCGGCGGCCTGCAAGCGTGGCGGATGGGCTGCCAGTTCCGCATCCGCCGCTGCACAAGTGCAGCGGCATCAACGAAACTGGCTGCCCTCGGTCGCTTTGCTCCCTCGTTCAGCCAGTTTCGCCTCCTCCGGCCCACAAGTGGACCGGCATCCGCGAAGCCGGCACGTCCGGCTCGTTCCACTCGCCTCCCATGCCAGTTTCGCATAGCCCGGTAGTGCGGCGGATTCGAAATCCGCTGGTCATTGACCACGCAGGTTCGAATCCTGCAACTGGCGCTTGGAACCCATCGAACCAGGACAGAACGTCCTGTTCCTCTGCTGGGGCAACATCTGCCGCAGCCCCTTCGCCCATCGTTACGCGGCCCGGGCGTGGCCGGACGTCACGGTCGGCGGAGGGGGCACGTACCCGCAGGAAGGCCGGCGGACGCCCCGCGAAGGCCAGGCCGCGGCGCGCGCCGGTTGGGGCATCGACCTGGGGGACCACGGCAGCCACATCGTGACGGCGGCCGAGATGGCGGTGGCGGACCACGTCTTCGTCTTCGATGCCAAGAACGTCGGCGACCTGGGCGCCCTGTTCCCGGACGACGCCCACAAGCTGCGGCTGCTGGGCCCCTTCGACCCGGCGGACCCGGACCCGACGATCACGGACCCTTACGGCGGAGGCGTTGAGACGTTCCATCACTGTTACACGCGCACGGCTCGGGCCATCGACGCCTTGCGCCCGGCCCAGGGCGCGGCCAGCGGGGAGGCAGGCTGATGGCGATCGACGGCAGCCGGGTGTTCAAGGAGGCGTGCGACGGCTGCGACGGCCACCTGTCCTGGGTCGACACGGCCTACGTCTGCTCCTACGACTGCACATGGTGCCAGGAATGCGCCGACGGGCATGGACATGTCTGCCCCAATTGCTCGGGTGAACTGCGCCGCCGGCCCCGCCGCACCCAGCCTGTCGGCTGACCTCGACTTCCCCTGCAGCCCCTCCTGTTGGCCACCCACAAGGCTTTATAGGGCACCCACCTCGGCGCGGCTTAGCGACCAAACCAGACGTTCTCGGGCAACGCCTTGAGCGCCCCGGCAACCCGCGCCCGCTCCCCCTGTTGGAGCCTCCTTCGGCACGGGTCACGCGTCACGGTTGGAAAGCGACCATCCTCACCCTTGCGCGAACGTGTTCGAGGTCAGGCCAGCCCTGCTGGTGCAGCCACGGACAAGTGCGCAAACAGCCCGAAGGCAGCCATAGGAAGGAAGGCGGCCGGAAGGACAACCAAGAGGTCGAAACGAATGTCATCTGCACACCACCCCCGCCGTGGCTCCATGGGCTTCTACCCGCGCAAGCGGGCACGCTCCGTGGTCCCCCACGTCAAGTCGTGGGCCGACGATGGCGGTCAACCCAAGCTGCAAGGTTTCGCCGGCTACAAGGCCGGCATGACCCACGCCAGCGTGGTCGACTACCGCCCCGCCAGCACCACCAGCGGCCAAGAGGTCATGATGCCCGTCACGGTCATCGAGACCCCGCCCATGACCATCGCCGCGGTCCGCGCCTACGAGACCACTCCGTACGGCGTCAAGACCCTCACCGAGGTCTGGGCCGACGGACTCAACGAGCGCCTTGGCAACCGCCTGCCCCTGCCCAAGAAGCAGGACCTGGACGCCAAGTGGAAGCTCATCGAAGACGCCACCCTCTGTGACGTCCGCGTCATGGCCTACACCGACCCCGCCTCCGTGACGGGCGTCGACTCCAAGACGCCGGAACTCATGGAGATCCGCATCGGCGGCGGCGACATGGCCGCCCGCGTCGCCTTCGCCAAGGACCTCCTTGGCAAGCAGGTCAACGTGGCTGACGCCATCCAGAACGGTCAGATGACCGACATCCTGGGCGTCACCAAGGGCTACGGTTTCGAATCCCGTGTCGTGCGCTTCGGCACCAAGCTGCTGACGCACAAGAACAGCAAGCACCGCCGCATGATCGGTACGCAGGGTTCCTGGCACCCCCACTGGGTGCAGTCCACGGTCCCCAACGACGGTCAGCGCGGCATGCACCAGCGCACGGAGTACAACAAGCGCATCCTGAAGATCGGCGACGAAGGCGCCGAGATCACGCCCGAGGGCGGCTTCAAGCACTACGGTGTGGTGCGCAACAACTACCTCCTTGTGCACGGCAGCATCCCTGGCCCCGCCAAGCGCCTCGTGCGCCTGCGCGACGCCGTCCGCTACACGCGCGGCGTCGAGGTCCAGGAAGCCCAGATCAACTACGTGAGCACCACCAGCAAGCAGGGGGCCTAAGACATGAGCAAGGTCAACGTCTACAACAAGGACGGCGCCGCCGCCGGCGACGTCGAGCTCCCGGCCGTGTTCGCCACCCCTGTGCGCGACGACCTGGTCCGCAAGGCCGTCAAGGTCGCCCGGGCCAACCGCCGCCAGCGCTACGGTGCCAACCCGGTCGCCGGTGAGCGCCACGCCAGCCGCAGCATCGGTAAGGGCAAGGGCGCCTCCCGTGTGCCCCGCCTGACCCAGGGACAGGGCGCTGCCCTGGCCCCCAACGTGGTCGGCGGCCGCCGCGCCCACCCGCCCACCAGCCGCAAGGACTGGAGCCTCGCCATCAACAAGAAGGAGCGCCGCCTGGCCATCGCCAGCGCGCTCGCCGCCACCGCCGACGGCGGACTGGTGCAGGCCCGCGGCCACAAGGCCGACGGTGTCACCAGCTTCCCCGTCGTCGTGGAGGACGACCTTTCCACGGTCAACAAGACGAAGGAACTGCTCGCTGTCCTCGACAAGATGGGCCTCGGCGACGACCTGGAACGGGCCCGCACCGGCCGCCACATCCGCGCCGGCATGGGCAAGCTCCGTGGCCGCCGCTACAAGACCCCCAAGAGCGTCCTCTTCGTGACCGCCGACGGCGACTTCCCCGCCGCCGCCAACCTGACCGGCGTGGACGTCGTGGCCGCCAAGAACCTGGGTGCCGAGCACCTGGCGCCCGGCGGCGACATCGGCCGCCTGACGGTCTTCACCAAGAGCGCCCTTGACGCCCTCGGAGGTGAATCCTGATGGACGCCCACGCGATCGTCATCCGTCCCCATGTGACGGAGAAGACCATGTTCCTCATGGACCGCAACAACAGCCTCGAGTTCCTGGTGCGCCGTCAGGCCACCAAGCCCGAGATCCGCTCGGCCGTCGCCGAGCTGTTCGAAGCGGACGTCGAGACCGTCAACACCCGCATCACCAAGCATGGCAAGCTCGCCATCGTGAAGTTCGGTGCGGAGACCGCCGCCGAGGACATCGGCATGCGCATCGGAGTGTTCTGAGATGGGTAAGAGAATCCTGAGCCGGCGCCGTGGTGCCGCACAGCCCCGCCTGACCAGCCCTAGCCACCGGCACAAGGGCGACGTCCGTTACCCTAACAAGCAGGGTGAGGCCGAGGTCGTCAAGCTGCTGCACGCCCCTGGACGCACGGCCATCCTGACCGAGCTGAAGTTCGAGGACGGCACCAAGACGCTGCAGATCGCGGCGGAAGGTCTTGCCCTCGGACAGACCGTGACCTTCACGGACACGACGCAGATCCGCCCTGGCAACATCACCATCGTCAGCAAGATCCCCGAAGGCACCCCCATCTTCAACGTGGAAGGGCGCCCCGGTGACGGCGGCCAGTTCTGCAAGTCCGCCGGCAACTCCGCTGAGATCGTCAGCCATGATGCCAAGCGGACCGTGATCCGCCTGCCTTCCGGCAAGTTCCGCAACTTCCACCCCAACTGCCGGGCCACCGTCGGCCTGGTCGCTGGCGGCGGTCGCGGTGACAAGCCGTTCCTGAAGGCCGGTAAGAAGTTCCATCTGATGAAGAACAAGGCGCAGCGCTGGCCTCGTGTCCGCGGTGTCGCCATGAACCCCGTGGACCACCCCCACGGTGGTGGTGCGCACAACTACACGCCCGGTAAGACGAGCGTGGCCCGTGGCACCCCGCCCGGCCGCAAGGTCGGTAAGATCGCTCCCAAGCGGACGGGTAAGAGGTGATCCTGAATGGCCAAGCGACAAACCAGTAACCCGGGCGCTGCCCGCCGCCGCCAACGGAAGGCGAAGGCAGTCATCGAGACCCGCCAGAAGAAGGAGTTCACCTACCGCGGTAAGACGGTGGGCGAACTGAAGGAACTCTCCATCGACGAAGTGCTGCCCCTGATGCCCTCCGGCGTCCGCCGCAGCTACACCCGTGGCCTCCTGCCCGGTGAGATGAAGTTCATCAACAAGATCGAGAACAGCGAGCCTGGCTCCGTCACGCTCCGGACCCACTACCGCCACATCGCGGTGCTGCCCAAGTTCGTCGGCCACACCGTGGCCGTCTACGACGGCAAGGAGTTCGTCAGCGTGGAGATCATGCCCGAGATGATCGGTCACCGGCTGGGCGAGTTCGCCCTGTCCACGAAGGTCTGTGCGCACTCCGGCGTCGGTGTCGGTGCGACCCGCAGCTCGAAGCACGTGCCGCTGAAGTGAGGTTGCTATCATGACTACCAAGTATTCTATGACAAGCGACCCCGCCACCACGGCCCGCGCCTACGGCAAGGACCTCCCGGTGAGCCCCAAGAGCGGCCGCAACGTGGCCCTCGCCATCAAGGGCATGCCCGTCGGCCGCGCCAAGCAGTTCCTCGGCGAGGTCGCCGACCTCAAGACGCCGGTCCCCTTCCGTGTGCGCAAGCGCAAGATCGCGCACCGCCGCGGCAAGGGCTTCGGTCCTGGCAAGTACCCCAAGAAGGTCGCCCAGCACTTCCTGAAGGTGCTGGAGTCCGCCGAGGCGAACGCCGAGTACAAGGGCCTGGAGAAGGACCTCCTGGTCATCACCCACGCCAGCGCCTACCAGGGCCAGGTCATCAAGGCCTTCATGCCCCGGGCGCAGGGCCGCGCCACGCGCAGCTACGACCGCCTCTGCAACTTCGAGGTCGTCGTGACCCAGATCGAGGAGGAAGACTAACATGGCCGTCGAAAGGAAGTTCATCAACGAGTCCGTCGGACGCCTGTTGGTCAAGGAGTTCGTGAAGAAGGAGACGTCCCGCGCCGGTTTCGGTGGTCTGGACATCCAGCGCACGCCGCTGGGCACCCGCATCAACATCGTGGCCGAGCGCCCCGGTATGGTAATCGGTCGCCGCGGCAGCACCATCAACCAGCTCACCAGCGACGTGGGTGCCAAGTTCCCGGACCTGGAGAACCCTCAGCTCGGTGTGGACGAACCGGACCAGAACCCTGCCCTCAACGCCCAGATCATGGCCTTCAAGGTGGCCGAGTCCCTGGAGCGCGGCTGGCACTTCGGCCGCGTGGGTCACTCCACCGTCCAGCGCATCATGAGCGCTGGTGCCATGGGCTGCATCATCGAGGTCGCCGGTAAGCTGACCGGCCAGCGCAAGCGCCGCGAGAAGTTCATCGCCGGCCACATCAAGTACTGCGGTGAGACCGCCAACGAGCTGATGGACACGGGCTACGCCCAGGCCAAGAAGAAGCTCGGCATGATCGGCTGCACGGTCAAGATCATGCGCAAGGGCACGGTCCTCCCGGACCACGTGACCCTGTACGCGCCTGGCGAGAAGGCCCGCATCGAGGCCGAGAAGAAGGCGCGCGCCGAGGCCAAGGCCCGCGGCGTCGAGACCGTCGAGGAGGCCCCGGCCGCCAAGACCGACGCCCCGGCCGACAAGTCCGGCGACAAGAAGCCCGCCGACGCACCCGCGGAGGCCCCCAAGGACGGCGACAAGCCGGCCGAAGGTGGCCGCCGCGAGCGCAAGTCGTTCACGGTCCCTGGAGGTGACAGCTGATGCTGTCCGCCCAGGAGATCCGTGACATGGACGAGCGCAGCCGCGTCGACCAACTCAAGGAACTGCGCAGCGACCTGATGCACGAGCGCGGTGTGCACGCCATGGGTGGCTCTTCGCCCAACCCGGGCAAGATCCGCACCCTGCGCCGTCAGATCGCCCGCATCCTGACCATCCAGAGGGAGGAACAACTGAACAAATGAGCATCTGCACGACCTGCGGCCTGCCTGACGAGATCTGCGTCTGTGAGGACATCGCCCGTGAGCAGCAGGAGATCCGCATCACCGTGGACTCCCGCCGCTACGGCAAGAAGATGACCATCGTCGAGGGGATCAGCGATTCCCACATCGACCTGGACAACCTTCTGTCGCAGCTCAAGGGCCGCTGCGCCTGCGGCGGCACCGTGAAGGACGGCAACATCGAGCTCCAAGGGGACCACTCCAAGAAGGTCCGTCTGGTGCTCGATGAGCTGGGCTTCCAGGCCCGCGTCGGTTAGATGAAACGGTCCGTGCCCCGGTTGGCGGGGCCGGCCAAAGCATTCGCCCGTTCGGAACTCGTCGGCAAGACGGCCACCGTGGTCGCTTCGCCGGATGATGGCATCCTGGGCCTTTCGGGTCAGGTGGTGGATGAGACACTCCACACCCTGGTCGTCAGGACCGTGGTGGGTCGCCGCATCCGGCTCGCCAAGGCGGCTTGCACCTTCGAGTTCCAGACACCCGGTTCAGGTCGGGACCCGGTCCGCGTCGACGGACGTGCCATCGGGTTCCGCTCTGAAGACAGGACGAAGAAGGTCCGCTAGGCGAGCGGCCTTCCTGTCACCTTTTCCTACCAGTCCACCCCGCCGTCTGGCGGGACGGACCGACGCGCTGCGGCGCCCGGTCCTCAGGGGGGGAACGTGCCCCCGCAAACGCCCCTACCCAAGAAAGGAGAACGAACATGAGCAACATGCGTGACATCGGCATCGACGTGCGGCCCCCCCAGCGGGAGCCCTCGCCTGATGACCAGCTCAACCCCTTCAACGGCAGCTTGCCTGTCCGGGGTTCGGTCATCGTCGGCACCGTCGTGGCCAACAAGATGCAATCCACCGTGGTGGTGCAGAAGCAGCACAGCCACCTGGTGGCCAAGTACCAGCGGTACGAGAAGCGGACCAGCCGCTACTCGGCCCACCTGCCCTCGAACATCGACGCCCAAGTGGGTGACGAGGTCACGATCGCTGAGTGCCGGCCCATCAGTAAGACCGTCAAGTTCGTCGTGGTCGAGAACCGCAGTCAGCAGGAGGCCGCGTAGATGCGTGGCATCCCCGGCTCGGTCACCCGCGGTCTGCCCAAGGGCGCCCGCCTCGACTGCATCGACAACACCGGCGCCAAAGTCGTCGAGATCATCGCCGTGCCGAAGATCGGTGGCACCGCCCGCCGTTACCCGGCCGCCGGTGTGGGCGACCTGATCAAGATCACCGTCAAGAAGGGCACGCCCGAGATGCGCCGCCAGATCCTTGACGCCGTGATCGTCCGCCAGAAGCGCCCCTTCAAGCGCCCCGATGGCACCACGGTGCTCTTCGAGGACAACGCCTGCGTCATCATCAACGCGCAGGATGGCGAAGTGAAGGGTAGCCAGATCAAGGGCCCTGTGGCCCGGGAAGCCGCCGCTCGCTGGCCGCGTGTCTCCGCGACCGCCAGCACCATCGTCTGAGGTGTCCTGATGAGTTCCCTGCAACCCCGCAAGCAACGCAAGGCCCGCTACGATGCGCCGCTCCATGTGCGCCGCAAGCAGATGGCCGCCCACCTGTCCGAGGAGCTGCTGCTCAAGTACAACCGCCGCAGCTTCCCCGTCATCTCCGGTGACACCGTCAAGGTGCTCCGCGGTAGTCACCGTGGCACCGACGGCAAGGTCGTCGAGATCGACACGAAGGCCCGCAAGGTCGTCGTGGAGGGCGTCACCCACAAGAAGGCGGACGGCACCGATGTGGCGCTGCCCGTCGACCCCAGCAACCTGCTGATCACCAAGCTGAACCTCGAGGACGCGCGCCGCCGCGACAAGCTCGAGGCCGGTTCCAAGGAGGAGTCCTCGTGAGTCACCACCTGAAGCGCCTGGCCGCGCCCCGTTCGTGGCTGGTGCCCCGCAAGACCAACGTCTACACGACCAAGCCGAGCCCTGGCCCCCACGCCATCGCCCACGCCGTGCCTCTGGCCACGGTGCTGCGCGACTACCTCGGTCTGGCCGCCACCGGCCGCGAGGCCCGCACCGCCATCGGCGCCGGCGACATCCTCGTGGATGGCCGCGTCGTGAAGAACAGCAAGCTCCCCGTCGGTTTCCAGGACGTCGTGTCCGTGCCCAAGCTGAAGAAGGCCTGGCGCTGTGTGATCGACGACAAGGCCCGCATGCGCTTCGTCGCCGTCGGCGGCAAGGATGCGGCCTGGAAGCTCGTGCGCGTCCAGAACAAGACCACCGTCAAGGGCGGCAAGACGCAGCTCAACCTGCACGACGGCCGCAACCTGCTGGTCAAGAAGGACGACTACAAGACCGGCGATGTCCTCAAGCTGGAGGTCCCCAGCCAGACCGTCATCGGCCACTTCCCCCTGAAGGAAGGCGCCGAGGTCCTGGTCACCGGTGGCCGCCACGCTGGCGAGATCGCCCCCATCCGCAACCTGGAGGCCACGCGCAGCCACAAGGCGAACCTGGTCCACCTGGCCGATGGCGAGGGCACGTTCACCACCGTGCACCGCTACGCCTTCCCCATCGGCGAGAAGGACAACCTGCCCAAGGCGGAGGTGAAGGTCCTTGGCTGATGCCAACCCCATGACCACGCCCCGTCTCGCCAAGGTCACCGTCAACATCGGTGTCGGTGAAGGTGGCGAGCGCCTGGAGAAGGCCGAGGGCCTTCTGCAGAAGCTCACCGGCGGCAAGCCGGTGCGCACCTTCGGCAAGATGAACAACCGTGACCTGGGCGTCCGCCCCGGCATGCCGATCGGCTGCAAGGTCACGCTGCGTGGCCAGGGCGCCAAGGACTTCGTCCAGCGCGCCCTCTACACGCGCCACAACAAGATCTTCGAGTGGTCCTTCGACAACCAGGGCAACCTGCAGTTCGGCGTCGCCGACCACACGACCTTCGAAGGCGAGCGCTACGATCCCGATGTCGGTGTCTTCGGCATGGACGTCGCGCTCACCCTCGAGAAGCCCGGCCACCGCATCAAGCACCGCCGCCTGCTGGCCCGCAAGGTCCCGCAGAAGCAGCGCGTGTCCCGCGACGAGGCCAAGGAGTACCTGACGAGCGAGTTCAACATGGAGGTCATCTGACATGCCTCTGGTAACCAAGGAACGCCAGCACTGGAAGGGCATCTACGGCGGCTGCCGCAGCTGTGGTCGCAAGCGCGGCCTCGTGCGCCGCTACAGCCTGAACCTGTGCCGCCAGTGCTTCCGTGCGAACGCCCGCGATCTAGGGTTCAAGAAACATTCCTGAGGTGACAAGATGCAGAACGATCCATTGGCCGATGCGCTGACCGTGCTACGCAACGCCGAGCGCGCAGGCAAGAAGGAAGCTGCCATCACTCCGGCGTCCAAACTCGTCGGGCGTGTCCTCAAGGTGATGCAGGACGCGGGTTACATCGGTCCTTTCGAGTACGAGGACGATGGCCGCGGTGGCCTTTACAACGTCAGTCTGACCGGTGCCATCAACAACTGTGGCGTCATCAAGCCCCGCTCGGCTGTCAAGCTGGGCGACCTGGAGTCCTGGGAGTCCCGGTTCTTGCCGGCCCGTGACTTCGGTAGCCTGATCATGACGACCACGACCGGCATCGTGGACCAGTACCAAGCCAAGCAGGAGGGCACGGGCGGGCGGCTGCTCGCCTACGTGTACTGAGGTGCACCATGCCTGTCCTTGCTGAGATCAAGCACGAGATCCCGATCCCCGAAGGGGTGACGGTGACCGTCGATCATGAGAACAACGAGAACCACACGGTGATCAAGGGCCCCAAGGGCGAGCTGGAGCGCCGCTTCCGCTTCCGTGGTGTCCGCGTGGACGTCGAAGACGGCCACGTGACAGTCCACAAGGACCTGCCCCGCCGTGAACACAAGGCGATCTGCGGCACGTACGCCGCCCACATCCGCAACATGCTGCACGGCGTGACGGAAGGCTGGAAGTACGAGCTCAAGACCGTCTACAACCACTTCCCCATCAAGGCGAGCGTCCAGGGTGAGACGTTCCTCATCGAGAACTTCCTCGGTGAGCGTCACCCCCGCAAGGCCGCGATCCTTGGAGGCGCCAAGGTCCAGGTGAAGGGCCAGGACGTCGTGGTGGAGGGCATCGACCGTCAGACCGTGAGCCAGACCGCCGCCAACATCGAGCAGGCGACCCGGATCCGCGGCCGTGACATCCGTGTCTTCCAGGATGGTATCTACATCACCAACAAAGGTGTAGCATGACTGAAGAACAGAAGACCCAAGCAGACGAGGCCGTCAAGGCCGCCGGCGACGACGCCGGTGCTGAGGGTGCTGCTGTCGCCAAGTCCGGTGACCTGCGCAAGCAGAAGCCGGAGCTCGCGGCAGAGACCAAGGAGGCGCTGGACCAGCGCGCCGCGAAGAAGGCCAAGCAGCCTGAGTTCCGGCGCCAGGAATGGTTCCGCTACAAGAAGCTGGGCGGCAAGAAGGCCGGCTGGCGCAAGCCTCGTGGCATGCACTCCAAGATGCGCATGCACCTGAAGTACCGCCCCAACGTGGCCTCCATCGGCTACGGTGGCCCCGCCGAAGCGCGCGGGCTGCACCCCAGTGGCTTCGAGGAGGTGCTCGTGCACCGCCCCGAGGACCTGGACGGCGTGGACCCCAAGACGCAGGCCGCCCGTGTGGGTGGCACCGTCGGTGGCCGCAAGGCCGCTGCCATCGAGAAGAAGGCCGACGACCTGGGCATCCGTGTCCTGAACCGGAGGTCCTAGGATGGCCGACCTACGTTCGCAGAAGCGCCTGGCCGCTGACATCATGAAGTGCGGCAAGGGCCGTGTGCGCATCGACCCCTACCGCACGGAAGAGGTCGCTGGCGCCGTGACCCGCGCCGACGTGCGTCGCCTCATCGACGCCAAGGTGATCACCGCGGTGCAGAAGCAGGGTGTCAGCCGTGGCCGCGGCCGCAAGCTGGATGCCCAGAAGGAGAAGGGACGCCGCGTGGGCCCTGGCAGCCGCAAGGGTGCCAAGTACGCCCGCCTGCCCCGCAAGCAGCGCTGGATGGCCCTCATCCGCGCCCTGCGTGGGGAGCTGCGTGACCTTCGTGACAAGGGAGCCATCGACCGCTCCACCTACCGCGAATACTACATGCGTGCCAAGGGCGGTCAGTTCCGCTCCCGCGCGCACATGGTGAACCACATGAAGACCGAAGGAGCCCTCTCTGAGGAGGTGGAGCTGTAATGGCCGCTGGACCCCGTACCCGCGTGCCGTTCCGCCGCCGCCGCGAGGGCCGCACCGACTACCGGGCCCGCCTGGGCCTGCTCAAGAGCGGCGAGACCCGTCTCGTCGTCCGCCACACCAACGGCAACGTCGTCGCACAGTTCGTCGACTGGGCCGAGAACGGTGATGCCGTCAAGGCGACCGCCGTGGGCCTTGAGCTCAAGGGCATGGGTTGGGAAGGGAGCCCCAAGAGCACCCCTGCCGCCTACCTGACCGGTCTGCTGGCCGGCAAGCGCGCCATGGAGGCCGGCGTCGAGGACGCTGTCCTGGACATCGGCCGCCGCCCCCCGGTGCGCGGCTCCAAGGTCTTCGCGGTGCTCAAGGGTGTCCTGGACGCTGGCGTCTGGGTGCCCCACAGTGACGAGATCCTACCCAGTGAAGACCGCCTCAACGGCGCCTTCCTGGACCAACAAACGAACTTCGAGGCCGTGCAGGCCGCCATCGGCGGCGCTGGCGCGGCTAAGTCTGATGACGAGGAAGATGCATGAGTGAACAAGGAAGCAGTGGACCCGCTGCCGCTCCGGGCCGTGGTGGCCCCCGCGGTGGCGGCCCCGGTGGCCGTGGCGGCCCCGGTGGACCCCGTGGTGGACCTGGCGGTCCCCGTGGTGGCCCCGGCGGACGCGGTCCCGGTGGCCCTGGTGGCCGTGGCGGACCCCGCCGCGGTGGCCGTGGCGGCAACAACCAGCGCAAGCGCCGTGATGACAAGGAGCGCCTGCAGGCGTGGGAGCCCAAGACCCGTCTGGGCCGCATGGTCAAGAAGGGCGAGGTGACCTCCATGTCCCAGGCGATCGGTACCGGCCTGCCTCTGCGCGAGGCCGAGATCGTGGACATCCTGCTGCCCAACATCGAGGACGAAGTGCTCGATGTGAACATGGTGCAGCGCATGACCGACTCCGGTCGCCGTGTCCGTTTCGCCATCACCGCTGTCGCCGGCAACAAGGACGGCTTCGTCGGCCTTGGTCAGGCCAAGGGTAAGGAGGTCGGGCCCAGCATCCGCCGTGCCATCGACCGCGCCAAGATCAACATGATCGAGGTGGCCCGTGGCGCCGGTTCCTGGCAGTCTGCCCCCGGTGCCCCTGCCCAGTCGATCCCCTTCAAGGTGACCGGCAAGTGCGCCTCCACCGAAGTGACCATCCGCCCTGCCCCGCAGGGTACCGGTCTCGTCGGCGGTAAGGTCGCCCGCGCCGTGCTCGGCCTGGCCGGTGTGCAGGACGCGTGGGTCTTCGCCCGCGGTCAGACCCGCACCACCACGAACTACGGCAAGGCCATCTTCGACGCGCTTCAGAAGCTCAACACCCTGAAGATGACGCCGCAGAACGCCGAGCGCGTGACCATCGTCAAGGGCGCCCTACAGCTGCAGAAGCCCGCCGATGAACAGCCTGACGCGGAGGAGTCCTGATGGCCTACTCCATCATTCGCCTGCGCGGCAAGCTGAACATCAACCCCAAGGTGAAGGACACCCTGAAGTACCTCCGCCTGAACCAGGTGAACCACTGCGTCGTCCTCCCGCAGAACGACACCACGAAGGGCATGCTCAACGTGGCCAAGGACTACGTCACCTGGGGCGAAGTGGACGCCGAGACCCTCGCTGAGGCCATCTCGACCCGCGGTCGCCTCGTGGGCGACAAGCCCGTCACGGACGCCGTCGTCGCGGCCGGCACCGACTTCGGCTCCATCGCCGACTTCGCCGCCGCCATCGTCGAAGGCAAGGCCCAGTACAAGGACCTGGAGGGCGTCAAGCCGCTCCTGCGCCTGCACCCCGCCAAGAAGGGTCTGGAGGGCATCAAGCGCTCCTACCAGGCCGGCGGTGCCCTCGGGTACCGTGGCGAAGCGATCAACGACCTTGTCCGGAGGATGATCTGATGGCCAAGGGAGAACAGGCCAAGAAGTACCGCGGCGCCAGCCGCACCCACGGCGCCGGTCGCAAGGCCCGCCGTGGCGCTGGCCTCAAGGGCGGCCGTGGCCGCGCCGGTGCCAACAAGCACCGCTTCCTGCAGCTGCAGGTCCTTGGTGGCAAGCACCCGCACCTGGCCGCCAAGCCGTTCGGTCGCAAGGGCTTCACGTCCAAGAGCCGCACCCCCGCCGATGTCACCCTCAACGTGGGTGACCTGGCCGCCCGCTTCCCCGGCGCTGCCGAGATCGATCTCACCGAGGCCGGTGTCACCAAGCTCCTGGGCAGTGGCGACATCGACGCCGCCGTGACCGTCAAGGTCGCCAAGGCGACCGGCCGCGCCGTCGAGAAGATCGAGGCCGCCGGTGGCAGCGTCGAACTGGCCGACAGTGGCGACGAGTAACCTCGTCACCTGGCTTCCTTTTCCTTCTGTTCCACCCCGGTCCCTGACCTTCTGGGACTGACCAACCTTAAGAGGCCGGCCCTTGTGGCCGGCCGAGTTACTGGGAGAGCTGGTATGGCAGAGACCCGGAGTCGTCTTTACGCACTAAAACCGATCATCGAGCGCTGGCCTGCGATCACGAAGCCGGAAGGCCACGTGTCGTTCAAGACCAAGCTGCTCTGGACCACGGGCTGCCTGCTCCTGTACTTCGTCATGGCCAACGTGACGCTGTTCGGTGTCAGCAGCACGCAGCTGGACCTGTTCGAGGGCTTCCGTGCCATCCTGGCCGGTGCCAGCGGCACGATCGTCCACTTGGGCATCGGTCCCATCGTCACGGGTTCGATCGTCATGCAGCTCTTCACGGGCGCCAAGATCATCAACCTCGACCTGACCAAGGCCGAGGACAAGGCGATCTACCAGGGCACCCAGAAGATCCTCGTGATCGCGTTCATCTTCATCGAGTCGATCCCTCAGGTCTACGGTTTCCTGGAGCCTGACCAGCTGCTCATCAACCAGATCGGCAGCGGCGGCGCCCGAGCCATCATCGTGGGCCAACTGGCGATCGGTTCGCTCATCGTGTTCTTCATGGACGAGTTGATCAGCAAGTGGGGCATCGGCTCCGGTATCTCGCTGTTCATCGCGGCCGGTGTCAGCCAGGCGCTCTTCATGGGCACCCTGAACTATGAGCCGGTCGGCGCTGGCACGTACGACCCTGTGGACAACCCCCCGGTGGGTACGCTCCCCATGGCGTTCTACGTCTTCAGCCAGCGTGACCTGGTGAGCTTGGTCCACCAGGGCGGTTTCGAACAGATGTTCATCGGGAACCAGTTGTTCCCGAACCCCATCATCACGTTCCTGGCCACGGTGGCGATCTTCTTCTTCGTGGTCTTCGCCGAATCGAGCCGCGTGGAGCTACCCCTGGCGCACGGCAAGGTCCGTGGTGCCCGCGGCCGCTACCCCCTCCGTCTCATCTACGCCAGCAACATCCCCGTGATCTTGATGGCGGCGCTCATCGCGAACGTCAACATCTTCAGTCTGCTCTTGTGGCAGCACCCGACCTTCAGTGAGATCCCGTTCATCGGACATGCTTGGTGGATCGGTACGTATCAGCCCGGCAGCACCCAACCGGTCGCTGGCGGTGCGTGGTATCTGTCGACGTTCAATGGCCTCTCTGCGTGGTTCCTGCCGATCTTTGACAGCGCCCGCTATGGTGTCGCGGCTACTGGCCATGCACCGTGGCAGATCATGCTGAAGATCGTCATCTACCTGGGTCTCTTCACGGGCGGTTCGATCATGTTCGCGAAGTTCTGGGTGGAGACCACCAACATGGGCCCCGAAGCGGTCGCGAAGCAGATCGAGCGCTCCGGCATGCAGATTCCCGGCTTCCGCCGCGACCCCCGTGTGCTCCAGAAGATCCTGGGCCGTTACATCCCGACGATCACGGTCATCGGTGGTGCGACGGTGGGCGGCCTGGCAGCTGTGGCCGACATGATGGGCACGGTAGGCCAGGCTTCTGGTACGGGTCTGCTGCTCTGTGTGGGTATCCTGATGAGGACCTACGAGCAGATCGCGAAGGAGCAGGCGATGGAGATGCATCCTGTGCTCCGCGGATTCTTCGGGGCGCAGTAGTCCCGGTCCCTTCCTCTTCCCTTCCTTCTCTGTTCTCTGACGTTCCCCTTTTGATGGCGGAGGCGCTGCGTCGCTCGTGCTTGTCACGCGGCGCTTCACGGCTCTTAACGGCGCGGCCTTGTTGGTCGGCGTCGTTGTGGGTCTTGCCGCCGTGGGTTTCCGTGGCCTGATCAACGGCATCGAGAACCTGGCCTTCCGTGGCGACTGGGGTGCCACGGCCCGCGAAGAGAACGAGTTCCTCACGACGGAGTGGGGTCTTCTCGTGTTCTTGGTGCCGGCGGTCGGCGGCGTCGTGGTGGGCTTCGTCCGTTACCTGTTCCCGGAGCTGCGAAGGCAGGGCATCGCGGAGGTGATGGCGGCGGTGCAGGCGCGCGGCGGCATCATCAAGGGCCGCACGTCATGGGGTCAGGCGTTCATCAGTGGTGTCACGGTCGGTACGGGTGGTTCGACGGGCCGTGAAGGTCCAATCGGTTTCATCGGGGCGGCGATCGGCAGCAGCCTGGGGCGACGCTTCGGTTTCAAGGCCCGCGACATCAAGGTGCTCCTGGCGTGCGGCGTGTCCGCGGGCATCGCGGCGACGTTCAACGCACCCCTGGGCGGGGTGCTGTTCGCCTTGGAGTTGATCCTCCCGGAGTTCAGCACGCACGCGTTCATCCCGGTGGTGACGGCAACGGTGATCGGCGTGACCGTGGCGCATCGGTTCCTGGGTGACACGCCGGCGTTCATCGTGCCGGAGTTCACGTTGGTCTCTCCTTGGGAGCTCGGATTCTACCTGGTGCTGGGGCTGCTGTGCGGCTTTGGCGGCGTGGGCTTCATCAAACTGTTAGGTAGGGCGTCGGATCTCGGGGAGCGGTTGCCGGTGCCGTTCTGGACGAAGCCGGCGATCGGTGGCCTGTTCGTGGGGCTGCTGGGTCTTGGGCTGTTCCTGGCGACGGGCCACTTCGAACTGCTTGGCGGGGAGGGCCATTACCACATCTTCGGCACAGGGTACGCCTCGGTGTCGGCCATCCTGACGGGCGAGTCGTTCATGTTGCTCGTGCCGATGCTGCTTCTGTTGCTCGTGGCCAAGCCGGTGGCCAGCAGCATCACAATCGGCAGCGGCGGTGGCGGTGGCGTGTTCTCGTCGAGCCTGTTCCAGGGCGCCGTGTACGGTGGTCTCGTGGGCGTCGGCGCCAACGCGCTCTGGCCAGAGATGACGGCGCCTGCGGGGGCGTATGCGCTGGTCGGCATGGGTGCGTTCTATGCTTCGACGGGCCGCGCGACGCTGACGACGATCGTGCTCATGTCGGAGCTCACCAACGGCTACACGATCGTGCTGCCGCTCATGTTCGCCGCCGTGACGGCGGATGCCATCAGCATCAGCCTGTCCCCGGACTCCATCTACACGACGAGGCTCACCAAGCGCGGCATCGTCTTCGACCATGACCGCACCCAGAGCCCCTTGGATTCGGTCTGCGTGTCGGAAGTGATGACCAAGGAGGTCGATTGTCTGGCCGGCGACGTCACGGTCGCGGATGCGTTCAGCGACCTGCTGAACCTGGGGCATAACGGCCTGCCGGTGTTGGATGAGGCCGGGGACCTCGTGGGCGTCGTGACGCGCAGCGACCTGTCCCGTCATCTGGGCGAAGGGCACGGCGACCGGCTCTTGCGGGACATCGTCTCGGGGGACCTGGTGACGGCGTACCCCCATGAGCGGCTGTTCCGGGCGCGCGACCGTCTCTTTGAGCATGACATCGGGCGCCTCCTCGTGGTCGACCCGAAGGACAAGCACAAGCTGGTGGGCATCCTTACCCGCACGGACCTGTTGCGCGCCGAGGCCCGTCTGGACGTGGAGCACACGGACAGTTGGACCCGGCGCGACCAGGGGTAGGGGCCCGCTCTTAGTCGTTGAGGAGCAGGTTGGACACGGTGGCCGTGCGGCGCATCTGTTGGGCGGCGAGGTCGCGCAGCCAGGCGGCCTGCCGGAGGCCTTGGAGGTGCACGGTGGCGCCCCGTTCACCGTAGGCGATGATGTCGAGGCGTTCGATGCCGAAGAGGCGGTCGAACAGGGTGCGTCGGTGGGTGATGGCGGTCACCTTGTCCCATTGGACCCGGTGTTCGCTGCGGGACAGGATCTGCACCTGCACCCGGATGCCCTCTTCGTCCACCGTGTAGCGGGTGAAAAGCAGCTGGACCGCCGGGATGAGGGGGGCGGCGAGGGCGTAGAGGATGTTGAGGCTCTCCAGGCCGAACAGGGCGGCCAGGATCGGCACGGGCTTGTCAGCGAGGGCGGCGCTGACGACGAACGGCGCGGCGACGCCGGCTCCGGCCAGGAGGATCTTCAGGGGGACGTCCATGGCGGCGAGCAGGCTCGGCCGACCCGACCAGCCCGTGAACGCCGCCGGTTCCTGGTCGGCCTCGGGTGCCGCCTCGGTCACGCGCCGCGCCTCCGACGCCGCGCCTGGTCGATCAACTCTTTGATGCGGTCGGCCTCCCGTAGCCCTTGGAAGACGACGGGCGCCTCGTTGCTGCCGGCGGTGTTGATCGTGATGCGGCCGTAGTTGAGCAGCCGGCCCAGGATGTCCTGGTACGTGGTGACGTCGGTCACTTTGTCGAACGTGGTCTCGACGCGTTTGCGTGTCAGCCAGCCGCTGGTGACCACGACGCCGCCGGCTCGCACTTCGAACCGGGTGTACTTGTAGCGCAGCCAAGCGGCCCACGCCTGGATGGCGGCGAAGAAGAGCAGCCCCGCACCCACCGCGAGCATGGCGCCCCCTCGCAACGCCGCGCCGGTCGCCAGGAAGATGATGCCGGGCAGCACGGTGAAGGTGGCAGCGATGGCGGCCCCGACGAAGCTGCTGGGGGTCGGGCCGCCTTGCCAGTAGGTCGCCTCGTCGTCGGCTTCGAACGGCGCGTGGTCGCCCGTCGCTTCGGCGGTGGCCCCGGCCCCGGCCGCGCCAGCCGCGCGACGGGTCGGGCGGTGTTCTGCCAGGAGCGTGTCAAGGAACGCCCGCCGCGCCGCCTCCACGCGTTGCTTGGTGCCGAACGGGTCCCGGACGCCCTGCAACGACAGGCCGGTGCCGGCCGTCTGGAGGGTCACGGTGCCGAAGCCCCACCAGCGGCCAAAGAGCGACTGCTTGACGTGCAGGTCGGTCACCTTGTCGTAGGTGGTCTGCAGGAGGAAGAAACGCAGGCGGCCATACGCCTTGTACACCCGCTCATCGGTGACCACGTAGAGGCTCGTCTGCACCCGCCACCAGCGGGCCACCGCAGCCATGCCCGCCAGCACCGTAACACCGGCGAGGGCCGCCCAGCCCCACGTGGCCATGCTGGGCACCCCGAAGCCGACGATCGGCACCAGGATGCCGGCGATGGCGAGGCCCCACAGGATCAGGATCCCCAACAGCTCATCGACGATCGACAAGGGGTGGCGCCCTTCTCGCAGCAGGGGCTTCTCGCCTGGCTGGACGTAATCCGCCGGCAGGGGCCGTGTCACGGCCCTGCCACCCACCACCCCGGCTTGAA
>JBMYRW010000039.1:0-24864 GCA_049602735.1 Thermoplasmatota archaeon
GGTGTGGGTTGCCAACCTGGCCCTCAGACCCTGCTTGCCACCGTGCCGGTACCGACCGACACCGGCGGCGTCTACTGGGCGCCCCATCCTTGGACGGGCATGGAGACCCTGTGGACTTCCATCACGTACCAGGAGTTCGGCGTGTACACGTACAATTTCCAGGTTCTGTCTGGAAAGTGCGTTGCGGCTGTGATGGCCATCCCGGGTCGTACGTACACGCACGAATTCCCGCTGGTGGGCCCTGATCCGGGTTGCCCGAACTGCGGCGGCCTGAGTTGATCCGGCACGCGATCTCCTTCGCCCTTCCCTTCTCCTCTTTTTCTTCGCCTTCTTCGTCAAGCCTTTTTTTGGAGCGCCATGCGCCATCGGGACGGATCGTCACCAGAACAGGGACCCCGGGGCCCATCATGGCGGGCAACCCGCAGCCAGCCTCGCGGCCCAACAGCCTAGGCCGATCTTGTAGCGATCTTGGATGAGCTAGAGGCCCACGAACGTCCGGCTCCCTCCCGCCCCCTCTCCGCCCGGCCCACGGACGGGTGGACTTGGCGCATGGTTCTAAGCGCATGACGCCGCCAAGCGTCGAACTCACGGACCATGGCCCCCGGTCATCCGCGACGGCGTAACCGATCGGTTGGTGGGACAGCCTCATCATCGTCGGGCCATTAAGTAGGAGCCGGAAATGGTCAGCCTTGGTCACAACGACCGGTGAACAACATGAACCAGCGAACCACGATTGTCAGCAGCCTGCTCGCCCTCTTGCTGATGGGGACCCTCATGCCGACCACGGCCGCCACGGACGTCGGATCCTACGCGGACCGAGCCGGACTTACTGAAGCCCTGCAAGGAGCCGGGTTCGAAGTGCAGACCGGCCTCGTCGGCGGCTTCTCGCCTGCCGTGGACGGCGAATTCTTCGAACTCGTCGATTTCCTGGGCCTGGGCTGCCAGCCTGGCCCCCAGTCGTACCTCTTCACCGCCCCTGTTGCCTATGATACGGGCGGCGTCTACTGGAAGCCTAGCCCCTGGGGCGGCCCCGACGGCCTCTACACGAGTGTCAGCTACCAGAACTACAACTTCTACACCTACAACATCGAGGTGGTCTCCGGCAAGTGCGTCCCCGGCGTCATGGCCTTCCCGGCAAACACGTACGAGCAGGAATACCCGCTTCTCTTCGGGACTCCCGGCTGCCCCAACTGCTACGAGCTCTGAACGGGGAGCCGGTAACGCCGGCCCTTCCCCGCAACGCCCTCCTCCTCTTTCTCTTCTTACTTTCTCCCTCTAGTTTTCTTTCATCTTTTTGTGCGACCTGTGGTGCCGCGCGTCTCTTTGGCGCTGTTCCACGGAGCAGCCGATCTGATCGATCCCATCGACAAGCCAAGGGTTTGTCGATCCCATCGATGAGACGCCGGCTTGCGAACTCATGCTCAGAAGCGGCTCGGACGACCCGCGTGGACCTCTAGCCCTGGCCGCCCGTCGTGGGCGATCACGCGGCCCAACTCCGCTGCGACCTTTCAACCGTGGCTTGATGGGAACCAATCGGTTGTTGATGGTCCGATCTCGGCGCTACCGCCTTTAATCGGTGGGGCGATTCGTCGGATTTGTCGCAACATGCGACGGAGATGAACCACATGAACACGCGAACCAACCTGACGACCAAGACCCTCGCCCTGACCGCCCTTGCGACCCTTCTGATGGTCCCCGCTACCGGTGCCACCGAGGTACGCGACGTGGAAGTGAGCCCTCTCGAACAGGCGATCCTTGATCTCGGTTTCGACATTCAGACCGGCGTGGTTGACGGCGGCGCTTTCCCGCTCGTCGGCTTCCTGCTGCCCGGCTGCACGCCCGGCCCCCAGAGCTACATCACGAGCTTCGGCCTCATCACGGACACCCAGGGCGTCTACTGGGATGGCAGCACGCTCGTGCTCGGTGTGACCTACACGGTCTACGACCTCTACACCTACAACATCCCTCTGGGCGGCGGCCGCTGCGCTCCCGCTGTGATGCCCATGTACCAGTACTCCTACCAGACGGATGTGCCGATCGCGGGCGTCGGCGGTACCCCTGTTGGCACCCCCATCAACATCTAGGCAGCCACCATCGGCCTTGCCTTCCTTCTACCCCTTTCTCTCTTTCATGATCTTTTGAGCAGACAGCCCCAATCCGGGAGGCTGATCGACTGACCGATCCTCAGTGTGCGACCCACTTGATGGCTACCGCACCCGCTTGATCTCGTCCGCTTCGATGGCTGGGTAGCCCGTGGCGTCCCGCGTCAGGGGCCCACGGACCTGCACGCGTTCGCCCTTGAGGGCCTCGGAGGCCTCGGAGACCAGCACACCGACGGTGTGGCCGTGTTCGGTGAGGCGCAGCATGTGCCGGCCCTTGAACGGCAGGATGTCCTCGACGACGCCCCGCGTCTCGACGGTGACCCCGCTGCGGCCGGCCAGTTCGGCGATGGTGACCCGTTCCACGTATGCTTCAGCCCTTGCATGGAGCGTGCGGTATTCGGCATCGAGGCGCTTCAGGATGAGCGGATCGACGGTCCACAACGCCAGGGCGCCGTCGCGGGCGCCGCCAGGGAACAGCAGCGCGCGGCCTTGGCGCATGTCGAGGGCGAACTCAGCGCGCACCGGAGGCACCTGGTGGACGGTCGCGCCGGTGAGCACCTTGGGGTCCACGAGCCCGGAGGCGAGCACCGTGGCCGTGGCGGGGACGTCCAGGTCGAGGGCGTCGCGACAGACGACGCGGGGACTCTCGAACTCGGAGAGCCGCCACGCGGTCGTGAGCTTGGTGAGCGGCTGCGGCTCGGCCCGCCTCCGCACGTTGACCTCCAGCGCGATCGCTACGACGAGCGCGCCGACCACGAATCCAAGGACCGCAGAGAACAGGTCCACCGCCATGAGGCCGCCGAGCCCCGTCTCCTTCTTGACCTCTCCCAGAAGGCGCGGCCCCCTTCGCGGTCGCCCCGCCGGGGCACGTTACGGACCTGACGACGTGCTTAAGTGGCCGCGCCGGGCTGGGCGCGGCGTGAACCATTGTGACCGATCTGACGTTCATCGGGACCGGCGGAGGCCGGTTCACCACGATCCGTCAGCTCCGCCAAACGGGCGGCCTCTACGTACGGGACCGGGGCCTCAACGCCCACATTGACCCGGGGCCGGGCGCCCTGGTCCACGCCTTGCGGTACGGCATCGACCCGTCCAGGACCGATTCCATCCTGGTGAGCCACGCCCACCCGGACCATTGCACGGATGCGGCGGTGCTCCTGGAGGGCATCACCCGCGGCGGCCTGGACAAGAAGGGGACCCTTGTGGCCTCGGAGTCGGTCCTCGACGGCTGCGACCTGCCGGACGGACGCCGCCTGGGCCCCATGGTGAGCAAGTACCAGCAACGCATGATGCGTGACACGCACCTGGTGCGCCCCGGTGACCAAGTGACCCTGGGGGGCATGTATGACCTCACGGCCACCAAGCAGCACCACAGCGACCCGACGACGGTGGGCTTCAAGCTGAAGCTCACGCACGGGCAGCTGAGCTACATCATCGACACGGAGTACTTCGAGGGGCTCTCCGACTGGCACAAGGGCAGCCGCGTCGTGGTCTGCCAGATGACCCGCGGCGGCAACGCCCGCATCCCGTGGCACATGTGCACGGAGGACGTGGAGAAGCTGGCCGAGGAGATCCAGCCGCGCCTCATGTTGCTCACCCACTTCGGCTACCGCACCCTCAAGGAGGGCGACCCAGGCGTGTGGGCCGACCGCATCACCCAGAACACTGGCGTGCCCACCGTGGCCGCCCGCGATGGGCTGCGCGTGGACATGAAGCAGGACTTCGAGCTGAGCCTCGTGGCCCCGCCGTTGCCCATGCCGTAGCGCTCCCCCCCCCCTCCCCTCCCGGCACGGCGTGGCTTGCCTGGTGGATGCCACCACAACCACCAAGAGCCGGCAGGCGGCTCGAAGGGCGTGTTCCCGCGGGCGCTCATCTGGACCTTCCTGGGCGCGGCGCTCGCCGTCCTGGGATTGGCCTTGGGCGCCGGCAGTCAGGACGAGTCGTTCCTGCACCCGGATACGCGCTTCGAGGACATCGAGGCGGCCAGCAACCTGGTGCCCCTCACGGCGTTCCTGGTAGGCCTCGGTTTCGCCGTCGCTGCCACGTCCCTGTCCAGACGTCCCGTGAGGGAGCGATTGTTGCCGTTCGTGGGCCTGCTCGCCAGCGTCCATCTCCTGGCGGCCCTGGTGCAGACGGCGTTCGTCAACGTGGACGCCGTCGTCGAGCGGGGTTTCGCCCGGTTGTCGGTCAATCCTCTGGTCCACAACGCGGAGGCCACCCCGTCGGTCCTCCTGCCCTTGATGGTCGTGTTCGCCGGGGCGCTGCTGGTGGCCGCCTCCAGCCTCCGACGCCTCTTCGCCGGCCCCACCGATGCCGCGCCAACGCCGGCCGACGGGCTGCGTCAACAGGTGGCGACCACCGCCCTGGCGGCACCGTTCCTGCTCGTTGCGACCTTGGGAACCATCCGTCTCCTGACGGGGCCTGCCGGCTCGGACCCCGACGCGGCGCTCCTTTTGGCGCTCGGCCCCTTGGCCGTGCTGGCCTGCCTTGGCCTCCTCGTGGTGGCAGTGCTCAAGACCTGGCACCTGGCCCAGGCGGTGCGCAACGGTCGCCTCATCCCTGTCACCCGTGAAGCCTGGACCGGCCTGGGGCGGGTCGAAGGGGCCGCGGCCGGGCTGCTGGGCGTCGTCGCGGCGGCCTCGACGCTCCTGCCCATCGCCCTGCCCAACGACCTGCTCCTGGGTCGCACGTTCCTCATCAGCATCCGCGGCCACGGCCAGCTCCTCCTGTTGGCCCTGGTGCCCCTGGTGCCGGTCTGGCGCCTGCATGCCCGCGTCCTGGCCGGCCTGGAACAGCAGGACGCCCCCGCGACGCTGGCGATCGGCGGCCTACCCCCTCAGGTGGCGGGGCTCATCGCGGCGCTTTCCGTCGCCTTGGTCACGGCGGCCCTCTCCACGTTCCTCGTCGGCAGCGCCCTCCTGCCCTGGATCCTCGTCCTGGCCCCGTGCACGCTCCTGGCCCTGCTGCAACGCCAGACCGCGCCGGCAGCCATCCTCGCCCTCCTGTTGGCGCTCACCCTCTGGGGCTTGGGCAACTCCGTTGTGGCGACCTTCGACGCCGACGAGGGCAGCCTCGCCCATGATACGCCTCCTGGCCTCCTTGCCTTGGCGCGACTGGCGGCGCTCGTGCCGGCCGCCTGGGCCGTGGCGCTCTTCCTGCGCGCCGTCGCCGCCCATCCGCCGCAACGCCGGGCGATCCCCCTGACCGTGCTTGGCTCCCTGTGCGCGGCCGCCATCGCCCTGGTGGAACTGCCCCTCTCCGCCTGGGTGATCACCAACGAGGTGCGGGAGTTCGTGGGCGCCGGCAGCCTCATCGCCAGCCAGGACCGCGCTGTCGCCGTGACCCTCCACGCGGCGTCCCATGTGGCGGCCCTCGTGGTCGCCCTCTGTACGGCCGCCCTGCATCGGCCTGAATGGTTCAAGCGGCCCCCGACGCCGGAGGTGGCCCCTGCAAGCCATGTCCACGCGGCGCCGTCCGAAGCGTCAAGCGGCAGCCTCTAACGGCCCGGCCAGGTCGCGGCGTCGTGACCACGGTGCGGGACCCGATCCACGGCTCGATCCGCATCGAAGACTGGATGGAGGGCCTGGTCGCCAGCCCGGTCGTGCAACGCCTCCGCAGGGTCGGACAACTCGGGACGGCCAACCTGGTGTACCCAGGTGCCAACCACCGGCGCTTCGAGCACAGCCTGGGCGCCAGCCACTTGGCCGGTCGCCTGGCCGCCGCCGTGGGGCTCTCCGAGGAGGAGCGGCGCACGGCACGGGCCGCGAGCCTGCTGCATGACGTGGGCCACGGGCCGTTCAGCCACGCCTTCGAGGAGCTGGTCAAGGAGGAGGGGCGCAGCCACGAGGAGACCACGATCGACCTCGTGCAATGGGGCCCCTTGGCGGACCTGCTGCGCCAGGCGGACCTCCGGCCGCCCGAGGTCGCCGACGCCGTACTCGGCAAGGGACCCGTGGGCCCCATCGTGGCCGGTACGCTGGATGCCGACCGCATGGACTACCTGGTGCGCGATGCCCATTACACCGGCGTGCGCAGCGGCGCCGACCCGGACCGCCTGGCCGCCGTCATGGACCACGACGACGCCCATGGCCTCCTGTTACGGGAGTCGGGTCTGGTCGCAGCCGAGGCGTTCCTGACGACGCGGTATCTCATGTATCCGGCCGTCTACCTGCACCACACGGTCCGCGCCAGCGAGATGATGCTCCTGGCCGCCATCCGTTGCCACCTGGCCGACGCCGACGACGGGTCGCGCCTGGCCGACCTGGAACGCCTCGGCGATGACGGGCTCCTCTGGCGCCTACGGGAAGGAGGGGGTGCGGCCGCCGAGCTGGTGGGACGCCTCGACGACCGGCGCCTCTACAAGCGCGCCTACGAAGGGCGCAGCCACCGCCTCAACGAACCGGAGATCGAAGAGCTAGCCAAGGACCCAGGTGCCCGCCGCGCGGCCGCGACGCTGCTGGCAAACGTTGCCGGCGTCCCCGAACACCACGTCATCGTCGACGTGCCGCGGCTGCCCAAGTTCAGTGAGGCCGCCATGCTGGTGCGCCGCCGCGACGGCCGCGTGCAACGCCTCGATGAAGCCTCAGGCCTCGTGGCCGCCCTGCACGGCGCCCGCCTCGACCATTGGCGCTTCTGGGTCTTCGCGCCCCGCAACGCCCACGAAGCGGTCGCCAAGGCGGCCAAGCGCCGCTTCGGCTGAGACGTCCCCGAACCCTTGCTTCAAATAACGCACCCTCGTCGCCGTCGTCCATGGTGGAGATGCAGGACGTGCGGGCGCTCGTGGAGCGCCATTTCCGCGTCTACGACCACCGTCAGGACAGGCTCCCCGGCGGCGCGCCGGCGCAGCTGTTCTACCTGATGTTCACGCCCTCCGAGTTCGACGTCAAGTACGCCGCCCTCGAGAAGGAACTCCGCGCGGCCGACCCGGACCTGCTCTTTTTCGTGCGCCACGACGGCGGCGAGGACATCCTCATCGTCACCGAGCGGGCGCCGGTGAAGGCGACGCCCAACCGGGTCAACGCGGTCCTGCTGGGCCTGACGCTGCTCTCCACGGCCGCCGCTGGCGCCATGGTCTGGAGTCTCTACGACGCCCCGGAAGACGACTTCTCCTGGGCCAACCTGGTCGACCCCGCGCACCTCGCCTGGGGCAGCCTCACGTTCGCGTTGCCGCTCATGGCGATCCTGGGCGTCCACGAGATGGCCCACTATATCGCCGCCCGAAGACATGGCCTGCGCTCCAGCCTGCCGTTCTTCATCCCCATGCCGCCGGTGCTGTTCCCCATCGGAACGCTTGGCGCCTTCATCAGCCTCCGCGACCCCCTCCCGGACCGCAAGGCACTCTTCGACGTGGGCGCCAGTGGCCCCTTAGCCGGCTTCGCCGTCGCCATCCCCGTGGTGATCCTGGGCGCCTTCCTTACGAGCAGCCACGCCGTCGAGGTGCCGGAGCTGGCGACGCCGGAGTTCCCCGCCTCCACGGAGTACCTGGTGACGTTCCAGGAGCGCGACACGGCGATCCTGACGTGGGTCGCCCCCGAGAACGGCACCTCCACCTACAGCGCCGTCGCACCCGACCGGGACGACTATGCCTTGGAGCACAAGGTCCGCTTCACCTTGGAAGGGGGCGAGACCGTGACGGACGACGTGCGCACGACGCTGGCCCCCAACGAGACCGCCACCTGGACCCTGGAGATCCCCGCCAACGTCACCAAGGCCGAGGTGCGCCTCACCTGGGACGACGGCCTCATCGAGTTCGGCGACCCGCTGCTGGTGACAGCCCTCGATCCGTTCTTCGACAACGCCGACTACCTCACCCACCCCACGTTCTTCGCCGGCTGGGTCGGGCTGCTGATCACCGGCATCAACCTGCTGCCTGCGGGTCAACTGGACGGCGGCCACGTCGCTCGGGCCGTGCTGGGCGAACGCACCCGCATCGCGGCGTACCTGGCGATCGGTCTCCTGTTCTACCTGGGCTTCACGTTCGGCAGTTGGCTGCTCATGGCGGCCTTCATCCTCATCACCGGGCTGCATCACCCGCCGCCGCTCAACGACCGCACGAGCCTGGACATGAAGCGCAAGGTGCTCGCCGGCATCGTCCTAGCGGTCCTGGTGCTGACGTTCGTGCCCCGCCCCATCATCCTGTGATGGTGCGCCCACGGCCGGGCTGGCCGGGGGCAAGGCCACGGGTCGCCTCGTCGCTGCTGCCGCCGCTCATGATGAGCCCGGCCGCGGCGGCAAGGACGCCCGAGGCAAGAAGGAGGTAGCTCTCCGCTTGCACGGAGGCATAGACAGTCCCGAGCCCGCCCGCCAGGAGCAGGGAGCCGGTGAGCCAAGGTCGCTTGACGCGCATCAAGCCAAAACGTCCTGCCCAGATACTAAAGGATGCTGGCGTGACGTTCGAACCTACTCCGATCACGCGCACCTCGCGCCGTTTCACCAATGGCC
Source organism: Thermoplasmatota archaeon (assembly GCA_049602735.1). Classification (GTDB taxonomy): domain Archaea; phylum Thermoplasmatota; class E2; order JACPAO01; family JAHFTW01; genus JBMYRW01. The sequence goes on from JBMYRW010000039.1 coordinate 8,544, forward strand.
CAGGCCGAGCCGGCCGGCGACGGCGTACAACGTGAGCAAGGTGCCCCAGGCGGCCAGGGTGATGTCCGTGCGGTAGCCGGTGAGCGCGCGCACCAGGACGCTGTGGACGCGCCAATTGACCGCCGCCACCGGGACGGCCACCAGGAGGTAGCGCTCCCAGGCAGCACCGTGGGCCGCGACGACCAGGGCCCCGAACGCCAGCACCGCGAGGCGGCCGATCGCCTCCGTGCGCAGCACACGCTTCGGGTCCGCTTCGTAACGGTACGCGTAGAACCGATGGTGGACCAGCATCGCTTCCAACAGGAGCAGGCTCACGGCCACGGCGTTGCCGAAGCCCATGGGCGCCCGGTCGGTCCATGGCGCGGGGACCCCTTGCAGGATCCACGGCAACGGCAGGAACGTGGCGACGCCGAGGATCCACCCCGCCAGGGGCGCATCGAGGCTCGCGGTCTGGCCGACTTGGCGGCCTGCCGGACGGCCGGTGGCCATCAGACGCCCAGGGAGAGGCGCACGAAGTTGCGCACGCCGGGACCCATGCCGACCATGATGATGCAGAACGTCACCAGGCCGATCAGGGCCGGGTAGCGCTCCTTGTCTTCCTTGCCGTAGACGTTGATGAAGTAGACGATGGCCAGCGCGAGGCCCAGCTTGAGCGGCGCGAAGGCGACGAAGGTCGGATGCTCCGCCAGGAACGTCCAGCCCTGTCCTTCCGCCAGTTCACGGAACCGGTCGATGATGAGGCCGGAGAGCACGTGCTTCTCGCCGTAGCCGGCCAGGTCGAGGCCGAGGGCGGTGGCGAAGCCGTCGAGGCTCTGGCTGAAGACCAAGAGCAGGCTCGTGGGGAGCAGGTAGGCGCGGGCCTTCTCGCCGGGCTCGGCGCCGCCGCGCCACTTGGCCACCAGGTAGACGACGAACGTGGCGGCACCGGCCAGCAGCGGGGCGAGCCAGACCGCTTCGGGGAGGCCGCCGCCGGGGAGCTTGCCGGGCCACGGGTCCGCCTGGTACGCAAACACGTAGACGATGGACGCTGCCAGCCACGCCAGGGCGAGGTCGAAGGTGAGCCAACGGGGGTCGATGGTGCCGGCGCGGTGGGCGCGGGCGCGCACAAGCAGGAACACGGCCAGGTTGATGCCCGCCACCCAGAGGGGGTGGATGTAGCCGCGCAGCATGTCCCATTCCTTGGTCCAGATGGCCAGGTAGAACAGCGTGAAGGCGCTCTGGATGAGCCAGAGCTTGGAGAGTGCCACCTGAAGGTTGGCCTCCTCGGCCGACCGCTTCAGATAGATGCCCGTGAGGAAGCTGGCGACACCGCCTGCCGCGAAGAGCAGGTAGATGGGCGGCGTGATGAACAGGTACTCCAGGGGCGCCCGGATCAGGTTGGTGTCCTGGAGGACGTGCCAGACCGACCCGGCGACCACCCAACTGGTAGCGCCGTAGATCATCTGATCGTCCATGTTGTACCCGGTCCGACGGAACATCTGGTACAACCCGAGGACGCAGACGCCCATGAGGACCACCCAGCTGAGGGTGTTGACCGTGTTGTAGCCGGCCTCGGCGACCACGCCGTTGTGGGCCAGGCGGCCCGCGTCGTCGCCGTCCGCCTTGATCGGACCCCAGTAGTACTTCCAGACGAACTCGTCGTAGACCGCCTCAGGGGCGACCTGGACGCCGACCGCCAAGAGCATGGGCACGCCGAGCAGGATGGCGGGGACGGTGTACCAGGGGAGACGGTCGATGAGGCCGGGTCTGGCGTCGCTCGCGGCGGCTTGATCGGTCATGGTCACAGGAGGCCGTTGCTGGTGGCTGAGAACCACAACAGGTAGGCGCCGGCGGCGACGAGAAGGGCGGCACTTATCTTGTTTATGACGCGGGTGCGGGAGAGGAACGCCCGCAACATCCCTTGGCGTCCGGCGGCGACCAGCAGCGCGGCGACCAGGACGAGGCCGGCGACGGCGGCGGTGTAGAGCCCGAACGCCGCGAAGCCGGTGAGGGTCCCTTCGACGAAGGCGGCCAGAAGGATCGGGACGAAGATCGGGCCCGTGCAGCCGAAGGCCGCGGTGCCGTAACCGATGCCGAAGGCGTAGAAGCCGCGGCGGCCGTCCGCTTGGTTGCCGCCCAGGCGGGCCACGAGGCGGTTCCAGTCGAAGCCGGCGAGCATCATGAGGCCCAGGGCGACCAAGAGGACCGCCACTGTCGGGGCGAGGTAGCGGACGTAGGGGCGCAGGGCGGGCCCCGCCAGCCACAGGAGGACGGCGATGACGGCGTACACGGAGACGATGCCGGCCGCGGTGGCGAGGCCGCCGGCGATGGCGCGGCCGTAGCGACGACCCGAGGCGCCGGTCCCGGCGGCAGAGGGCGTGCCTGCGCTGGCGCCTGTGGGAGCAGCGGTCGCGCGGGATTGGTCCGTGAGCAGGAACCCAAGGTAGGCGGGAAGCAGGCCGACGCTGCACGGGCTGAAGGCGCTGGCCAGGCCGGCCAGGAGTGCCAGGCCGAGGACGCCGACTGCGACGACCTCCACGGCTTCCGCTTCGCCGGTGAAGCTCGATCGGACCACCGCGTCGACGCGGTCGAGGGGCGGGATGCCGATGGCGTCGTAGACGATGCGGCCCTCGGGGTCGATAAGGGTGATCTTGGGCAGCTCGAAGGCGCCGTACTTCAGGAGGACCCCGTCCGTATCGAGGGCATGGCGCCACGGCACCCCTTCCTCCTCCTGGAGCGCGATCAGCTCTTCGCGGCTCTCGCCGAACTGACCCGCCCAGACGTCGACGGAGAGGATGACGAAGTCGGTGCGGTTGCCGTAGCGCTCCTGGAGGGGCTCCAGCACCTGCGCGGTCAGGATGCGGCAACTGGCGCAGGTGACCCCCATGAGGTCCAGCAGCACGGTCTGGCCACGGTAGTCTGCCAGGCTGAACTCGACCGGCTCGCCTTGCACGCCGTTCTCGTAGCCCGTGGAGGTGAGGGTGAAATCGGGGGCGAGGCCGGCCGGTTCATGCACGGCGCTCCAGGCGGAGTAGCCGCCGGTGGCGGCGACGACGACCAGCAGGGTCACCCAGAGGCCGGTGGTCCGTTCCGCGCCGCTCATCCTACTGCGTCGTGGGCCGCCGCGCCGTATAGGGCTTGTCCTGTGCCGCCTCGCGCCAGGTCCAACGGTTGGACATCGGGGGCGGCATCAGGCTCGGCGACGGGTGACGAGGGCTGCGGCCCCCAGGAGGGCCAAGGCCACGATGGGCGCGGCGGGGCCAGACGCTCCTTCCCCTTCGGAGCCCGGGCCGGGGGCGATGGTGAAGGAGAAGTAATGGGTGTCCGCGCAGGCGATCCAGCCCATCGCTTCACATTCCGGACTGTTCACCTCGACGCCGTGGGGGAACATCTCCAGGTCGTCGCCATCGTTGAACAGCCACTGGAATCCCACCAGCATGCCTTCCTCGTAGTCGACCGGCGCATCCCGCCCGATGGGTCGGTAGTCGTCGGTGTCGAAGCGCCAGATGCCGGGCTCCACTTCGGTAGCGGCGTGGGGCGGCGCGAAGCATTGGTTGCCCACCTCACAGATCTGGTACTGGACCATCGTGATGTTGGCGTCGGGCGCGAGCTCGATGAAGCCCCGCCATTGGCTGCCCGCAGCGACCTGCTCCGGCTCGTGCCAGACGCGCACGACGTCCCTGAGGCCGGTCTCCTGTTCACGCACGGCCGCCGCCTCGCTCTCCGGGTACGCCTGGACGCCGGGAGCCGACAGGAGCAACAGCGCCAGAAGGATCAGAGGGCAGGTCGCGCGCTTCACAGGCCACCGTGGTGGCCGCGGGGCCATAGGCATTGCGACGTGTGCCCTCGCGCCAAGCTTCATCCAGGGCCCCCGGCTGGCCGCCGCGTGGGACGCGGACCGGTGCATGCCCTGATGCTGTCCCTGGTGCTCATCTGGGGAACCGCGTTCGTCTCCATCAAGGTCCTGCTGGGCGTCCTGGACCCGTTCCAGCTCACCTGGTACCGCTACGTGCCCCTCCTGGCGCTCTACGGTGCCTGGCTCCTGGGCTCGGCGAAACAGCGGCGCCACATGGCCGCACTCGGCCGGGCCGACTGGCTGCGGGTGCTCCTGCTCGGCTTCCTCGGTGTCGTGGGCTACCATTTCACCCTCAACTGGGGCCTGGCGCCGCGCGTCGGCGAAGAGCAGGTGACAGGCGCCACGGGAGCGATCCTCGTCGCCACGGTCCCCTTGTGGACGCTGCTCATCTCCGTCGCCGCCCGCCGCGAGCCCTTCGATGCCCCTCGCGCCCTGGGCCTGCTCGTCGCCTTCGGTGGCGTGGGGGTCCTGACGTTCCTGGGCCGCGCCGACGCGGAGGGGTTCACGTTCGCTGGCCGCGTGCTCGTCATGCTCTTGGCGCCCATCAGTTGGGGCACCTACACGGTCCTGGCCAAGCCCCTCGTGGAGGAGCACGGGGGGCTCTTCATGACGGGTATCACCATGTGCGCCGGCACCTTGATGCTGCTGCCGTGGGGCCTTGCCTACGGCACGGAGCCCCTGGTCGGCTTCACGGGGGAGGAGTGGTTCTGGCTCGCCTACATCGGCATCGCCGCCACCGCGGCCGGGTACGCCATGTGGAACCAGGCCCTCAAGAGCCTGCAACCGACGGAGGTGACGGCGTACATCTACCTCGTCCCCCTGGTGGCGACCACGGCCGGCGCGCTCCTGCTCGACGAACCGGTGACGCGGTGGTTCCTCCTGGGCGCGGCCCTCATCCTGGCCGGCGTCATGCAGGTCAACCGGGCCCGTCACCGTGCCACCGCCGCCGCGGCCACCGCTGCTGCCGCTGCTGCCGCTGCCGCGGAAGCCAGCACCCAAGCGCCGAAGTCTTAACGCGCCCCCGGCGGTCCGCGCGGCGTGGCCGTGATCACCCTGGACGACGTGCTGGCAGCCCGCGCTGCCATCGGTGACCGCGCCCGCAACACGCCCCTCAAGCGCAGCACGACCCTGAGCAAGGCGACCGGCGGCGACGTCCACCTGAAACTGGAGTCGTTCCAGCGCACGGGGTCGTTCAAGGTCCGGGGCGCCCTCAACCGCATCGCCGCCCTCACCCAGGATGAGCGCGAGGCGGGCGTCGTGGCAGCCAGCGCCGGCAACCATGCCCAGGGTGTCGCCTTCGCGGCCACGGCAGCCGGCGTCCGGTCGGACGTCTTCATGCCCGAAGATGCCCCCATGGCGAAAGTGCTGGCGACCAAGGCGTACGGCGCCCGTGTCCACTTGGAAGGCCGCGATTACCAGGCGGCCCAGGAGGCCGCGGAGGCGTACCGACAGGAGCGTGGCGGCGTCTTCGTGCACGCCTTCGACGACCCGCTCATCATGGCCGGCCAGGGCACCCTGGGCCTGGAGGTCCTGGAAGCGCTGCCGGAGCTGGACACGATCCTGGTCCCCATCGGCGGCGGCGGGCTCATCAGCGGCATCGCCACGGCGGTCAAGGCGACTCGGCCGGAGGTCCGCGTGGTGGGCGTCCAGGCCGCCGGGGCCAGCACGGTCGCTCCGAGTCTCAACAAGGGGCAGATCGTCCCCTTGGACGAAGTGGCGACCATGGCGGACGGCATCGCCTGCCGGCGCCTAGGCAGCCGCACGTTCCCCGTCATCCAGGACCTGGTGGACGAAGTGGTGACGGTGGAAGAGGGCGAGATCGCGGCGGCCGTGCTGTTCCTGTTGGAGCGCACCAAGGTCCTGGCGGAGGGCGCCGGCGCGGTGACGCTCGCGGCGCTGCAATCGGGCCGCGTGGACGTCAAGGGGCAGCAGACCTGCCTGGTGGTCTCCGGCGGCAACATCGACACGACGCTGCTGGGACGCCTGCTACGCCACGGCATGGTCCAGGAAGGGCGCATCGTGGAGATCGAGACGACGATCCCCGACCGCCCCGGCGAAGTGGCCCGTCTGCTCGCCCACCTGGGCGGCCTGAAGGCGAACGTCCTCGACATCCATCACGACCGCCACCGGGCCGACATCGCTCTCCATCAGACCCGCGTCATCGTGGCCCTGGAGACGAAGGGGCCCGAACACGTGGAACGGATCCGCGCGTCCCTGGCGGACGCGGGGTACGCCTAGCAGCTAGCCACGCCGGGCGAAGCTAGCGTGGAGCAGCCGGGCCACGTGCCAAGCGCCCGGCAGGCGCGTGAAGCGTCCACCCATGGCACCGACAAGGCCCGCGATCGTGCCCCCCACGAGGCCGAGCAGCACCAGCAGCGTCGGGAACGCCATGACCGCGCGGTAACCGCTGGCATCTGACAAGGAAAGCAGGCCACCGAAGGCGAGCAGGCCCAAGAGGCCCAGGCCGAAGAGCACGCGGGCCTGCCAGGCATGGAAGCGGACCAGGCGGTCGGCCGGGGCGCTCCAGATGAGGCTCGTCCGGACGAACGGGAACGGCAGGTAACAGGCCCACGCTTGCGACACGTCGGGGCATGGACCACGCGCTTGAAAGCCCGTCGCCGCTGGCCGCCGCGTGCAGCAGGACCCCCGCGTCGCCGCCCTTGCGGGGATGTTCGCCATCAGTTTCAGCGCCATCTTCGTGCGCCTGGCGGACGTCAGCCCCGGCACGAGCAGCCTCTACCGGGGCCTCTACGCCCTGCCGTTGCTGTTGCTCCTCTTCGCCGCGCGGAGGTGGCGGGGTACGGCGGCGCCCAGGACCGTCGGCGAGCGTGCCATGGCCCTCGGTGCGGGCCTCCTGATGGCGATCGACCTCAACCTGTGGCACCGGGCCATCGGCGACATCGGCGCCGGCCTGTCCACCGTCATCGCCAACCTGCAGGCGGTCTTCGTGCCCCTGGCGACGTGGCTCATCTTCCGGGAAAAGCCCCCGCACCGCGTCGTGGCGGCCCTCCCGATCGCGTTCGCCGGCGTCGCGCTCGCCGCCGGCGTGGGCACCATGGCCGCCTACGGAGACGCCCCCCTGCGCGGCGCCCTCTACTCCGTCGCCGCAGCCGTCGCCTACACTGGCTTCCTCCTGTTGCTGCGCCGCGGCAGCCGTCAAGGCGCCGTCGGCCCCCTTCTGGACGTGACCCTCGGCATCGCCGTCGGCGGAGCCGCCCTTGCCTTCCTGGACCCCGCCTTCGACCCCGCTCCCTTCGCTGCGGGCCATGGCTGGCTGGTCGCCCTCGCCGTCGGCCCACACATCCTGGGTTGGCTGGCCCTCACTTACGCCCTACCGCGCCTGCCGGCCGCGCTCACCAGCTTCCTGCTCCTGTTGCAACCCTGCCTCACCCTCCTGTGGAGCGTCCTGCTCTTCGCAGAAGCCCCCTCCTGGACGCAATGGCTCGGCGCCGCGGCGGTCCTGGGCGCCGTGCTGTGGACGTCCCTGGAACGGCCGTCGCGCAGCTCGACCTCAGGCGTGGCCGAGTAGTCCCTGAGCGACGCCATTGGCGCCCTGCCAGTCGCCTTCCGCCAGCCGGTTCAGGAAGCCCTCGCCGATGGCGGCATCCCGCAGGCCCTCCGCTTGCAGCGCCTCAGCGTAGTACAGGGCGCGGTTGCGGTGCCAGTTCACCTGGTCGATCGTGCCGAAACTCACGTCCCGTTCGTCCACGAGGTAGCTCATCACGGTGCGGGTCGTGCTGAACGTCCACCGCGTGTTGTCGTCCGTGCGGTCGATGGCGTTGTGGGGGTGCGCTTGGCCGAACAGGTGCCCGGTCTCGTGGCTAAAGAGCATGTTGACGAACTCGAAGCGGTCCACGCTGTCCGACTTGCAGCAGATCGGCGTCGGCGCCAGGCCGGGCTCGTACATGCCACGGAACATCTCTGGCACCTGGCTGAAACTGTAGCGGTGGCTGCTGCCGGGATCGTACTCCGCGATGCCGTACGCGAACGCCTCGGCGGCGTCACTGAAGACCAGGAGGCTGAGGTACTCCTCGCAGCCCTCGTGGTCTACGTGGTAGGTCTCCCAGTTCTGTTCGATCCATTCACGGGCGGATTCACGGCTGACGGTGCTCGCCAGGCCCATGGCGACGTGGTCGCCGGCGCTGGGCCGCAGGAGCGCCCAGAGGGCCGGGTCGTCGACCGGTAGGTCCAGCCGCACCACGTCGAGGTGCACGGTCTCGTTGGTCAGTTCGACGAAGGAGTCGTGCAGGAGCGTCTCGTTGAGCGCCTCGTCGGCCGTGATGCTGGAGAACGCGCCCGCTTCGCTGCCCACGTAGACGGCGTAGACCAAGGTCACGGCGTGGCAGGCGGGCAACGGCAACGGGTAGATCGGGCCCTGCAACAGGCGGAACCGCACGGCATCCTGGATCGCCTCTTCCAGGGCATCCACGTCGTCCTCGGCGGTGGGCGTCATGTACGGGCGCTCTTCCCCGGCGTACGGGTCGACGGCGGCGGCGAGGTCCATCAGGAGCCCGTCACTGCTGCCACCCATGGCACGGCTGGTCTCCCAGTGGCCGTTCTGGAAGTCGATGCGGTACAGGTGACCCTCGTCGCCGCCGTGCACCAGCACCAACGCAGGCAGGGGACCATCATCCAGGCCCCAGGCGGCCAGGCGTCCGTCCATCCAGGCCTCGGCGGCGTTGCCGTCCCAGCCGTCCGAGTCCATGACGGCCGCTCGGTAGGCCTCCACTTCCTGCTGGGGCGCCACGTGGACCTGCACCTGCACCTGTTGGAGTCCCGGCGTGTCTGGTGTGCTCTCGTCATTGGAGCCGCCGATGCCGAACGTCCGTGCCAGGGAGACGGTGATGTGCTGGGGGCCGTAGGGCACTGCGAACCGGTCCTGCAACTGCTTGGCCGCCTCCGCGTCGAACCCGAAGAGCACCACGTCCAAGGGGACCACCAGGTCCAGGGTGCCATCGTCGTTCCAGGCTGCCGCCACTTGTGCGTCGGTGACGCCGGAGGAACCCCCAGCATCGGCGGCCAAGGGCAGGGCGTTCAGGGAACCCCGCTCGCCTTCTGCGGGGGTCGTGGGTTCTTCGGCATCCTGGAGACAACCGGCGACCACCAGTCCAAGGACGATGATCATGGCAGCATACGGGCGCATGCCTGGGCGGGGCGCCGCCGGCCCTTGAAGGTTCTGGTGGCCTTGGCCGAGCGACCAAGCCTCGCGGTGGCCTTCGGGCGGCCTCGGGCCACGGCTTGACCGCAGCCGTTATGCCGAGACCCCAGGTCGCCGCCGCATGGACCAGCAGAAGCTCCGTGAGACCGCCCAGTCCCTGGTGGCCGACGGCCGCGGCATCCTGGCCGCCGACGAATCGACCGGCACCTGCACCAAGCGCTTCGACGCCCTGGGCATCCCGAGCACGGAGACGACCCGCCGGGATTACCGCGCCACCCTGTTCTCCACGCCCGGCCTGGAAGACAGCGTCGCCGGCGTCATCCTGTACGACGAGACCCTGCGCCAGTCCACCCAGGACGGCACGACGATCCCTGCCCTCCTGAAGTCCAAGGGCATCCACCCCGGCATCAAGGTCGACACGGGCGCCAAGGAGCTCGCCAACCACCCCGGCGAGAAGATCACGGAGGGCCTCGACGGCCTGCGCGAACGCCTCGCGGATTACGCCGAACTCGGTGCCACGTTCGCCAAGTGGCGTGCTGTCATCACCATCACCCAGGACGCGCCGTCCAACGCCTGCCTCATCGGCAACGCCCACGGCCTGGCCCGCTACGCCGCCCTCTGCCAGGAAGCCGGCATCGTCCCCATCGTCGAGCCTGAGGTCCTGATGGACGGCGACCACGACATTGACACCTGCGAGGTCGTCACCCGCGCCGCCTGGGAGACCCTCTTCGACGCGCTGCGCAGCGCCGACGTCTACCTGCCAGGCATCCTGCTCAAGCCATCCATGGTGATCAGCGGCAAGGACGCCGACGAGCGCGCCGGTGCCCAGGAAGTGGCCCAGCGCACCTTCGATGGCCTTCTCGATTGCGTCCCCGCCAGCGTCCCCGGCGTCGTCTTCCTCTCCGGCGGCCAGAGCCCCGAGGAAGCCACCGAGCACCTACGCATCATGAACACCCTCGGCGACAAGCCCTGGAAGCTCAGCTTCAGCTACGGCCGCGCCCTCCAGCAGCCAGCGCTCAACGCCTGGAACGGCGACAACGCCAACGCCGCCGCGGCCCAGGCCGCCCTCAAGGAGCGCTGCGACGCCAACCGGGCCGCTGCGCTCGGTAAGAGCTTCGTGGCCGCGTGAGCCCGCCCGGGTTCCTCGTCGCGGCCGCCTTGATCGTCGTCCTGGCGGTCATCCACAGCGTCCTCGGCGAGCGCGCCATCCTCATGCGGCTCCGGAAGGGCGCCCTGCCGCCCCTTTTCGGTGACGACACGTTCACTCGCAACACGCTGCGGTTCGTCTGGCACGCCCTGACGCTTGCCTGGTGGGCCATCGCGGCGCTCCTGGTGCTGGCACCTGCGGAGGCGGAAGCACTGGTCGGCTGGACCACCATCGCTGTCCTCTTCGCCACCGCCCTCCTGACGATCGTCATCTCCAGGGGGCGGCACCTGTCCTGGGTCGTTGAACTGGTGGCGGCCGGGGCCGTGGCGACCGCGTTGTTGTAGCCACCTGCGGTTCCACGCCAAGGCCTGTTCGAACGCAGCCTTGTGCGGGGGCAGCATGATCATCGTAGCAACCATGCTACCGATAGCCCAATATGATAAGAGAATCTATACCAATGCATGCTCAGTCGGACCGTCCGCGCCTCCGCCAAGGGACAGCTCACCATCCCCAAGGAGCTCTACAACGCCATGGGGCTCGAAGGGGCTGCCGACCTGCTCATGATCCAGGAAGGCGAACGGCTCCTCGTACTCAGCGCCGAGGCCCACGCGCGCCGCGTCGTCGACGACCTGGGAGGCTGGGAGGCCCTCGCCGCACCGGCGTTCGCCGACGTGTGGGACAACCCCATCGACGACGAGGTCTGGAATGACCTCTAAGGAGGCCCTGGCCCCCGGCGACCTCGTCCTCGTCCCCTTCCCTTACACCGACCTGAGTGCCACCAAGACCCGGCCAGCGCTGGTCCTGAGCCCTCGGCACCTCAACCAAGGCCCCGACGTGGTCGTCTGCGCCATGACCAGCAACCTCGCCAACGCCGACGCCAGCGTACTCCTCGAGCCCGGCGACCTGGCCTCTGGGCGGCTGCCCCGCGCCAGCCGCGCAAAGGTGACCAAGCTCGCCACGTTGCAGCAGTCCATGGTCAGGCGGCGCTTCGGCCGCCTCAAGCCTGCTCCCATGGACCAGGTGCGCAAAGAGCTGCGCGTCGCCCTGGATCTCTAGACGCCGGGCGCCTCGAAGACGCGCACCTTCCCATCGGCGGCGGCGTTGGCGAACCACCTTCCATCAGGAGACCAGCAGGTGCCGTAGACCCCTTTGATCCCCACCTCGTGGCGGCCGGCGACCTTGCCGGTCTCCAGGTCCCATAGGGTCACGGCGCCTTCGCTGCCGGTCGCCAGGAGCCGCCCATCAGGGCTCGCGGAGCCGAAGAAGTACCCCGGGGTACCGGCATCGAACCCCCCGACCCTCTGGCCGGTCTCCCAGATGTGGACGTGGCCATCGTAGTCGGTCGTCACGATGCGGCCGCCCGCCACGACGGAGAGGCTCGTGACGCAGGTGCCGTGCCCGCCCAGTTCCCCCTGGAGGGACAGGTCCTCGGCGGCCCGGAGCTGCACCACGGGGTCTACGCCAGCGACCGCCCAGCCGCATGGGACCTCCCAGACGCCTCCCAGACGCGAGAGGCCGGTGGCCACGGCGGCCCGGGCCTTCTCGTCCCCCGTTTCGAACAGGTAGATGCGGTCGCCGCGGTCCTTGCGGGCCAGCAGGCGCGCCGCCGCGGCATCGGCTGCCGCCCCCACGAAGCCCGTCAGGCTCCCCGTCGCTTCCCAGTCGGCGTCCCAGAAACGCACCTGCTTGTCGCTGCCGATTGTCACGGCCCCGCCATCCACCCAGGACTCGATGCCGTTGACGCTGGCCGTGTGGCCTTCGATCTCGCGCTCCCGGCGCCAGTCGTCCGTGCGCCACAGCTTGAGGGCACCCTCCATGCCGCCTGTCACCAGGCGGTCGCCGAGGAAGGCGAGGCCGCTGGCATGGCGCTTGCTTGCCTGGAGCGTTGCGATCGGTTCCATGGGCCACCATCTGCGCCCGATTCTTGATGGTTGCTTGCCGCGAGTTCAAATACGTCCGCCGTCGCCAACCCTTATGCGTGGGCATCCCGCTGGTGGCCTGGCCTTCGGGCCTGGTGATACCATGCATGTGTTCTTGCTGGCTGTCCTGGTTGTTGGTGGCGCCGCGTTCGGCGCCGTCGCCGTGGATGAAGCCTCTGCCTGCCAACCCTACACCGTGATCTGTCCGCTCAACGGTGAGGAATACCGTGGCTGCGGCTCCAGCCGCCCCCTCGAGTCCCCCATGGCCCGCTGCGCCATGGACGTCCTGCCGCCTTGACCGGTGACGGTGCCCTCTTCCTCTTCGACCGTGCCCTTTTGACGCGCCGCCGGGTCGCCGCCGCGTGCACATCGGTATTCTTTGCGGCGGCGGGCCCGCTCCTGGCTTCAACGGCGTCATCCACGGCGTCACCGTCGCTGCCGCCAAGCGCGGCTGGACCGTCACGGGCCTCCTGGACGGCTACAAGCACCTGATGGTCGGCGAGCCGCAGACGCTCCCGCTGACCCCGTCCGTCGTCGCGGGCATCTCGACGCGCGGCGGCTCCATCATCCGGACCAACCGTGCCAACCCCAAGAAGAGCCCCGAGACCATGGCCAACGTGGTCGCTGCGGTCAAGGCGCTTGGCCTGGACGCCCTCGTGACCCTGGGCGGCGACGACACCGCCACCTCCGCGGCCAACGTAGCCGAAGCCTTGGCGGCCGAAGGGGTCGACCTGCGCGTGGCGCACGTCCCCAAAACCATCGACAACGACCTGCCCCTCCCTGGCATGGCCCCCACGTTCGGCTACACGACGGCGGCCCACCTGGGCGCCGAACTGTGCCGCAACCTCCGCGAGGACGCCCTCACCACGGCCCGCTGGTACCTGGTCTCCGCCATGGGCCGCAGCGCCGGCCACCTCAGCCTCGCCATGGCGTCGGGCAGCGAGGCCGACGTGTGCATCATCCGCGAAGAGTTCGACGAAGACGAGCCGATCCGCATGGCCCAGTTGGCCGACCTGGTGGAACACGCCATCACGAGCCGCGCTGCGGCCGGCCAGGTGGGCGGCCTCGTGGTCCTCGCCGAAGGGCTCCTGGAGCGCCTGCACTCCGACGACCTGGCGGCCATCGGCGAACTGGAACTCGACGAACACGGCAACCCCCGCATGTCGGAGATCGACCTCGGCCGCGCCGTCCGCGACGCCGTCGCCCCCCGCGTCGACACGGCGTTCGTCACCAAGATCATCGGCTACGAACTACGCTGCGCCGACCCCGTCGCCTTCGACGTCCAGTACACCACGAGCCTCGGCGCCGCTGCCGTGGCGTTCCTGGCCGAAGGCGTTGGGCACGGCCTCATGGCCCAAATGGACGGCCACAGCATGGTGCTGCGCTTCGAGGAACTGCGCGACAAGGAGACGGGACGCATTCCGGTCCGTCGCGTCGATGTCGACGGCGCCGCCTGGCAGGCCAGCCTCGCCTTGCAGGCCCGGGCGTAGCCTACCAGGTCGCGCCGCCGTCAGTGGGACGACGCGAAGCTATTCCTCTTCGTCCGCAGGAGCAGAGTCGTCAGCGACGGGTTCACCCTCGCTGGACTCCTCGTCCTTCGGCTTCTTGCGGCTCGTCAGGCCATAGGCGAGCAGCAGCGCAGCGGCCGCACCCAGCAGCAGCATGCGGCGAGTGTTGAGCCAGGGTTCACCTTCGCCCGCGCGGCGGTCGTTGAAGCCGTCCAGGTCCGGGGGCTCGGCATTCGTCGTCCAGTCCACCAGGATCTCGGCCGTGTCCTCGTCCGTCTCCGGCGGCAGGACGTGGAGGCCGATGCCGCCGACGGCGAACTGCCGCAGGAGCGTGCTGTTGAGCAGCTCGACAGCCAATGTGATGCCGTCGTCGCGGAAGATGGTCTCCGTGAGGTTGGTCTGGGGGCTCGTGCCGGCGCAGGCCAGGTCGCTCTGAGGGGAGGCGATGCACTGGAAGCTGGCTTCGCCCCAGTCGCCGGGCTCGCTGAGGTCCACGACCTCGCCCGGCTCGGTGGGCTGGAGCAGGAACATGTAGATCACCTGGGCCGTGTCGTTCTCGGGGAACGACGTCAGCGGGGCACCGGCCAGATCCATGTGGATGAGCAGCTGGTCACCGGTGCGTTCGGCCCGCATGGCCAGGATGTCCATGCCGGGGATGTCGACGGTGCGGCTCTTGTCGACCGTGCCCACGTCGCCAGCGGCGTCGGGGGTGGTGGCCGTGAACTCCTGCGCGGCGCCAGGGGCAGCCGGCGCCAGGAGGGCCGCGATCAGAAGTAGGGTCAGAGGGAGGGAGGTTCGTTTCATGCATCCACCGTGTTGAGCGCCTGGTCCAGGTCCTGCCAGAGGTCTTCCGGGTCTTCGATGCCCACGGAAAGCCGCACGAGCCCTTCGTCGAGCCGTGTCCGCTCCCGGATCTCGGGTGGCACGGAGGCGTGGGTCATGGCGGCGGGCACCTGGATCAGGGATTCGACCGCGCCGAGGGACTCGGCCAGTTGAAAAACCCTTGTTGTAGCCACGAGCTTGTGGGCGGCCTCCTTGCTGGCGAGCCGGATGCTCATCATACCGCCGGGGCCAGACGCCTGCCGGGCGTGCACGGCGTGGCCGGGGTGATCGGCGAGTCCAGGGAAGTGGACCTCCTTGACGGCGGGGTGCTGCGCGAGGCGTTCGGCGAGCAGCTGGCCACTTGTGCAGTGCTGCTGCATGCGCAGGTGGAGGGTCTTGAGGCCCCGTAGCATGAGCCAGGAGTCGAAGGGCGAGAGGATGTTGCCTTGGGCGTTCTGTAGGAACGCGAGCTCCTCGGCATAGGCCGCATCGCGCGTGACCAGCAGGCCCCCGACGAGGTCGCTGTGGCCACCCAGGTACTTGGTGGCGGAATGGTAGATCACGTCGGCGCCGTGGTCCATCGGCCGCTGGAGCGCGGGGCTCATGAACGTGTTGTCCACGGCGAGGCGGGCGCCACCGTCATGGGCCACATCGGCGACGGCCTGGATGTCGGTGACGCGAAGGAGGGGATTGGTGGGCGTCTCCAGGAGCACCAGCTTGGTCTTGGGCGTCATGGCGGCCGCCACGGCGTCCACGTCCTGGGTGTCGACGAAGGTGGCATCGAGCCCCCAACGGTTGGTGACCTTGGTGAGCAGTCGGATCGTGCCCCCGTAGGCGTCCTCGGCGCAGACGACGTGGTCGCCGGCGTCGAGTTGCCGCACGAGCGTGTCCAGGGCGGCGCTGCCACTGGCGAACGCCATGCCAAAGGCAGCCTGGTCAGGGGACTCCATCTGGGCGACGGCGGCCTCCAGCGTGGCCCGCGTGGGGTTGCTGCTGCGCGCGTACTCCCAGCCCTTGTGGACCCCGACCGCTTCTTGGACGAAGGTGCTGGCGAGGTGCAACGGCGGTACGACGGCGCCGGTGGCGGGGTCGGCCTCGATGCCCGCGTGGACGGCCAGCGTCGCCGGCCGGGCGTCGGCGGTCACTTTGACCATCAGGCGCCTCCGCGCAGGTAGGCGAGCGCCTTGGTGAGCCCGTTGGCCTCGAGCCAGGCCTCGTTGAACTTGGAGAGGTAGCGTTCGCCGCTGTCCGGGAGCAGGGTCACGACCAGGTCGTCCTCGGAGAGGTCCTTGGCCACCTCGACGGCGGCGGCGACGGCAGCACCGCCGCTGCTGCCGGTGAAGATCGCCTCTTCGCGGGCCAGGCGCACCTGCATCAAGTAGGCGTCCTCGTCGCTGCACTTGACCACGTCGTCGACTTCGTCCCACCAGACCGTCTTGGGCAGCAGGTCCTCGCCGATGCCATCGATGAGGTACTGATGGATCTGGTCCGCCGGGGGCATCTCGCCGGTCTGGAAGTAGTGCTGGTAGACGCTGCCGACGGTGTCGACGGCGACCACCTTGACCTCCTTGCCTTCGGCGCGGGAGGCCTCGTGCAGGGCGCGGCCGGTGCCGCTGATCGTGCCGCCAGTGCCCAGGCCGGCCACGAAGTGGGTGATCTTGCCGTCGGTGTCGCGCCAGATCTCCGGCCCCGTGGTGGTCGTGTGCGCCGTCGGGTTGGCCTGGTTGTAGTACTGGTAGGGCAGGTAGGCGCCCTCTTCGTCGCGCAGCCGTTCCGCCTGCTTGTAGTAGCTGCGGGGGTCGTCCGCTTCGACGCTGGTGGGGCAGACGATCAGCTCGGCGCCGAACGCCTTCAGCAGGGCCTGCTTCTCCTTGGGCACCTTGTCGGGGACCGTGCAGACCATGCGGTAGCCCAGCAGCCGCGCCGCCATGG
>JBMYRW010000040.1:0-24299 GCA_049602735.1 Thermoplasmatota archaeon
ACCTGGCGCACCTGTTGGACGTGGACGAAGCGTGGGTGCTCCGCTGTGATCCCCGCGTCCTGCGGGGACGTTTGGAGGCCCGAGGCTACCCGCCCGGCAAGGTGACGGAGAACCTGGAGGCGGAGGCGCTCGACCTGATCCTCATGGAGGCCCTCGACTCGGACGCCCGCGTCGTACAGGTGGACGTGACGGAGCGGTCACCGGCAGATGCCGTAGAGGCGCTCCTGGCCGCATCGACGTTCAGGGCCACGGCGGGAGGCGAACCTTTAGCCGACCACGCCATCGAACACGTCGACTGGAGCGACCAGTTGCCCTTCTGACCCCGGAACCGAACCATGGTGCTCGACAACTACCGTTCCACCCTCGACTGGTGGCTCGTCCCCCTGGCCAAACTGCTGCGCCGCATCCACCCCAACCACATCACCTGGGTGAGCCTGTTGTGCGCCATCGCCGGGGGCATCGCCTTCTGGCAGAGCGGCCCGGACCAGCTCGGATGGCTGTGGCTTGCCAGCGGCATGGTGGTCGCCAACGGCGTCCTGGACGTGCTGGACGGCAAGATCGCCGTCATGACGGGGCGCACGAGCCCCAAGGGCGACTACCTGGACCACGCCATCGACCGCTTCAGCGACGTCTGCTTCCTGGGCGGACTGGCCTTCAGCCCCTGGGTCGACCTCCGCATCGGCTTGGCCGCCATCGTCTTCACGCTCCTCACCAGTTACCTGGGCACCCAGGCGCAGGCGGTCGGCATCGGCCGTAACTACGGTGGCCTCCTGGGTCGCGCTGACCGCATGGTGCTCATGATGGTCATCCCGCCCCTCCAGGCCGGCCTCACCGCCGCCGGCGTCACCACGTCCTGGGAGCCCTGGCCCCCGAGCCTGCTGGAGGCGCTGCTGGCCTACTTCGCGGTGGTCGGCTTCATCACCACGGTCCAACGCTTCGCAGGGGGCCTGCGGGCGTTCGACGAGACAGGGCAGCTCAAGTGACGCTGGCAGCACACAACCGTTAAGCGACGCGGCGCGGGCTGGAGCCCATGCGCGTCCCTGCCCTCTTCGTGGCGGCCGTCCTCCTGTTGACCGGCCCTGCTGCGGCCCACGACACCGATCCGGGCATCAGTCCCAGTTTCGCTCTGTTCCCACAGCATGAAGAGGTGCAGCAACGCCTGGCGGCCGCGGCGGCGCATCCGTTCGTGAGCCTCGAAGAGGTGGGACGCAGCAACGATGGCCGGCCTTTGCAGTTGGCTATCGTGGCCGATCCCAACGCCACCTACGGCCCGGCTGGGCCCGTCGTGGTGTTCCTGGTGACCCAGCAGCACGGCAACGAACCGGCCGGCACCCCGGCGGTGCTGGACATCCTTGACCGCCTGGCCGGCGGCGACCTGGCGGACGTGCTCGAGGACGTCGTCGTGCTGATCCTGCCCCAGGCCAACCCCGACGGCGCCCTCCTGGAACAACGGGGCAACGTCAAGGACGTGGACCTCAACCGGGACCACATCGGCCTCACGGAGCCGGAGACGCGCGCGCTCCACAAGGTGCTCACCACCTGGGACGTCCACATCGCGGTCGACCACCACGAGTACGGCGGCCTCGGTTTCGGCAACCCGGTCCCGGTGCGCCTGTACGACTACGATCTCACGACGCTCTTCCCGCGCCACGGCAACGTGCAGGCGCCGACGCAGCAGGCCGCCGAGTCCCTCATGTACGACGGCATCTGGCCCGTGGCAGAAGCGGCCGGCTATTCGTCCAACGAGTACGGCGAGCAGACGGTGGCCGGCGTGCCGGTCCAGGAGGTCGCCGGCGGCCCCGACCCTGGCATCCTGCGCAACAACTTCGGCCTCTACAACGTGGCCGGCCTCCTGGTGGAGACCCGCGTCGACCAACACCCCAACCCGTTCCACGACGCCGAGCGCCGCACGGACATCCACCGGGTCGTCATGGAAGCGACGCTGCGCCACGCGGCCCAGAACGCGGACAGCTACATCCTGGCCAAGCGGGGCAGCGAACAGGCGAGCGTGGCCAGCCCGGCCACGCGGTACGTGGAGGGAGAGACGACGGGCGAACTGCCCGAGGCGTTCGTGGCCCGCGGCGACGCGGGTGAGACCATGGCGGAGCTGTTGGCCCTGCACGGGCTTCCGGCTCCGGCCGTGCGACCGGATGGTGCGCTCGTCCACAACCTGGACCATGACCGCATCGGCCTCGCCGCAGCCCTCCTATCGGAACACAGCAGCCGCCAAGCCGTCGCCGCATCCCCGGGTGCCGCGTTCGTCGCCCCCGTGGTCCAGGAGGCCGAGCCGGAAGAGGAAGCGCCCGGCCCCGCCGCCGCGCTGCTGGGCCTCGCCCTGGTCGCGTTGGCCTTCGCCGTCCGACGCCGCAGCTGACCCGTCGTTTCTACGGGTCGAAGGGGCCTTCTACAGGCTCTAGGATAGACCTACATGGGCTTGGATGCGATCAAGCGCAAACGGGTCGGACAGGTGGGCAGCGGCGCCTACACGATCTACCTCCCCAAGAAGTGGATCGACGACTGGATGCCCCAGCAGCTCGAAGAGCGCGAGATCGACCTGCACCAGATCCGTGACAGCCTGCTCCTGGTGCCGGTCCACCGGGACCGCCGCTTCGAACGCGTCGTGCCCCCGGAGCGCCGCCTTGTGGAGGCCACACTCGTCTCCGCGTACCTGCAAGGGTACAACAACGTCCGCCTGACGCCCATCGACGGCGAGACGTTCGGCGCGGCCACCGTGAGCGCCGCCCGCGATCTGCTGCGCCACCTGGACGAACGCTTGCTGGCCAGCGGCGACGCCCAGGGCATCGGCTTCGACCTGCGACCCGAGCTGCCGCCCCCCGCCGCGAGCGGCCAGGACCTCCTGACCTTCATGGCCGTCAAGGTCACCGAGGTCCTCAGGCTGGCCGCCGAAGCGGTCGACCGGTACGCCACCGATCCCGACGGCGCGCTCTACGCCCTCCAGCTCCTGCATACGACGCAACAGGAGGACGTCAGCCGCCTCGTCCATCAGGCGACGCGCATGGTGGCAAACCTGGAACTGCCCCTGGGCAGCGTCACTGACTTCCAGTTCCTCGACCTGACCGCCAGCAACCTCTACCGCATGGGCGACGACGCGGCGGCCGTGGGACGCATCATCCTGGAATCCTACGGCCTCACGCCGGATCACCTCGCCTACCCCCGGCAGCACCTGCTGGACCAGATCGGCGAGCTGGAACCCCCTCGCCCCATCGTCCGCGCGTTCGACCGGCTGCACGCCAAGGCGATCGAACGGATCGCTGACCTTACCGCCGACCTGCTCAAGGGGCTGCAACGCAACGACCTGGGCGCCGTCAACGCCGCCCTCGAAGCGGCCCAAGAGGCCCAAGAAGACCACGCGCGGCGCACGTTCGCCACGATCATGGAGCACTGGGGGCGCGAGGCCCCCGAAGCCGCCAGCCGAAGCGGCTTCCTGGCCTACCAACTCGGCACGCCCCTGGCCGCCCTGTTCGCCGACCTGCGCATGATGGGACGCCAAGGCATCGAACTGACCGCCGCAGCCGAGGGACCGCTTGGCCAGTGAGGCCCGAATCCTACAGGTCGGCGGCCGCGGCTGGGATTGTAACCAGTTCCTCCTGAAGGACCCGAAGGCCAACGCGTTCGACCTGGTCGATGCCGGCCATGGCCAGGACTGGGACCAGGTGATCGCCAACGTCCAACAGGTCATCGACCCCGCGCGGGTCCGCAGCGTCGTCGTCACCCACGAACACCTGGACCACGTCAACGGCCTGCCCCGCTGGCGCGCCATGGGCGCCCGCCTCGTCGCCCCACGCGGTGTCGCGGACAAGCTACTGGCCGGCCACGACCCCACCTCGGCCATGTTCGGACTCGACATCCCGCGCCTGGAGGTGGACGACGTGGTGGGGGACGGCGACCACGTCAGCCTCGGCGGCCGCGACCACGCCGTCCTTGAGACCCCCGGCCACAGTCCCGGAAGCGCCTGCTACTGGGATGCCGGCACGGCGACGCTGTTCGCTGGGGACACGCTCTTCGCGGACGGCGGCATCGGCCGCTTCGACTTCCCCGACGGCGACGTGCGCCTCCTGTACGAGTCGATCCTACGCCTCAGCAAGCTGCCCGTCCGGACGCTGCACTGCGGACATGGGCCGAGCCCGGAAGGGGCCGCGGCGGCGCGCAGCGTCCAGGGAAGCGTGGCGCACGTGACCGCGTGTGCAGCGCAGGCCGGCGGCCCGGGCGCCTGAGCTACGTCCAGCCCCAGTCGTCGTCCTCGACCTGGGCGGGAGCGCGCCATTTGTCCAGGGGATCGACTTCCAGGTCCAGTTCCTCTTGGGGCAGCAACGCCACGACGGCGTCGCGGAGTGCGGGGAGGCCGTCGCCGGTCTTGGTGCTCACCTTGGGCCGGTCGCTGTCGGTGGTGAAGAGGTCCGCCTTGGTCTCGGCGACCAGGAGCGGCAGCCCGACCATCTCCGACTTCACCTGCTCCAGGAGCGCCTCCTGTTGTTTCAGGCTGGCACCGCTGGTCTCGGTGGGGTCGATGAGGAACAGCACGGCATCGGCGGCGTGCCGCAGGGCGGCGGTCGCTTGGCGTTCGATGTCGTTGCGTTCGTCGTCGGGGCGGTCGAGCAGGCCGGGCGTGTCGACCACCTGGTAGCGGATCGCTTCGTCGCCGTCGCCCACGTCGAAGTGGCCCACGTCGGCGCGCTTGGTGGTGAACGAGTAGCTGGCCACCTCCGGCTTGGCGTTGGTCCAGGCGGCGAGCAGGCTGCTCTTGCCCACGTTGGGGTAGCCGGCGATGACAATCGTGGCGTAATCGGGGCTCACCGTCGGGAGGTGCTTGACGCTGTCCCGAGTGTGGTTGAGGAGCTTCAGGTCGGGGTCGATCTGCTCCACGATGCTGCTCACACGGCCCACGTACGCCTTGTAGAGGGTGAAGAAGGTGTCCAGTTCGCGGGTGCGCAGCATCTTCTGCCTAGTCTCGCTGCCCATGCGCTTGACCTGCTCGCGGGCCCAGTCAAGGCTGCCGAGCGACTTGCGCAGGCGCGGCACGCCGACCAGGATGTCCAGGAGTTCCCGTTCGTAGTCCCGCTCGTCCTCCAGCGTCGGGAAGGCGCGGCGGTAGCGCAGCAGCTGGCCATCGATGGCGTCGGTGATGGAATCGACGCGGGTGGCGAGCGTCTTGCGCACCCGGTGGTACTTGACCGGGTCTTGGATCTCGATGCGGCTCGCACGGGAGAGCACCTTGTCGAGGATCTCCTGGGCGTCCAGGATGGTGGGGACCCGTTCGAGCATGGGCGGTCCGACTGGAACTCCCCTTTCAAGCTTGGGGTGGCCGCAGGAGCAGCCACAGGTCGTTGACGTTGGTGCCGGTGGGCCCGGTCTGGACCAACCCACCACGCCGTGAAAGGTAGCCGTGAGCGTCGAAGGCGGCAAGGGCGCCTTCGCCGTCGGAGGTCCAATCCGCGGCCGTCACGAAGGCACCGGCGGCATCGCTGGTCCCGTCGCATCCATCGCTGCCGGCGGCTAGGAACACGGCGTCGTCCCATCCTCGTTGGGCAAGGGCCTTGGCGGCGAGGAGCGCGGCGTGCTGGGCGCGGCCTCCGCGCGGGGCTCTGGACGCGAGCGTGACGGTCGTCTCGCCGGCGCCGAGCAAGGCCACGGGCGCGTCGTTGGGAACCCGCGCGGCCGCGTCCAGGAAGGCGGCGACCTGGGCTTCCGTGTCGCCCGCCAGACGCTCGGCGTGCTGGTAGCAGCTCCAGCCATCGGCCTGCAGGGCGCTGCCGGCGCCGGCCACCAGGTCGGTCGCGTCCGCGAGCACCAGGCCAGGCACGTCAGGATGGTCGAACGGCCCGCTGCCCACCACTTCGGGGGCAAGTTCGGGAGGCGTATCGGCCAAGAGCCAGACGCGGACCCGCAGGCCCTTGGCCAGGGCCCGCTCGGCCAGCTGTCCGCCCTTCAGCGCAGAAAGGTCGGTGCGGCGGCGGTTGAGCTCGCCGATGGGGAACCCATCGGCCATCCATTCCTTCCAAGCAGCCACGAGGTCTGCTTCTGAGGTGCCGTCTTGGGGGACCTCCACGCAGGCTGAAGCGCCGCCCGACAGGAGCACCAGGAGCGGCTCGTCGGGGTCCAGGCGGTCCATCCATTCCAGGAGTGCCCGCCCTGCGGCGAAACTGCGCGCCGTCGGCAAGGGATGGTCGCCGATGTGCCAGGTGAAGGTGTCCACGGTCGGCTGGGGGACGCCCGGCGGCGAGACGCCGAAGCCCCGGAACGGCACGCCGGTATCGACCAGGCCCCACAGCATTCGAGGCGCCGCTTTCCCGAGCGCCAACACCTGGATGCGGCGAGGGCGCTCCCGGTCCACGAGCCAGTCATCCAGGTGGCCCGCACGGACCGCCTGGCGGACGCGCCCGGTGGCATCCACGTGGGCCACGGCGGCCAGGAACGCATCGACGGCCGCCTCGGCTGGCGGTTTCGTGGAGGTCATCGAAGACGCACCTCCTGCCACGTCACGCGCCCGGCCTGCACGTGGTCTCGCACCTGCCGCTGCATGGCGGACAGACGGCTGCCGGCGGTCTTGATCTCCACCAGCACGACGCCATCGTCGGTGAACTGGATGCCATCGATGGGGTCACCCAGGAACCGGAACCGCTTGGGATCCCACGGCCACGCCGCCGACAAGGGGACGAACTGTTCCGCGATCTGCCCGTGGCGCGTCGCCGTGCTCTGATGGGCGCTCCGGGCCTCCCGCAGGCGGGCCGTCCAGCGACGTCGGCCACGCCAGGCCAACAGCCAGGAAGCGGCCAATAGGAGAGCCAGGGCAGCGACGAGGACGATCCAAGGGTCCACGTTGTTTCGTGGTTCGCCCCTTTTATGAAGGCTGCGTGTCTCGCCGCGGCGTGGACTTCCAGCCCACGGCCGAACATGAGATGATCCGCAACATGGTGCGCGAGTTCGCCCAGACGCGGGTCGCCCCCCTGGCCGCCAAGATCGACGAGGAGCACGCCTGGCCGGCGGAGCTCGCCGCCGAGATGGGCGCCCTTGGCCTGATGGGTATGAACTTCCCCACCGAGAAGGGCGGCGCCGGCGCCGACATGGTGAGCTACTGCATCGCCATCGAGGAGCTCAGCCGCGCCTGCGCCACCACCGGTGTGGTCGCCTCGGTCAACAACAGCCTCAGCGGCTGGCCGTTGTACACCTACGGCAACGACGACCAGCACGAGCGCTACCTCACCGACATGCTGCAAGGCAAGCGCCTGGGCGCCTACGGCCTCACCGAGCCCCACGCCGGCAGCGACGTGGTCAGCATGGGCACCACGGCCGCCAAGGAGGGCGACCACTACGTCCTCAACGGCCAGAAGCTCTTCATCACCAACGCCGGCCTCGCCGAGACCTACATCGTCTTCGCGCAGACCGACAAGTCCGCCAAGCACCGCGGCCAGACCGCGTTCATCGTCGAGAAGGGCCAGGACGGCTTCGAGATCGGCAAAGCGGAGGACAAGCTCGGCATCCGGGGCGCCCCCTGCTGCCCCCTGTTCCTGGAGAACTGCGAGGTCCCCGCCGAGAACGTCCTGGGCGACGTCGGCGGCGGCTTCAAGATCGCCATGAAGACCCTGGACGGCGGCCGGCTCGGCATCGCCAGCCAGGCCCTCGGCATCGCCGTGGCCGCCTTCGAGGCGAGCAAGACCTACGCCCTTGAGCGGGAACAGTTCGGCAAGCCGATCGGTGCCAACCAAGCGATCCAATGGAAGCTCGCGGACATGGCGACCCGCATCGACGCCGCCCGGCTGCTCATCCACCGCGCCGCGCAGCTCAAGGACGCCGGCGCCCCTTACAGTCCTCAGGCCAGCATGGCCAAGGTGTACGCCAGTGAGGCCGCCATGGCCATCACCACGGACGCCATCCAGGTCCACGGCGGCAACGGTTACACCCGTGACTACCCCGTCGAGCGCCACTTCCGTGATGCCAAGATCACGGAGATCTACGAAGGCACCAGCGAGATCCAACGACTGGTCATCAGCAATGGCCTTCTCAAGTGAAGAACCGGACTCAAACTCCTCAAGTGATCCCCATGACTGACGAATCCAAGACCGACGACGGCCTGACGCAACGCGAACGCCGCGCCCAGCACCATAAGGACACCAAGCCCACGATGGACCCGGAGATCATCCGGAAGGCGATCGGGCCTGCCCTGGTGTTCCTGCTCATCGCGGGCATCGGTGCGGGTGTCTACTTCACGGCCACCAGCTCGTCCAACTGCCCTGACCACTGGCACGCCACGTTCGACATCTACGTCACCCCCGAGGACGGGGAGGCGTTCCAGGTGAGCTACGTCCACCGCCAGTACGACCTGAACACGGGCCAGACGCCCTTGTCGGCGCACATGCACCAGGGCGACCGCATCAACCAGATCCACTACGAAGACCCGAGCGGTGACTGTACGGACTTTGACACGTTCATGCGCTACGTGGACACGGACATCTCCAACAGCCGCATCGTCCTCGATGGCGCCCACAGCGACCTGGGACAGGCCGGCACCTACCGTGCCAATGAGACCTTGGAGATCAAGGCGTACCATTCCACGGACGGCGGCCTCGAGTGGAAGGAGATCAGTATCAACAAGCTCAACGACCGCCAGCTCAAGGACGGCGAGCGTGTGCTGATCCTGCACGGCTCCTTCAGTGATGAAGAGATCCAACTGATGCAGGATCAGGTGGACACGCCTTCCACCAGTGCGGCGGGCATGACGCACGGCGCCTGATCGACCAGGCGCTCGCGCTCCCCTTGCTCGGCTTCTCTTCCTTCGTCCTTTCCCTCTCTCTTCTGCGCTTCTCAGGGCCCTGAACGGAACCGATCGAGTAGCGCTTCGGCCACATCGTGGGCAGAGCCTGCCTCGTCGAACAAGGCCCGGACCGCTTCCCTGGGACGTCCACGGTCATCGAAGGCGAAGCGCACGACACGGCGCTCCAGGAGGGACTGCACCTGGCGGTGGAGGCGTTGCCGGCGGCGTTCGTCCCAGGCGCCGGAGCCCTGGGCCCATGCCTTGTGCTTCGCGAGTGCCTCCGCCACTTCGGGGACACCGGTGCCGCGTTCGGCGGTCGTGCGAAGGATCGGTGGCCACCAGAAGTCATCCGTGTCCGGGTGGGCGAGCATCAGGCTCGCTTCCACTTCCGCGTGGACCTTGTCGGATCCATCCAGGTCCGCCTTGTTGACCACGAACACATCCGCGATCTCCATGACGCCGGCTTTGACCGCCTGGACGTCGTCGCCTAGGTTGGGCACCAGCACCACGGCGACGGAATCGGCGAGCCGCACCACGTCGACCTCGGCCTGGCCAACGCCGACGGTCTCCACGAGGATGACATCCATGCCGAAGGCATCGAGCACCTTCACGGCGTCCGCGGTGTACGTCGAGAGGCCTCCCAAGGCGCCGCGGGTGCCCATCGACCGGATGAAGACGCCCGGGTCGGTCCCGTGGGACTGCATGCGGATGCGGTCACCAAGGATGGCGCCGCCTGTGAAGGGACTGGAGGGATCGATCGCCAGCACGCCGACCTTGAGGCCCTGCCGACGGTAATGCTGGATCAGTTTGTCCGTGAGCGTCGACTTGCCAGTGCCAGGGCTGCCGGTGAGCCCGATGACGTGCGCGCCGCCCATGCGGTCATGCAGTGCCGCGAGCGCCACTTCGGCGTCTGGGTCCTCACGCTCGATGAGGCTCAAGAGGCGGGCCGCTGCGCGCCGTTGCCCGTTGCGGACCCCTTCGATCCAGGTGTCGATCACGCCGCCAGGGCCGCCTTGAAGCGGGGGTGCTCGTGGATGAACTTCACGATGTCACGGGTGTCCGTGCCGGGACCGAAGACCGCTTCGATGCCTGCTTCGCCGAGCGCCTTGGCGTCGTCGTCGGGGATGATGCCACCGCCAAAGACCACGATGTCCTCAGCGCCCTCTTCCACAAGGAGGTCCTTGATGCGAGGGAAGAGCGTCATGTGGGCGCCACTGAGGCAGCTGAGTCCCACGAGGTCCACGTCCTCTTGGATGGCCGCGTCGACGATCTGTTGCGGCGTCTGACGGAGGCCCGTGTAGATGACCTCGAAGCCGGCGTCACGCAAGGCGCGCGCGACCACCTTGGCGCCTCGGTCATGGCCATCGAGGCCAGGCTTTGCGACCAGGACACGGAGACGGCGTTCTACCATTGGTCGTTCCAAGCCGACGCGGTACTTAAGGGGCAAGCCGGCCCGACAGGAGTGGGATGGCCAAAGAACAGGTGAAGAGGAAGGGGGGAGAAGAGCTCAGCGACCTTACAGGGCGCCGGTGACGTCGTAGACGTGGGCGCCGGGGAAAGCCGAAGCGATCAGGATGCCGATGCCGAAGAAGTTGATGCAGAAGCCACCAATCGTGCCGGCGAGCGCGGAGTAGGCACTGTAGGTGTACGCGTCAGCGTCCGGGCCGGCGATGGCGCCAACGGCGAGGCCGGTACCGGTCTTGGAGATGTGGCTCTCCAGCAGGGCAGCCTCGGGGACCACAGCGGTGTAGACGAAGTCGCAACCGGTCGTGCCGATCTCGAGCTCAATGACAGCGCCAGCGGCACCGTTGCCGAGGCCGGCGGCGGTCTGCAGGGCGACCAGGTCGATGCTGTACTGGTCGAGCTCATCGAGCAGCATGTTCAGCGCAGCGGTGCCGGTGACGGCGGTCTTGTGACCCGTGACGACATCGACGGCCGGATAGTAGGCCTCGGGGTCGAAGTTCTCACCGAGCTGCTCGACGAGGAACGCGTGGTTCATCTCACGGGCATCGGCGGCGTTCGTGGGCAGGGCGACGGTCAGCATCATCATGCCGACCAGGGCGATAACAGCCTTGTTCATGTTTCCAACCTATCCCAACCAGTGCGGGATAGCAAAACATTGACAGGACCCATTTAACCCCTTGGTCCTTTGCAAGGAGAACGCCCCCACATTGAGGTTGAAAGCGGCAAGCCCTCTTGCGCGCATGAACCATCAAAAAAAATTGTCAATAAGGAAAGAGGGAAGAGGGAAGTCAAAGCGACTTAGATGCCGGACGTCGCGGCACCAAGGACGTAGGGGAGGTCCAGGGTGATGCCGAAGAAGTCGAGGCAGAAGTAGTCGCTGCTACCGGCCCAGCTGGTGAAGCCGAACACGGCGGAGGGGCTCACACCGTTGCGGTCGATGACGGACACGGAGCTGCCACCGGTGGTGCCGCTGCCGAGCCAGGCGTAGCCGACGTCGGGGTACAGCGGGTTGGCCTCGGTGGGGGCGCTGGGGCAGCCATCGCCGTGGATGCTGATGAGGAACAGGTCGCCGACAGCGGCGCCGATGCCCTCGGCACCAGCGATGACGCCGGTGTTCAGGGTCAGCAGGTTCACGTTGTTCGTGTCGAGGCGGTCCAGGGCGATCTCGAAGGCCGCCAGGGCCTCGGCGTCGCTCGGGTCGTAGGCGTCGCCCACGAGGTCCAGGATGTACGCTTCGTTCACGTCGCGGAGGTTCTTGACTTCCGTGGCCGTGCCAGGCACAGCGGAGGCGACCAGCAGCATGCCAGCCAGCAGGATTCCAGCCTTGTTCATGGTATCACTCATTGTCCCCCAAAAAGGGAAGACAAGCGGCCATGGCAGGTGGGGCGGATAAGCCTATGGGAGCGTTACCGACCTGTACTTGCGCTTTCTTGCCGCAGGCCGACGGATCGGCATCGCTAGCGGAACAACGCATCGCATAGAACAGACGACAGGACGAAAGGGGAGGGGGAGAGGAAAGGAGAAGGGAGCCGGGCAGGCTTAGATGCCCAGGGCGCGGGCTTCGCGCTGCACGGCGCGCAGGTCAGCGGAGGTGCCGGTGCCCAGGTCGTCCGTGATGGCACCGACGACGGCGTACAGTTCGAGGTAGACCCAGAAGTGGATGCAGATGCCGAAGAAGCAGATGCTGATCTGGATGTCGATGCAGGCGCCATCGTAGTTGCCGACACCGAAGACGGTGCTGCTGTGGCTCACGGAGTCGTCCGTGGTGCCCGTGGTGTCGGTGGCGGCGGCGAAGCCGCTGATGCCGCCGAAGGAGGCGGAGTTGCTGCTGACGGCACCGTTGTGCTGCAGGAGGGGCAATTCGCCGTCGAGCTCGCTGTTCTCGATGATGGCGTTGGCGCAGGTGGTGGGCAGGAAGCCGCCGCCACCGCCGACGTTGAGCCAGAGGCCGACACCGACGAGCGGGAAGGAGCCCATACCGGCGGCGGTCTGGACTTCGAGCATGGGAGCCAGGTTGATCAGGTGGCTGGCAGCGAGCGCGGCCATGTTGTTGACGTCGACTTCGAGGGTCACGCCGTTGCCGGTCAGCTCGTGCTTGATGTCTTCGTAGGTCGCCTTGCCATCGAGGTTGTCGTTGACGTAGGCCACCAGGGCATCACGGTTGGCCACTTCGAGGCTCTCGGCGGGGTCAGCAGCAGTGGCAGCGCCAGGCAGGGCCATGGCGGCGACGAGCAGGCCAGCTAGGGCCAGGGTCACGTTCTTCATTGTATCAATTCCAGCCGTCGGCAAGGATCGGGCCACCAGCCAAGGCCGCCTTCTCACCACCAATCAGCAAGCGGTCGAGCCTGCTTCTGATTGTTAAGCCTTGGCTGGAGGTGGGAGACTCAGACCCGATCTATGGCTGCCTTGATTCGTCCTGTGCGGGCGGCGTCTTCTCCTGTTGCGCATCGCCTGCAGCGTCCTCTTCGGCCTCCGCTGGCAGCACCGCGACCTGGATGACCTCGTCGTCCTTCGACATGCGCATGACGGTGACACCTTGCGTGCTGCGCCCTTGTTGGCTGACCTGGTCGACGGGGGTGCGGACCACCATGCCGCCGCGCGTGATGATGAGCAGGCTCTCGTCGCCACGCACCGTGCGTAGGGCCACGACACCACCGTTGCGGTCGTTGACCACGATGGTGCGCACACCCTTGCCGCCACGCCGGGTGAGACGGTAGTCGTCGAGCGGCGTCCGCTTGCCGTAGCCGTTCTGGGTGACCGTCAGGAGCTCGGTGTCCGGTTCCGCCACGGCGACGGCGACCACACTGTCCCCTTCGCCCAGGGTCATGCCCCGTACACCGGCGGCGACGCGGCCCATGGAGCGCACGTCCTCCTCCTGGAAGCGGCAGGCCTGGCCGTTGCGGCTGGCGAGGATGATGTTGCGTTCACCGTCCGTGCGGCGGACCGCCAGCAGCTCGTCGCCATCGCGCAGTTCGATTGCCTTGATACCGACCACGCGGACGTTGCGGAACGCCGACAGGGGCGTCCGCTTGACCAGGCCGCGCTTGGTGGCGAAGAAGAGGAACTGGCCCTCCTCATCGAAGTCGCGCACGGGGATGATGTTCTCCACGCGTTCGCCGCCATCCAGTTGGATCAGGTTCTGCACCGGCTTGCCGCGTGCTTGGCGGCTGCCCATGGGGACGCGGTAGCCCTTGAGCCAGTGGACGCGGCCGTGGTTGGTGAAGAAGCAGAGGTGGTCATGGGTGGAGCCGACGACGGTACCGATCAGGTGGTCGCCTTCCTTCGCCTGCATGCCCTTGAGGCCGCGGCCGCCACGGTTCTGCTCCCGGTACGTGTCCAGGGGCATCCGCTTGAGGTAGCCTTCCTGGGTGTACAGGTAGATGCAGTCCTCTTCGGGGATGAGGGACTCGTCGTCGATGTCGATCTCACCCTCTTCGATGGCCGTGCGGCGCTCGTCGCCGTACGTCTCCTTGATGTGGAGCAGCTCCTCCTTGATGATGGCGTAGACCTTGCCGTCGTCGGCGAGGATCGCCTTCAGTTCGGCGATCTTCACGAGCAGACCGGCATGCTCCGAGCGCAGCTCATCCGATTCCAGACCGGTGAGCTTCTGCAACCGCATGTCGAGGATCGCCTTCGCCTGGACCTCCGAGAGCTCGAAAGTCTCCATGAGGCCGTTGCGGGCCGTCTCGGCGTCGGCGCTGCCCCTGATGAGGGCGACCACTTCGTCGATGCGGTCCAGGGCGACCAGCAGACCTTCGAGGATGTGTGCCCGCTTCTCCGCCTTGTCCAGTTCGTACTGGGTGCGGCGGGTGACCACTTCGAAACGGTGGTCCGTGAAGACACGCAGGAGCTCCTTGAGCCCCAGGGTGCGGGGGCGGCCGTCCACGAGGGCCAGGTTGTTGATGCTGTAGGAGGACTGGAGCGCCGTGTGCTTCCAGAGCTGGTTGAGCACCACGTCGGTGATGGCGTCCTTCTTGAGCTCGATGACGAGGCGCATGCCGCGGCGGTCCGACTCGTCGCGCAGGTCGCTGATGCCTTCCACGACCTTGTCCTTGGCCAGATCGGCGATCGCCATGAGCAGGTTCGCCTTGTTGACCTGGTAAGGGATCTCCGAGAAGACGATGCGCTCCTTGTCCTTGCCGGCCGCCTCGATCTCGTACTTGCCGCGCACGATGACGCGGCCGCGACCGCCGGCGATCGCCTGCATGATGCCGCCGCGACCGTGGATGATGCCGCCCGTGGGGAAGTCGGGCCCCTTGACGAACTCGGAGAGGTCGAGGGGCGACAGTTCGGGGTCGTCGATGAGGGCCACCGTGGCATCCACCACCTCCGACAGGTTGTGAGGGGGCATCTTCGTGGCCATGCCGACCGCGATACCATCACTGCCGTTGACCAACAGGTTGGGAAGGGCGGCCGGGAGCACACGGGGCTCCTGGCGGCTGCCATCATAATTGGGCGCCCAATCGACCGTGTCCTTGTCCAGGTCGGACAGCACTTCGCTCGTGATGCGCGCCATGCGGGCCTCCGTGTAACGCATCGCCGCAGCGCCATCGCCGTCGACGCTGCCGAAGTTACCCTGGCCGTCCACGAGGGGATAGCGGAGGCTCCAGTCCTGGGCCATGCGGACCATGGCGTCGTAGATGGCGCCGTCGCCGTGCGGGTGGTACTTGCCCAGCACTTCGCCCACCACGTTGGCGCTCTTCTTGTACGCCGTCGTGTGGCTCATGCCGATCTCGCTCATGGCGTACAAGATGCGGCGGTGCACCGGTTTGAGACCGTCGCGGGCGTCCGGCAGGGCGCGGCTGACGATGACGCTCATGGCGTAGTCGAGGAACGATTGGCGCAGCTCCGTCTCCACAGGGCGTGGGGCCACACGGTCGCTCGGGGCGACGTCGGTGGGGGTGTGGTCGGCGTCGGTCATGCTTCTCCTCCGGCATCACTCACAGGTGCAGCAAGCCGCACCTGTTCGGACCCGTGAAAACCTGCGGCTTTCACGCGTCTACCTCCGCCTCTAAAGCGTGGGTCTCGATGAACTGCCGACGGGGTTCCACCTGGTCTCCCATCAGCGTCGTGAAGAGTTCGTCCGCCAGCACCGCATCGTCCACGGTCACCTGCAACAGGGTGCGTGCGTCGGGGTCCATGGTGGTCTCCCAGAGCTGGGTGGGGTTCATCTCACCCAGACCCTTGTAACGCTGCACGCCGATGCCCTTGCCGCGCTCGCCGCCTTCCGGCGTCCATTCGTCCAGGAGCGCCTCTTTGGCGCGGTCGTCGTACACGTAACGCTCCTGGGAGCCCTTCTTGAGCTTGTAGAGGGGCGGCTGGGCGATGTAGACGTAGCCCCGCTCCACCAGTTCCGGCATGTACCGGTACAGGAACGTGAGCAGCAGCGTCCGGATGTGGGCGCCGTCCACGTCGGCATCCGTCATGATGACGATCTTGTGGTAGCGGGCCTTGTCGGCGTCGAAGTCCTCGCCGATGCCGCAGCCCATCGCCTGGATGAGCGCCTGGACCTCCTTGTTCTGGAGGACGCGGTCGATGCGGGCGCGTTCCGTGTTGAGGATCTTACCACGCAGGGGCAGGATCGCTTGCGTGGCGCGGTCGCGGCCTTGCTTGGCGCTGCCGCCGGCCGAGTCACCCTCCACCAAGTACAGCTCGGAGGCGGCGGGGTCGCGGCTCTGGCAGTCCGCCAGCTTGCCGGGGAGGCCGCTGCCTTCCAGGACCGACTTGCGGCGGGTCAGGTCGCGGGCCTTGCGGGCCGCTTCACGGGCACGGAGCGCTGTGACGGCCTTGTCGATGATCGTGCGGGCGACGGCCGGGTTCTCTTCCAGGTACTCCGCCAGCTTCTCGTTGACCAGGCTCTCCACGATGCCACGCACCTCGCTGTTGCCCAGCTTGGTCTTGGTCTGCCCCTCGAACTGGGGCTGCGGGATCTTCACCGACACGAGCGCCGTGATGCCTTCGCGGCAGTCGTCGCCGCCCAGGCCACTCTCCAACCCCTTGGTGAGGTCGTTGCGACGGGCGTAGTCGTTGAGGGTGCGCGTCAGGGCGGCGCGGAAGCCCACCAGGTGGGTGCCGCCTTCGTGGGTGTTGATGTTGTTGGCGAACGTGAAGACGGTCTCGTTGTAGGCGTCCGTGTACTGGATCGCCACCTCGACGCTCACCTTCTCCCTGGAGCCCTCGAAGTGGACGACGTCGGGGTGCAGGACGTTGCGCTTGCGGTTGACCCAGCCGGCGAACTCCGACAGGCCACCCTCGTAGTGGTAATGCTCCTCGACGACCTCCGACGTGCGCTCGTCACGGAAGCGGATGGAGACGCCGGCGTTCAGGAACGCCAGCTCCCGTAGCCGGTTCTGGAGGGTGTCGAAGTCGAACGTGAGGGTCTCGAAGATCTGGTCGTCCGGGTAGAAGGTCACCGTGGTGCCGGTCTCGCCCTCCGCCGCCGTGCCCAGGACCTCGATCTCCCCGTCGGGGACGCCGCGCGTGAACGTCTGTTGGACGTGCTGGCCGCCGCGCCGCACGTCAGCCACCAGCTTGCTCGACAGGGCGTTGACACAGCTGACACCCACACCGTGCAGGCCGCCGGAGACCTTGTAGGACGACTCGTCGAACTTGCCGCCAGCGTGCAGCACCGTCAGGACGATCTCCAGGGCCGGGCGGCCGTACTTGGGGTGCATGTCGGTCGGGATGCCACGGCCGTTGTCCTCGACGCGCACCGCGCCGTCACCCGTCAGGGTCACCGTGATGTCGTCACAGTACCCCGCCAGGGCCTCGTCGATGCTGTTGTCCACCACCTCGTAGACCAGGTGGTGCAGGCCACGGGCGTCCGTGGAACCGATGTACATGGCGGGGCGTTTGCGCACCGCTTCCAGGCCCTCCAGGACCTGGATGCTGGCTGCCCCATAGTCGTCGCTCATCGAGAAATCGTGGCACCCGAAGACCATCCGCGCGCGGCGTGGCCTTCGCTGTGCATCCCTCCTACGCGCGCGCACGCGCGCGCGGTTTAGATACGTACCGACGCGGCCCGGGCGCGGCGCCTCTGGACGGCGAGCGCCAACAGGAGGAACAAGGCCATCGGGACCGGTACCGTGGGAGTCTCCTGGCCTTCCTCGACCGGGCCCTGGAGGTCATCCACCGGGGCCTCTTGGGAGGGTGCGGTGCGGGGTTCCGGGCGACGCGGGCCCTCGTCGTCGATGCGGCTGCCGTCAGAGCCCTCGCGGGGCTCGGGCTCAGGGGGTGCCTCGCCGGGGAACCGCACTTCGCCAGGGACCAGACCCGTGTCCGGCAGGCGGTCCACCACGTCAGCGCGGGGGCCGTCGCGGCCGACCAGGAATGCGGTGACGGCATCGAAGAGCAGCCAAGCGCGTTCCAGGTTGGTCCAGGAGTCCACGTGCCACCCCGTGAGGCTACGGCCGTCCAGCGGGCCGGCCACCGCTTCCAGGCGCGCCTTGGGGACCTGCACGGCCAGCGTGTCGTCCGCCACGATGAGGTCCAGTTCACCGATCTCCCGCCACCCATCCGGGGACGCGCGGTACAGGCCGGCCCAGGGCTGGGTGCCGGTGGCCGCTGCGACGACGGGGCGCGCCAACTCCATGGTGATGCGGAATTGGGTCCCTTCGTGGGCGAAATGGACGTGGTGGACGACCCATTCCGCCACCACGACGTGGGGTCCATCGCTCACGTCCCGGACCGACAGGGCGACGCGGAGCCCCGCCTCGGACGCCTCCACGGACAACCCGGTCACGTCCACGTCGGCCAGGCGGTCGCCGGGCCACGGCGCCAGGTCCTGGCCCTCGGCCTTCACTTGCAGGTCGCCGGAGGGATCGGTCGCTTCCAGGGTCGTCTGGGCCGCACCGTGCGGCAGCATCAACAGGAGGGCGACGAGCAGGACGGGGGCACCACGCACCATGGGCCAACAGCGGCGGGCGCCTTAGAAGCGGAGCATGGTCACGTCGTTCAAGCGTCGGCGGGCGCCGTGGGGGCCGCGACTTCGGCTTCCGTCGCTGGGGCCTCGGGCTCCGGCGCGGGCGCCGCCGACGCATCGGTGGCCTCGTCGAACGATTCCAGGCCCTCCTGACCCTTCTCGTCCGCCTTGGCCTTCGGTTTCGCTTCGGGGTCGAGGCCCACGAGCTTGCCCATCATGGCCCGGATCTCCTGGGGCGTATGGGCGTCGAGGCCGAAGTATTCGGGGAACTGGGGCGTCGTGGAGAGGATCTTGGTCTGCCCGTCGCGGCGCGTGCGGACCAGCCCCTTCTCCTTCAGTTCGGGGATGTGGTCGTACACCTTGGAGCCGATCATGTCCGCCAGCTCCGACTGCTTGAGGGGCTGATGGTACGCGATGAGCGCCAGGGTCTTGAGGAGCTTCGGGGCGATCTCCATGGCAGCAAAGCGCGCGGCCGGCTCCGCGGCCTGGGTGCGCACCTGCATCGCCCATTTCTGGCCCGCCTTGCCCACTTCCAGCACCGTGTCGCGCTCTTTGTATGCGGCGGCGAGGTCGTCGATCGCCTGGCGCACCGCGGGGCGGGCAAGGCCGGTCTGTTCGGCGATCTCCTCGACAGCGACGGGGCGACCGGCGGCAAAGAGCGCCGCTTCCACCACGTGGACCGGCTTCATGCCCCGGGTGAGCGCCTTCAGGTCGTCGCTGGCTCGGCTGGCGCGACCGGCGGTGGCACTCATGCGCCCTCCACCTCCTCTTCATCGATGCCGGCGGCGACGGCCGCTTCCGGCAGGCGTGGGGTCACCCAGACCTCGCCGGTGGGGAACTCCTCCTGGGTGACGGTGATCTTCTGGTCACGGGTGAGGAACAGGAGGGCGTTGAACGTCTGCACCCGGTCCATCTTGTCCCCTTCGTGCAGTTGACTGAACGGGATGGGGTGCGTCGGGTGCTCCAGGATGCGCTGCCACGTCTCG
This sequence comes from Thermoplasmatota archaeon, assembly GCA_049602735.1. GTDB lineage: Archaea > Thermoplasmatota > E2 > JACPAO01 > JAHFTW01 > JBMYRW01. The sequence goes on from JBMYRW010000040.1 coordinate 19,142, forward strand.
GCGATCTCCGCCTCCAGGTCCTCCTTGTGGACCATGTTGCCCACGCGGCCCCGCATGCGGCGCTTCAGGCTCATGCGGGCCTTCACACGGCGCTCGTTGTCCTGGGCGCGCTGCTGGGCCTCCTCGTGGACCTCCTCGAAGGCGCCGATGAGCTCCATGAGCGTCACCTTGCGGTCGCCCTTGTGACGGATGCGCTCCTCGATCGGGGCCACCGGGGCCTGCTGGATGCGGGTGGTGTAGTCCCATTCCTCGTCGCTGAAGTCCCAGTCCGGCACGTCGTCCCAGCCGAACTCCTCGGGCTCCTCCACGCGGCTGGCGCGCTCGGCCACGTGGTCGGACTGCAGCTTGAGGACCGTCCAGGCCATCAGCAGGATGCGACCCGCCGTGACCAGGTCGACGCCGCGCTGGGGCGCCTCCTTGAGATACAGTTCGGCGAACTTGGAGAGGTCCAGGTCCCAGGGGTCCAGGTGTTCCTTGATCACCAACTCCATGGCGATGGCGAGGTCGCGGTGGAACGGGTCCCGGATGCTGACGTGTTCGCCGTCGTCGGCGTGCTGCACCAGGCCGATGAACTCGTTGATGCGGCTGCCGTCGTCGTCGAAGTCGGCCATCGCCTTGTGCCACAACAGGTGTCGCACCACCTGCATGGTGTGCAGATCCGTCTGGACCACTTCGATGGGGGCCTCAGTCTGCACCTGCGTCTGCTGGCCTTCGCGTTCGCCGTCGCCATGGCGCTGGTCGGCGCTCATTCACGCACCTCGGCGAGCATCATGGACTTCAGGGTGCCCTCGATGGAGTCGTCGTCCCCGTGGACGGGGGCATCGGCGCCCTGGTTCTCGGCCGCCTCGTCGTCATCCTCCGGCTCCGCTTCCTGCACCTGGTCGAGCCCGAAGTCGGCGATGACCTCCGACTGGCCAGGGATCGGCTGCGTCACACCATACAGGCGGTGGGCCTCCTTGAGAGTGATCTTGCGCAGGCTCACCTGGATGAACTGGGCGAACTGAGCGTTGTCGCGCACCAGCTTCGCCAGCAGCTCCGAGTTGACGGCGTCCAGGTTCTGGTCCACCTCGTCCAGGTAGTAGAACGGGCTCGGCTCGTGCTGCTGGATGGCGAAGATGAACGCCATCGACGTCAGGCTCTTCTCGCCACCGGAGAGGGCATCGAGGCGCAGCACACGCTTGCCGGGGGGCTGGGCCTTGAGGATGAGACCGCCGGCGAAGGGGTCGTCCGGGTCCTCCAGCTCCATGCGGGCCTGGCCACCCATGGAGAGGCGGGCGTACACCTGCACGAAGTTCTCGTTGATGGCGGTGAAGACCTCCAGGAGGGCACCCTTCTTCTTCTGGGTGATGCGCTCCACGAGCTTCACCAGTTCCGTGCGCTGGTCCTCCAGGCGCGCCACCTCTTCCTTGAGCTCCGTCTGGCGGGCCGCCTGGGCGTCGTACTCCTCCAGGGCGCGCATGTTGACGGGGCCGAGGCGTTCCAACTGGCCTTCCAGGTTGCGCAGCGTGCGGCGCAGGTCGGCGAGCGGGGGCACCTCTTCGTCGTCAGCCAGTTCGATCGGGTGTTCCTTCAGTTCGATGAGCGCCTCGGCCAGCTCCTCTTCGAGGGCCGGGAGCTTCGCCTTCGCCTTGGTGATGAGGCTGAAATGGGTCTCGCGGCGGTCGGCGACGCCGTCCATCTTCGCCTTGAGGTCCACGAGCTTCTGGTAGGCCTTGTCGCGGGCCTCCTGGAGCTTCTTGAGGGCGCCGCTCGCCTTGGCCTCCATCTTCATGAGGGCCTCCAGTTCGGCGCGGGCCTTCTGGTGGGCCTGGCCGTAACGTTCCACATCCACGCGGTGCCGTTCCATCTCCTCGTCGTGGCCGTCGATCTGCCGGCCGAGCTCCGCGGCGCGGGCCTCCACGAGTTCCAGTTGCTTGCAGGCCACGTCGCGGCGGCTCTCGGCGTCCCGGCGAGCGTCCTTGAGGGACTCGATCTCCGCCTGCAAGGACTCGACCTTCTCGCGGAGTTCCTTCTTGGTGCCCTTGAGGAGCAGCTGCCCCTTCTCGTCGCGCAGGCGCTCCAGCTCCTCCAGCCGGTCGGCGAGGTCCTGTTGGCGCTCCACCTGGGCCGCCTGGGCTTCGCGGGCCTCCTGTTGCTTGGTCTGCCAGCCGGCGGCCGCCTCGCGGAGGCTCTCCAGCTGCTTGGTGAGGCTGTCGCGGCGGCTGCGCAGTTGGGCACGCTTGGCCTCGAGGGCCGCGTCGTCGCGGCCGGCATCCGCCAGTTCGTCTTCGATCTCCGCCAGTTCGCCGCGGGTGGTGCTGATCTGCGCCTCCACGTCTGCCTGGGCCGCCTCGGACTGCTGCAAGGACTGCAGGAGCTCGTCGACGCGGCCGCGGTCCTGGTTGCTGAAGCTGGGGCCGGCGCCCCGCTTGCCCTGGCTGCCGCCCACCATGGCGCCGCTGGCTTCGAAGAGTTCGCCGTCGGTGGTGACGATGCGAACACCTCCCATCATGCGGCGGCCGGCGTTCATGTTGGCGGCCACGAGGGTGTCGCCGAAGACGTACCAGAAGGCGTTCTGGTAACGGGGGTTGAAGTCGATGAGGTCGAGGGCGAAGCCGAGGCAGCCCTCCTGTTTGACCTTCATGAGCGCCTGGCCGCGGGGGCGACCGGGCACCATCTTGGTGAGGGGCAGGAAGGTGGCACGGCCGGCGCGGCGCTCCTTGAGGAACTCGATGCAAGCGGCGGCCGCAGCGTCGTCCTCCACCACGACCGCCTGCATGCGGCCACCGGCGGCGGTCTGGAGGGCGGTCTGGTACTGGGCGTCGGCGTTGGCCAACTCGGCGATGGTGCCGATGACCCCTCTCAAGGCACCGCTCTCACGGGCAGCGAGGACCGCTTCCACGGCGGCACCGAAGCCACCCTTGACGCGCTCGGCGGCGTCGCGGCGGGCCTGGAGCTCCGCCAGTTCACGTTGCTGGCGGCGGATGCGCTGCTCCAGCTCCTCGTTCTCCGTGGAGAGCTCCGCAAGGCGCTTGCGCAGGGCGAAGAGACGCTTCTGGGCGGAGGCTCGGCTGCGGCCACCGGAACCGCCGGCCCCCTCCTCGCCTTCACCCATCTCCTTCAGGTGCCATTCGGCCTCCTTGAGGTCCTGTTCGGCCACTTCGACGTCGCTGGCGGCGCCGCCGCTGCGGGTGGTCGCCTCCTCGACGCGGTCGGCCAGGCGGTCCGCTTCCAGCTTGGCCTCGTGGAGCTCCAGTTGCTTCGCCTCGTGCTCCTGGCGGAGCTTGGCCAGCTCCTGTTTGAGCGCCATGGCGCCTTCGTTGGAGCGACTGATGAGGTCCTGGACCCCTTCGAGCTCCTTGGCGCGGGCGGCCAAGGTCTCGGCGGCGCTGGCGGCGGCGGTCTCGGCCTCGCCGTGCAGCTTGCGGGTGCGTTCCGCCTCCTTCTGGACGCGGCGCAGCTCCTCCTGGAGCGGGGCGAGGTCTTCGCTGCCCCCTTCCAGCTCCATCTTGGCGAAGTTGACCTTCTCCTCGAGGCGGACCATGCGGTCGCGGACCTCTTCCAGCTTCTCCTGGAGGGCGCGGGCCTCCTCGCCGCCCTCTTCGCGGATCTTCTGCTCCGCCTCGGCGAAGTCGGCCTGGGTCTCCTTGTAGCGCGCCTGGAGTCCCTGTAGCTGTTCGTCCAGCTTGGCGCGTTCCTGGGTGAACTGATCGATCTGGGCGTGCACCTGGGCGACCTGGGCCTCCACGTCGGTGCGGCGGCGGTGGGCCACGAGCCCCTTGGTGCGGCCGATGTCGGCCTGGAGCTGCTGGTAGCGGGCGGCGGATTCCTTGTCCTTCTCCAACTGCTTCAGGTTGCGGGCGATCTCGTCCAGGACGATGCCGATGCGTTCCAGGTTCGCCTCCACCTCCGCCTTGCGGCGGTCCGCCTGGTCGATGTCCTTGTCGAACGCGGTGACGCCGGCGATGTCGTCGAGGATGCGACGGCGTTCCACGTTGGTCATCTGGCAGATGCGCAGCACGTCACCCTGCTGGGTGATGTTGTAGCCGTCCGCGGAGATGCGGGCATGGTTGAGCAGGTCCACGAACTCCTTCTTCTTGGAGGCGCGGCCGTTGACGTAGAAGTAGCCAGAGTAGGCGTCGGGGTCGTCCGGCTTGGGCTTGCGGACCACCTTGCGGGTGAGCACCACGTCGTCTGCGTCCACGGGCATCATGCGGTCCCGGTTGTCGAACGTGAGCGCCACGAGGGTGTACTTGGCCGGTTTGCCGCCGGCGCCGCCGTTGAAGATGAGGTCCGTCAGCCGCCCGGCGCGGATGGCACGGGGACTGTTGGGGCCCAGCACGAAGAGGATGGCGTCACCGATGTTGGACTTCCCGGAGCCGTTGGGCCCCGTGATCCCGGTGAACCCTTCTTCGAAGGGGATGGTGAGCTTGCGTCCGAAGCTCTTGAAATTCTCGACGTGAACTTCCTTGAGGTGCATGGGCCTCCGGAACAGGAGTCACGTGGCCTGGGCGACCCTTAGACCTTGGCCTAGCGTCGCTACTGGCGAGTGCATCCGTATCCCAGGTGTCGAGCCTGCTCCACCTACTAAAGGCGCCCGGGTTGCCTCTCCTGTTGAGATGAAGGCGTTGACGGGCGACCGGATGGCCCCATGGCGCGAAGTTCTTGAGGATGGCCTTCGTGGCGCGGGCATGCGTTCCGCCTTCGTCCCGTTCGTGCTGCTCCTGGCCCTGTTGGCCGGATGCACGACCAGCTCCGAGCCGCCCACCACAGGTACGGGCAACCCGGCCATCACAGCGGGACCCCAAGCGACCAGTGGCGACGGGATCGATCCGGGCGAAGCGTGGCCAGGCGAGCCGGAATGGCTGTTCTGGAACCTCTATCGCTTCCATGATGAACCAGAGGCGCCGGTGCCCGTGGTCCCCTTCGCGGCGGCATCGTTCGTCCTTGAGACGGCGGACGGCGCCTGGGCCAAGGGGACCCTCACGGACAGGGGCGTCGAGGAGCGCCTCACGGGAACGATCCGCGTGGAGCACGCCGAAGGACAGGGCTCACCACCCACCTCGTCCGGCTACGTCAATGACACCGTGCCGCTGCACCTCGTGCGCATCGAGGTGGATCGCCTCCAACATCTTGCCGGCGACGACGGGGTCTCGGATCGGGCGGCCATCGAGGTGGG
>JBMYRW010000041.1:0-23828 GCA_049602735.1 Thermoplasmatota archaeon
TGACATGGAGCGCGGCTGGCTCGAGGACGCCGGGCTCACCATGCCCCGCGAGGTGACCGACCCCAAGGACATCACGGAGCCGGTGATCGTCAAGTACCACGGCGCCAAGGGCGGTAAGGGCTTCTTCATCGCCAAGAACTACCACGAATACAAGCGGCAGATCCAGGAGGGCGAGCCCCACACGATCCAAGAGTTCGTGATGGGCACCCGGTACTACCTCCACTACTTCCACGGCCGCCTGGACGAGAGCGGCTTCGCCATCCCCGGCCACGGCAACCTCCAGATGCTCTCCATCGACCGCCGCGACGAGTCCAACATCGACGAACTCAACCGCATCGGGTCGATCAAGGAGCTCCAGGAAGCCGGCATCGACCCCCAGTTCGTCGTCACCGGCAACATCCCCATGGTCATCCGTGAGAGCCTCCTGCCCAAGGTGTTCCAGATGGGCGAAGGGGTCGTCAACGAGGCCTACAAGCGCTTCGGCGGCCTCTGGGGCCCCTTCTGCCTGGAGACCATCGTCACCCCGGACCTGGAGTTCAAGGTGTTCGAGATCAGTGCCCGTATCGTCGCAGGCACCAACCCGTTCATCCAGGGCAGCCCCTACAGTGAGATGGTCGAGCCCGGCCTCTCCACCGGCAAGCGCATCGCCCAGGAGCTACGTCAGGCGGCCGAGACCGGCAAGCTGGCGACGGTACTCAGCTGAGCGCTAGAACAGGAAAATGAAGGAAAAGGGAACACGCATCCGTCGCGCCTACAGACTGGCCTCAAGGGCCGCCAGTCGGGCCTCCAGGTCCGCGATCTGCTCGTCCTTCTCCTCAAGCATGTCGTAGAGGTGAGTGACCGTCTCGCGCAGCTGCATACCGTCCTCCAGGACGATTTCGCCGCCATCGACGACGACCAGGCGGGCCCCGTCGGCCACGACCAGTTCATTGGTGATCTGGACCGGCATCGCTAGACGGGTCTCGTCGCTGGCCAGCCAGCTCACGCCCGGCCCGGCAGCCGCGCGGTCGAAGGTGGACATGGGGTCCTGGTAGCCTTCGAACGTCTCCTCGCCGATCGTCATGAACGCGGTGTCATCCAAGCGAACGCCGGATCCTTCGCTCATGGAGAGATGGCCGTACATGGTGTCGCCCATTTCGTCGACGACCAAATCCACATCACGGTGCATGGTCCTGTTAATCGGGTCGTAGAAAGGAGTGGCCTTGGCGACCTTCCTGATTTCGTCGCACCCGACGCCATTCGCACACGCCCCAGCATCCACCGAGCCGCTTCCAGCCAACAGCAGTAGCCCAACAATCAACGAGGTTCTCAGAATCATGGTTTCACCTTTGGTCAATGACCAAACGGCGCGACCGTGCTGGATTTCTTAAGGACCCTGGGGCAGACTTCCAATCCTCGATGCATCGGTCGAAACTTGATCTACGGCCACCGTCCGCTGAGCACCAACGCGATGACGACGTAGCCGATGCCGAGGTAGATGAGGCTCACCAGCCAGCCCCAGCGCAGGATGAGCGCCCGCCGCCGTGCGGTGTCGTCCCCGATGCCTGGCCGCTGGGGCTCCGGCTTGTGGGGGTCGTACTTGCTGAAGGCCACGGCGCCGCCTGCCGGCCGCTCGCCATAAGGGTTGGGGAGCGCCTGGGGCCTGCCGCACGGTGGGGTCGCCACGCTTTAATCGCTCCAGCCGAAGCGCCCCCTGTTGAGCGCGCCAAGGGAGCATCTGCCCGCGTTGACCGCCATCCGGTTCCCGCTGGCCGCCATGGTGGTCGGCTACCACGTGGGTCGCAAGTACGACCTGGGGCTGCCCCGGTGGCTGGACGTGTTCATGGAGCATGCGCACTTCACGGTGAGCTTCTTCTTCATGCTCTCCGGGTTCATCTTGGCGTACAACTACGCCCCGGCGATGGCGGCGGGCAAGTTCAGCCTCCGTCTCTTCGTGCGCAGCCGCTTCGCCCGCATCTACCCCATGTACCTGGTGGGCCTTGCTGCGGCGCTGCCGTTCTTCCTGCACCAGCATTACGTCCACATCGACACGCCGACGATCCGGGACGCGCTGGAACTGGTCGCCCAAGGCGCCTTGGTGCTCGCCATGATGCAGGCGTGGCACCCGGAGACGGCGACGCTGTGGAACGGTCAGTCCTGGTCCCTGTCGGCGGAGCTGTTCTTCTATACCCTGTTCCCGTTCATCACCCTCGCCTTGTACAAGATGGAGCGCCGCCGCGCCTGGGCGCTCGGCCTCGGCCTGTGGGCCCTCTCCATGATCGTTCCCCTGTACAACGCGTCCAATGGCGTGGACGAGGCGACGTTCGCCTGGAAGGTCGAGTACTTCACGCCGATCCTCCGCCTCCCCGATTTCGTCCTCGGCGTCCTTGTGGGCGGCCAGTTCCTGCGCTGGCGTGAGGCCCGCCGCGCCGCCGGCAAGGAGGAGGAAGAGCCGCGTGGCATCGTCGTCGCCGGCCTCGTGTCCTTGCTGGCCATGATCGTCATCATGAGCATGGCGGACCGGGCCCCCAAGAGCCTCATGGTGACCACCATCGTGGCGCCGTTCGCCGCCATGTTCCTCTTCATGGTGGCCGCTGGCGCCGGGCCCGTCACCCGTCTGCTCGATCAGAACTGGATGGTGAAACTGGGCGACATCAGCTACGGCATCTACATCCTGCACGTCGCTTGGTGGTGGATGTTCCAGGTGGCCGTGCGCCAGTACGGGTACAGCCCCGTGGGCAGCAACTGGTTCTACCTGCTCTACTGCCTGACGCTGCTGCCGATCGCGTGGCTCGCCACGTACCTGGTGGAGGTGCCGGCGCGTAGGTTCCTCCTGGACCTGGAGAGCAAGAAACGCATGACCAAGGCGTTCAACGAACGGGCGTACGCCGCCAAGGACTAGGTAGGCTACGCGGCCGGCGCATCGGGGTCCGGCCGGGGCGCGTCGTCGCCGACGGTCCGGTCGCCCCGCATGAGGGCCGCCAGGTTGTTGCCTGCCAGGCCGCCGCCCAGGCTGAAGAGCGCCATCATCACCATGGCGGAGAGCACCTCCACCGGATGCCACGCTGCGGGGACGCCCAGCACGAGGCGGCTGCCCTGCTCCGCGAGGAGGAAGATGGGCCCGAAGAGCGCGATGCCGGCCAGGAACGCCCCTTGGCTCTTCTTGCGCAGCACCACGTCGAGGACGATGGCGGCAGGGAAGATCCACACCGGCGCCGTGATGTCCGTGTCGAAGCCCGTCAGGACCATGATCGCCTGCGCCGTGATGCGCATGAAGGTGTAGGCGAGCGCCGCCGCGCTGGCAAAGCCGAAACGGGGGGTGATCTGGGCGGCCATGGTGTAGGCGAGGCTGCCCATCATGGCCACCATCGGCATGTACCACATCATCTCGCGGCGCAGCAGGAAGCGCTCCATTTGCCCCAGCATCACCGTCATGACGCCGAAGTTGCCCATCAGGACCACGATCGCCAGGAACTCGGCGGCCTTCCACTTGCCGCGGCCAAAGCCGTCACGGCCTGGCTCCTGCTCCAGGCCACGCAGCGCGGCCACCACGCCGGCGCCGCCCAGGAGCATCCCGGTCAGGATGGCGATGTGGGGCGGGCTCCAGATGGAGTTGTCCAGGCCGACGCTCCGGTGGAACAGGTCGTCGATGCCGCCGTAGACGAACATGAGCGCGCCGCCCGCCACCATGCCGACGAAGCCGCGGCCCACCGGGTCCTTCCAGAGACCGCGCAGGCCGCCGTCCACGTGCTTCCGCAGCAGCCAACAGCCCAGGACGCCCATGGCGAAGACCACCACCATGCCACCGTAGGCGACGTTGTGGGGGGCGACGAAGAACGAGTCACGTCCCTTGATGGTGTGCCAGCGCACGTCCCAGAAGAAGCCGGAGAACTGCAGGGCCGGGCCGAGGGAGCCGAAGGCCAGCAGCGCCATCAGCCTGCCCCGCACCGCTTCCAGGGAACGCACGCCCAGCCACCACGGGCCACACTCATGAACCAACCGACCCTCGCCGCGGCGTGGTGCTCACCGTCATCCTGGCCGAAGCGGCCCTCGAACTGGTCCCGTCGGAGATCGGCGGCCACCCCGCCATCCGGGCGCAGGCCAAGGCGCTCGGTCGCAAGCCGGGGCAGCTCCTCCTCGACCGCAACCACCACCCCGGCGTCGACAAGCTCGACGGTGGCGAACGCCGCGGCCGCCCCGACATCACCCAGGCCACACTCCTGAACCTCCTGGAGCATCCCCTGGCCAAGACGGGCCGCCTGGAGGTCGCCGTGCATACCCGCGACGGGGACCTCATCCGTATCCGACCCGACACGCGCCTCCCGCGCGGCGAGGCCCGCTTCCAGGGGCTCCTGGCCAAGGTGCTACGGGAGGGCGCCAGCAACGACAAGGAGCCGTGGCTGTGGCTAGAGCGGGACCAGAGCCCTAAGCAGGTGCTCGCCGCCGTCGCCGCGGGGCCCGTCGTACGACTCGACGAAGGTGGACAAGCGCTCACGGCAGCCGACCTGGCCGCCAAGGCCGAAGGCGATGGGGGGGACCTGACCGTCGTCATCGGCGGCTACCCCACCGGCGACTTCAGCCGCGCCTGGAAGGAGGCCGCGCCCGAGACCGTCTCCTTGTGGCCCCAGCCCCTGGCCGCCTGGGTCATCGCGGCGGAAGTGGCGGCGGGCTACCATGCCACCCTGCAGCCTGCCGGCTAAGAGGTCGTAGGGGTGGGGGAGCGAACCAGGCATCGGTTCGCGCCTACGCCTTATCCTTGATTCGCCCTGCCCGGTGCTGCAAGCAGCACCGGCCCACCCAGCCGTTCCGGCTGGTTGGTCCGCAGCCGCTTCGCGTCTGCTGGCCGAAGGCGCTGTGCGCCTCCGCCCCCAGTCTCGCTCGGCTATGCCTCGCTGCCCACCAAAGACGGCGTTCGCTGAGCTCACGCCTTGTCTTTGATGCGCCCTGCCCGGTGCTGCAAGCAGCACCGGCCAGTCTCGCTCGCTCCGCTCGCTGCGAGCATCAAGGAACGGCTTGGTGCTTCGCACCTACGCCTTATCCTTGATCCTCTTCATTGTGAACAGCGACTCGCGCTCCATCTCTTCGAGGCGGAGGGCGATGAAGTTCTGGATCTCCTCCAGCTCGGGGAGGACCTTGAACTCCAGGGCGTTGACACGGCGCTTGGTCTTCTCGACCTCGTCGAGGAGGCGCTTGATGGCGGTCTCGTACTCGGCCGCCACGATGATCTGTTCCACCAGGCCCTCGTAGGCGCTGACCGCCTCGTCGATGGCGGCACTGGAGCCGATCTTACCGTAGGCGCGCTCGGCCAGGTCCTTGCGGACGGCGTCGGCCTCGATCTTGGGCACGCGCACGCCCATGATGTTGTTCTCGGCCAGCTTCACCTGCGGCGGCTTGGCCACAGCGTTGGCGTAAGAGCGCACGGAGAGGCCGCCTTCGACGGCCGCCGCGACGGCAATCGCCTGGTTGGCGTCCTTGAACCGCTCCACGAGGTCGTTCCGGATGGTCTTCACCTTCGGGAGGATCTCGAAGATCTCGTACATGAGACCGTCACGCTTGCGCTTGAGCAGGTTGTAGCCGCTCTGGCTCAGCTTGATCTTACGCTTGACGTTGATCAGCTCACTGCGCGTGGGTGTCACGTTCTGAGCGGCCATGACTGGTGCGGCCGACTGGGAGGCCCTATATCCCCGTTACGGCGGCCCGTGGGGGGCGGTGCCTGCCCGGGCCCGGCGGGGGGCCACCTGGCGCCAGCCACCAGGCCCGTTTCACCAACCATTATCAAGCCCAGGCACCTGAATCGCGTGTTCGGCCATGCATTCCTACGAATGGGGCACCAGCGAGACGCTTGACGAGGCGGAATTCCCCCTCCGCTCGATCGATGTGAAGCTCAAGCTGAACCTCGATTTCGGCGGCGTGGAGGTGCCTTTCAGGGCCAGCCGCGCCATCGCCCTGCGTGCCCTGCGGCAACTCCTGGACGACCTGCAACCGGAGGACCTCCGGGCCAAGGAAGGCCAACAGGAACCTGTGCTGGAGGAGCGCTCCGCGGCCCCTGCCGGCGGCGGCGCTGCGGCACCCGGGCAGTGGGACAAGCCGGACGGCGTCGACATGCGCGTCATCCGGAGCGCCCACCGCATGGTCCAGGAGGTCAGCAAGCGCAGCCAGACCGGTCGCGCCGTGCTTGCCTCCGAGCTGGTGGGCCTGCCCGGCTTGAGCGCCCCCACCGTCGGTCGGCTGCTCCGCGAGGGCGAGGCGATCAACGACTACCTGATGCGCTTCGTGCTCGTGACCCCCGCTGGTCGCACCAAGGCGATCGACCTCACGCCTTCGGGGCGCGTGCTCGCCTCCAAGATCCGGGCTGGCGTCGTGCCCAGCTGACCCACGTCTCGGCCTCCGTCAACTGTACAGGAAGCGGACGTCGAGGCGGCTGAACTCGGCCAATGTGGAGAACCGGACGTCCAGGCCTAGGGGTCCGGCCCGGTAGGAGTCGCTGAGCATCACGGCCTGGAGGCCGTTGGCGGTCAGATTGGCGCGCAGGAGGTCCAACTCGGCCTTGGTGGCGTTCACGTGTTCCGTGAAGCGCCCTGCGCGGGGGTCCTGCGTCTCATCCGAGCCCCGCTTGACCACGGTGTCCGCGATGCCGAGACCAGCGTAGAGGTCGGCTGCGCCGGTGGGGCTGTTGGACCAACCGATGGAGGAGTCCAGGTAGGACAGGCGCTCCAGGTAGGCGGCGTTGATGGCGTCGTCCTCGTGGAACCGGATGGGGGCATACACGGTGGAGGTGCTGCCTGGGCCGAGCAGGAGGCCGCCGCTGGCGCCCAGTCCGCCCTCCATGTCGACGTCGACGCGCTTGTGGGCGAGGAACAAAGGCACGCTGAGCTGGACGGTGCTGTTGGGCTGGCCGACGGGCACGGGGCCGAGCCCTTCGTTGGTGAAGCGAGGGTGGTCGCCGGCGAGCACGTAGACGTCCTGGTGGGGGGCCACGTAGGCGTTGACGGTTCCTTCGATGTCCGTGCGGCCGACGGTGAGGACCCGCAGGCCGGACGGATTTTCTTCATCGCGGGTGTAGAGGGCGACGGCCACGTCGCGCAGCTTCTTGCCGCCCTCCTGTTCTTGGATCACCTGCACCTTGACTTGGGCTGGATGTTCCACGCCGGCTTCATAAGCGACGGGCTCCGCGTCGAAGGGGATGATGATGGTCGTCTGGTCGTCGGGCAGGTCGGTGCAGCCGGCCAACAGCAGGGCGGTGGCGGCGATCACGGCAAAACGCATGCGGACCCACGGGTCGGACGAGGGTTTGAGCTTTCTCGTCAGATCGTCTGATAATGGTCGCTTTGTTTTGGTGATGTTGTCGACTTCTTTGACGATCGGCCCACTCGGATCATCCGGGGGCCGGTGGCGGGAAACAGCAGCAGCCATGCGGCCAAGAACCCTGTCGGCACCAAAGCAGCACTCGAACAGGCGTTGGCCTGTTTGCTCTTAGTGGCCTAGTCGTGGTGGACGAGCAGCACGTGGCAGGTCGCCTTGCGGGCCAGGTGCTCCGTGCCGGAAAGGCGCAGCTTCTCCTTGAAGCCGGAGGCGCCCAGAGCGTGCATCAGCAGCACGTCGTGGTGTTCGGCCTCTGCGAGGATCGCCTTGCGGACGTTGCGGCCGCGCGCCACCTTACAGGCGGGCTTGTGGCCGATGCCGGCCGCCTTGCAACGGGCCGCCGCGTCCTCGAGCAGCCGGCGGGCCGAGTCCTCCGTGGGGAAGATCTCGTCGTCCTCATCGTCGTCGAATAGCTGGGTGACGTCCTCCGGCGCGTCCTCGAAGCCGGTGTCCTGGACCACGAGCAGTGTCACGTCCACGTCGTTGCCCAGGAGGCCCAGGCCGCGCTCCATCGCCGTGAAGGTCTCCTGGGAGCCGTCAAGGGGCACGAGCACGCGGCGGGACGTCGAGGCGACCACGGGGCGGCCAACACGACGCGTGCGGTTAGAGGTTGAGGCTCACGTGGCGGCGACGGCGGGGCTGCGGTGGATGCGGGAGGCGACCTCCGTCTCCATCACGCGGGCCGCCTCGTCGGGGATCTCCAGGCGGGCCTTGAGACGGTCGAGGGTCTCCCGTTCGCGGGCGGAGACGTGTTCGTCGCGCAGGATCTCCTCGAGGGCCGTCCGGTACACCTCGCGCTTGCGCTCCTCCAGGTAGTCGTCCTCCTGGACGCCGGGGAGCGTGCGGTCCGCCACGCGCCTGGCCGCCCGTTGCAGGGGCTGCAGGCCGATCGCCACGAGCGCCGCGACGGTGATACCGAACGCGATGGACCAGCGGGCGCCCAGGATCGTGTTGCCCAGGCCGAGGGACGCCAGGATGGCATCGAGGGGGATGACCTGCTCCAGGAACTCGCTGGTGACGAAGAACATCATGGCCACGATGCCGCCCACCGTCGACTGGCGGATGGTCCACTGGAACTTCAGCTCCAGGTCGAAGAGGCTGTGGCGCAGCAGGGCGTACGTGGCGAGCACCGGCATCATGAGGCGCACCAGGCCTGTGGGGATGACCAGCAGTGTCTGGAAGTCGCCGCTGGCCGGCAGCAACGCGTCGATGTAGGCGAGCGCGCCGAGGGCGGGGCCCAGTACCAGGGAGACCGCCAGCGCCCAGCGGGCACGGCGACGATCCTGGTCCAGGCCGTTGCGGGCCATGCGGATGAACCACCGCACGGTGAAGGCACCCACGAAGAGCGCCGCAAGGACGGGGACCGTGCGAGGATTGAGGCCGACGTCGCCCGCGAGCCAGTAGAAGTAGAGCCCCACCACGTCCGGCATGGCATCGATGAAGAACGCGATGCCCAGGAGCAGCAACGTCTGCCGGCGTGGCCCCGGCGGCTCGTCATGGGCCGCCTTGGTGAGCATCAGGCTGGCCACCGCCGCCATGAAGTACGTGAGGCCCAGCAAGGCCGCCAGCGGCCCATTGGGTTCGAAGAGCGCCCGGTTGTCCGTGGAGAACGTCTGCACGATCCACAGGTCGTGGCGGAAGAAGTACAGGACCTCCAACAGGAGGACGACGCCGAAGATCGTCCACCCGGCGTAGCGGCTGTTGCCCAGCCAGCCGCGCCGCTTCGGGTACAACGCCAGGAAATAGAGCAGGATGAACGGCAGCGGGATGAAGGCGTACGGCTGGAGGGCCGCCCAGACACCGGCGCTGGCCGGGTCCTCGGACACCCATGTGCCCAGGTACAGGAAGTGGCTCACCAGGCTGCCCGCCGCCCGCAGCACGAGGAACAGCGCCAGGAGCCGGCTGGGGCGGTGGTTGAGCCCGACGCCGTACAGCACGAGCGCCAAGGCGACCATGGCCCCGTTGGAAAGGAACAGGGGGATCGACTCGGGTGTGAAAGGCACCGCCGCTCCCGCCATGCCGTTCGATGGCCCACCCGGGCCTTAAGGCAGCGGTCGCCGCGGCGGTAGCACACCCAGGCCTCGCCCAGGGTCCCTAGACGCGCCGCGCCGTGGGCTCCTGTGCCACGTAGCGGGCCTCCAGGCGGAAGTCGTTGGCGCCGTCCGTCACCGGCTCCACGCCCAGCACCGGCAGCTGCTGTCCGGGGGCGGCCACCAGGCGCACCGTCACCGTCCAGTTGCCGTCGTGCCCCTCCCAGTCGGCCGGCTGCGATGCCCGCCGGATGGCATTGGCCTCACCGAGCCCCTCGACCCGCTGGGACGGCAGCCGTTCCCCAAGGTCGAAGCGTACCGTCACCTCCCCGGAGGCGTCCTCCACGCGGTGCTCGTAGGCCGCCGTGGGGCCCGCCACCTCCAGGAGGAATGTGTCCGGTTCGCCGTCAGGGTCCTGCCATACGAGGTCGAAGTGGATGGCGGTGCCACGGATGCCCGCTGCAGGGAACTGGAACGTCGCCTCCGAGCCTTCCGCCAGGTCCGCCTGTCCCGTCACGGAGGTCTCCTCCTCCTGCCACGTCACCTCGTAGGTCCCCACCTCAAAGGTGACCAGTTCGTACACGAAGAGGGCACCGAGGGCCCCCAGGAGCCCCCCGAGCCAGATGAGCGTCATGGTGACGTTCCGGTGCACGAGCGGCCCAGGTGGCCCCGTGGGTTAACCGTTGGCGGCTGCGCCGGTGGCCGGATTGCGCGCCACGCGCAGAGTCAACGGCTATACATCCAGGGTGACCCATCCCTGTCCATGGGTGGCACACATGAAGCTCAGTGGCCGGACAAGGCGGTCTTCGCCTCCATCATGCTCTTGGTAGCCGGCATCCTTGGTACGTTCTTCGCCCTGATCCAACCCGTCGTCAGCCTCGGCGACAGCATCCCCGGGCTGCTCAAGGCGTTCCCCTGGTGGCTCGCACTACCGCTTAGCATCGCCACCGGCGTCATGGGCTACCTGGCCCTCAAGACCCACACGGCCGCCTGGACGTACGCCGGCAGCGCCACGGGGATCCTCTCCATGGGCTTCGTGGGCCTGGTGCCGGTGCTCAGCCTGGCTGCGCTGGGCTTCATGCTGCGCTCCTACCAGGAAGGGGAGCTCACGCGGGGCGACGCGCCACCCCTGGAACCCGGCGAATGGCCGGACAAGGCGCTCTCCGCCAGCCTGCTCCTGTTCGTCGCCGGCGTCCTGACGGTCTTCCAGGCCGCGGCGCTGTACGCCGACCGCTTCGATGCCATGCTCTTCGATGACCTGCCGTGGATCTGGGGTACCGTCAGCCTGCTGGCCGGCGCCTTCTGCCTGTTCGCCGCCCGCGAGGTGTTCTACCTGCGCCGCCCCTGGGCGGGGACCGCGGCCGTCGTGGTGGGCGTGCTCGCGTTCGGCCTGTACGTCATCGGGCCCATCCTGGCCCTGGCCGCGTGGGTGCTCCTGATGCTCGCGCACCGTGAACAGGAGTTCGACCTTCCGGCGGCCAACGCGTAGCGGCCACGTGGTCGCCCAGAAGGGCGTCGACCGAGAAGGAGGAACGCGAGAAGGAGAAGAGGAGCCGGATCCCGCCGGCGATGGTGTTGGGGGAACGGACGTGATCACAGCACCCCGAGCACCATCTCCACCTTGCCCGTGACGAACGGCAGGCAGTAGATGGCGATCTCGGAGCCATCGGGCACGAACGTCCGGGCCCGGATGCGGTCCCAGCCCGTGCCGTCGTTGTAGAAGTAGCGGCACCCCGACTGATGGTGCGTGATGGAGCCACCCGTCTTGTCACCGACCGCCTGGCCGGGCAGGCAGACCTGACCGACGCGGAAGTTGCGGGCATCGTCTGGGAAGTTGCAGGAGAACACGTTGGGGGTCGACGGCGGGGACGCGACGCCCAAGTAGGTGGCGCCGGAGACGTCGCTCAGGCCGGTCTCGCCGACCAACGTCGCGGCGGCGGTGTCCGGGTCGACGGTGAACAGCGTGCCGTCACGTTCCACGAGATAGAACAGGTCCTCGTGGGGGCTGTAGGCCAAGCCCGCCAGGAACGTGGTCACGTCTGCCGGCGCGAGGTCGCCCACGTCCGTGATGACCCCCGTGGCGGTGTCGATCATGACCAAGTGGTTCGTCAGCGCGCCGGCTCCGTGGCCGGCGACGCCGTACAACGTGTTGCCACGGAAGTCCGCACCGTCGATGTTCCCCCCACCAAGCGGGGCACCGAGATAGGTCAGTTCGCCCAGGTCCGTGTAACCGCCGCCGTCGGGGGCGATGGAGGCGAGTCGGGCGCTGGGACAGATGGCGCAGATGCCGTAGAGGAGGCCGTTGCCGGGATGGTAGGCGAGGCTGCCTTCGGCGCTGACCACTGGAAAGAACGGGGCCACGTCGGTCGCGGCGGCTGTCAACGGATCGATCGACACCAGCCGGGAGGGATCGAACGTGAACGTGAAGATCGTCGCGCCGTTGTCCGTGAGGCCGGTGGGCGTGTCATCGGGCAGGGCGACAGGGCCCACGGCGCTGGGTACGGCGGTCGTCGTGTCGACGGTGTGGAGCGTGTTGGTGCCCGTGGCAAAGCCGTCGATCACGTACAGGGCAGAAAGGGGTCCGACGCTGGCGTTGGCGGGTTGGACGGAAAGACCGGCGGCAAGAAGCAGGACGACGCCCAGTAGAGCAGCGCCGTGGCGTAGGGTGGCCATGCCCCGCCGACCTGGCGGTCGCCTTATAAAGCAAGCTTCGGGCGGCCCTGGGTTTCTTCACCCAGTCGGAATCGTGAACGAAGCCCGAATGGACGCGGCTTCCTTCGGGTCCATGCCCAGGCGTTCCTCCAAGCGGGCCAGCATGGCGGCCTCCCGTTCCGACATCTCGCCGTCCCGGTAGATCGTCTCCAGCGTCGCGGTGTAGAGTTCCGCGCGGCGCTGCTTCCAGTAGGCCGGCGTGTCCTGCACCTTGGGCAGCAGGCGGTCCACGGCGCGGCGCGCGAGACGCTCCAACGGGTACAGGGCGAGCACGATGACGCCGGCGGCCGCGATGCCGGAGAGGAAGCCCTCCACACCCAGGACCGCTTCGATCGTCTCACTGGTGACGACGAACAGCACCGTCACGGTGGCGAGCACCGCCGACTGTTGGATGCCGGTCTTGGCCTTCAGTTCGATGCCAAAGAGCTCGTAGCGCACGGCGCCGTAGGCGGCCAGGCCCACGAGGGCCAGCGTCCAGATGGCATCCCACGTGTAGAAGTGCAGCAGTTGGAGCTGCGTGGTCTCCAGGTCGAGGAACTCCGCTGTGCCGGCCAGCGAGGAGCCCCGGTCGAAGGCGAGGCGTGCCAGGCCAGCGGTGACGATCGCCGCCGCCACGAGGCCCATGAGCCACCCCGTGTCGAACCGGGAGCCCCTGGAGGCCACAACCTGCACGAGGGCGACGATGAGGGCCAACGTCAACACCGCACCGGCCGCCTCGGCGACCAGGAACGGCGTCCACGGTCCGCCGATGAAGAACAGCAGGAAGCTCGCCTGGAACGCGGGCTCCAGGGCGAAGCCCAGCAGAAGGACGTACAGGGCGCGGCGGTCGGTGCGGGCGGTGGCGCGGCGGTACGCCAGGGCGACGACGAGCGCGATGGCCGCGATGGAGGTGAACGTGAGCTCCAACGACAACTGCAGCGGCCCCGGGTCGAAGCCGTCCGTGTACAGGGAATGGTCCCAGAGGTACAGCAGCTCCAGGAGGATCGCCAGGCCAAGCAGGCCGCTGCGCACGGCGCGGGGATGCTGGGCCAGCCGGTTGCCCCACCCGTGCTCCACCAGGAACACGTAGCCCACGTTGAGCGCCGCGAACGGCAACGCCAGGGTCACGTACGCCACGAGGCGGCCCGGCAGGTCCCCGGGCCCGATGCTCCAGGTCAGCAGCCCTTGCAGCACCGCCCGGAGGAACAGGAACAGCGCCAGGGCGCGGTGCAGGCGGCCCGTCGGACGCACCCACAGCAGCGCGCCCGCCAAGAGTAGCACGCCGATGGCTGCCAACAGGGTCGGGAGGCGCTCGATGGGGATCACGGCAGGCCTCTGGCGCTCCAGGGCCCCCACTCCTAAAGGATGGCGAAGCGCGACGGCGCGCCGGAGGCCCGGCCCGGGCGCGTGATGGGCAGGTGATGGGCACGTGACCGTCCGTTAGCGGCACTTCTAAGATGCCAGGAGTGCCGTAGGAGCCGTGGCCCCCAACAAGCTCGCTGCACTGGCCGACCGCCTCGACCTGCGCCAGATGGAACTGGACGAATCGGGTGGCGGAAGCTGCGGCCGTGGCCCCCGCTGGTGCGTGGAGGCGTTCGTGCAGGCCGTCGAACCAGGTCCGGGCCTGGACGGTCCTGACCGCGACGTGGCCCAGCAGGCCCTGGCGGCCGTCCGCGCGGCCATGGGTGGCCTACGGGGCAAGGACATCGGCGTGGAGATGAGTGCCGAAGGCGGCATCCTGCGCTACATGGACCACACCAAGTACAAGCACAAGGCCAAGGGGAGCACGGCCGACCGGGAGGCCGCCGTGGAGGCCTGGCTGCGCGTGGTCCAGGGGCCCGACGGAGACCGCCTCGACGGCTACTTCGACCTCAAGGCGGCGCCCGGCTCCGACCTGGGGCCCACGGCGGACCAGATCCGGCAGGCCTGGCGCACCGGTGCGACGGACCGGGGCCTCGTCATCGAGCGCAAGGACGCCCGCATCATCATCTCCACCTCGTGAGACAACATACTTCAACGTCGTTTCTTTGAAAACGACGGCATGGGTGGGGTAGGCAGCAAAGTGAAGGCCGTGGCGTTCGCGCTGCGAGGACCGGTGGCCACGAGCCCCCGCCTCTGGGTGCAGCACGGCCGTTCCGTGACACGGATGACGGTGGCGCCGCTCTGGGCGCGCGCTGCCCCTGCTGCCGTGAAGGCCCAACGTCATGCCCGTTGGTGGCGCCGACGGCTCGTCGGTGGCCCTGAGATGGCCCGACTGCGCCGCGCCGAGGTGGAGATCCTCGCCGCTGGAGCCAAGGTGGGCGGCACGCCCCTGTCCAGCCTCGTCGTGGACGACGCCGCGCGGGAGGCCCTGGAAGACGGGGACGTCATCGCGCGCATCGACCAGGACGGTCGCCTCCTGTCCCACGTGGGTCCTCTGGACGCCGTGACCGTCGACGAGGACGCGTTCCTGCCGCGCCGCCGCTTCCAGCTCACCGTCGAGGCCCGTGCCGGAGAAGCGGTGCTGGTGAAGGATTTCGCCGGCGACCGTTCCGCGTTCCTGGCCGAACTGGAAGGCCTCCATACGCTCACGGTGGCAGGTTGCCGCGCGCCGGCCATCCGCGCCATCGACTGGCAGGGCCGCCGGCTGACCATGACGTTCGTCAACGGCACGCCCCTCCGCCTTGCCCTGGCGGCCGCCGGCGCCCGCATCCTCGATTCCGACCTGGCGGCGGCCGGTGAGACCCATTCCGCTGACCTGGAACGGGACCGCGGTCGCCCCCTTCTGGCCCAGGTGGCCCCCGAGGCGGGGGAGCTGTTGGCCCAGCAGATCCGTCAGGCGCACGCGGCCGGCGTGGTGCTCAACGACATCAAGTACGGCAACGTGGTGCTCGTGGACGGCCGCCCGCACCTGCTGGACCTGGAGGCGAGCGTCGTCCTGCGCCGGCGAGGGACCCATTGGCGCGCCGCCCGTGCCCGCGACCTGGAAGCCCTCAACGCGCTCTTCGGCCGCGAGGAGACGACGTCGGCGCGGCTCAAGGAGATCCTGGAGCAAGGGGCCCAGCCTCATCCCAAGCAATGGTACGCGGCAGCCTACCTCGGGGACGGCCTGCGCGTCGGCTCACTGCTCAACATCCAGACCGGCCACGGCCGTTGGGAGTACCTCCTGCACCGGCACCTGCCCCCCGTCGAAGGGGCCCGCGTGCTCGACCTGGGCAGCAACAACGCCTCCATGTCCTTGCAGCTGCTGGCCGCCGGAGCCAAGGAAGTGGTGGCCGTGGAGGGGATGGAGCCGTTCATCGAACAGGGCCGTTTCCTCCATCAGGCCCTCGAATGGCGCGACGCCCGCCGCTACGACCTCCGGTACATCCACGCCGACATGGCGGAGGTCCCGGACCTGGACCTAGGGACGTTCGACATGGTCCAGGCGCTCTGCTCCCTGTACTACCTCAGCCCGGAGGACATGGCCCGGGTGACCCGCCACGTCGCCGCCGTCTCGCCGGTCTTCGTGCTGCAATGCAACACAGAGGAGGGCATCGGGCGGCCCGAGGACGAATACGAGAAGGCGTCGGTCGCCTATGCCCAGCGGCTCCTGGAGGAGAACGGGTTCCCGCACACCACCGTCGTGGCCCCGCGCCGCTACAGCAGGCCCCTCGTCATCGGCCGCAGGGAACCGGCCTAGCGGTTGCCCAAGAGGCCGCCCATCACACCTTCGCCGCCGGAGCTGCCGCCGCCACCGGGCAGGCGGCGGGCGAGCCAGTCGAGGAAGCTCTGGCTGCTGCGGCTCTGGGTCCAGACGGTGCCGGGGCCCGTGAACTCGCTCACGATCCCTTCGCCGGAGAACAGGGTGCTCTTGATGCCGCCCAGTCGGCGCAGGTTCTGCCCCATGCCGTCCGTGAACGCCACGATGTGGCCGGTGTCGACGGTGAAGCGTTGGCCCGGCTTCAGGTCATGCTGCTCGATGGCGCCGTAACTGGAGAGGATGAGGTCTCCTTGGCCGCTCACCTTCAGCATCACGAACCCTTCGCCCGAGAAGAAGCCCCGGGCGCCTTGCCACTTGGTGTCCACCTGGATGGTCGGCGCCGAGGCGAGGTAGCTGCCGTCCTGGACGATCAGCGTGTGGCCTTGCAGGCGCGTGTAGAACAGGTCGCCCGGGAGCGATGGGCACAGGTGGACGCTGCCGCCGGCGCCGCCCGCCGTGAACGTGTTCTGGAAGAACGACTCGCCGCCCAGCACCGCCCGCTTGAGCCCCTTCATGACGCCGCCGCTGGCGGTCTTGATGTCGACGTCCCCCTCCATGGCCAGCAGCGCGCCGGCCTCCGCCTTGACCGCCTCGCCAGGGGAGAGCTGAACGCGGGCCTTGGCGAAACTGGGCTGATGGGTGATGGTGACCTGCATACGTCCGGCCACGTCGGTCGCGGGCAAGAACGCGTCGCCTACGTTACCAGAATGACTATAGTCGCCGGAGAAGCGGTCTCCCTATGCGTATCCAGGCCACCCTGCTCGCACTCGCCGTCGCGGCCCTGGCCGGCTGCATCGGCGACGACGAGCCCGCCACCGCCACCGATGACGCCGCCCTCACACCCGAGACCGCAGAAGCCGAGGCGACGCGCCTCAAGGAGTTCCTCGCGGACCACCCCACGTTCTGCGACGACGAGGCCTCCTGTGACTTCTGGGACGATGACTACCATCAGTACGTCGTCTATGACCTGGACACCACCGTCATCGACGTGGTCGTGCTGCCCCCCGTGGGCGGCGACGGCACCGACCAGCTGGAGGCCAGCCGCCTGGCCGCCCAGGCCTGGAGCGACGGCATCGAAGCGCTGGGCGAGTCCTGGTTCGTGGACAACTTCACCATGAACGTCTACGCCGTCGGCGTCGACGTCCCGAGCCTCGACGCGGTCACCGACCCGGAGATCATCGTCATCAGCACCAGCACGGTCGGCCTGGCCGGCATCGGTCTGGAACCCAAGCAGATCGGCTGCATGCTCCTGGGCGAGGACACCCTCGAAGTGCTCCCCACCCACACCCACCAGGCGATCGGCGGTGTCGGTACCGTCATGGCCAGTGATTGCACCGGCATCGGATTCACCTGCTTCGCCATCAACGCCGGCGCCATCGACACCCGGGGCCTGTACGATCTCATCGCCCACGAGATCGGCCACTGCCTGGGCGCCGGCCACGTCGGCGACGCCCTCGACTTCCGTGCCCAGTACGCCCCGGTGGCGGACATCATGAGCTACCAGAACGACCCGGCGAAGGTCCACTGTGTCAGCAACATGGACGTCCTGAACCTCCAGGGCGTCTACGCGCACCTGTTGGACCGCCCTGCTGAGGAGTTCCTGCCCCGTGGTTCCTACATGCCGTTCTACCCGCTCGACTACATGCAGTACGAGTGCGAGAACCCGCCCGGCATGTAGACCGGCGCGGCCGCCCTCGACTTCGTCGCCCCTCTTCCTTTCGCTCCCCTTCCCTTGTTTTCAGCTCGCAGTAGCAGCGTCCGCTTCCAGCACCGTCAACATGCCCTGCACCGTCGGTCGGATGCGCGTCTCCATGATGGCGTACCCCGCCGCGTTCGGGTGGAAGGGGTCGCTGCGCAGGGCCGGATCGTCGAGGATGCCGTCGAGCACGTCCAGCACCACCGGGGCGCCGTACTGACGGCCCAGCTCCCGCAGCCCGGCATCGAAGTTCTCCTGGTAGTCCCAGAAATGGACGCCCACCAGGATCGCCGGGATGCCCTCCGCCTCCAGGACCTGGAGGATCGCCTCGAGGCCCGCCAGGGCCCGCTCGACGGGGTAGCCACGGTACGCCTCGTTGACGCCGAACTCCACGATCACCAGGCTTGGATCATGGCGTAGGACGTCCCGTTCCAGGCGAGGGAACGCCTCCTGCGCCGTCTCCCCGTTGACCCCCGCGTTGACGACCTTGCGCCCCAGCGCCTGGGTCATGAGGGCCGGGTACGCCTCCGCACGGCTGGCGCCGGTGCCCTCTGTGTAGGAGTCCCCGAAGGCCACGATCGCACCGGGGTGGACGCCGCCGTCGGTGGAGAGGCAGCCTGGTAGCAGGCTGGAAAGGAGGGCGAACAGGGTCAAGGCCAGGGCACCACGCACGCGGGCCGCTACGACGAGGGGCTCAAATCGTTTGTCCAGGAACCGCCGCGGCCTCCTGGAGACGGCGGACCACCTCTGGATCCTCCAGGGTGGAGGTGTCCTGGTCGATCGTCTCGCCGCGGGCGATGGCGCGCAGCAGGCGCCGCATGATCTTGCCGCTGCGCGTCTTGGGCAGGGCCTCCGCGAAGACGATCTGTTGCGGCCGGGCGGTCTTCCCGATCTGCTGGGCCACGTGTTCGCGCAGCGCGGCCGCATCGACGGGCTCCCGGGTCACCACGAAGGCATGGATCGCCTCACCGGTCACCTCATGAGGGGCGCCCACGACCGCCGCCTCGGCCACCGCGGGGTGGGCCACCAGGGCCGACTCCACCTCCATGGTGCCGATGCGGTGGCCGCTGACGTTGAGCACGTCGTCGAAGCGGCCAAGGATCCAATGGTTGCCGTCCCTGTCGCGCCGGGCCGTGTCGCCAGCCACGTACGTCCGTTCGTCGAACCGGCTCCAATAGGTCTCCCGGAACCGGTCAGGGTCGCCCCAGACGCCGCGCGCCATGGAGGGCCACGGGCGCGTCATCACGAGGTAACCCCCTTCATCGTCGCCCAGCGGCTGGCCGTCCTCGCCCAGGATGGCGGGGGCGATGCCCGGCAGGGGACGGGTGCAGCTGCCAGGCCGCGTCGTCGTGGCGCCCGGCAGGGGACTGATCATGATGCCGCCCGTCTCGGTCTGCCACCAGGTGTCCACGATGGGGCAGCGGCCGCCACCGATGGTCTCGTGGTACCACATCCAAGCTTCGGGGTTGATCGGCTCGCCGACGGTGCCCAGCACGCGCAGGCTCGACAGGTCGTGCCGCGCCGGCCACTGGTCCCCCGCGCGCATGAGCGCCCGGATCGCCGTCGGTGCGGTGTAGAGGACCGTCACCCCGTGGCGGCGCACGATGTCCCAGAAACGGTCGGGCTCCGGGTAGGTCGGGGCCCCTTCGTACATGACGACCGTGGCCCCGTTGGCCAGCGGTCCGTAGACCAGGTAGGTGTGGCCGGTGATCCAGCCCACGTCCGCGGTACACCAGTAGATGTCATCGTCGTGCAGATCGAAGACCCACCGCGTCGAGAGCCTGGCCCACAACAGGTAGCCGGCGGTGCTGTGGACGATGCCCTTCGGCTTGCCCGTGGAGCCTGACGTGTACAGGATGAAGAGCGGATGCTCGGCGCCCAGCGCCGGAGGATCGACCACCGGCTCGGCGGCAGCGGCCAGGTCATGCCACCAGAGGTCGCGCCCCTGGGTCATGGCCACGTCTTGTCCCGTGCGGCGCAGGACGACCACGGACGCCACCTGGTCAGGCGGCAGGCGCCTGATGGCGTCGTCGGTGTTGGCCTTCAGGGGCACCGTCTTGCCGGCCCGCCAGGCCCCATCGCAGGTCACGACGACGCCCGCGCCCGTGTCCTCGATGCGGTCCGCGAGCGCCTGCGCCGAGAAACCCCCGAAGACCACGCTATGGATGGCGCCGATGCGGGCACAGGCCAGCATGGCCACGGCGACCTCTGGGACGAGCCCCATGTAGAGGACCACGCGGTCACCGGAAGCGACGCCCAGTCCGCGCAGCACGCCCGCGAACCGGCAGACCTCCTCGTGCAATTCGGCGTAGCTCAGGTCGCGCCGCTTGCCGTCCTCTGCCTCCCAGCGGATCGCCACCTGATCCGCCCGGTGAGGCAGGTGCCTGTCCAGGCAATTGGCCGAAGCGTTGAGCGTCCCGTCCGCGAACCACCGGTAGAAGGGCGCCTCGAGGTCATCCAGGACCTCCTCGAACGGCGTCGCCCACACCAGCTCCTCGCGGGCACGCGCGGCCCACCAACCTTCCGGGTCCGCTTCGGCCTCCGCGACCAAGGCCTGGTACGCATCGGCATCCACGTGCGCTCGTCGTGCGAGGGCGGCGGGGGGCGAGAACGCTCGGTCCTCTTGCAGCAGGGCATCGATCGGGCTCATCGGCGGTGCGATGAAGCTCCTGGCCTATGGCTTCTCGGTCCAGCGACCCTGCCCGCCGGCGCGGCAAAGCCGTCGCTCGTCCGTCAGATCCGTCCAGAACAACAACAGGAGAAGAGAAGGAAAAAGGGTCGCCGCAGGGACGGCCTGGCCGTGCCTCAAGCCGCAGCGCTGCGGTGCTTGGGGTGCCAGGTCTCGAGGGTCTCGCGGTCGATACGCGTCAGGATGTCCTCGTCCACCTCGGCCAGGAGCTGCCAGCCCAGGTCAAGGGTGTCCTCGATGGACCGGTCGTCGTCGATGCCCTGGCGCACGTAGGCGTCCTCGAAGCGGTCGGCGAACTCCAGGATCTGCAGGTCGCGCTTGGACAGAGCGTCCTTACCGACGATGGCCACCAGGCCGCGCAGGTCCTTACCCTCGGCGTACAGCGCGTAGCACTGGTCGCTGACCTTCTTGTGGTCGTCGCGGGTCTTGGCGCCACCGATACCGGCGTTCATCAGCCGGGACAGGCTGGGAAGCACGTTGATCGGGGGGTAGATGCCCTTGCGGTGCAGTTCACGACTGATCACCACTTGGCCCTCCGTGATGTAACCGGAGAGGTCAGGGATGGGGTGCGTGATGTCGTCACCCGGCATCGTCAGGATGGGGAACTGGGTCACAGAGCCCTTCTTGCCCTTGATCACACCGGCGCGCTCGTACAGGGACGCCAGGTCCGTGTACATGTAACCGGGGTAACCACGGCGACCAGGCACCTCTTCACGGGCCGCACCGATCTGGCGAAGAGCCTCACAGTAGTTGGTCACATCCGTGAAGATCACAAGCACGTGCATGCCCAGGTCGTACGCCAGGTACTCGGCGGCCGTGAGGGCCAGGCGAGGCGTCAGGAGACGCTCGACGGCCGGGTCATCGGCGAGGTTCTGGAAGATCACAGCACGCTTCAGAGCGCCAGTGCGCTCGAACTCGTTCATGAACTTCTTGGCTTCCTCGTTGGTGATGCCCATGGCCGCGAACACGACAGCGAACTCTTCGTCCGTGCCGCGCACCTTGGCCTGACGGGCCACCTGAAGGGCGATGTCGTTGTGGGGCAGACCGGAGGCACTGAAGATGGGGAGCTTCTGGCCGCGCACCAGGCTGTTGTTGCCGTCGATGGTGCTGATGCCGGTCTCGATGAAATCGTGGGGGGACTGGCGGCTGTAGGGGTTGATGGCCGCACCCAGGATGTCACGGTAGTCCTCGGGGATGATCTCGGGGCCGCCGTCGATGGGCTGGCCACTGCCGCTGAACACGCGGCCGAGGATCTCCTTGGAGACACCGAACTTGATGGTCTCACCGAGGAACTTGACGGACGTCTGGTCGTTGTCGATGCCGTCCGTGCCCTCGAACACCTGCAGGGCGACCTGGTGGTCGGAGGTGTCGAGCACCTGACCGCGGCGCTGGCTGCCATCGGGCAGGCGCAGCGTGCACAGTTCGCCGTAGCCGACGGGCTCCGTCTTCTCCAGGAACACGAGGGGACCCTCGATGTTCGTGATCGTGCGGTATTCCTTCTGAGCCATTACGCACTCACCTCCACCTTGATGGCGCCCATGAGCTTCTCGAAGTCGCCCTCGAGCTGCTTGTTGGCGGCCGCGACGGCCGTGTCGAAGTCGGCCTCGAAGCGGCTGCGGGCCAGGGTCGTGGAGAACGGCAGGCCGACCACGTCCTTGGCGGCGGCGCCGGACTTCAGCGCGCCCTCGGCGAGCTCGTTGTAGCGCAGGATGGACTTCCAGATGGCGTAGTCCTTCTCCAGGCTGCTGGAAGCGTCCACGGCGTCGAAACCGTTCTGCTGCAGGAAGATCTCACGCAGCAGGCGGGCCGTCTCCAGGGTCACCTGCTGCTCGTCGGGCAGCGCGTCGCTACCGACCAGCTGCACGATCTCTTGCAGCTCGGACTCCTTCTGCAGGATGTCCATGACCTCGTTCTTGACCGCATCCCAGTCCTGGTTCACGGTCTCGGCGTAGTAGCCGGTCAGGAACTCCGGGTACAGGGAGTAGGAGTTGAGCCAGTTGATGGCGGGGAAGTGACGGCGCTGGGCCAGCTTGGCGTCCAGCGCCCAGAACACCTTCACGATACGCAGGGTCGCCTGGGTGACAGGCTCACTGAAGTCACCACCGGCCGGGGACACCGCACCGATGACGGTGACGGAACCCTCGTCGCCCATCAGCGACGTGACACGACCGGCGCGCTCGTAGAACTGGCTGAGGCGAGCAGAGAGGTAAGCAGGGTAGCCTTCCTCACCGGGCATCTCTTCCAGACGGCTGCTGATCTCACGCATGGCCTCCGCCCACCGGCTGGTGGAGTCGGCCATCAGGGCCACGTCGTAGCCCATATCACGGTAGTATTCCGCGATGGTGATGCCGGTGTAGCAGCTCGCTTCACGGGCGGCCACAGGCATGTTGGAGGTGTTGGCGATGAGGCAGGTGCGGTCCATCAGGGGGGCACCCTCGTTGGTCGGGTCCGGGAGCTCCGGGAACTCGTCCAACACTTCCGTCATCTCGTTGCCGCGCTCGCCGCAGCCGATGTAGACCACGATCTGCGCGTCAGAGTACTTGGCCAGGGACTGCTGCGTCACCGTCTTGCCGGACCCGAAGGGGCCGGGGATGGCCGCCGTACCGCCCTTGGCAATGGGGAACAGGCCGTCCAGGATGCGCATGCCCGTGTTGAGAGGGATGGTGGGCAGCTGCTTCTCGGTGTACGGGCGGGGCTTGCGCACGGGCCACTTGTGGGCCAGGCGGATCTCCGCGCCGTTGTCGAGGGTGCAGATGACGTCGTCGACGGTGAAGTCGCCGCTCTTGATGTCGGTGATCTTGCCGGCCTTGACGTCCGGGGGCACCTGGATCTTGAGCGCGACGGTGGAGGTCTCCTGGACCGTGCCGAGCACGGCGCCGGGGCCGACCTCGTCGCCGGCGGAAGCGGTGGCCGTGAAGCCCCACTTCTTCTCGTGGTCGAGGCCAGGGACATCGACGCCACGCAGGATGAAGTCGCCCATCTGGTCCTGCAGGACCTCGAGGGGACGCTGGATACCGTCGTAGATGGAGGTCATGAGACCAGGGCCCAGTTCGACGACCAGCGGCAGACCGGTGTTCTCGACGGGCTCACCGGGCTTGACGCCGGAGGTGTCCTCGTACACCTGGATGATGCTGTTCTCGCCTTCGATCTGGATGACCTCGCCCATCAGGCGCTCGTCGCCGACGCGCACGATGTCGTACATCCGGGGCTTGATGCCCTTGGCGGTCACGACGGGTCCGGAGACCCGGTAAACGGTTCCTTGCTGCTCTACCATAGGTCGACTCCGACTGCTTGTTTGATCTTGTTCCGGAGGGTGTTGTCCTCCTCCTGACCCACCGCTACAAGGGTGGGCTTGACGCTCGTCACGAGCTCGTCGCGGAGCCGCGCATCGAGGCGGTCCACGTCTGCTGTGGCCATCACGAGGATGGACACGTCATCATCCGCCATGGCCTGGCGGACACTGCTTGTCAGTTCGGACTCCTCGCTAGCGTTCCACACACGGCGGACGCCAGCCAGACGGAAGCCCAGCGTGAAGGTCTCGGAACCGACGACGGCCAGTTCGCTCATAGGATCAGTTCCTCCAGCCGCTCGTCGCTCAGGCCTGAGGAGTAAAGAAGAAGAAGGCAAGCCGCCAGGGCAAGTGAGTCATGGAGTGGATCA
>JBMYRW010000042.1:0-22272 GCA_049602735.1 Thermoplasmatota archaeon
CGGACTCCATCTCCATTGCCGGATTCCTTTCGCCCGGGCTCGAAGGCTTCCCCGACCAACGTCAAGAGGGCCGCCCGGATGTCCTGGTGGCAAAACTGGATGGCCGCTTGGTGCATTCGTGGTGGGGCGGCTTCCTGGGATCGGAAGGTGCAGAATATGGATGGGCATTGTCCAGTGGCGTCGGGGGCGAGCTTGCTATCGTAGGCCATTGGAGCCAGAACGCGACGGACCTCCCAGAGGCGCTGCGCCCGGGCGTCGAGCGGACGCCTCTGCTATGGATGATCGAGCAAGAAGAGCGTTCCTTTGAGCCGGCCATGGTCTGTCCAGAGGCTTGGGACGCATCGTCCCCTGGATCCGTCGCGCCTGATCTTGTTTTTTCAGCGGACACGCTCCCCCCTGGCGCCATTCGTCTGAACATCGAGATCGTCGATCAAGACGGCGTCGTCGTGGCGGATGTCCAAGATGGCGCGTGGCCGCCTGGTGCAAAGACGGCAACGTGGCGTTCGCCGTTGGCGGAGGCCGGCATCTTCCATGTTGTGGCACGTGCGGATTGGGTCGGGGACAAGTCTGAGCCTCTGTCTTGCGATGTGGTCGTCGAGGGGGGCGTCCTGCCCAAGGGAACCTTGAGCATCAATGTCGAGGGTCGAGCCCCGGCAAGGGTCAACATCCAGATGCACGGGGCTGACGATGTCCGCCTGGCTCGCTGGTCCCTGGACTATGATGGGGATGGTACCCAAGACGCCGGGGGTCTTGCCAACGGCCGTGAAGTCTCCTGGACGGACCTTCGGGAACGGAGCTTCGCCAGGGACCGTTCCTTCAAAGGAATCCTGACTTTGGTCGACAATGAAGGCCTAGAAGTGACGATCGAGCAAACGTGGCAGGTCCAAGGAGCCGGGTTTCCGCAGCATCAGCTGTATTCTCTGGAACAGCAGGCCGGGCCGACGCTAGGGCCCTGGATCACGGAGATTTTGGCGACGATTCTCGGGGGGATTGTGGTCTGGATCGGCCGCCGGCTTTGGATGCGCAGGCGCTCCTCAGGGGACAAGATGGTGCGATTTGAGCCTTCCACGCCCCTGAACCGCCGCTAGGCAGCGAATCAACGGTGAAGACGCTGGAATCTACCGCACGTCAACACCTTTCCAGAACGCAACGTGGTCCTTGATGCCGAGTTTCGCCGCTTCGGGCAGCGGGTCGGCGTAGTACCAGGCGGCGTCGGGGTTGTCCTGGCCGCTGGCCTTGACCGTGTAGTAGTTGGCGGTGCCTTTCCACGGGCAGACCGTCGTCGTGTTGCTGGGGCCGAAGTGGTCCCGGTTCAAGCTGTCCGGCGGGAAGTAGTGGTTGCCTTCGACGATCACCGTCTGGTCGCTCTCGGCGAGCACCGCGCCGTTCCAGGTGGCCTTGACCATGCCCGTCACTGGTGCCAGGGCCGCTTAGAGGTTGGCCTCCGGGTCGCCGCGCTTTAAGCGTCCGAGGCGCTGGGGGCAGCGTGGCGTTCATCAAGACCATCTCTGAGGACGAGGCGGACGGCAAGCTGTTCGACGTGTACGATGAGATCCAGCGGAGCCGCGGCCGGTTGTCCAACGTGCTGCGGATCCAGAGCCTGGACCCGAAGGCGCTGCGGGCGCACCTGGACCTGTACATGGCGGTGGTCTTCGGGAAGAACAAGGAGGGGCTGGCGCGCCGCGAGCGGGAGTTGGTGGCCGTCATCGTCTCGGCGACCAACGGCTGCGACTACTGCATCACGCACCATGGTGAGGCGCTCGACAAGTACGCCAAGGACCCGGACTGGGTGAAGCAGGTGGCCACGGACCACGCCGCGGCGGGTCTGGAGGGGCGCGATGCGGCCCTGGCCGCCTACGCGGTGGGGCTCACCAAGGAGCCGGCCAAGGGGCGCCAGGAGGCCGTGGAGGCGTTGCGCGCGGCCGGGTTCACGGACACGGAGATCCTGGATGCGACCCAGGTGACGGCTTACTTCAACTTCGTCAACCGCTTGGTGCACGGCCTCGGCGTGGAGCTGGAGGACGACGCCGACCGGGATTACGTGTACTAGATGCGTGTCAAGCAGACCGCGTGGCCCACGAGCTTCTGGACCCGCTGTTGTACCGATTCGTCCGGGGGTCCGAAGGTGGTGAGGCAGTCGCTCACGTGGTCCCGGAGCTCTTGGGCGTCCGGGATCGGTCGGGCATCGAGGCTCGGCGCGGCGGCCAGGAGCAAGGTCACGGCGATGAGCGGGGCGAACTTCAACGAGGACGGAAGCGCCGGGCGCTGCATAAGCGTTGAGCGGAGGGTCGTATGAGCTTCGCCTGGTCCCTGCTTCTCGGCCTGGGCTTGGGCCTGAGCCTGGCGGCACCGCCGGGTCCCATGAACGCGCTGATCGCCCGCGAGTCGAGCCGACACGGCGCGGCCGCCGGCATCCGGGCAGGCGTCGCCGCGCCAGTAGCGGATACGATCTACCTGGCGCTGCTGGGCCTTGGCATCGGCCGTCTCCTGTCGGAGCCGGCGTGGGTGCGGGGGGCCGCGTTGGGTGGGGCGTTCCTGATGGCGTACTTCTCCTACGGTACCTGGAACACGCCGGCCAGGCCCCCGCCGGAGTCGGCCGCTGCTCAGCCGGCCACGTTCTGGGCGGCGCTCGGCATGGCGCTGGCCAACCCGTACCAGATCGCCTGGTGGCTCTCCGGGGGCTTCGTGTTCCTGCAACGGGAGGGCTGGTGGGGCATCGCGGGCCTCCTGTGCGGCATCTTCGGCTGGGTGGTCGTGTTCTCCTGGCTCGTCGCCCACGGCGCCACGCGGTGGACGTGGTTCGCGCCGGCCGTCAAGGTGGTCTCGGCGCTCATGCTGGCGTTCTTCGCCGTGCTGTTGCTCCTCGTGGCGTTGGCGCTCATCGGGGTCTAAGGGCCGCTGTGGCCGCGCCAGGTCGTCAGCTGTTCGTCGATCCAACCCAGGAGGCGTTCGTGGTGGAGCCGGTAGTCCCGGTTGAGCACCACCTGGACGTCGGCGACGCCGGCAAGGTCGCGGAGGCGGGCGACGAGGGCCCCTTGGTCCCCCAGGGACGGGCTGAGGACGAACAGGTAGAGCCCCGTCTCGTAGCGGTCGATCACCAGGTGTTCCGTGGCGTCGGCGGCCGCCACGAGTGCCGCAGCCCGGGCCTGGGCGTCCGGCGGGCCCTCGATGTAGAGGTGGTAAGCGAGGGCGCCGGTCCGGCTGGGGCGCAGCAGGGGTTCCACTTTGACGGAGCCGCTGGCCAGCAGGGCGTCGTGGCGCGCGCGGACCGTGCGGGGGGCCAGGCCGGAAGCAGCGGAAAGGTCGCGGATGGTGGCCCGTGGATGGGTGACCATGGCGGCGAGCACCCGCCACTCCAGGGGCCCCATGGCCGGAAGCTGCGCGGTGGGCAGGTGGACCTCTTGCCAAGGCGCCTCGCCCCCGGCGGCGGCGGTGACGTCGGCCAGCCACGCGTCTGGGTCACGGGTGTACCCCATCGCCCCGGCGCGTCCGTCGACGCTGTCGGCTGCCCAGAGGGTGTCGGGAACGGCCAAGAGGAGGTCGGGGTCGAGGGTCCGATGCCAGGCGGCGCCGACCGCTTGCCGACCGAAGAGCCCGGCCGCCGGCAAGGCGCTCCAGCCCCGCAGCACGCCCTCTTCGCCCAGCAAGCGGAGGCGGCGACGGACCGCACCGGCACTGAGGCCCACCTCGCGGGCCAGCGCCTCCTGGGTGGCGAAGGGCTCCTGGACCAGCTGTCCCAGCAGCCGGAAGTCGACGCCGTCCACGGGCCCCCCACGAGGCCGTATTTGAAAAGGCCCACATCCGCAGCGCGGCGCGCGCTCGGCCTATCCTCCACGGACGCTCACCTTGGCCCATGGCCACCATGACCGTGACCGGCAGCCAGCACGTCCGAGCCGACCCCGAGGCCGTGTGGGCCGCAATGGCCGACTTCGGCGGCGTCCACCACTGGTCCAGCGCCCTCGTAGCGACCCGCCTGGATGGCCCCGTCGCACCCGGCGTCCGACGGCAATGCGACCTTGCACGCCCCGTCCTGGGCACCCGTTACGTGGAAGAGCGGTTGGTCGAGCTCGACGAAGGTGCCGGCAGCCTGACCTACGAGGTCGTGGGCAGCATCGGCCCGTTCAAGACCGCCCGCAACCAATGGCGCATGGCGTCTACCCCGGAGGGCGGCGTCCGCATCACGACGCAAGCCACCTTCGAGTTGAGGGGGCTCTTGGGCCGCCTGGTGGCGCCGTGGGCTCGCCGCACGGTCCAGAAGGAGATCCGCGTCGGACTCGCCGATTTTGCCCGTCACGTGGAGGCGTCTGCATGAAGATCCGTGTCGCCACCGACATCCAAGCCCCGCGCGCCGTCGTCTGGGGGCTCCTGGCCGACGTTGGTGGCATCGCCCGCTGGAACACGGGGCTCACCGGGAGCCGAATCATCGCCGGACCTTCTCAAGGCGAGGGCGCCGAACGGGCCTGCCTGGCGGGGCGCGTCGAACTGCGCGAGCGCGTGGAACGCTGGGAGCCGGAAAAGGCCCTGGGCCTCCGATGGACCAAGCTGCCCATGCCGGGCATCGGGGGTCGGTTCGCGTTCCTGCTGGGCGACGCGCCGGGGGGCGGGACGCAGGTCGTGGTGGAAGCGTCCACCACGGGGCCCCTGGCATGGCTGTGGCACCGGACGTTCAAGCGCGCCTTGTCTAACGTGCTACGGGACCTGAAAGCAGCGGCGGAAGCGCCTATGGAGGCATTCTAGTCGGACTCTAATGGGAGCGTTTCTAGAATGGAAACGACTCTCTTGACCACATCGTAAACGAATCTGGCTAGCCCGGAATGAAGGACCTGGTCCGGCATCGAGGTCCCTGGGGCTTCCAAGCACGGATGGTCCCCCACGATGCGGTAAACTTCGTTCCAAACCGCATCCCCTCCACGTTGATCCCTTGGATATTCCTCGTAGCTAGTGGGCCCCTCTACAATATCCGAAGTCCAATGAAGTATGGAGTTGCGAGCGAAAATGGAAATCTTCAATCCATAATCGATTTCTTCCACCCACTCTTTGTGAAACAGGGTTTCTGACAACGCCCCCCGAAAGGACCTGATTTGTTTGAGGAGCTTGGGCAATCCTTTGTTTGCCGAGCCAGGTTCAATTACAGGATTCGCCAGGAGATGCGCTACCGATTCGTCGAACGTAGAGGCCCGAAGTGATTCTCCCCTGATTTGCCGGGTTGCATCTTCTTTGAACTCGGCCCATTTCGATTCCAGCCACGCGACGCTATGTACGACGCAAGCAAGGACGAAGGGTCGGGAGGCGAGGCCGCCATCCCCCTGTTCAGCCTTGGTTGCGAGTTCCAAGAACGTGGTGGCAGCTTCTCCATGGGCGTAGCTCAGGTAGGTGGCCGTGCGAATCGCGACCGTAGAATCTGCGCGTATTGAGTCGTCAACGTCCGGGTTCATCGCCCCAAACCAACTTGTGAAGCTGGACGCCCACATGGACCGGTAGGGGCTCCGTCTCCGCCAGCAGCCATTCGGTGATGTGCGCCGGCTCCACGCCGCCGACCGGGTTGAAGTACGTCGGGCAAGGGGGCAGGCCGTGCTGCCGCAGCAGCGCCACCGCATAGTCGTAGTCGGCGCGGTCCGCGATGACGAACTTCAGCTGATCCGACGGGCGCAGGTGGGCCATGTTGCCCGGCTCGTTCTTGGCGTCCTCGCCGCTCGACGGGCACTTCACGTCCATGCTGATCGTGAGCAGCTCCCGCTCGGCCGCGGGTAGGTCGTTGGCGCGCTCGAAAGGCAGGTTCCCCGCCGTCTCTACCACCACGCCGTAGCCGTCCGCCACGAGGCGCTCGATGAACGGCCACGCCTCCTTCTGCAGCAGCGGCTCGCCGCCCGTGAAGCAGACCTCCTTGGTGGGCTGCTCGGCCAGCCAGGCGAAGAGGTCGTCCAGGCTGCGCTCTTCGCCCCCCTTGAAGGTGTAGGTGGCATCGCACCAGGAGCAGCGCAGGTGGCAGCCGGTGGTGCGCACGAACGCCGTGGGTAGGCCGGCCTTGCGACCCTCCCCCTGGATCGAGTAGAAGCACTCCGTGATGCGCACGCGCGGCGCGGCCCGTGCCGCCTCTTAGGGCTTGCCCCGCCTAATGGGGCGGCAGTTCGTGGCTGCCGGGCTTGCTCTTGGGCCAGTCGAAGAGCAGCTTGATGGCCACCGGGACAGCGAAGAGCGCCAGCGTCACCGTGATCGAGAGCACGTTGGGGATGTGGTAATGGAACATGGGGTGCGTCAGGATCAGCTTGACGCCCACGTAGGTCACGGCGAGGTACGCCATGTGCTCCAGCAGTGGGAGCCAGTCCATGACGCGCACGACGAACACCGCCGCCAGGCGCAGGAACAGGATGCCGATCATGCTGGCGATGACGATGAGCCAGATGCGGTCCGGGTGCGGGTAGCCCTCCACGAACGCCACCGCGGCGAGCACCTGGTCGAGGGCGAACGCCAGGTCCACCAGTTCGATCTGGATGACGGTCGCCCACAGCATCGGGATGCCCATGCGGGTGAGCAGGTTGCCCCCGAAGGTCACTTCGTGATGCTCTTCCGCCTTGTGCCGTGCCAGGTTGACGAAGTGTTTGATACCCAGGAACAGGAGGTAGCCGCCGCCGATGAACTTCAGCCACTGGTTCTCCAACAACACCGCTGCAAGCAGGATGGCCGCGATGCGCAACGTGTACGCCCCGACCAGGCCATACAGGAGCGCCTTGCGGCGGTCCTCGGGCGGCAGGCGGCGCACCATGGCGGCCAGGATCGCGGCATTGTCGAAGGACAGGACCGCTTCCAGCAGGAGGAGCGCGAGCACGACGCCGGCGTATTGGGCGAGCGTCGCGCCTTCGATCATGCTTGGGCAGCCTCACGGGTGACGTAGTCGATGGGGTCCTCGCGCCCGGCCGCCGCGAAGCCCCGCAGCCGCAGCACGCAGCTCTCGCAGGTGCCACAGGCGTCGCCATCGCCGCGGTAGCAGCTCCAGGTCAGGTGCAGCGGGGCGTTGAGGTCGGTCCCCGTCTGGACGATGTCCTTCTTGGTCATCTCCAGCAGCGGTGCCACGATGCGCACGGCGGGGCCCTTGCCGCTTCCGCCCGCTCCTTCCACGCCCTGCTTGGTGGCCAGGTCGGCCATGGCCTGGAACGCCTCGAAGTACTCGGGGCGGCAGTCGGGGTAGCCGGAGTAGTCCAGCGCGTTGGCGCCGATGAAGATCGCCTCCGCGCCCGCGACCTCGGCCACCGCCAGGGCGAAGCTCAGGAAGATCGTGTTGCGCGCGGGCACGTACGTCACCGGGATGTCGTCGCCGATCTCGTCGGCCGCCGGGGCGTCCGGCACGTCGAGCGCCTCGTCGGTGAGCGCCGAGCCCCCCAGGTCACCGAGGGGCACCTTGAGGACGTGGTGGGCCTCCACGCGGATCGCTTGGGCGATGGCGCGGGCGCAGTCCAGCTCCTTGTCGTGACGCTGGCCGTAATCGAAGCTGAGCGCCGTCACACGATAGCCTTCGCAACGCGCGATGGTCGCGCTCACACAAGAGTCGAGGCCGCCGGAGAGCAGGACCACGGCCTTCTTCTGCGCCACGCGCGAGGCAAGCGCCGGTCGCTTAAAGGCGGGGGGTCGAACGGAAACGCGCAGACCGGACGCGGGGGGCTGGGGCCGGGCGTCTACTGGGCGGGGCGGCTACGCGAGAACCAGGCTCCCTTTCCATACCCCTCGTCGACGCCAATCTCAACAAACGCGACATCCGTGGGAAAACTGGTGCGCTCCATGAACTGGTCGTAGACGTACTTGGCCAGGTCCTCGGCGGTGGTGGACGGCAAGGGCAGGAGGGCACAGTCCTGGCGCGGGAAGCGGAACTGCTTCGGCTCGCCCGTGTAGGGGTCCGTGACGCGGAAGGCGACCTCGTCGTCGCCGATGTCCAGGTCGCTGTAGTGATTGCTCTCGGTCGGGATGAGCACCAGGTGGTCGATCTCGTCGCCGATCTCCTTGAGGGTCTCACTGATGATGCCGAAGTCGAGTACGATGCCCCATTCGTCCTGGTCGCCGCGCATGCGCAGGTGGATGGCGTAGGTGTGGCCGTGCAGCCGGCCGCACTTCTTGTGCTCCGGGGTGATGTGCGCGCTGGAAAAACGGATTCCCTTCCTCCAGCCATCGATCTTCAGTTCCATCATCTAGAGTACCTCCTTATTGCGGCTTTGGGGGCTCCGCGAGCCGAGCGAGCGGATGCCGCCAGAATGATCGACCTTTTCGAAGGTCGAGCTGATGCCTTTCCTCCAGCCGTCGATCTTCAGTTCCATCATGGGGCCGCGCGACGAGGGCGGCGCTGAAAGGGTTGTGGCGGGTCTTTGAGGGACCGCGGGCTGCCCGCGCCGTGGTCTCCACCCTGTGCCTCGCCATGTGGTCCATCCTGGTCGTCGTCAACCTGGTCGCCCTCGTGGTCGTCCGGCACGACAAGCGGGTGGCCCAGGCGAGCGGCGAGCGCGCGGTCCGCCGCAGCAACCTGCCCCAAGGGCGCCGCGTGCCGGAAGTGCGGTTCTGGCAGTTCGCCCTCGGAGGCGCCGGCCCCGCCGTCCTTCTGGGCTTCTTCTGGTTCCGTCACAAGACCCGCAAGCGTGGCCTGCAGGCCAAGGTCGTCGTAGCGGGGCTCCTGGGCGCCGTGGCGTGGACCGGGTGGCTGTGGGGCCTCGGCTGCATCGCGTTCTGATGCCCCCCGTCGGCCGGTCGCCTCCTTGATAATGGGGCCTGGGCTGGCCGCCGCGTGGACCAGGACGCCCCGGACGTGCAGAACGAGGACGCGCCGCGACCGTACCGCCTCAGCCGCGTGGGCGTCAAGGGCGTCCAGAAGCCGGTGCGGGTGCATCGGCCCGGTCAGGAGCCCCACGACGTGACCGTGCGCTTCGACCTGTTCGTGGACCTCCCGTCGACCCAGAAGGGGACGCACATGAGCCGCAACCTGGAGGCCTTGGCGGACGTGCTCGACGGGCACATCGTGGACCGGGAGGCCCGCAGCGTGGAGAACCTGTGCCGCCGCATCGCCGCGAGCCTCTTGGAGCGCCATGACTACGCCCAGGAGGCCCTCGTGCGCGCCCAGACCACGTTCTTCCTCCCCCAGAAGAACCCCGGCGGCAAGCCGACGTTGGAGGCGTACGGCCTGGAGGCCGAGGCCCATGCCCGACGCCGCGGTGACGGGGCCCCGTCCGTGCGTCGCCGCCTGGGCGTCCGCGTGGTGGGCGCCAGCGCCTGCCCCTGCGCCATGGAGGTCGCCCGCCACAAGTTCGCCGAAGCCGGCAAGCCGGTGCCGGAGGACCTGCCGTTCATCACCCACAACCAGCGCAACATCCTCACCCTGCGCCTGGACCTGCCGGACGACCTCGACCTGGAGGCGGCGGAGCTGGTGGCGCTCTGCGAGGGCAGCCTGTCGGCCCCCACGTTCGAGTACCTGAAGCGCGGCGACGAAGGCGACCTCGTCATCCAGGCCCACCATGACCCCAAGTTCGTGGAGGACGTGGTGCGTGAAGCGCTGCACCAGGTGACGGCGCAGTGGCCGGAGCTACCGGATGCGACCTGCGTGTTCGCCAGCAGCGAGGCAGAGGAGTCGATCCACAAGCACAACGCCTACGCGGAGCGGGAGACGACCCTCGGGGAACTCCGGGCATGAGCCCGAGCCCCGACGCGGCGCCCTTCACGGTCTTCCTCGACCGGGACGGCGTCTTCAACGTCGACCCCCAGCACGCCGGCGGCTGGCCCTTGCAGATCCGCAAACCGTCCCAGTTCACCTGGCAGCCGGGCGCCCGTGAGGCGTTCGCCAGGCTCAACCGGCCCGACGTGCAGACCTGCCTGGCCACGAACCAGCCCGGCACCGCCTTGGGGCTCTCCACGAAGGGGATGATCCGCCGCCTGCACACCTGGATGCAAGGGGAGCTGGCCGCCGCCGGGGGCCGCCTGGACCAGGTGCAGGCCTGCTTCGCCCCGCCCGGCCTCCCCCACAGGCGCCGCAAGCCTCGAGGGGGCATGCTGGCGGACGGCGCCGCGGCGTTCCCCGCCTTCGACCCGGAGCGGGCGGTCATGATCGGCGACAAGGTGCGTGACGCCGGCGCCGCGGCCGACTTCGGCATCCCGGCGGTCCTCGTGGCCACCAGCCGCAGCGAAGCGGAACTGCGCGCCGGTGCCGAAGCGAAAGGCTACCCCCTTGCCGCGGTGGTGCCGGGCCTGCCAGAAGCGGTGGACTGGGTCCTCGACCGGTTGCCAAACGACTAAGGTCCTGGGGGCCGACCAAGGTCCGTGCGCCGCATCTCCGACGACGCGTTCTACGGGCCCGGCCAAGAGGCCGGCGGGAGCTGGAAGAAGACCGAGGGACCCAAGGTGGAGCCACGGGGCTTCTACGTCGCTGCCTCCACGTCGCCACCGGCCCACCTGCCCAGCGCGGCGACCCGGATCGCCGCCAAGCCGTACACCTTCGCCGGCGTCCTCCTCCTGGTGGGCTTCGTCGCCGTGTTCGTCAACCAGGCGCCCCTCCTGTTCCAGATCGTCGCCGGCGCGCCCATCTTCGAAGAGCTGTTCAAGTTCGGCCTGGCGCTCCTGGTCGCCTACCCGCTGCGCTTCCTGGCGCTACGGCTGCCGGTGGCGTGGGTCATCGGCGGCTCCTTCGGTGTCCTCGAGCATTACGTCACCTACAGCGCCGAGGACACGGCGATGTTCGTGGGCCGCATCCTGTTCCACGGCGGCGCCACCGGCCTCAGCATGGCCCTCTTCCACGTCCTGGAACGGGTGCCGGAGGTCCGCGTGCGGTTCTGGTCACCCGTCTGGGCCGTGTTCATCCACTACCTGAACAACAGCTACGCCGTCGTCTCGCTGCCGCTCAACTTCGTGGACCGCTACGGAACGGCGTTCAACCTGAGCGTCCACGCCATGCTGGTCGCGGCGACCTTCGTCACCACTGCCGTGGTGCTTGCGGGGCCTGGCCGCCAGAGGGCGGTGATGGAGCGGTGGACCAACCGGGTGCTTGCGCGGGCCGCCCCCCACTGATGTGGGCCATGCGGGAGTCGTAAGCGCGCCAGAGTTCGTTGAGCTGACCCTGGAGCTTGGCGTAGGCGATGATCAGCATCACCATGGCGGCGATGGCCAGCGGCGCGGCGATGGCGGCGCCCAACAGGAGAGCGCTGGCGACCTCCTCGTCCGTGGGCTCGTTGCCATCGGAGGCCTCGGCGACCCCTGCGATGATGAGCGGGATGTAGAACGCGATGGCGGCCAGGAACGCCAGCACCGCCGGGATGATCACCAAGGCGAGGAAATTGCCGGGGCTCAGGTTCTGCTTGAAGCCCAGGCGCTCACGGACGGTGCGGACGTTGGAGACGAAAGTCCACTGGAACACCCACAGGAGCGGCTGGAACAGCACGTAGCCCAGGATGAGCCAGACGATGCCCTCGTCCTTGCCCTCGCTGCCCAGTTCGAACTGGCGGTACACCTCGTTGTGGGCCTTGTAGTGCCAGTAGATGCCGTAGATGCCGAACGTGACGACGAACAGGAGCAACACGATGCCGAACGGGCGCTCCTTGCCGATCTTCTGTGCCAAGACCACGCACCGGCCACCCTGGGCGCTGCCAAGAAGGTGCCGCCAGGAGGCCGGGGAGGTTTCGGCGCCCTCTTCGAAAGGCCTGTCAAGGCGCCCCCGCATGCCCCCATGGGATGCCATGGATGTCTACGACGCCGGCGTGTACGTGACACGCCACGAAGCGGCCGTGCCCAAGGGACTGCGCGCCGTGCTCTGGGGCCCCTTGCAGGCCAAGGAGCTCGGCCTCGACGGCTGGGAGGTGCAGGACGGCGGCGAGACCGGCTACGTCTTCCACCACCGCGGCCGCGCCGGCCTCGGACGCCTCACGGCGACGCTCATCGTGGTCCGCCGCCTCCGCAAGGCGTTCCTCACGTCCTACCTGGCCGGCTTCCCCTCCGACGCCCCGGAAGCCCAACGCCGCTCCGCCATCCAGACGCTTGTCGGCCAATGCGAAGTGCTGCTCACCCGCCTCGCTAAGGAGCCCGTCCAGTTCGAGGCCACGTACGAGCACGCGCTCGTCCACCACGAGGACCACGCCCCGGCGGCAGCCGAGCAGAAGGATGACGACGCCGGCAGCAGCTCCACCATCGACTCTCTGCTCGACCGGGCCGATCCCGGCCCCCCGGCGCCAGCAGCGGGGCGCTCCGCAGGTTCGGGCCGCCAACGGCCCACCCTCTGGGAAGTCTGACCACAGGGCCCAGGCCCCCTGTTTCGACTGGAAAAACGCTCATATAGCAGTCCTTAGTCGGCGCCAACTCGCCGTAGGAGACCCAAGGCTTCGGCCAGAGGTCGCCATACTACGGAGGTGAATGCCATCGCGGACGAAAACATCGTGAAAGCGGTCCAGGAAGCCCTCGACAAGGGGAAGGAACTGGAACGCAACTTCAACCAGTCCGTCGACCTGGCGATTCTCCTACAGAACGTGGACATGAACCTGCCCAAGAACCGGATCGATGAGGAGATCATCCTTCCGAAGGGCAGGGGCAAGGAAGCGAAGGTAGGGGTATTCGCAGGCGGCGAGGCGGCGTCCTTGGCGAAGCAGAGTGCCGACCTGGTCATCCAACCTGAAGAGTTCGAAGACCTGGTCAAGGACAAGCGCGACTTCAAGAAGAAGGCGAACTCCATGCACTACTTCCTCGCTGAGGCCCCGCTGATGGCGCAGATCGGCCGCAGCCTAGGTATCGTACTGGGTCCCCGGGGCAAGATGCCCAAACCCATGCCGCCTGGAGCTGACCCGGCCCCCATGATCGCCAACCTGCGCAGCACCGTGCGTGTGCGCAGCAAGGACAAGCTCTCCTTCCACACCGTGGTCGGGAGCGAGGACATGGGAGCTGAGGACATCGCGGAGAACATCGAAACGATCCTGCGCCGCATTGAACCCAAGCTCGAACATGGCCGCATGAACATCGCGAGCCTCTACGTCAAGACGACGATGGGGCCCAGCGTGCAGGCGGTGATCTAAGTGGCCCACGTTGCCCCTTGGAAGAAGGAAGAGGTCGCCAAGCTGACCAGCCTTCTGACCGAGAACGACATCGTGGGCGTCGCTGAGATCGGCGGCATCCCGGCCCCTCAGATGGCCGAGATGCGCGCCAGCCTGCGTGACGAGGTGCAGTTGGTCGGTACCAAGAACCGCCTGCTGAAGCTCGCGATCGCTGAAGCGGCCAAATCCAAGCCTGGACTGGAGCAGCTGGAAGGCAAGATCGACGGCCAGATGGCCGTCATCGCCACCAGCATGAACCCGTTCAAGCTCTACAAGAAGCTCGAAGCGGGCGCCACCATGGCGCCGGTCAAGGGCGGGCAACCGGCCCCCAACGACATCACCGTCGAGAAGGGCCCCACGGCCTTCGGTCCTGGCCCCATCGTGGGTGAGTTCCAGAAGGTCGGCATCCCCGCCAAGATCGAGGGTGGTAAGGTCGTCATCACGAAGACCGTCACCCCCGCCAAGGAAGGCGAAGTGGTCGGCGCCGAACTGGCGCTGATGCTCGCCAAGCTCGAGATCAAGCCCGTGCAGCTCAAGATCGCCCTCAAGGCGGCCTTCGAGCAGGACACCCTGTTCACGCCTGATGTCCTGGACATCGACGAGGACCAGATCCTGGGCGAGTTCATGCTCGCCGCACGCACGGGTCACGAGGTCGCGCTGGAGGCCGCCTGGGCTACCAAGCAGACCATCGACGCGCTCATCGGCCGTGCCTTCCGCGCCAGCAAGAACCTGGCGCTGGATGTCTCCTGGGTCACCAAGGAGACCGCGGAGGAACTGATCGGCAAGGGCTACAAGATCGCCGTCGCGGCGGCCTTGGAGAGCGGCTTCGACCTGGGCGACGCCCAGGACGCTGCTGCTGCGGCCTACGCCAACGTCCTGGCCTCCACGGGCAAGACCGAGAGCGACCTCAGCCACGAGCTGAAAGAACGACTGTCCAACCACCTCGGCGCCTTCAGTGGCGCGGCCGTCGCGGCCGCCCCTGCGGCCTCCGACGCGGCTCCGGCTGCGGAAGAGGAAGACGAGGAGGAAGAAGTGAGCGAAGAGGAAGCAGCCGCCGGCCTTGGCGCGCTGTTCGGATAATAGGAGTTGAAACAAATGGAATACGTGTACAGCGCGCTGCTCCTGCACAGCGCCGGTAAGGAGATCAACGAAGAGAACGTGGCCGCCATCCTGGGCGCTGCTGGCATCGACGCCGATGCTGGCCGTGTCAAGGCGCTCGTCGCCGCCCTTGAGGGCGCTGACCTCGAGGCCGCCATCGAGAACGCCACCGCTGCCCCCGTGGCCGCTGTGGCCGCTGCCCCCGCCGCTGGCGGTGCCGAGGCTGCCGCCGAGGCCCCCGCTGAGGAAGAGGAAGAGGACGACGGCGTCTCTGAGGAAGAGGCTGCTGCCGGTCTCGGCGCTCTCTTCGGTTAAGCAAGGAACCAAGCCCGAGCCATCGGCTGACTTCCTCGCTCCCCTCTTCCTTTCTTCTCCCCTTCTGTTGATGTTCTTGTGGCCAGCGACGGCGCCGTCAGGCTCTTGCCGGTGGCGCGGGTGGCCTCGCCATGGCCCGCGTCGTGGACCTTGCTGCCGAACTGGACACCTTGACCGAGTTCTGGAGCCCC
Source organism: Thermoplasmatota archaeon (assembly GCA_049602735.1). Lineage (GTDB taxonomy): Archaea > Thermoplasmatota > E2 > JACPAO01 > JAHFTW01 > JBMYRW01. The sequence continues at coordinate 14,642 of JBMYRW010000042.1, forward strand.
AAGGAGGTGGGCCGCGTCAACGACACAGCGCTCAAGGTGGTGCAGTTGCAGGGCGCGTTCGCCCGGCATCAGCACGACGCCGAGGACGAGTGTTTCCTCGTGTTGGAGGGCCGGCTGTCCATGGACCTCGACGACGGCACGCAGGTGGTGGGCCCGGGGCAGTTCATCGTGGTGCCCCGGGGCGTGCCCCATCGACCCCACTGTGAGGAGCCGGTGCGGTTGTTGCTCATCGAGCCGGCCTCGACGGTGCAGTACGGTGATGCGGACGGCGGGGCGGCGGCGGTGCTGGATGCCCGCGCGACGGTGCCCGATCAGTCGTCCTGAGTCGGTGCTTCCACGGCCGCGAGGCGACGCTCCCTTAGCCATGCGACGAGGCTGCCGATGGCGATCACCGCCACGACGCCGCCGGCGATGACGTACCCGATGCGGGGGTCGACGGCGTTGGTGAGGCGGAACGTGCGGTCGAGGGCGAACGTCCACGCAGCTGCGGCGACGGTGGTGGCCGCGATGATGGGCAGGATGAGGTGCTTGGTCGGGATGCCGGTGAGGCGGCCCAGGACGGCGCCGACCAGGGGGCCGTTGACCAGGAACGGCACGAGCATGAACGCGAAGAGGCCGAGGGGCCCCCAACGGTCGACGAAGTGGCGGCGCCGCTCGGCGGCGGCCTCGATGGCGCGCACCCGGCGCATGGCGAAGTTGTCCCTGTCATGGTAGCGGTGCAGGGCGTACAGGAAGAGCGGGTAGCCGAAGCAGACGCCCACCAGGTCCTGGCCGACGCTGAACTCGAACATGAGCAACGGCGGCGCGCCCGCTTGGAGCCCCACCGGGATGCCGCCTTCCCGGCCGGTCAGGACCTCTGCGGTCACGCCGGCGGCGATGCCCCGCGCGGCGGCCGGGTCGAAGGCCAGCAGAACCAGCCACTGGGCGGTGAGGCCGACGACGATAGTGGCGCCGACGAGGGGAAGCGCCTGCTCCGCCTTCAACCGCTGTCCCCGTCGCCCTTGCTGGCCTTCCCTGTGCGGGACCTGATCACGGGGAGCGTGTCCTCCGTGTCATCGTCGCGGCCCACGACGGGGTCCAGGTAGTCGCTCTCCCAGACCTTCAGGACGCTGAGGGTGACGCCCACGAGCAAGGGCCCGAGGAACAATCCGATGAAGCCGAAGGCGGCCACACCGCCCAGCACGCCCAGGAGGACGAACAGGGGATGGATGTGCGCCCGGTCACCGATGAGCCGTGGTCGGATCAGGTTGTCCACCTGGCTCACCACCACGACACCCCAGGCGGTCAGGAAGATCGCCTGCCACATCTGTCCCTGGATGAACAGGACCGCCGCCGCGGGCACCCAGACGATGAAGGCGCCCACGACTGGTAACAGGCTCAAGATCGCCATGACACCGGCCCAGAGGATGGCGCCAGGGACGCCGGCGATCAGGAAGCCGATGCCACCCAGGCCGCCCTGGATGAGGCTCGTGAGGATCTGGCCGACGAAGACCGCCCGCAGACCGTTGTGGGCCTCCGCGAGCAGGAAGCCCATCTGTTGGCGCGGCAGCGGCGCCGTGCGTTTCAGGAAGTCCACGAGGAGGTGCCCGTCGGTTAGCACGTAGTAGACGACGAACAGGATGACGGTGAACGCCAGAAGGAAGTCGCCCACGAAGCCCACCAGCCGCCCCGCCAGGTCCTGCAGGAAGCCGGTGACGCGGGGCTCCAATTGCCCCCACAACTGGTCGACGGTCTCGTTGCGTTCGTCCGGCGTCTGGTCAGGGTACACCACGTCCAAGAGGTCGTTGAGGTCGTCCTCCACGCGGCCACTGGTGATCTCCTCCGTCAACGTCTGGGCGTCATCGAACAACGCGAAGCCCATGGCGACGAACGGTGCTGCGATGATGATGGCGATCGTGAACATGGTGAAGAACGCCGCCACCCGATTGGGAACGATGCGCTCCCAGAACCGGTCCACGGGCAGGGCGAGGACCGCCACGAAGACGCCGACGATCATGTAGATCACGAACGGCCGGAAGATCGTCCAGGTGAGGAAGAACATCACCGCCAGGAGACCGAAGAAGAACAGTTGGCTCTGCTTCGGCAGTTGGAGCCGCACGGTGCGGCCGTCGTCACCCATGCACCGCCATCGCCGTGCCGACTAAAAGCCAGCGCGACCGTGACCGGTCGTGCCCACCGAGCCGGCCCCGTTGCCTCCGCCAGAGAAGACCTGGAACCGGGCCCCGTCCCCGCAGCAGCCGCCCGCGCAGGACGCATGGGGTCAACCCATGGGTGACGCCCCCAGCGGCGGGGACACGCCGACGACGCCCGAATGGGCCCCGCCGGCCGCCAACGCCCCCACCAACGGCAAGGCGATCGCGGCGCTCGTGCTGGGCATCCTGGCCTGCTGCGCCCTCGGGCCGCTCACCGGCGTCCCGGCGCTCATCCTGGGCATCCTGGCCAACAAGGAGGTCCAGGCGGGCGGCTTCTCGGAGGGCAGCAAGGCGATGGCGATCGCCGGCATCGTGCTGGGCGCCATCGGTACCCTGTTCGGTATCATCTGGATCTTCACGTTCTTCGTTGGCGGTGGCCTGCAAGGGTTCATCGACGACTTCTGCGAAGAGAACCCCGAGGACGAGGCCTGTCAGGACCAACCGGCGGTCGCCCGGGACACCTTGGCGCCCGTTGCCGGGCGCGGCGAGGACGCTTGGGCCTGGGCGGGCCAGCCCTTGATGCTGCGCTGGGCGCCGTGGCCCGGTAGCACCTAGTCGCGGTCGCCCGATGGCGACGGCGGTCCGGACCGGCATCTGGTGGGGCGTCCGCCTCGCCCTCGCCCATCACCCCTTGTGCGGCGCGTTCCCCCATGACGTGCTGCGGCGGGTCCCGGTCTGCTCCGGCTGTGCCTTCACGTGGCCCGCGTTCTTCCTCACGGTCCCTGTGGCCGCCTGGGCCTTGCGTGCCGGGGCGCCGGCCACGTGGCTCTTCGCCGTTGGTCTGCTCCTGGGCGCCGGCCACGGGCTCTCCTATCTGGTGCGCATGGGTGTTGCGGCGCGGCGGGCGGCCAAAGGGGTCGGCGGCGCCGGGTTGGCCGGTTTCCTTGTGGGTGGCCTGGCCTTGCCGGTTCCCTTGGCGTGGCGCGTGGCGGGCGTCGTGGCCTTGCTTGCGGCCTTCGTGCTGCTCCAGGTGGTCCGTCTGCTCCAGATTCGCAGACGTTGCCATGCCTGCCCGTACCAGGCTGACTGGGGGCGCTGCCCCGGTTTCGACCCCACGGCGGCGCCGCTGCCTCCTGATGTGGCGACGGCTGTGGCCCGCGCCGGCGGCGACCAGGTCTAGGCGTCGGCGTGGCGCTTGGAGGCCTGCTCTTCGCAGATCCGGACGCCCCGACGGGCCGCTAGCGACCCGTTGGGTCCGCTCGCGATGCTCGCTCGTCCGGACTGCTTGTCACGCCTTCCGGCGTTCCTCGCAGATCCGGACGAAGTTCTGGAACATCGTCGCACCCGCCTGGGTGTGCTCCACTTCCGGATGGAACTGCATGCCGAAGAGAGGGCGCTCGTCGTGACGCATCACCTGCACGGGGCAGGTCTCCGAGTGCGCCAACACCCGGAAGCCCTCGGGCACCTTCGAGACCTCGTCATGGTGGCTCGCCCAGACCGTGGAGCGCTCCGGCACGTCCCGCAGGATGTCGCCGGGGTCCGTCACCACCATCTCGACGGCACCGAACTCGGGAGGGTCGCCAGGGGCCGCCTCGCCGCCGAAGTGGCGCGCCATGTACTGCAGGCCGGCGCAGATGCCCAGCATGGGGATGTCCAGCTGGTCGAGGTAGTCACCGCAGGCGCCGAGTTGTCCGTCGACGCCGACGCGCGGGGCGCCGCCGGACAGGATGAGGCCATCGAGGTCGGCAGCCGCCAGCTCCTCGACCGGGGTCTTGTTGTCGATGATCTGGGTGTCCTGCTTCAGGTACCGCAGCACCCGCCACTCCCGGTGGGTCCATTGCCCGCCGTTGTCGACGACCCAGATCTTCACGGGCGCCGCGAGTCCGGCGCTGTTCAAAAGCGGTGCCACGGGCCTGCCACGCCAAAGCTTACCTGAAGCCGCCGGGCTCGCCGCGCATGGGCCAGGGCCCGCGCGCTCCACCTGTCACTTGGGCCACCGTCGGCCTGTTGTTGGTAACGGCGGGCTGCCTGGCGCCCCAAGAGGCCCTGGAGGCGATGCCGGTGGCGCAAGCGCCGGTCGACGTGGTGGACCTGGGCGGGTCGGGTTGCCGCACCCAAGCGTTGTTCCTGCTGGTGCCGTACGCCACCAGTGACCCATGGCTCCCCGCCGGCTTCTACCCGGCCGACCTGAGCGAGTTCACGCCATACACGGTGGTGCTCTCCGGGCAGACCGGTGCCTTCGTGGCGACCCTGGAGTGCGAGACGAGCCGCCTGGACGGCGGGCCCCTGGCCACCAGTTTCATCGGTTTCTTCGTGGAGCCCCCGGAAGCGCCTGGCAACAACGGCCAGGCGACGTACAACTTCTACACCGTCGCCCACTTGACCCAGGATGAGGCCCTGCGGGGCGTCCTGGAGGGGTGGGGCTGGCGCGTAGAGGAGTTGGCGCACCGCATGGACCTCAAGCTGAGCCCGGAGCTGCCGGCACCTCCGGGCGCGGGCCGCGGCACGTGGTATGCTTCCGAAGGGAGCGTCGAGGCGGCCGCTCATGACGGCGACTGGTTCCTGCACAGCGGCCAGGCGGTCTACCCTCAGGATTTCGCCGCCGGCGCCCTCCTTCGCTTCTGGCACGATACGCCGGGCGGCCTGGCCTACCTGGAGTACAAGGTGCCGTTCCGCACGATCGCGGCCGGCCCCGTCGACTGCGCCATCACGCCGGGCACGCTCCTGGCGGACATGACGGGCCGCACCGGTGACACGTGCAACTACCTGGACAGTTTCGTGCTCCATTTCCCGCCCCATGATCTGGAAGGGCAGGGCCGCTTCCTGGGAGGCCGCAGCCGATGACGCGCGCCGGCATCCTCCTGGCGGCACTCTTGGTGTCCGTCCTGTTGTTGCCGTCGGGGGGCGCCGAGACCGCCACGAGCCCTGTGTTCGTGGAGGCGGTGGTGAGCTACGAACGCTCCGCCGACCTGGAGGCGATGGAGGAGGTGTTCACGTCTGGCGGCGCGGCCGACCCCTTGGGGGACTGCCAGAGCGAGCCGGGCGGCGAACACGAGGGGCGTTTCTCCAAGGACCCGGCAGGTCAGTGGTTCCGGTTCAGGGAGACGGACCGCCAGAACGGCTGCGGCGAGGCGCGCTTCGAACTGGACGTGCCGGAAAGGGCGACGCTGCTGAAGGTCCAGTTCCACGCGGACCGGGTGGTGGAGCAGACGCAGGACGTGATCGGCCGCGTCGACCACGTCGTCGACCAGGAATTGGTGCTCTACGGTGACATGGGCGAGGGGCTGGAGGCGATCTACCGTTTCCCTTACTATGAGCCGGACGGGCCGCCGTCGGGGCTGCAGCGCTTCGAGTACCTCATGGCGATCCCGCCCAACGCCACCGACCTGGGCCTCGCGTGGTTCTTCCAGGACACGGGGGCCTCGCTGGCCTCCAACGCCTTCAACGTCCTCGTGGGGCACCACGTCTCGGCCACCGTGGTGGAGCCTCGCTGGACCTTCTCGGGCGTCCCGTTGGACCGCTTCGAGGTCTCCGAGCACCGTGACGGCATCGAGGGGCAGTCCGTGGTGCGCAGCGTCGAGGTGCTCGTGGACTTCCCTGACCACCGCGACAAGGGCCTGGCCGCGTGGCTCGACATCGCCATCAGCAACACGTTCTCCATCGGTCGGGCCATGGTGGGCGACGAGGCCCGCGTCAAGGACGACCTCCTGTTGGCCAGTGAAGAGGACGGCGTGCTGCGGCTTCGGCTGTCCCCGCAGGTGACCGATCAACACGGCGCCGGCCCCTACACGGTCTCCTTCCGTTCCGCCCAGCCCCTGGAGTCGACGCCGGTGATGCTGCCGCTCCTCATCGCGGCCGTGGCCGCCCCCGCCGCAACCGGTTGGATGGCCCAGAAGAACGTGGTGCAACTGGACCGCAAGGCGACCGGGCTCGTCAAACAGACCGCGTACCGCATCCGCACGGCCACGTTCCTTGTGTGGCTGGCCTACGCGGGCCTCCTGGGCGTCGTGTTCGTCTCGGGTTTCGCGCGGCTCATGGCGGCGTGGCCCATGGAACCCGAGCAGTCCATGGCGTACCTGCTGCTCATGGCGATGATGGGTGGCTTCCTGGCGCTCAGCGTCATCGCCAAGCGGCAGCTCGTGGTCGCCATGGAGGAAGAGGCGGATGAACGGCAGCAGATGCTGGCGGAACTGGAGCGCTCCAACAAGGAACTGGAGCAGTTCGCCTACGTGGCCAGCCATGACCTCCAGGAGCCCCTGCGCATGGTGGCCAGCTACACGCGGATGCTGGAACGGCGGTACAAAGGGAAGCTCGACGACGACGCGGACGAGTTCATCGGGTACGCCGTCGAAGGCGCCGGCCGCATGCAGGCGCTCATCAACGCCCTGCTCGCCTACAGCCGCGTCGGGTCACAGGGCCTCCAGATCGACGAGGTGCCCCTGGGCCGATCCGTGCAGACCGCCATGGCGAGCCTCCGCGGCGCCCTAGAACAGACTGGCGCCGTCGTCCAGGTCGGTGAGATGCCCACGGTCCGCGGCGATGGCCGCCTGCTCGCGCAACTGTTCCAGAACCTGATCGGGAACGCGATCAAGTTCAGCGGCGACGCCAAGCCCCAGGTGCGCGTGAGCGCCAAGGCGGACGGCCGCCGCTGGCGCATCGAGGTCCAGGACAACGGCATCGGCATCGAGCCCCAGCACCAGGAACGCATCTTCCAGATCTTCCAGCGCCTGCACGGCCGCAGCGACTTCGAAGGCACCGGCATCGGACTCGCCCTGTGCCGCAAGATCGTGGAGCAGCACGGCGGCACCATCGGTGTCACCTCGAAGCCCGGCCACGGCTCCACGTTCCACTTCACCCTCCCCGCCTGAACCGCTCGCGCCAGCGGGGACGGGAAAGGCCGCCGCGCTACGCAGTCATCTGGCTGCGCGGCGCCCCCGTCGCCGCCACGAAGTTAATAGCCGAAGGGGCGTCCGAGGCCCTCCGGGGACCCCCATGGCGGACGGATTGCAGGCCCTTCTCATCGAGGACAATCCAGGCGATGCCCGCCTGGTCGAAGAGCTGCTCAAGGAGACTGGGGAAGCGATCTCCGTCGACTGGGTCGACTCCTTGGACGACGGCGTCCAGAAGATGCTCAAGGGCGACTACGATGTGGTGCTCCTGGACCTGGGCCTCCCGGACAGCGACAAGAAGGACAGCGTCAGCACCGTCCACCTGTTCGACACGGACACGCCGATCGTGGTGCTCTCCGGTGACACGGACGAGGAGGCCGCCCTGCAGGCGGTCCGCGACGGCGCCCAGGACTACCTGGTCAAGGGCACCTACGAGGGCAAGGAGCTGATGCGCATCATCCGCGTCGCCATTGCCCGGTGTCAGCAGAGTTGATCCTGGTCCTCTGTCGCCTCACGAAGCGGGGATGCCACTGCACTAGCCGGGGCCGCAAGCGCCCCCGGCTTCGGCAGCGGCGAACCCTCGCAGGCTCGGGTTCGCCGTGCATCGGCC
>JBMYRW010000043.1:0-21782 GCA_049602735.1 Thermoplasmatota archaeon
TGGCCGCAGCCTCTCGGCTGCGCGAACTTGGACTGTGAAAAGGAAGGGAAGAGGAGTAGCCCCACGCGGATTCGAACCGCGGTCACAGGAACCAGAATCCCGTATGATTGACCACTACACTATGGGGCTAGTGGGTGCGGATGGGGGAAAGAGTGGGCTGGGCCGGAATCGAACCGGCGATCCACGCCTTGTAAGGGCGTTGTCATAACCCCTAGACCACCAGCCCGGGGGTCGGGGCGAGGCGGCCGACTCGGGTGCCGATTTTAACCGCTTCGATGGACCAGCAACTGGCCGCTTATCAAGGGGCCCAGCCTCGCGCGGAACCATGGCAGGCGGACCGGAGCCGATCCTTCTGAGCATCCTGATCATCATCATCGGCGCCAAGCTGGGCGGCGAAGTGGCGGAACGCATCAAGCAGCCGGCGGTGCTGGGCGAACTCCTGATGGGCATCCTGCTCGGTGCATCGCTCCTGGGCGGCTACGTCGGGCTACCGGACTTCGCGCGGGAGCAGGAGTTCCATCATGAAGAGGAGCTCATCCACGACGCAGAGCACCATCTGCATGAAGTGGAGGCCCAAGAGGCGGCGCTCAACGAAGAAGGCGCTTCCCAGGCCGAACTGGACGCCGCGCACAACGAGACCATGGCCGCCGAGGCCGAGGTCCATGAAGCGGAGAAGAAGTTCGGCGCTTACATGTCCAAACACGGCCCGGAGATCGCGGCGCTCGAGATCATCGGCGCCCTGGCGACCATCGGCGTCATCCTGCTGCTCTTCGAGGTCGGTCTCGAATCCGACGTCAAGGAGCTCACCAAGGTGGGCGCCAGCAGCCTCCTGGTGGCGTTCATCGGCATCGCGGCCAGCTTCGCCATGGGCTACGGCTTCAGCTACTTCCTCACAAGCTTCTGGGATACATGGGCAGCAGCAGGCGACGTGCTACCCAACAACCTCCTGCACATCTTCGTCGGCGCCACCCTCACAGCGACCAGTGTCGGCATCACGGCCCGCGTGCTGGGTGACATGGGCAAGCTCAACACCAACGAGACCAAGATCATCCTCGGCGCTGCCGTGCTCGATGACATCGGCGGCCTGATCATCCTGGCCATCATGGCCGCGCTCATCTCGGCGACCCTGGCTGGCGAGTCCGTGGACACCATGGCTTTGCTGCTGATCGCGGGCAAGGCGATCGGCTTCCTGGTCGTCGCACTGGCCCTTGGCCTCAAGTTCGTGCCCAAGGCGTACGACGGCATGGTGGAGACGTTCCGCGTGAAGGGCTTCCCCGTTGCGCTTGCCATCGCCTTCGCGCTTCTGATGGCCTACCTGGCCACGGTCTTCGGCCTGGCCGACATCGTGGGCGCCTTCGCCGGCGGCCTCATCCTCGCGCAGACCAAGGCGGCCCACCGCATCTTCGAAGACCTGCGACCCATCGGGGCGATCTTCATCTCGTTCTTCTTCGTGACCTTGGGCATGAAGGTGGACCTGACGCAGATGACCGCCGCCGACGGCACCAGTGTCGTCGTCCCTGTGATCCTCATCGGCGTCGTGCTGACCCTCATCGCCATGGCGGCCAAGCTCGCCTGCGGCTGGGGTGTGCTCAAGAACGCCGGCGCCAGCAAGCTGGTGGTCGGTGTGGGCATGTCGCCCCGTGGCGAAGTCGGCCTCATCTTCGCGGTGCTCGGCCTGAACCTGGGCTTGATCCTCAACTGGCAGTACACGGCCATCATCTTCGTCGTGATGCTCACGACCTTCATCACGCCCATCTGGCTCAAGAAGCTGGAAGGCGCGTTCGTGGACGACGAAGGCGGTGACGGCGGCCAGAAGAAGCGCGAGGGGATGTCCAAGATCCTGGACGCGTGACGGCGATGCAGCACCTGCTCTCCTGGCGGGACCTGGAGCCGCAACGGCTCGACGCTCTGCTGGCGGCGGCCGACGACTTTGCTTTGGGGCTTGAGGAAGGACGGTCGGTCCGCGACCGGTGCAAGGACGCGGTCGTCTGCATGGCGTTCTTCGAGCCCAGCACCCGCACCCGACTCAGCTTCGAGGCGGCCGCGCACCGCCTGGGGGCCCGCGTGATCGGCTTCAGTGACGCCCAGGCGACCAGCAGTGCCAAGGGGGAAAGCCTCGAGGACACGGCCCGCGTGCTCGGCGGCTACGCCGACCTGTTGGTGCTTCGTCATCCCGAGGCAGGTGCGGCCGCCCACGCGGGGGCCGTGGCGGGAGTGCCGGTGGTCAACGCCGGCGACGGCCACGGCGAGCACCCGACGCAGACCCTCGTGGACCTGTTCACCCTCCGGCGCAACTTCGATGACCTTTCAGGCCTCAAGGTGGCGTTCGTGGGCGACCTGCGCTACGGGCGCACAGTCCACAGCCTCCTGCCCCTCCTGCAACGGCTCGGTGCAAGACCGTACGCCGTGCCGGCGCCTGGCCTTGAGTTGCCGGACGAACTGGGCCCGGTGCCGCACCTGGAGATCGAAGAGGCTGCCGCCGACTGCGACGTGCTCTACGTGACCCGGGTCCAGAAGGAACGCCTGCCGTCCGGCATGGCCGCCGCGGCGCCCAAGGTGGACCGTGCCCTGCTGGAATCGACGCAGAGCAAGGCGATCGTCCTGCACCCGTTGCCCCGCGTGGACGAGCTGGCGACCGACGTGGACGGTCTTGCTGCGGCCAAGTATTTTGACCAGGCCCAAGGTGGCGTGGCTGTCCGTATGGCGGTCCTGGCTGCCCTTTTGGACAAAGAACCACCACGAGGCTCCGCATGAAGGAATTCAAGATCGTCCCGATCCGCAACGGCACCGTCATGGACCACATCCAGGCCGGCCAGGCACTCAAGATCCTGGCAGCCCTCGGGCACCCCGTGGAAGGGGGCCGAAAGGTCATCTCCGTCTCGTTGAACCTGCCCAGCACACGGGGGGGTCACAAGGACGTGCTGAAGCTCGAAGACCTCGAGTTGTCGGCGAGCGAGATCGAGCAGGTGCAAGCGCTCAGCAAGACCGGGACCATCAATCTGATTCGCAACTACGAGGTCGCGGACAAGGTCACCTGGTAGGTCTTGGTGAAAAGGAGCCCCCACGGCGAGACGCCGAGGGGGCGCGGGACGAGAACTGGCCTCACAAGGAGGGGATGGGATGCACTCAAGAACTCCAGCCCTCGATCGTCCGCAAAATAGCTTCACTTCTGGTGCATATAACTACCTTGTGCTTCACCTCTCTTCGGTGGGGCCTTGGGCGACCTGCAAGGCGTTCTCGAAGGCCCCATCCTGAGGCGCCAACGGTGTTGCAAGACCCTGGACCTGCCCTCCTGACCCCACCATGGTGAGCAACGGAAGATGATCCCGGAAGCGGACGATCCGTTCGTCCAAGACCACCGCCACGCCGGTCTCGTCCGGTCCACGGATGAGTCGCCCGATGGCCTGACGCAGCACCCGTGCCACCGGGTTGTGCACCACGCGCTGCCACCCGCGACCGTCCCGCGCGTCCTCGACGTGGATCAAGGCCTGGGAACGGGCGGTGGGGCGGGGGTACGGGATGCCCAGGATGAGCAGGTTCTGCAACGTGTCGCCAGGGTAGTCGATGCCTTCCGTCAGTCGACCGCCAAGCACCGCCAAGAGCAAGGCATCGCCGTTGGCATCTGAGCGGAAGCGGTCCACCAACGCCATGGCGGCTCGCTGGTCCATGTCGGGGGTCTCCTGGTGGAGGGGTCGGTCGATGCCGTGCAAGAACCCTTCTTCCAGGTAATCGGACAGCATCTGGTGGGAGGGAAAGAACAGGGCGGTCCTGCCAGGGAGCTGCCGTAACGCGGCCCGCGCCGCCTCTTGGAGGTGGAGGGCATGGCTCGGGTCTTCTTGATGGAGCTGCCAGCGGCGGTGGACGCCATCGACGCCGTACAGTCGAAGATGGTCCGGGTCGAAGGGGGACGTCAGGCAGAGGTGGCCTGTGTTGTCGCCGAGGCCGAGGACGCGGGCGTGGTCCTTCAGGGGTGCCAGGGTGCCGCTGATGTGGGTGGTGCTCGCCGCCTCCTGGAGCCAGTGCAGGACCGCCGACGGGTCCAGGAGGCATGCCTCCAGGTCGGGGTTCTTGCCGCCCGTGGCGATCGGCGCGTGGAACGTCTCCAGGTCCCTGAGCCAGAAGGAAAGGAAGGATGCGGCGGAGCCCAGGTAACTTCGGGGGAGTTTGCCCTTGGCGGCCAGTTCCTCGCGGTGGATGTCGCCCCATCGTTCGGCCTCCTGGGCCAGGCGCTGGAGGGCGGGGCTGGGGAGCCGTAGTTCGTGGAGCAGGGCGCTCTGGAGGGCATCCGGGGGCAACAGGGCGTCGTCCCGGTCCTGGACGTACTCGTCCACCAGGCGCAGCAGGACGCGGATCAGGGCATGGAGGAACGCCTGTGTATGGATGCCTTCCAAGAGGGCCGGGTCGCCGAGACGTTGCGCTTCGCGGAGGGCCCGCTGCAACGTGGTCAGGCTGAGGCGCGGAGAGTGGTGACTGCGCGCTGCTTCGGGGAGGTTGTGGGCCTCGTCGATGACGATGTGGCAGCCGTCGAGACCGGTTCCGATCCAGGAGGCAAGGGCCTGGCGGAGCCCATCGTCCAGGAGGAACGTGTAGGGGAGGGTGATGATGTCGGCTTCCGGGAGGAGCCGCTTGAACGTCTCATAGGGGCAGCTGCCGGCTTCGGCGATGCGTTGGGCTGCCTGCTCGCCGCAACCGGCCGCAAGGAGGGTCTTGGCCGGCTCCGTGCCATCTTCCAGGAGCTTGAGGTAGTACGGGCAGGCACCGGGTCGTTCCTTGCCGGTATGGTGTTGCACCTGGGCAGCGGCCTTGGCGCGACGGCACAGCCGGGAGAGCTCCTGACCGGTGGCACCGGCGAGGTCGGGATCGTCTCTGAGCAGGGGGCAGGCGTGGCCACGTCCGGTCAGGGGCACGAGCAGGGCTTCGGCGCCGTGATCGACGAGGGCCTTGTGTTCGCGTTGGACCTGGACCTGTTGGCTGTTGGTCCGAGTCGCCCAGAGGACCTTGCAGCGGTCCTTCTTGGCGTTCTCAAGGCTTGCCGCCAGCACGGCGATGGTCTTGCCGGTCCCGGTGGCGGCCTCGGCGACCAGATGACGGCCTTCCCTTTGGTGTCGGGCGACCGCATCGGACAGCTCCTGCTGCCCAGGTCGAGGTCGGTACGGGAGGCGCGCCACGGCGCCTCAACCGTGTGTGAAGGAAAGGAAGGGTGGAAGAGGTGGGTGAAACGACCCGGATCCTGAGGTTGGGCTGGATCAGACGGCGCGGGAGGCCCACATGTCGTCCGAGAGCTGGTGGTACACGTCGCTCTCGGTGGTGCGCGCCTTGCGGCGGCGGCGGATCTCGCGTTCTTCGGCGCTCATGTGGAACACCTGGGTCCGCTTGAACAGCCAGTAATGGGTGCGCCATTCGCGGCCGTCGTAGAGGGTTGTCTCTTCACGCTCCGTGGTGAGCATGCCTTCTTCTTCGAGAATGTAGAACAGCTGGCGGTCCTCGGGTTCGAGGACGTTATCGATGACCCGGTCATCGAAACCGAAGATGTCCATCACGAAATTGGCATCCCGCTGGGCATCCTCTTCATCGATGCCGATGCGGTTGCTGATGGCCATCGACAGATCTTCCAGCGTCAAAATTCGTGTATCGGCTACCGTCATGCTCTCCTGCCCCGCGCGGACTCTTCTTCTGAACCTCGGCCTATTTAAGCCTTGTTGGGTCGCGAAGGGTCTGCTGCCGCAGCTGCTGGCAACAGGGCGGGCAGATAAAGGCGCTCCTCGTGGCGCAGCACCGGTGCAACGTCCCCTTCCGGAGCCCCGTCAGGCGGGGTCGGGACGTCGACGGCGCGCAGGCTCACGGGGTCCAAGAGCTGCATCGAGCCGGGTTCACGGGAGACGACCACCGCCTCCTGGAACAGCTCGTCGCCGCCCAGGCGTCGCAGACGCTTCTCCGGGATCTTCAGGCGACGATAGGAGGTCAGGTCCACGCAGGCCGCCTGGCCACGCGCCACCTGCACCACCTGGACCACGGCGTCGCGATCGGTCTCCAAGGCCACGTCGCCGGCCGAGTAGAGGTTGAGTCGCACCAGGAACGTGACCCGGTAGACATCCTCCCCCTCCCGTCGGCCCACGAGCTTGGCGGACTCGTGGACGGACGCTCCCAGGCGGTTCTGCAACGTCCGGGCCACCGCCCGTCCGGCGTCGATGTCACCCAGGTAGTAGTCCCAGCCGCCGTGCATGGGGCCCTCCTTGGCCATGAAGGCGAAGCGGTTGCCCGCATCCAGTTGGCGGTCCAGTTCGGTGGACGTGAGCTTGTGGGCCAGCGCCAGCTCGCCCGCCGTCACATCCCGCTCCGAGGCACGCAACTGTAGGATGGCGGCATAGTAGCCACCGGCCAAGCGGCTGCACCGGTCACAGGAGCCCTTGCGGACGCGCAACTGCAACGTCGCCCCGGCGGTGACCGGCACCTCGTCCACCTGGCCCGACATGACCACTTGGTAGTCGAACTGATGCTCTGTCTTCTGCTCCTCCAGAAGCTCCACTTCGACATCATCGACGCGTTCATGGACGCCCAGCGCCCCCCGCACGGCGTCCTCGCGGAGCCACGCCATGGGAAGCTCCTGGTCGGCTTCGACCCAGTGGGCGCCCACGTGACGGGCCCGGCAATGGCTGCACAGCTCGATGTCAACGACCTCAGGCGCCACCAAGAGCTTCGTGCGCTCCGTGAAGCACGACGCGCACGAACCACCGATGAGGTGGTCGACCTCCTTGCCACAGTCGACGCAGAGCACGGTCGCCTCAGATCACCACGAGCTGCGCGTGGGCGACGCCGTCGATGTCCAGGACGTTGTCCGCGGCGATCACACCTGCCTCGATGGCCACCTGGACCGTGCGTTCGCCCACCAGGTTGGCGACCGTGCACTGGGCCAGGAACACTTCCAGTTCGGGGCGCTCGACGCGCATCCCGTCGTAGAAGTCCTCGTTGACCTCCAGGCGGAACTTGCCTTCCGCGTGGGACGTGCCCAGGAGCTCCTCGTCGCAGGCCGCCAGCAGGCGCTGCAGCCCTTGCTGGTAGTTCCTCACCGCGAACATGATGGGGGCGCCCACTTGCGGCCCTGCCTTAAGCCTCGCCAAGGGGCCAGAGGCCCCCGCCGGGGCACGGCCTAGGGTCCCATGGGTGCATAGGTACCATGACCGCGCTTCTGGTAGAACGTGCCGTTGCGTAGCCCCATCTCCAGGGACTTCTTGACGGCGTCCGCAGCCAGGCCGCGCCGGGCCGCCTCCGCGACGATCTCTTCCTCGCGCGCCATTCCTTCGTCGCTCACGTCCGACAGTTCACGGACGATCGTCTGAACGATGCGCATGCGGTCATGCTGGGAGCTGCTGACACCGGTGGCGATGACATCGATGTCGAAGTTGCCGGTCTCCCGGTCGACGCCGACGCTGTTCATGTAGAACTCGACGATGTGGAGTGCCCGCTTGGCGTCCTCCAGGGTCGCCTCCTGGCTCAAGCGCACCCGCGCCGAGGCTTCCGTGAGGCGAACGAACGCCTCCAGTTGCCGCGCCGTGAAGGGGATGGAGTCGCCGCTCTGGTTACGGAAGTCCACGTAGTACTGTTGCAGATGCTCCAAGGCCTCATCCGTCAGGACGGGGACGATGTTGCGCTTGGCGTAGGCCACGTACTTGCGGAACACCTCAGCCTCCAGGTCCGGCTCGATGCGCGCCATCATGGACTCCTCGTCCTCCAGCGAATAACGCCCCGTCGGGTGGGCGGCACGGTGTTCCCGCACCTCGCCCGCCTGGTGCGTCTTGAGAATGAAGCTCGCCAGGTCCGAGTCCTTGTCACGGTTCGGCTTGTCCGTCAAGGCGAAGATCAGGTCAAAACGGGACAGCAGGGCCGGGGGCATGTCGATCTGGCCGTGCAGGGATTCGTATTCGTCGAAGCGGCCCAGTTTGGGGTTGGCCGCACCGATCACGGCGCAGCGGCTCTTGAGCGTCGCCGAGATACCAGCCTTGGCGACGCTGATCTCCTGTTGCTCCATCGCCTGGTGCATGGACGACTGGTCCTGGCTGGACATCTTGTCCAACTCGTCGATGCAGACCACACCCATGTCCGCCAGCACCAAGGCGCCGGCCTCCAGGGTCCATTGACCTTCACCGAAGTCGTCCTTGACAGCCGCAGCTGTGAGACCGGCCGCGGTACTCGCCTTGCCGCTCGTGTAGACACTGCGGGGGGCCAGTTTGGAGAGGTAGCGCAGTAGCTGCGACTTGGCGACACCAGGGTCGCCCACCAGCATGACGTGGATGTCGCCACGGGTGCGGCTGCCGTCCTTGTAGTGCTTGGCGAGGCCGCCGAAGAGCGACAGGATGAGGGCGTCCTTCACTTCCCCCATGCCCTGGATGGTCGGGGCGAAGCTGGCGCGCAGCCGCTCGTAGATCATGGGGTCCTGGCTGAGTTGCAGGATGAGCTCCTCGTCCTCGGGTTCAAGGTTGATCTCCTCGAACTCCTGTTGCTGGACCTCCACGGAGAGGCCGTTGAGGAGCTTGTTGAACTCCGTGCGCTTCAACTGGCCCTGGCGGCGCGCCTGGGTGGTGAGGACGCCGTTCAGGCAGACACGGTCGCCGGGGGCCACCTGGTGCACCAGGTCGTCCTTGAGGTAGATCGTGAGGCGTTCTGGCTGTTCGCCGCCGCGCAGCCCCTCAGGGCTCTCCTGGATCTCCACTTTCTGGTGATCGATGTAACGGCTCTCCTCTTCGCGGAGCTTCCAGGGGCCGGTCTTCTCGCAGGCGTCGCACTGCACCGGCTCCTGGACGAACTCCTCCTCCTGGACCACGTGGAGGTAGTTGCCGCAGAACTTGCACTCGAAGGCCGCCTCTAGCATCATGGGGCGCACTTCGGTGACCTTCTTGACCAGTCCTTCGAGGGCCAGGAGCTTGCCGAGGTGCTCGGAGCGGAGGGCGCGGGGCAGGAGGCGCGCCGACTCCGGCAGCCCCGTGATGCGCAGGTTCAGCCGCGGCTTCTGGCCGACGACGGGGACGTCCATCTGGGCCAGGACGTTGTTGCCGACGCGCAGGGCGTGCGAAGGGCGTTGAAGGAGGTAGTCGGCCAGGTCGGGGTCCCGGAGCTGCACGTCGTTGAAGGGGACGACGAGGCTGCGGGTCTCGGGGTAGTCGAGGGCGACCTGGTCGACCTGCGCCTGCAGTTCCTGGAAGAAGGCGTCCCATTTGGCGGACAGCGTCGCGTCCTGGACCGTCAACTGTTGCATGTTGTGTTGCAAGTGAGCGTGCACCCCGTAACCAGCTTGCCGATGGGGTGAGTGAACCCACCTGGCCGAGTGCCAGCGAGCCGCATGGGGGTTATGGGCTTCACCGGAAACAAAGGGGTCTGGTCGGGGCCCTCAGGAGCGCTTGGCGGCGCGCGCCAACAAGGGAAGGAGCGGTAGGGCCAGCAGGTCCCAAGGGGCGCTGCCACTGACGGCACCGGCGACCGCTTCTTCGGCCGCCAGGGATGTCACCCGCATCTTCACGACGGCGAGGTTGCCCACGCTGTCCACGGCCTCCACACGCAGCATCCGGTTGGGCGCCTCGGGGGTCGTGTCCTCGGACCACAGCCACTCGAACGGCGCCTGCACGTCCTCATGCACGGGATGCCCATTGACCAGGAACGTGACGGCTCCGATGCCGCTGGCCTCATCCACTGCGGTGGCAAGGATCGGCACAGGCCCCACCAGGATCGCATCACTGGGGAAACGCCACGGCGCCACGGGCACCGAGACGCTGCCGAGGTTGATCGTGTGATGGCCCGGGTTCACGAGCTTCACCTGGGGCGGGCTCAGGTCGAGGAGCACGTTGACGGTCGCTTCGCCCAGGTGGCCGGCTTCATCCACCGCCCAGACGGTGAGCTCGTAGGAGCCGGCCGCGTCCAGGCGCAGGGGCTGCGAGCCCGCTTGACCGCCCAGGAGCAGACCGTGGTCCACCACCGCGCTCACGTCGTCGCTGCCACTGGAGCGAAGGCCGTGGGCGGGGCCCACGTGCAGGGTGCCGTCCACCCAGATGTGGCGGCCGTCGTCCTGCAGGAGCGGCCGGGGCGCGTTCAGGTCCATGCGGACGGTGGCGTGTTGGACAGGCTCTTCGCGGCCCGCGCCGTCCACCGCGTAGAAGGCGACGTCGTGCACGCCCTCCTCGGTCAGGGTGACCTGTTGGGTCGACTGCCAGGGGCCGCCGTTCACGGAAACGAAGCGTTCGGCGACCGCGTACGGGCCTGCTTCCGTCACGACCGAAGCGGAAACGGCTCCGATGAACCAGCCGGCCAGCCCTTCGGGCCCGGTGGCATCAAGGCTGCTGGCAGGGTATTGTCCGGCGAAGGCGACGACCTGTTCGCGCAGGCCCTCCATGTTGCCGGCCACGTCCATGCACTTCCATTGCACCGTCTCGATCCCGATGGAGTTCCATTGGGTGGCCTCGTCCGCTACGGCCCAGTCGGTGACGCCCAGGATGCGCCATTGGACATGGTCGACGCCGCTGCCGTCATCGCTGCATGCGAAGTCGAGGTGGACGTCCCCATGGTACCAGCCGTCCGTGAGCGTACCGACCAAAGCCAGGCTGCTCGAAGGCGCGGATGAGTCGACGCGCACCGTCCACTGTCGTGGCGCGGCCTGATTGCCGGCCAGGTCCGTCGCCGTCCCCTCGAGGGACGTCACGCCTTCACCCAGCAGGGTTCCATCGGTGGCAGGGGCACCGTCGATCCAGAAGCCGCGACCGGCGACGCCGGAGGGAGCCCCGTGGAGGGCCCGGTCCGTGGTGGCGAGGCTCGCGGTTGGCGCCGTCGTGAACCAGCCGCCGAGGCCCTCTTGGCCGCCGTCGAGCACGAGTTCCGCCAGCGGCGCCAAGGTGTCGGTCTGCAGCGTGCCCAGGACGCGGTTGGCGCGCACCAGGTGGTTGCTGGGCACCTCCTCGTACACCGTGGTCGTCAGATCCGGCCACGTGACCTCCAGTCGGTCCACGGTGGCGTCACCGAGGCCGAAATGGACAGAGAACGCGTTGCTGCCGTGCAGGGACTGGTACGGGTTGACGCGGCGCCAGAGCTCCGTGCCATCATCGAGGACGGCCACCACTTCGCCCTGCAGGGCCTGCGGGTTGTTGCCGTCCTGGAGCAGCTCCACCTGAAGCCAATTGGCGCCGGCCACCGTGTCGGTGGTCTCGAGGAGCTGCGTGGGTTGATTGTGAAGGTTGACGACGACGGCGTCCATGTCACCGTCCCAGTCGAAGTCGGCGTACGAGCTGCCGCGGCTGTTCTGGTAGCTGGCGAAGGCGGGGCCGCTGGCGTCGCTGACGTCGGTCCAGTGGCAGGTGCCGTCGCCGGTCCACAGGAGCATCTTCTGGTCGCGGTCGGCGGCGAAGTTGTCCGTGTGTCCGGTCACTTCATGGATGTCGACGAAGCCGTCCAGGTCGAAGTCGGCGAAGATCGTGCCCCAGCCGACGTAGGGCCAGGCATTGGCCAAGTCCCCTTCGCCGTTGCGCTTCTCGAAGGTGCCGTCCTTCAGGTTGACGTAGTGGCCGTCGTAGCCGGTCCATTGCCCTTCAAGGATGGGCGCCGACTGGTAATGGGTGAAGAAGAGGTCCTCGTAGTGGTCGCGGTTGCAGTCGCCCACGGCCAGGCCCATGCCGTTGAGGCCGTCGTCCACGCCGGCTTCCGCCGCCTTCTCCGTGAAGGTGCCGTCGCCGTTGTTGCGTAGGAGGGTGTTGGGCACGCCGTCGCTGGCCGTGTAGATGTCAAGCCAGCCGTCGCGGTCGTAGTCGAGCCACGTGCCGGCCCAGTCGCGGCCCTTGTCCGGACCGGGGTCGCCACTGGCGCCAGCAGCGGCCGTGACGTCGGTGAACGTGCCGTCGCAGTTGCCCCGGTAGAGCTGGTTGCCCTGGGCTTCGCGTCCCACGATCGTGGGGTCTTCGGTGGTGTCCTCCAGGTCGTATTCGGCGAAGTTCATGGCGTACAGGTCGATGCAGCCGTCACGGTCGTAGTCCGCGAAGGCGCCCTGGATGCCCCAGCACGGGAACTCGCCGCACTTGTCCTGGGCGTCGATGCCGCTCTGGGCGGGCGGGCTCAAAGCGAACGTGCCGTCGCCCTGGTTGAGGAAGAGCTCCTGGATACCGTAGCCGGACAGGAACAGGTCCACCCAACCGTCCCCGTTGGCGTCCGCGGCGGCGCAACCCATGTACCAGCCGGCCACGTCGATGCCGCTACCCTCGGAGACGTCCTCGAAGGCACCCTCCACGTTGCGGTACAACCGGTTGCCGGCGCCGGCGGCCTCCGCATCAGCACCATCGCGGAGCCAGCCATCCACGAGGTAGAGGTCCTGCCAGCCGTCACCATCGACGTCGATCCAGCAGGCGCCGCCGCCCATGATCTCCAAGAAGTTGGGATTGGGATTCTCGGGGTCGCCGATACGGGCGAAGTCGACGCCCTGCGCCGTCGCCACGTCCTCCATGGAGACCGCTTGCGCGTGCCCGGCCACCAGGAACGCGGCCGTCACGATCAAGGCGGACCCGACGACGCCTCTGGCCACGGAGGTCCGTTGCGCTCCGCTCACACCAACCATATAAGTCCCAAGGCGCGCGCCCTCTGAAAAGCTTGCCGTGCGCGGCAGGCACCCACAGGGGTGCAACGGGACATGATGCGGCCCGCAAACCCTTTGGAAGGGACCGGTCGTCGTTAGCCGACCTGCTGGTCCGAGGAACCACCATGAGGCCCTTCACCACTGCGGCTGTCGCCGCCACCATCCTGATGCTCGCCGTGCCGGCGCTCGCTGGCCCCCTGGACAAGGGGCTCCTGCTCGAAGGGCTGCCGGAAGGCAGCTACATCATGGACGACGGTGCCATCGCGGTGCCCCTGTCCGCCCCGCAGCCCAAGTGGCTCACCCAGGAGATCCTGGACGCGACGGAAGCGGCGGCGGAGCGCGGCAACGGCTACGACTTCGAACGCGGCGTCGAAGTGCCTCTGGCGGCCCAGTTCCTGTACATCCGTCCGGGCAACATGATCGTCTCCCCGAGCATCTGCACCACGGCCTTCGTGCTCGGCAGCCCCGGCAGCTACCAGATCGCCAGCGCCGGCCACTGCGCCCGCAAGGGCCAGAGCCTGACCGTCCTGACGGCGCCCGGCATCCTGGTCAACATCGGCAACGTGGCCCATTCCGTCAACGGCGGCGTGGGCAACGACTGGCTGGTGGCCAACATCCGCAGCAACCTGCAGAACCAGGTCGACCCCCAGGTGGCGCTCATCATGGGCCCCCAGGGTCCCAAGTGGGACGACCGGGCCTGTATCGGCACGTGCTCGGTCCCCGTCAAGCACATCGGCCACGGGCTGGGCATCGGTACCGGCGGCACGCCCCGTGTCGGTGTGGCGACGTTCGCCAACAGCAACGTCGTGTACTTCCACGGCAGCGTCACGCCGGGTGATTCCGGTAGTGGTCTCCTGTCCGCGGCCAGCCTGGAGTACCCCGCTGGTCAGGCGATGGGCATCAACACCCACATCGTGATCTTCGGCAACAACCTCAGCCTCGCGGCGGCCACCCGGATGACCAAGGTCCCCGGCAACGTCGTGGGCGGCGGCATCGTGCCCCTGCCTGGTATCTGAGCCGGGCGACCCTTCCTCCTCCTCCTCTTACCTTCCCTTCTGTGTTTTCGTACGACGGTCATGCGACAGCGCTTAGCACGCCCAGCGAGCGCTGGGAACGCGGCCGCTTCGCTGCTGGCACGTGCCTTGGATCATCAGAACAGGTCGAGGGAAGGAAGAGATGAGGAGAGAGATGAGGGAAAGGGGCGCGGCAGCGTGGTTCCACCTACAGCGTGGTGTACTCGGCGTCGAAGGCGACGTCGGTGAACTCCGTGATGGAGAGCGCGTAGTCCTGGTCGTAGGTGACGTTGACCGGCTCGGCGGCACGCAGCACGATCTCCCAGTCACCGGTCTCCGGGAAGTCCGCAGCGGCCAGGGTGGCGCGCAGGGGGCTGCCACCGCTCACCTGGAGGATGGGCGCGGGGCGGTCGACCAGGTCCATGGGATCCGCCGGGGGCACGGTGCCAGCGTTGGTCGGCTGCACCCAGAGGGCCAGGTCGCCGCTGGTGGCGGTCTGCGTGGGCTCCCAGACCAGTTCGAAGACGAAGCCGGTGGTGTTCTCGGCGACGGTGAAGGGGATGGTGAAGTCACCCTGGTAGTTGAACGAGCGGACGGGCGTAGCGGCGGTGATCATGAGGTTGCCCGTGACGTTGGTCGTCTCGATGGAGCCGAAGCCGAAGTCCAGGTCACCCGTGGAGGTCGGCGTGTCGTCGGCTTCCGAGTCGTCATCCAGGCATCCGGCAGCCGCAACGGAGGCCACCAACAGAGCAAACACCAGGTTCCTTGTCATAGAAATCCCTGTTTTGCAATTGGATTGGCGGCCCGATTTGAGGGTTCTGGTGCGCTTGACGTGGAGCCCGCACGGTCCGGCCGGTTTCGGTGAAGGACGGCCATGACCGAGGGGGGTTGACGGCGCCCGTCGGCGCATGGGGCGGGCTGCTCAAGTAGGATGGCGAAGACGTTGACCCGATGGCCAGAACATCGCCGCCTGCACGGACCTCTGTTCGGTCCGCCTTTGTGCTGGGCCTAGGGCTCCTCGGCGCTGTGCTTGGGTTTGCTGCTGCCGCGTGGGGCTTTCTCCTAGGTAACATCGCTGACTCGTTTGGCGAAGGGGACGCCTTCTCCACCTGGGCCATCCACGCCAGCATCCCGTTGGCGCTGCTCAACCTGCTGGCGTTCGGGGCCGCCGTCCCCTTGGCGCGGGGCGTCCGTTGGGCGTTCTGGCTGACCCTCGGCACGGCGGTCGCCGGCCTCCTGGCGGTCCATTGGTGGTACATCCCTGCTGCCGCCGTGCAGGGTCTGGCCGTCGTGGCGAGCGGCGTCCGCTCGGGGGAGCCGGCGCGCCCCCGTGGTTTCACCAGCCCCTCCTCCAAGCCTTGATACCGGCCGCGTCGGTGCCTGGCCGTGCACATCCAGCACCCGCTTCTCGTCCGGGAGGCGGTGGAGTTCCGCGGCTTCCAGGCCAACCTGGCGCGCATCGCCGGCGAGCGCAACACGCTCGTCGTGGTGCCCACCGGCCTCGGCAAGACCGTGGTGGCTGTGCTGGTGCTGGCCGACCTCCTGAAGGAGGGCGGCAAACGGGTCCTCATCCTGGCGCCCACGAAGCCCCTCGTCGAGCAGCACGGACGCTTCCTCAAGGAGGTCCTCACGGAGCCGTGGCGCGACCGGGTCGAAGTGCTCACGGGCCACGTGGCGCCGGCCAAACGCGAGGCCCTGGCCCAAGGGGATGTGCTCCTGTGCGCGACGCCCCAGGTGATCGCCAATGACGTGGTGGCGGGGCGGCTTGATATGGGCTCCTTCGACCTCATCGTCTTCGACGAGGCCCACCGGGCCAGCGGCGACTACCCTTACACGTTCCTGGGCCAGGAGGCGCTGCGCCACAACCCCCGCGGCAAGCGCCTCGGACTGACGGCGAGTCCCGGCCATGAGGTGGCACGCATCGACGAAGTGCGGCAGCACCTCGGGCTCTCACACGTGGAGATCCGTACCGCCAGCGACGCCGACGTGGCCCCGTTCGTCCAGGAGACCGAGGTGACCTGGGAGACCCTGCCTCTGCCACCGTCGCTCGCCCGCGTCACGGCGCGCCTGGAGGAGGTGCTGGCCGAGAAGGTGCGACTCCTGAAGGGGCTCGGCGTCCTCAAGGGCGGCTCCAGGCCCAACCGCCGCGACCTCTTGGAGGCCGGCAGCCGCCTGCAGGCCAAGGTCCGCCAACGCGCCGACCCCGACCCGTCCATCTACAACGGCCTCTCCATCCAGGCCCAGGCGATGAAGGTCCGCCACGCCATCGAACTGGCCCAGACCCAGGGCGCAGAACCGTTCCTGGCCTTCGCGGCCAAATGGGAGGACGGAGAGAGCAAGGCGGCCCGCGTCCTGGCCAGCGACCGCCGCATCCAGGAGGCGGTGCAGATCGCACGCTACGCCGGGGAAGACAACCCGAAACTGGAGCGCACGGCCGCCCTCATCGCCCAACAACGCGCAGCCTCGCCCGATGCCCGCGCCATCGTGTTCACCCACTACCGTAACACCTGCGAACAGGTGGCCGCCCACCTGGCGACCCTCGACGGTGTCCGCCCAGCGGTCTTCGTCGGCCAGACCAAGAAGGACGGCGCCGGCATGACCCAGAAGCAGCAGGCGGCCACGGTGGCCGCCTTCAAGGCAGGCGAGCACAACGTCCTCGTGGCCACCAGCGTCGCCGAAGAGGGCCTCGACATCCCCGACACGGACCTCGTGGTGTTCTACGAGCCGATCCCCAGTGAGATCCGCGCCATCCAGCGACGCGGCCGTACAGGGCGCCACCGGGACGGCCAGGTCGTGGTGCTCATGACCAAGGGTACCGCCGACGAGGCGTACCACTGGAGCAGCCGGCGCAAGGAGCAACAGATGGTCAAAGAGCTCCACCAGCTCCGCGCGACCCTCCGGCAGCGACAGGGCCAAAGCCCCCCGGCCTCCGAGCCTCCGTCCACCGAGGTGCCTGCCCCTGCCGCCGGCCAGACACGCCTCGATGCGCCCGCGTCACGTCCTGCACCCCCCGCCGCGCCGCCCAGCCGCCCCGCTGCCCCGGCCAGCGCTCCGCCGTCGGCGCCTGCCATGGCAGGTGGTGCCCGTGTCGTCTGTGACAGCCGCGAACAAGCGGGCGGGGTGGTGCGCGCCCTCCATGAGGCCGGCTTCCAGGTCGAAGTCCGCCAGCTCGACGTTGGGGACTTCGTGCTCTCCGATCGCGTCGCCGTGGAGCGCAAGGAGGTCAAGGACTTCGTCGACAGCCTCATCGACGGCCGCCTCATGGAGCAGGTCAAGGCGCTCACCGTCTACCCCAAACCCCTCCTGGTCATCGAAGGCGACTCCCTCCACGGCCACCGCAGCATCTCCGCCGAGGCGCTCCATGGGGCCGTCGCCAGCATCGCCGTGGACTTCGGCGTGCCCGTCCTGCGCACCCAGGACGCCCGAGAGACCGCCGACCTGCTCGCCGCCGTCGCCAAACGTGAGCAGCGCCGCGGGGGCCGCAAGATCGCCATCCGCCCCGGCAGCGCCACGCTCACGGACAAGGACCGGGCGCTGCACATCCTGGCCGGCCTGCCCGGCGTCGACAAGGTCCGCGCGCACCGGCTCCTCGACCATTTTGGCAGCCTCGAAGGGGTCTTCGGCGCGTCCATGGAGGCCCTCGCTGAGGTGGAGGGCATCGGCGCCAAGACGGCCGGTGAGATCCGCCGCATCATCACCTGGAGCCTGCCCGGAAAGCTGGCCCCCGCCACCGAAACGGTTTAAGTGGGCCTCCAAGTCGGCCGCCCCGAAGGGCTACGGCCCGGGGTGCTTTTCATGGTCGCCAAGGTCGAGAACATCAGTGTCGGTCTGGACATGCTCATCGAGGATTCCAGCATCCCGCGCAACATCCGTGGCGCCGCCGAGAAGGCCAAGGCGCTCCTGGCCGACGCCAGTGAACCCCTGGACGTCCGCAAGGCGAAGGCGATCAGCACCCTGGACGAGATGTCCAATGACCCCAACCTGCCCCTGCACGGCAGGACGCTCATGTGGAACATCATGAGCCAGCTCGAAACGCTCGCCTAGAGCGCTTCGAGTGGGCCCAGGTGGCGACGCCAAGCGGTGCTACCTGATCCAGCTCGAAACGCTCGGGTAGGCCGGGCGCCCGTCCACATCCAGTTCGGCGAGCGCAAGCCAGTCGTACTTTCACCAGACTCCCTGGCGCCGTTGGCAGCCTTTATGAAGCCCCAGACACCCGTAGAGCCTGCATGGGGCAGCGCACTTGGGTCGGCACCGTCTACGCCGACATCACCTCCACAGGCTTCACGATCGCCGTGGCGGACAGCGGCCTCAAACGCCTCGACTACGTCGAAGTGGAACACGACGGCAACCGGGTGCTGGGCCAGATCGAAGGGCTGCAACGCCAGACCGATCTGAGCTACGAGCAGGCGCTTGCCGGCGGGACAGGACAGGACGACAAGCTCTCGGCGCATGTGGCCATCATCGGTTACCCTGACGCCCGTGGCCGCGTCCAGGTGCCCCGCACGCCCTTCGCCAGCGGCCAGCCGGTCCACGCGGCCGGCGACGACCTGGTGGTCCAGGTGCTGGGCTTGGAGGCGACCAGTGGCGGCGCCCACCTTGGACTCGTCAAGGGTGGAAACATCCCGGTCCACCTGAGTCTCAATGCCCTCGCCCAGAAGCACGTGGGCGTGCTGGCCAAGACGGGCGCCGGCAAGTCCTACACCGTCGGCGTCCTCTTGGAGGAGTTCCTGAAGGCGGGCGTGCCCCTGGTCATCCTGGACCCACACGGCGAGTACGGCAGCCTGCGGCGCCCCAACATGGATGACGGCGAACTGGATGCCATGCGGCGCTTCGGGGTCAAGCCCAAAGGGTTCCACAAGCAGATCAAAGAGTTGGCCCTCGACACGGCGCTCAACGAAGGCACGGAGAAGCTGGTGCTGGAGGGGCTCAACCTGGAGGGCCGCGACATCGTGGACCTCTTGCCGGCCAAGCTCTCCGGCGCTCAGGTCGGCGTCCTGTACCAGGCGGTCAAGGAGGTCAAGGAGCAGCTGCCGGCGTACAGTCTGCGGGACGTCATGGACGCCGTGGGGCGCAACAAAGCGGCCAGCAAATGGAACGTCCTCAACGCCCTGGAGGCCCTGGAGGCGACCGGCGTCTTTGACATCCGCGGCACGCCGCTGCCGGAGCTGGTGGTGCCCCAGCAGGCGACCATCGTCAACCTCAAGGGCGTCTCCCCGGACGTGCAGGAGGTCACCGTCGCTCGCCTCACCCGGACCCTCTGGGAGGCACGGAAGCGGGGCGAGGTGCCTCCGCATATCCTGGTCGTCGAGGAGGCGCACAACTTCTGCCCTGAGCGCGGCGTGGGTAACTCGGCCGCCACGGCGGTCATCCGCACGGTCGCCAGTGAGGGGCGCAAATTCGGCATGGGTCTCGTCGTGGTGAGCCAGCGTCCGGCCAAGATCGACAAGAACGTGCTCTCCCAGTGCAACACCCAGCTCATCCTGAAAGTCACCAACCCGAATGACGTCAAGGCGGTCGTCAGCGGCATCGAAGGACTCACCGCCGAGGCGGCGGAAGAGGTGCAGCGTCTGCCGGTGGGCGTCGCTGTGGTCGCGGGCGGCGGGCTCACCAATCCGGTCTTTGTGGACATCCGGCCGCGCCTGTCCAGTCACGGCGGCAAGTCGATCGACATCGTGGCGGGTTCCCAAGAGGCACCGGCGCCCGCCAAGCCTGCCCCCCAGGCCAAGTCGGCAACGGCCAAAGAGCCCGAGGCGCCAGCGCCGGCCGCAGATCCGTGGAAGGCCGTGTTGCCGCCGGAGCCGGCCCCGTCCCCCGCTCCTGCGCCGACTGTGACCGCCAAGGCCGCGCCTAAACCCGAGGAGAAGAAGGAGGCCCCGCCTGTGGCCAGGGCGATTTCGAAGCCGCCCGCCCCGCGCAAGAACCCGTCCCCTGCAGCGGCGGCCCCTCCGGCCCGTGGTGACCCTTTCGCTGTCGAGCTGGAGCGCGTGGTGCCCCCCTCCAGGCCGCAGCCTTCGGCCAAGCCGGCCCTGAAGCCGAAGGTGGCCCCCCCGACGGCACCGCAACGGCCCCGCGTGGAACCACCGCGTGTGGACAAGCCCAACAAGAAGCAGCAGGCGACCATCGGACGCGTCGTGGGCCGCATCGGTCTCTCGGGCGGCGACGCGGAGCAGGCGGTCCGGGTGGTGCGCAACCTGGCGGCGCAGAACGGTCGCGACGCCGCGCTTCGCCTGGGCCACTACCTGGCGATCGGCGAATCGGTCTGCCTGCCCGACGAGGAACCCCACTGCATCCGGTGCCCGGAGCGGGCGTCGTGCCAGTTCCACGAGGCGCTGCTGCGGGAACGGACAAGAGGGCGTTCCTTCTTGCGCCGTCTGTGGCGGACGTCGTAGTGCAGCGGGAGATCACGGACGAGAAGATCGAGAAGTACCTGGGCCTCACGGCGCGGGCGCTGGAGAAGGTGAAGGTGCTCGCTCCCAAGCGGAGCCACTTCGATCGCCTCGCCGACGATTTCATGGGGATGGCCAAGAGCTACTACGCCGACGCCAAGCACTTCCACGCCTCAGGCGACTACATCAATGCCTTCGCGGCGGTCAACTACGCCCATGGTTGGCTCGATGCCGGCGCTCGGCTGGGTCTCTTCGATGTGGACGAAGACGACGTCCTGTTCACCCTGGCCCGGTAGGCCCCAATCCCCTCGCGTATGGTGAATACGTTGTGATTCGCTTGTTTACGCTGAGGGCGGACTGACTACGTATTCAGAGCGTCCTTCGGCCGATCATCGGCCAAATGGCTCGCCCACCATCCTTGATCCGTGATGATTCCATGATTCCATGAAAAGCGGATTCTTCACGCTTGTCCCGGACAAGAGGGGTGACCTCGACTTCATGTGGAAACGGTGAAGTAGTCTCGTCCGGCTGGAATCGTTCCGCACCACTTGCCTTCGGGCCCGGTTGGGAGGCCGCGTGTGGTGCTCATCGGGAGGTGCATCCCATCGATGACTACGTGTGGGTCCGACTCGTGACCCAAGAATGGGAATACACGGAGCGCGTGGATTTCTGATCCCGCCCTTCGCCTTCGCCCCCTCGCCCCACTTGACCCTGCACCTGTCCCGTTCGCAACCTTCAGGCGCCCCGCGCCGCTGCCCACCTTGTGTACCCTTTCGAGCGCAAGCGCGATTGGTTTCTGGCCAACCGCTCCAAGCACCTGATGGCGGCCATCGACCGGCAAAGTGATGCGAGCCACCGGGAAGACCCATGGATCCAGAAGCGTTTCACGGCCATCCGGGGCCTGCTTCGTGCCCGTCTGGCCCTGTTCATCATCCTGTACTTCAACCTGGTCGTGGCCGGCGGTGGCTGGCTGTTGCGCCTCCTGCCGGTGCTGGACGACCTGGAGCGGTTCCTGTCGGTGTTGGCGTCCATCGCCTCCAGCATGGCGGTCATCGTGCCCCTGGGGATCTTCTTCCTGACGCGCCTGCTCGGCATCCAGGAACTCAACGTCCTGAGCTACTTGTTGTTGGGTCGCAACGCGCCGGCCGAGTCACCTTCGCAATCACCGGAATAATCCAGCCATCCACGTTTCGCGTTAATATTAGTATCAATCGGGGCGGCACTGGTCATCATATATAAGCCCAGGCGGCGAAACGGCCGCCGAGCCTTTGACGTACGGACTACCGAACGTCAACTCAACCCTACTGCCAGGGGACGGGACGCCCCAGGAGGGCCGCCAACCGCTCGTCCGGCCCCTTGTAGAAGGAGCGCAGCCGCTTCTCGGCCTTCTTGGGGATCGGTTCGTAGGACTGGACGGTCAGCTTCAGCTCCTGTTCCAGTTCGTGGGCCGGCAGACCCAGGAACGCCAGCACCTGATCATAGGTCTCCTGGGGCCGTTGCTTCACATCCTGGGTGAAGAGGACCATCAAGCGGTCGCCGAACGCCTCCATCCAGGGCGCCAGCTGGTCGGCGTACAGGCCGCGTGACAGGTACGTGTGTGGGCCCCGCTGGGCGCGCGTGGCGTGCGGACCAGGGT
This sequence comes from Thermoplasmatota archaeon, assembly GCA_049602735.1. Classification (GTDB taxonomy): domain Archaea; phylum Thermoplasmatota; class E2; order JACPAO01; family JAHFTW01; genus JBMYRW01. Next base: position 21,634 of record JBMYRW010000043.1, read on the forward strand.
CGAAGCCACCAGGGTGTTCCTCCAGGGATGCCATGCCGATCTCCAGGATCTCGTCGAAGGAACGGCGCTCGAACCCCTTGCGGACGCCCATCTGGTAATGGCTGTAGGCCCGTTGGACGGGGTCGCGGAGCAGCACGAGGATCTTGGCG
>JBMYRW010000044.1:0-21517 GCA_049602735.1 Thermoplasmatota archaeon
AGGTCGCGGAAAGCGCCCAGGTCGGCCGCCTGACCGAACAGGTGGACCGGCATGATCGCCGTCGTCCGGTTCGTGCAGGCAGCGCGGGCCGCCACCGGGTCCAGGTTGAACGTCTCGGGGTCGATGTCGGCGAACACGGGGCTCGCACCCGCCATCAGGATGGCGTTGACCGTGGCCACGAACGTGAACGGCGAGGTCACCACCTCATCACCGGGCTTCACCCCCGCCGCCACCAAAGCGACGTGCAACGCCGCTGTGCCGCTGTTGACCGCCACCGCGTGACGGGTCCCAGCGTACGCCGCGAACTCCTGTTCGAACGCTTCCGTCTCGGGCCCATGGGCGACCATGCCGGACGCCAGCACCCGTTGCACCGCTTCTTGCTCCTGGTCTCCGAAGACCGGTCGTGAGATGGGGATCACGTGTTCCTCCGCTCGCGGGCCGCGCCTACACGGCCAAGGTCAAGGCTTCTCCGGCCGCAGGCAGGTCGATGCCCCGGCCGCTCTTGGCCGACGCGACGGCCGCCTCGGCGATCAGGAGCGCCCGCAGGCCGTCCTCGCCACCCACCAAGGGCGCCCGGTTGGCCTGGATCGCCTGAATGAAGTCCTGTAGCTCGTTGCGCAACGGCTCCTGGCGGCGCAGCACGACGCGTTGGTCGTTGTACTCCATCGGGACAGCATCCAGGTCCTGGCGACCCTTGCTGGCCTGGAAGCCGGCGCCGTATTCGGCCGTCGAGACGAGGGCCGTCTGCTCCATGTAGTCCACCTCGACGATGGCACCGGTGAGTGTGAGCGTGTTGCGGCGCACCCGCATGGGGGTCAGCCAGTTCGTCTCGATCGTGGCCCGGGTGTCGTTGGCCATGCGAAGGAGCAGCGTGGCGTGGTCCTCGTGGCCGTTGGCGCGGTGGCAGCCGGCAACGGCGCTCACGCGCGTGACCTCTGAGCCGCTGAGGTAGCGGACGATGTCGATCTCGTGGATGCCGATGTCCATGATGCAGCCCACGTCCCGGATGCGGCCCGGGAAACTGGACACACGGCGGGCGTTCAAGGAGAGCAGGTCGCCTAGGCGGCCGCCTTCGATGGCCTGGCGAGCGTAGGCGACCACCGGGTTGTGGCGCTCGATGTGGCCGACGGCCAGGCAGACACCTTGGGCCGCCGCAGCGTCAATGAGCGCCTGCGCCTGGATGGGTGTGGCCGCGATCGGCTTCTCCACGAGGACGTGCTTGCCCGCCTGGATGGCCTGCAAGGCGACGTCATGATGGTGTTCGGTGGGGGTGGCCACCACGATGGCGTCGCAGGCATCCAACAGGCTGCGGGCATCATCGGCAACGGGCACCTGGTAAGCGGCGCCCGCTTCCCTGGCGCGGCGGGCATCGGCGTCCAGGACCGCACCCAACGCACCGAGGCTCGAAAGCACCCGGGCGTGGTTCCATCCCATCGACCCCAGGCCGACGACTCCGATGTCCATGGGCTTCGATTTCGTCCTCACTGATGAAGGCTTGCAATGCATCGATTGGCATCCTGGTCGGCAAGTGGTTTTCATGCCATACTCAGAATCTTGAGCCGGGTCGTTTCCGGCACCGACATGCGGCCTCAACCCGTCAGATCTCGGTCGTCCGCACTAATAAAGAATGCTTGGGCTGCGCCACCACATGGAGGCCGTCTTCATCGGTGCTTGCGAACGCAGCGGCACCACCATGCTCGGGTCGTTGTTGGGCGGCCATCCTGAACTCTTCACGACGCCAGAGTCCCGTTTCAGGCTCGACCTGATGGCCGGGCCAGGACCCCGCGGAGCCGCGGCCATGCAGCAGGCGATCGAAAGACACCCTCGTTTCCAGCAATGGGGGATGCAAGCGGACTGGAGCTCCATGGCCGAGGAATCCATCGACCCGAATCGACTGACGTTGCACTTGGCGCGCTCCTATGCGCACGAGCGAGGCCAACGAGGTTCATGGGTCGACCACACACCGACCAATCTTCGCTTCGCCCTGCGGATTGCCCAGGCCTGTGATGCCAAGTTCATCCATTTGGTCCGTGACGGTCGCGCCGTAGCGGCGTCCTATCGCCGCATGGACATCGGCCCGAGCGACATCATCCATGCGGCCGAGACATGGCTCTCGCGGATCGCCCCCGGCCTTGCAGCCGAAGCCGTGCTGCCGGCATCCTCAATCCTGCGCGTGCGCTACGAGGACCTTGTTGCAGACCCGAAGGCGACGCTCATGGAGACCTGCGCGTTCCTTGACCTTCCGTTCCACGAAGACATGCTGGTCGGAAGCGGTCTTGCGGTGCCGGGATTGACCCGTAAATACCATGCATTGATCAATCAACCGCCGGACGCGCGCCGCTCCGAGACGTGGCGGACTGAACTCAGCCCGCGTGACATCGAGATCTTCGAATCGATCGTCCAGGACACGCTACCGATGTTGGGTTACGAACTGGTCCATAAGGGATCGGCGCGGAGTCACACGGCCGTGGAATGGCTTCGCCGTAGGGCGTACGGCGCCGTCCGTAAGCCTTGGGACGTCGCCCGTGCGCAGGTCCGCGAACGCCGCAGCCTGCTACGCGCCAGATCCGCAAGCGAGGGCCGCGATTAGATGGGTCGAGGTCTGTTGCCGACACTTCGCCTGGTGGCGCGGCATGGCCTCGACGAGCTGCGGATGAAGGGTTACTTCGCTTCTCCGCAACAGATGGGCACCCAGTTCCGGCCCGGCGACGTGGCGGGCTACTTCAACGATCTCCGACACAAGCGGCATTGGACCGGGCCCTTCGAGGATGGCGTTCCACATCTCCTGCAGCATGGCGGCATGATCACATCGCCCGTGATGGTCTTCCAATACGGTCTTGGGGCCTGGGACGGATGGTTGGCCGAGCAGGATTCCGCAGGACGAGATGGGCTCTTGGCAGCCGCGCGGTGGGCCGTGGATCAACAACAGGCCAATGGTGGCTGGCGCGCTTGGGATCACGGAGAACCCCATGAAGCTCCTGTCAATGACTGGTCGGCGATGGCACAGGGTCAGGGCATCTCCGTGTTGGCCCGGGCGTACTTGCACACGACCGATCCGCGCTTCCTCGATGCCGCGCGTTGCGGGGCCGCCTGCATGGTCCGCCCCATCGCGGACGGGGGTACATTGGCGTCGACGGCAAACGGTCCCATTTTCGAAGAGCTGCCAACGCTTCGCCCCAATGGTATCCTGAACGGGTGGATCTTTGCCCTCATGGGCCTCCATGAATTGCTGCTGGTGGATCCGGACGGCCCGGATGTCGCCTCGTTACACGAGGTCCTTGAGGCCTCCTTGGATTGTTTGAGCCAGCAACTACCTTGCTTCGACCGCGGCTATTGGTCCAATTATGATCTGGTGGGCAACGTCGCCAAGCCGTTCTACCATGATCTTCACATCTGGCAACTGGAGGCACTGGCGCAGACATTCCCTCGGCACGCCGATTCGTTCCGCCGGGTCGCTGATGTCTTCCGGGCTCAACAACGGTCACGGCCAAAAACGATTCGTGCCATCCTGGCGAAAATCGCTCAACTGCGCTAAGTGAGAATGGATGCCATGTCAAGGGTAGTTGAACCTGAACGAGCGGACTCGGGGACCGTTGACGAAGCCGGTGTCGCCACGCGCTCGATCATGGGAGGCTCCGTGTTGCTGGCTTCTTCGAGTGCGTTGGGCTTCATGGGCCTGTTCGCCGCACAGACCTTGATCGGTCGTCAACTGGGCCCCGCCGCGTATGGCGTGTTCGCTGTCGCCTTGGTCTTGGTGCAGCTTGCGGCCACCGTCGGTAGCCTCGGCCTTGCCACGGGCGCCGCACGTCTTGTCGCCTCCTCGGTGGCGCGCAAGAGGACGGCGGAAGCAGGAAAACAGGCCGCCACCGCATTGACCATCGGCCTTCTTGGGGGATTCTTGCTAGGTGCCCTTCTCTACAGTCTGCGTAGGCCGCTGGCTGAGCGCTTCGACATGCCGGGGTTGGATGGGCTGCTCTCCGTGATGGCCTTCGCGGTCCCCTTCTTGACGCTCCTGCAGGTCGGCGTGGGCGTCGGCCTTGGCCATCGCCTTCTCTTGGTCCGGGCCATCGGTCAGGACCTTGGCCACAACGGTGCGTTCCTACTTGGGGTCGCCTTGGCCGTGCTCTGGCGATGGGGCATCGATGCGTTTGCAGGAGCCTATGTTGCAGCGACCATCGGGGCGGCCTTGGGCGTCGTGGTTTGGCTTTTCGTATCGAGCCAGCGCCGCGCTGGCTCTCTCCCACAACTGAGCACACCCCGAGCCGCAGTCGTCAGGGAGTCCCTAGCGTTCTCATTGCCTCTTCTGGTCTCCGCCTCCTTGATCTTTTTCATGTCGTGGACCGATATTCTGGCACTTGGCGTTCTTGCCGATGATGCCAGCGTTGGAAGGTATGAGGCGGGACAACGCGTCGCCAAGCTCCTCAGTTTCCCTGCATCGATGCTGATTCTGACAGCCATGCCCTGGTTGACGCGCCTCCTGGCATTGGCGTCATTCGAATCGACCGTGGAGGTCTATCGACGCATGGCCAACCTGCTTGCGTGGTTTTCGGTGCCAGGATGCATTGCAATTTTCTTCCACGGCCCGGCGGCTGTTCAACTGCTCTTCGGGGCGGAATTCAATGGCGCAGGGCCGGCAGTGCAGGTGTTGAGTCTTGGGTTCTTGGCTGCCAATCTGTTCGGACCCACTGGATCGACGCTGGCTGCCGCCGGCCTCAGCCGCTTCCAGATGTTGGCAAGCCTTGTCGGGCTTTGTTTGAACGTCGTCCTGAACCTCCTGTTCATCCCGGTTTGGGGTCTGGTGGGGGCTGCCGTTGCGACCGCTGTCTCGATAGCGGCCATCAACGCCATACGCTTCGCAAGGCTCCGTCGACTGCTGCCGTTGCGACTTGGACACCCCGCCTTCCTCGTGGCGGGGTTGCCGGTGGTCGCATTGGCGTGGGTGGTGGTAGAATGGTTCAACCCCCAGGGCATCCTCGGACTGGTGGGGGCTGGCGTCGGGGAATACGGCCTGTACATGATCCTGGTCTGGAAGCGCTTCAATCAAGAACGCTTCCTCCTCAAGCAACCGCCTGGCGGCGCTGCCTCAAGCGCGCAATAAATACGCCGTGTCTCTTCCCTGGTAGACCAAGAAATAGTTCCGGCTCTCTTCGACCGCCTCGAAATCAGCATCGGTGAACCGCCCGATCTCATCGTATAAGGTCGTGTACAGTTGCCGACCGATGCTGGTGAAGATCACGTAATGGTCCGAATCGGCCAGTCCATGAAGGTCCCCGGCAAAATGGTCCGGGATGGGCAGTGCCTTGGGGATTCGCGCGTCGGGTTCCTCCACGTCACGCCCCATGTGGTACCATGCTTGACGATAGAGGAAGGACCCCTGGACATCCAACGCCAAAGCTGAAGGGTCCTTGTGTTCCAGGAGCCAAGCTGCGCTGGTCATTTCGTTGGCGTGCATGGTGTTGGCCGGCGTGAACGAACGAGGCGAGTCCATTGCCCCCGCTAGGCTGGTCGCGAACAAGATCCCAAGGAGGAGGCTGGAGGCGACGAAGCCCGGGCGTGGCCCATGAAGCCGCAAGGTCGGCCGTCCCCTGCCGTCCCGGCGCTTTCGCCACGCCAGTGCCAGCGCGAAGCAAAGCGGGAGAAGTAGGGTCACGAAGCTGATGTTGAGCAGACGGTTCGGGGTGTGGGAAACGATCCCATTGAGAAGCAGAGCTGCTTGCAGACCGACCAGCAGGAAGCCCCATTCTGCAAGATGCCTCCATTCTGAAGCTTCGGGGTGACCACGCCAAACACGCGCACGCAGGACGCGAGCCCCAAGGAGCGCCACGAAGCCGAAAGGCACTAAGAACCGCGCACCGAGGAACCAGACGATCGAGACCATCTCGGCCGCGCTCGGCGTGATCCGGCTGGCCTGCCCGACACCCTTGGCCGCGACCGAGTCCAGCTCTCCAGACGTTGCGGCACTGGCAGCCCGCACCAGCGCAGCCTCCAGTCCTTCGCCGAAGAGGATCCAGGCGGCGCTGCCGATCGTAAAGATCGCGAACGCAAAAAGGGAGAGTGGTCGGCCCAAGAGCCAGCTTCGCAACGCGTCATAACCAAGATAGGCGATCCAGAACAACGTCACGAACGGATGTCCGAAAACGGAGATCGCTAACATCAGCATGAGGGACGTGGTCCATAGCCAACCCCCCTCGATCCGCCACATTCGATGGACAGCCAAGGTAGCAGGGATCAAACTATAGAAAACAAAATTTGGAATGATCGAGAAATGGGACCACCCATGGTAAAGGATCAACAGTGACGGAAGCAACCAGGGTGAAGCGACCAAGAAGAGCCTCGGGAAGGTGGTACGGTAGAAGGCGAGGCATCCCCAAACGAAGACGATTGAGAACAGGGCCCCTCCCAGGAGGCTGACCCTCAAGACCGGCAAGCCAGTCCAAACGCCGAGCGCCGTGTAGAGAAGATGCGTGGCTGGGTAAAAATTGGAAGAATCGCTGCCACCTTCATCCAGGATGTCCTGGATGATCCCAAGATGGGTCATCTGGTCGTACCGTCCATAGGTTGCGATCCCGAGTTGGGTCGGCAAGAGCATCGCCTCAAGGAAGCAACCCAGCAGCAGCCCCGCCGCGAACCGTCGGCTCCAATCGGTGCCAGCAGCATACGCCCCGCTGGCGGTCGAGAACGAGAGCGCCATCAACGGCCAATAGGCGGTCGGCAGCGCGCCGTGGGGGTCGATGTGGTAACCCCGCACTGGCGTCGTCATGGCCAGCACGATCGCCATGGCCAGGCATCCGGATGATGTGACCAGCATCCAGAACGTGGGCCATGCGATTAGGCCGGGGAAGGTCTCCGGGCGGACGGCGCCCTCTGACGTCCTCTCGCCTGAGATCGCGAAGGCCGACGTCGTCTCCAAGCCCTTCACCATGACGGCCCAGGCCGGCCCGCTACGTAAAGGCCCGCCAAACGGAGAACATCAGGCTCATTTGCTCGCCATGGCTGGCGGCTTTCGATGGAGGCACCACAGGTCCTTTTCACGGTGCCCCACCACCACAGTTTCATCCAGGCGCAGCTAGCGGCGCTAGGGCCCTCCTTAGGTCCAAGTCGGGCGTACGTGCGCCACAATCGTGCCACGGAGCTGGCCCGCTGGCTGCCACGGGGCTTGCCCGGTGCGGGCCTCGGCCAACATGCTTGGAAGAACCTCGTCGCCGGGCCGCCCAGCGCCAACATCGAAGTCCGACCAGCCTCGTTCACGTGGCCCCTGCGGGATTCGCGTTCACCGGACCTCGGTCTCCGGATGGCGCGCAGCATCGAGCCGCAGTTGGGCGATTGGGCGCCGGACCTCGTACATGCTCACTTTCTTGCTTTGCCTGCCGTGGCGGGCCGCGCTCTGGCCGCTCGCCGGCAAGTGCCGCTGGTGATCACAGCGCATGGTTACGATGTCTATGATCTGCCGTTCCGCGGCAACGGTTGGCGACCACGCGTCGACGCATGCCTGGAGGCCGCCGCCCATATCATCACCGTGAGCGAGCGCAATCGACGGATCCTGATCGACCGCTTGGGCGTCGCGCCGGAGAAGGTGACACGGATCCCCAACGGCTTCGATCCTCGCCTCTTCAAACCGGCGCCGGCCGCTGGCCTCGGTACCGCCCGGAGTATCCTTGCCGTCGGAAACCTGGTGCCCATCAAGGGTTGCGACGACCTCCTGGACGCCTTTGCCTTGCTGGCGGCCAGGGACCCGGCGGCACGTCTGGTCTGGATCGGCGATGGCCCCCTGAGGCCTCATCTGGATCGCCGCATCCAGAGCATGGGGCTCGCGGGCCGCATCTCCATGCTGGGTCGCCTGAGCCACGAAGAGGTTGCGAAGTGGATGGTCCGCGCAGACCTTTTCGTCCTTGCCAGTCACGACGAGGGCAATCCGACCGTGGTGGCGGAAGCCTTGGGATGCGGTATGCCGGTGGTGGCCACGGACGTAGGAGGTGTCCGCGAGGTCGTTGAGCCACGGTCCGGCGTTTTGGTGCCGCCGCAAAGGCCCGATCTGCTGGCACAGGCACTTGACGAGGCGTTGGAGCGAACCTGGGACCGGCAGGCGATCTCTGTCACGGCGCAGAAGTTGGCCTGGCCCCATTTGATGGCTCAGGTTCGCAGCATCTACGATCTCGTTACGGACGCGGCTTAGGGCTGCAAGGTGTAGGCTTAACGCCAGGCAGGCTTCGCCCCCATCGAAGATGGCGGAAGACCTGCGCGTAGACCTGTTCTGTATCGGCGCACCCAAATGCGGTACCACGTGGTTGGCGGCCTGTCTCGATGAACACCCCGAGGCGGCAGTATCCGATCCAAAGGAGACCAATTTCTACGCGCCTCGGACCGGTTTCCGGCGGGCGCCGCGCCCGGGTCCGACCATGGACCAGAGCACCTACAGGGCCTGCTTCCGGCCGGCCACGGTGCGCGCCGATTTTTCGGTCAACATGCTGCACAACGGTACCGAGGTGGCCAGCATCGTGGCCAAGGATTGGCCCCATGCCAAGTTGCTCTTGGTGTTGCGGGAACCGGTGCAACGCGCCTATTCTCAGTATTGGAACGCCCGGCGCAACCATCCCCAAGCCAAGGTGCCCTCGTCTTTCCTGGAGGCTCTGGACATCCCCGAGTTCCGCTACCAAAGCGAATACGCGGCCCAGCTGGTATCCTGGTCACACCATTTTGCCAGTGACCGTTTCCTGTTCGTGTTGGACCACCAACTGCGGGACGACCCCCATGCGGTGATCCGGCATCTCTACGGCTGGCTGGGGCTTGATGATGGGTTCGTCCCGCCTAGCCTTGAGCGGCGCATCAATGCTGCACACGCCACGGGGCCGCTTGGTAGGGCTGCCAAACAGTTGGCCGCGTGGGTCGAACGGCGAGGCGGACGGAGCGTCGTCCAGCGGCTGGCGGACACGAAGGCCTGGCAGACCTTGCGGCGGTTGGATCAAAGGGATAAACCCTATCCGCCTCTGACGCCCGAGGAAGCGTTGGCGTGGTGGGACCACTTGGAGCCCGACTTGGAGCAGCTGGCGACCACTTGGGGCGTGGACGTGGCTCCCTGGCGAGCTCAGGCCGAAGCCTGGGCGGGCGCATCGTAGCTCCGCCTGAGTTCCCTTCGCATCACCTTGTTGCTGGCGGTGCGTGGGAGGGCGTCGACGAGGACCACGTCCGAGACGCGGAACAAGGGGTTGAGTTCCTTCTTGATGAGGGCCTGGAGCTCTGGTCGAAGGGCGTCGGCTGTGGCGCCGGTTGCGGCGACGGCGTAGACGACGAGTTGTTCGGCGCCTCCTCCGGGGGGTGTCGTGGCGACGGCGGCGGTCTCCTTGATGCTGGGGTGTTGGTCCATGACCCGTTCCAGTTCGACGCTGCTGACCTTGATGCCTCCCAGGTTCATCGTGTCGTCGGCGCGGCCATGGGCCTGGTAGTAGCCGCCGTGGAGGTGGCTGACCTCGTCGCCGTGGCGGCGCAGCAGGGCTCCACCGGGGCCGGCGGGGGTGCCGGCGTAGTATTCGTCGTGGTGGTCACGGTTGAGGAGCCGTTGGCTGAGGCCCATGCTGGGCGGGACGAGGTAGAGTTCTCCCATGCCGCCTGCCTCGATGGGCTGGTCGGCTTCGTCGAGGATGACGAAGTCGAGCCCCATGGCGGGGGTGCTGAACGTGGCGGGGCATTGGGGTTGGACGACGGTGCCGGTGAGGTGGCCGCCGCCGATCTCGGTGCCGCCGCAGTATTCGATGACGGGGGCCAGGTAGCGGCTGCGGCTCATGAGCCACAGGTAGTCCTGGGTGTTGCTGGCTTCACCTGTGCTGCTGTAGATCCGTACGCCGGCCAGTTCGTCGCCCGTGACGGCGCCGGCGGCGCGCCAGGCACGCACGATGGCGGGGACGAGGCCGAGCATGGTGACCTTGGAGTCCTTCACGAACCGGGTGAAGGCCGGCGTGTTGGGGGCGCCTTCGAAGAGGGCCATGGTGGCCTGGTTGACGAAGGTGGCATAGATGAGCCAGGGCCCCATCATCCAGCCGATGTTGGTCGGCCAGGCGACCACGTCCTCGGGGTGGATGTCCTGGTGCAGATGGCCGTCCGCTGCCGCCTTGATGGGAGTGAGATGGGTCCAGGGGATCGCTTTGGGGTCGCCTGTGGTGCCGCTGGAGAACAGGATGTTGGTGACATCGTCAGGCGCGCAGGGCGTGCTGGCCGCTCCGGTCGCGTCGGTGTCCTGTAGGAAGTCGTCCCATAGGAGGTCGCCGGAACGCCGCTCGGCAGGCGGGTCTCCGATGATGATCGCCGTGGGGGCTTCCGCTTCGACGACCTTGGGGTAGAGGGGGACGTCCTTGCCGCCGCGCCGGAAGGTTGCAACGGTGATGATCGCCTTGGCGCCGCCGAGTCGCATCCGTGTGGCCACTTCAGGAGGCGCGAAGCTGTCCGGGATGCTCACGACGGCAAGGCCGGCCTTGACGATCCCCAGGTAGGCGGCGACGCATTCGACGTTCATGGGCAGGTACAGCGCCACGGCGTCGCCTGGCTGGAGGCCAAGGGCCCGGCAGCCGGCGGCGACGCGGTCGGCCAGGTCCTGGAGTTCGCCGTAGGTGACGGGGCGGGGTTCCGGTCGGTCCTCCGAGGCGGCCAGGACCGCCACCCTGTCCGGCGAGGCCTGGAAACAGGCATCGGCGATGTTCATGCGGGCGCCCGGCAGCCAACGCGGGTGCTCCGCCCCTTGACTGTCGTCCAGGACCTGCTCGGGCGGGGTGTGGAACGGGATGCCGAGCCGTTCCAGCATGGCCCCCCAGAATGCCGGGCGGTCCGTCGTGCTCCAACGGTGCAGGGCAGCATAGTCGGACGCGCCGACCTGGCGTCGCAGGGCTTCCAGGTTGCTCGCGGCGACGGTCTCCGCGTCGGGGCGCCAGACCCGTGGCGGGCCCGCTTCGGCCGGCCGGCCCGTGAAGGTCGCCTCGTAGGCGGCCCAATGCTCCTCGAACGGCGTCGCCAGGTCCGAGAGCGGGCCCCGGACGAGCTCCTGCCATCGGGCATCCTGCGCCTCACCGCTGGCGTTCACCTGTTGCACGATGCGCCATCGGGCCGCCGCCTTCAAGGCTGCCGCTTGGCGAGACGATGGCCGCAAGGGGTCCCTTCTTCAAGGTCGGCCCGGCTGCCGCGCCATCATGGCCCAAGCCCAGGAGAGCTTCACCAGCCGTGGCATCGTCGCCGACACGCAGCGGGGCCTCCTGGACGACCCCAAATGGCTCTCCAGCCTCTACTTCTACGATGAACGGGGCAGCCAGCTCTTCGAAGAGATCTGCGCCACGCCGGAATACTACGTCACCCGCACCGAAGAGGCGATCCTCCGCGAGCACGCAGCGGCGATGGTGGCTGCCGCAGGCGCCGGCCCAGAGACACCCCTCGTGGTCGGCGAACTGGGCAGCGGCTCCAGCGCCAAGACCCGCGTTCTCCTGCAGGCCCTCCTGGATGCGCAAGGCCCGACCACCTACCTCCCGGTCGATGTGAGCCCGACGATCCTGGAAGAGACCGCGCGTGACCTGGAGGCGGCCTACGCGGGGCTCACCGTGCAGCCACTGGCGGCTGAGTACAAGGACGGCCTCGACCAACTGGGCGCCGCGCCCGGCCGCAAGCTCATCCTGTTCCTGGGCAGCAGCCTTGGCAACTTCGAACCCAACGAACAGCTCGACCTTCTGGCCGAAGCCGCCGAAGTGCTCTCGCCCGGCGACGCGTTCCTGCTGGGCACCGACCTCGTCAAGCCCCAAGCGGTCCTCGAAGCGGCCTACGATGATGCGGCCGGCGTGACGGCGGCGTTCAACAAGAACATCCTGGCCCACCTGAACCGCGAGATGGACGGCGACGCCGACCCGGACGCCTTCGACCACGAGGCCCGCTGGAACGCCCGCCGCAGCCGCATCGAGATGCACCTGGTGAGCCGCCGCGACCAGCACCTCCGCTTCCCCGCAGCAGGCCTCGAGGTCCACGTGGAAGCCGGTGAGTCGATCCACACGGAGAACTCGTACAAGTTCACCGTGGACGGCGTGCGTGCCATGGCCGCCCGCGCCGGCTTCACGTTGGAGCAGACCTGGACGGACGAACAGGGATGGTTCGCGCTGCACCTGTTGCGGGTCTGACATGTGCCGCCACGCCGCCTACGTCGGCCCCGCGCCGGGGATCACGCTCGACCAACTCTGCTTGAGCGGAGACCATTCCCTGCTCCACCAGAGCTACCTCGCCCGTGAACTGCTCACCGGGACCGTGTGCGCGGACGGCCACGGTGTCGCCTGGTACGACACCGGGACACGCCCTGAGCCCGCCCGGTACACCTGTGCGCTGCCCATCTGGGCCGACACCAACCTCCCCAGCTTCGCGCCCGTGGTCTGGTCCTGCCTCGCCATCGCGCAGATCCGCAACGCCACGGAGGCGGGTACCACGTCGGAGGCCAACTGCCATCCGTTCGTGGACGGCTGCATCAGCTTCAGCCACAACGGCTACCTGGACGACTTCGCCGGCAGTTGGCGCCACTGGATGACGCAGGAGATCGCCCCGGGGCGCCTGGCGCGCCTGCGTGGCATGACCGACAGCGAGCACCTCTTCCAACTACTGCTCACCTACCTCGACGAGGACGAGGCGCCCGCCAGCGACGACCTGGCGCTGCCGCGGGCGATCCAACGGCTCCTTCGCACCGTCGCCGAGCGTGCGGAGGCCGCGGGCCTGCTGGCCCAACTCAACCTCCTTGTCTCTGATGGGCGCCAGCTTGTGGCCACCCGGTTTGCGGCCGCCACGCCGCAGGCCAACAGTCTCTACCTCCTCTCGGACGGGGACGACCACCCTGACGGCCACCTGGTCGCCAGCGAGCCCTTCGACCAGGACCCGCTCTGGAGCCCCGTGGCGGAGGGGACCGTGCTGGTGCTCGACGCGGGTGCGCCCCCGGTGCGGCTGGGCGTCTGAAACAACCCCGTGGTTCCGGCAGCCACGTTTTGGTGAACGGCCCCTTATCCTTCACAGGTCGATGGTGGCCGGTCCATGTGCCGACACGCCGCAGCCATCGGGCCACAGCGCCCCCTTTCGGACCTGCTCACGACGCCGCCGCACAGCCTTCGCCACCAAGGCCGTGATGCCCGCGAGCTCCTGCTGGGCCACACGTGTGGCGACGGTTTCGGCGTCGCCTGGTATGACGGGCGAACGGCGGGCCAGGCCGGAGCCCCGGATGTCTACCGGTCCGGCCGTGCCATCTGGGAGGACAGGCGACTGGGCAGACTGGCCGCCCGACAGGAGGGCGCCATCATCCTGGCCCACATCCGCGACGCGACGCTTCCGACGGCCCCCCGCGCCGAGGACGCCCACCCGTACACGGCGGGGTCCCTGGCGTTCTGCCATAACGGCTACCTTGCGGACTTCCACGCCACCTGGAAACGCGCCATCGACCGGGCCACTGCGCCTGGGTTCCGGCGCGAGCGCGTGGGTGCCACCGACAGCGCGCACCTGTTCGCGCTGCTGCGCACACGTCTGCACCAGCGGCCGGAGGACGGACTGGCCGGCGCCGTGGATCACCTGGTCCGATGGTGCCAGCAACACGCCGAACGGACCGGCTCGCGGGCGCAACTCAACTTCCTGGTCAGCGACGGCCAGGAACTGGTCGCCACCCGGGACCACGCCGGCGACCTGGCGACGTCCAACAGTCTCTACGCCCGTGCGGGCGACGCGGTGGGCGAGGTCCTCTTGGCCAGTGAGGCGCTGGACCCGGAAGACGACGCGTGGCGACCGGTACCGGACGGCTCACTCCTGCGCTTCGAGCTGCCGCAACAGGTCGTGGGTCAGGAAGCGTTGACGGTCCAAGCGGCCACGCCGCCCACGTCCAGGCCGTCCTGACAGGCGAGCTGCACCTGGTGTGTGCCGGGCTCGAACCGGAACGTCATGGAGGGGCTGAAGCCAGGGAGGTCCTGGTCGATCTCGCGGGGGACGCCGTTGATCGTGGCCGTCACGAACGTCCAGTGGCCCTCAGGGTCCGATTCGCATTCCACCTCGAACGTGACCCGTTCACCGGCCGCGATGGCGAACGCGCCCGTCGGCGGCGTCGCTTCCCGGACGCCCGGGGCGTGGTTGGAGATGCCGGAGGAGGGGTGGGGGCGTCCGCCGGAGAGGAACTCGTGGACCGCGCGTACGGGCCAGAAGCCGTCCGGGGCCCACTCACTGGTGCCGCCGGCGGTACGCCACGTCACGGGGGCGTCGCTTGCCTCCGAGGTGCGCACCCAGTATTCGCCGTGGTGGAGGGGATCGAGCAGGTCGGCGTGCACGAACAGCTGGACATCCGCGACGGTGCCCATCTGGGACGGCAGGTGGACGAGGCCATCCGCTTCGGAGCCCAGCAGCATCCACCGCGTGTCGGCGCGGGGGCGGGGGGTCTGCGCGTTCTCGTGCAGCCACTGCATAAGGGGCGAGCCGTCACGCAGCTGGTGGCATTCGTAGGGCTGGCACCAGGCTTCATTGGCCCAGTCGCTGCCGATGTGCGGGGTCCCCATGGCGACGACCCCACGGATGCAGGGCGCCGGCGGGAAGTCCGAGTGGCCTTCGATGGAGCGGGCCAGCGCGTACCGGGCGACCAGGCCACCCATGGAATGGACCACCATGTGGGCGCAGTCGCCATCAAGGCGTTCGTGGAGTGCCCAGGCCAGGTGATAACCGAGGTGCTCCACGGTGGTGTCGGCGTCGTGGCCGCCCCCGCAGGTCGTGGCGTTGTGCTCCCAGCCAGGGCGCTGGATGTGGCCGGCGTGGGGGTCATCCCCGGGCTTGCCGTAGCCTTCCACATGGAACGATTCGTTGGAATCGCAGGCGTAGTAGCCGACCACGTGCAGTTCGTCGGCATCCCAGCCCCAGTCGGCCATGGCGTCCAGCATCGGCTGCCATTCTAGGGAATCGCGGCCTGCGACCTCCGCCTGGGAGGCGAGGCCGTGGATGAACCAGACGGGAAGGTCGTCGTCGGGCGGCGTGACAGGGTTGGTGCAGCCTGCAAGAAGCAGGGCGACGACGACGGTCAGGGGCAGGAGCGGGAAGCGCATGACCGACGATGCTGGGTGCCGGTGAAGGAGGTTACCCGACGTCGGCAGGTATCATCCGTGTCGGGCGCGCAGCTCACGTAGGACGGCTTCAAGGCTGGTCTCGGCGCCGCGCAGGGCCACGATCAGGTGGTACAGGAGGTCCGCGGCCTCGTGTTCGAGGCTGTCGTCGTTGTCCTGCCCGCGCAGCACGGCTGCGACCTCGCTCGCCTCTTCCACCACTTTCGCTGCGGCGAGGTCGGCGTCAGCGAGGAGGCTGTCCGTATAGCCCCCCGCAGGAGCGAGGCGGCGGTCCAGTGCCAGGCGGTCCAGGTTGCCCAGCTCCGTCGCCACGGGGGCCTCGTCGCGGTGCGTCCAGCAGGTGCCGGTTTTCTCGTGGCATGCCGGACCGGCCTGTTCGACCACGGCCAGCACGGCGTCCTGGTCGCAGTCGGCCGCCAGGGCCACCAGTTTCTGGGTATGGCCGCTCTCCTCGCCCTTCGTCCAGAGCCTGCCCCGGCTGCGGCTCCAATAGGTCATGCGCCCCGTGGCGAGGCTCTGTTCCAACGCCTCCCGGTTGGCCCAGGCAAGCATCAGGACGGCGCCCGTGGGTTCGTCCTGGGCGATGACGGGGACCAGTCCACGTTCATCGAAGCGTAGATCCTCCAACGCCTCTTTGGTCAACGGGTGCTTCACGCGGCGGCCAGGCGCAAGGCCCGTAAAGGCTCGGCGCCATCGCCTCCTTGTGCGTTGGGTCGCTTGGTCCGTCCTCCTGTTGGCTGCGGCCGTCCTGGCGGGTTGCGCCCAAGGCGGCGGCTCCTACCATGGTGGGGTCCTGGACGCGTCGTTCGATGAGCCCTGGGACGCCGACCATGTGCGTTCCAGCATCCTGTCAATCGGTGGCAACGTCAGCGACCTCCGGGATGCGCCGGATGCTCCCGGCTCCTACTACCTTGGTGAGGCCTCGTTCGGAGGGAGCGCCGTCGTTTTCGTCGCCGAACCGGATGCGCCTGGCCGATGGAGCATGCGGGCGACCTTCGACTCCGAGAGCGGCGTGTTCTTCGAACGACGCGCGGATGCACAAGCCCATTTCGAGGAAGAACGGGGGCCGTGGGAAGAGGCGTTCAAGGAACGGCTCCGGTCGTTCGAACAGGCGACCGGATGGCGTCACGCCACCCTGGAATGGTCGATGCGCTTCGGCCACTAGGAGCGTCAGACAGTTTCGCCGAGGCTCGGGCGGACATCGACGCCGGCCGCGGCCACGAGCCCCTTGACGGCGCCCACAGTGGTCACCTGGTCATGGAAGATGCCGGCCGCCAGGGCCGCATCGGCCCCGACAGAGGGCGCCAGCACGTCGACCATATGGCTGGCCACGCCGCATCCGCCGCTGGCGACGACGGGGATCGACACGGCCGTGGCAACAGCGTGCGTCAACGGCAGGTCGAAGCCGTCACGGGTGCCGTCGGCGTCCATCGAAGTGAGCAGGATCTCCCCGGCGCCCCGTTCGGCCGCTTCCTGGCACCAGGCGATGGCGTCCCGCTGGGCGTCCTTGCGGCCGCCGTGGGTGAAGATCGACCAGCCGCTGGGTGCGTGGGGCGTGCCATCGGGGACGCGGCGGGCATCCACGGCGACGACGACGCATTGGGCGCCGAAACGCTCGCTCGCCTCCGTGATCAGTTCGGGGCGGTGGAGGGCCGCCGTGTTCATGGCGACCTTGTCGGCGCCCGCGTTGAGTGCCGCGCGCACATCGTCCACCGTGCGGATGCCGCCGCCGACGGTGAGAGGGACGGAGAGCTGCTCGGCCGTCCGTTGGACCATGTCGTAGGTGGTGGCGCGGTCTTCGTGGCTGGCGGTGATGTCCAGGAACACGACCTCGTCGGCCCCTTCCCGTTCGTACCGCATCGCCAGTTCGACCGGGTCGCCCACGTCGCGCAGGTCGACGAAGTTGACGCCCTTGACGACACGACCGGCATCCACGTCCAGGCAGACCACGATGCGCTTGGCGAGGGTCATGAGGAGCCTTCGCCGCCGGTCTGGACGACGCCCTTGGTGCTCACTTCCTCGACACGCGCCGCCAGCGCTTGCCGCAGGGCGCGGCCGAAGCTCTTGAACGCCGCCTCGACGGCGTGGTGGGTGTCCCGGCCGCGCTTGTGTTCCAGGTGGAGGTTGATGCGGGCCTCCATGGCGAAGGAGCGGAACCAGTGGTCGTAGATCGGGATCGGCAGCGGCCCCTCGTAGTAGGGGCGATCCACCACGTCGACGGTGCAGGCCATCAGCACGTCGTCCATGCAGACCTGGTCGAAGGCCATGCGGGCGCACGGCGCGCCGGCGAACGCCTCGCGGAACGCCTGCCCCATGGTGATGGCGACATCCTCGATGAGGTGATGGTCCAGGTCGCCCGTGGCGCGTAGCTTCAGGTCGAAGCCGGCGTAGCGGGTGAGCGTTTCCACCATGTGGGTGAGGAACTTGTTGTCGGTGGCCACGTCGTAGCTGCCTGAGCCTTGCAGGTCGAGTTCGACGGTGATGGTGGTCTCCTTGGTTTTGCGCTCCAAGGACGCTTTGCCGCCGGCGATCCGCGTCGGGGCGTCCGTCATGGCGCCACCTCGAAACGGGCCACGGCCTCCGAGAGGTCGATCTGTCCCTGATAGATGCTCATGCCGAGCACGACCCCATCGACGCCCAGCTCCTGCAGGGCGGCCAGGTCGTCCAGGGAGGCGATGCCGCCGCTGATGATGAGTTCCGCGTCGCCCGCCGCCTCCCGGAGGGCCGCGACGACGTCCGGGTCGAAGCCGACCAGGCGCCCTTCGCGCCCCACGTCGGTGAAGAGGAAGCCGGCCAGGCCAGCATCGGCGAGGCCCGCCACCAGGTCCACCACGTCCAGGCCGGACGACTCGGTCCAGCCCTTCATCTGCACGTCGCGGCCGCGGGCATCCACGGCGAGGACGATCTTCTGGGGAAACAGGATGCCCAGTTCGCGCAGCCACTCCGGGTTCTGGACGCCTTGGGTGCCGATGATCACTCGCTGGACGCCCATCTCCAGGAGCTGTTGCACCTGGGTCATGGAGCGGATGCCGCCGCCGAACTGTACGGGGAGGCTGCTCTGCATGGCGCGGCGCAGGTGCAGCCATTGGTGCTGTTCACCGAACGCGGCGTCCAGGTCCACGACGTGCAGCCGCTTGGCGCCAGCTTCCTTCCACGCCACCGCTTGGGCTTCGGCGCTGGGGCGTTCCACGGCCACCACGTTGGGGTCGCCGCCGATGAGCTGGACGACCTTCCCGTGGCGCAGGTCCACCGCCGGCCAGATCTGCATCAAGCGGCCTCCACGAGGGTGTTCGCCCATCGGACCGTGTTGCGCAGCACCTGCGCGCCGAGGGGACCCGATTTTTCGGGGTGGAACTGGAAGCCAAGGGTGTTGCCGCGCTGCTCTGCGGCGGCGAAGGCGCCACCGTAGTCGGTGGTGGCGATCGCGAAGGGACTCACGGGGGCGGCAAAGGAGTGGACGTAGTAGAAATGGCCCCCCTCAGGCACACCGGCGAAGGGGCCGTCGGCCGCGTCCTCGGCGTGGGCGACCGTGTTCCACCCCATGTGGGGGACCTTGCCGGCGGACGCGGGGATGCGTTCCACCTGGCCCGGCAGGATGCCCAGGCCGGCCACGCCGGGGGCTTCGATGCTGCCCTCGTGGAGTACTTGTTGGCCGATGCAGACGCCCACGATGGGACGGCCCTCCTGGTGACGCTCGCGCAGGCCGGCTGCGGCCGGGCCGAGGGCCGCCATGACGTGACCGAAGGCGCCCACGCCTGGAAGGACCGCCACGTCGGCCTCCACGAGCTGCATCGGGTCGTCCGTCACCGTCGCCCGGGCGCCGGCCCGCTCCAGGGCCTTGTGGAGGCTGTGCAGGTTGCCCACACCGTAGTCGAAGAGGGCCCATTCGGGGCCGCCGGCCGTCATCGGGCCTCCTTTAGGATGGCATCGAGGGCCGCCAGGAGGGCATCGCTGTGCTCCGGGCCGCCGACCGTGAACCGTATGAGGTCGTGGAGGCGGGGCTTGCCAGCGAACGTCCTTGCCAGGATGCTGCGCCGGCGCAGGCCGTCGGCCAGGTGACCGGCGTCGAAGCCGGCGGGGGGCCGCGTCAGGAGGAAGTTGGCGTCGCTGGGGAACACATGGAAGCCGCGGCCGTGCAGGGCGGCCGCCAGTCGCTCCCGTTCCTCCATGACGGTCAGGACGCCTTGGCGCATCCAGGCATCATCCTGGAGTGCGGCCGCTGCCACGGCTTCCGAGTAGGTGTTGAGGTTGAACGGGGGCTTGACGACCCGGAGCCGCGCGGAGAGCTCCCGGTTGGCCACCAGGTAGCCGATGCGCAGCCCGGCCAGGCCGTGCGCCTTGCTGAACGTCCGCATGATGATCAGGTTGTCATGCCGCTCCACTTCGTCCAGCAGGCTGTGTTCGTGGCCCGCATATTCGATGTACGCCTCATCCACCACCACGATGCCGTCCGCCTCTTCGATGAGCCGCCGCAGCTCGCCGTCGCGGAACCGGTTCCCGGTCGGGTTGTTGGGCGACGCCACCAGGGTGACCTTGCCGCCGGCATCCAGGAGGCCGTCCACGTCGAGGCCGAACCGGGCGTCCAGGGGCACTTCGGCCAGCTTGAGGTCCTGAAGGGCCGCGTAGAACGGGTAGAGGCTGTAGGTGGGCTGCGTCACGGCAAGCGTGTCGCCGGGCTCGCAGAACGTCTTGACGAGCAGGTCGAGGCTCTCGTCGCTGCCGTTGCCGAGGGTGAAGTGGGCTTCGTCCAGGCCGTGGTACAAGGAGAGGGCGTCCAGCAGGGCGTCGCCGTCACGGGTCGGGTACTGGGTGTAGTCGATGCCGCGCGCGTCCACCGCGCCGATGGCGGGGTTGGCGCCGAACAGGTTGGTGTTCTGGTCCAGCCGCAGCGGCGAGCCCTCCAGCGGGGCCTTGTAATACGGCTTCAGCGCCCGGACGCTTGCCCGCGTCCAGGCCTCCACCTTCTTGGCGCGGCTCATGCGACCTCCCGCCGACCCAAGCGTTCGCGGACGGCCGCTGCGTGGCCGTGGAGCCCTTCAGCATCGGCAAGGCCGGCCACGTCGTCGGCGACCGCTTCCAGGCCGTCCAGGGTCACTTCCTGCCACGTCATCCATTTGACAAAGTCATCCACCAAGAGGCCGCCGCGCAGCCGTGCATGGCCCATGGTCGGCAGCACGTGGTTGGTGCCGCTGCCGTAGTCGCCCAGGCTTACGGGGGCCCAGGCGCCCAGGAAGACGCTCCCGGCGCTGGTGACGCCCTCCAAGGCGAGGCGCGGGTCGGCCACCACGAGTTCCAGGTGTTCGGGTGCGTAGGCGTTGCTGAAGGCCAGGGCCTCCTCCAGGTCGTCGGCGACGAGGAACGCGCCGTGGTCGCGGAGGCTGGAGGCCATGATGTCCCGTCGCGGCGCATCGGGCAGCAGCCGCTCCACCTCCTGTCGGACCGCCTCGGCGACGTCGTCGCCAAGGGCGACGAGGACCACCTGGGCATCGGGGTCGTGCTCCGCCTGGGCCAACAGGTCCAGGGCGACGGCGGTCGCATCGGCGGTCGCGTCCGCGATGACGAGGAGCTCACTGGGACCGGCCGGCGCATCCAGACGCAACCGGTCCGCCACGAGCGCCTTGGCGGCGGTCACGTAGGCATTGCCGGGCCCCACGAGGCCGTCGACGGCAGGCACCTGGTCGGTACCGTAGGCCAGGGCGGCCACCGCTTGGGCCCCGCCGGCCCGAAGGACAGCATGGGCACCCGCGGCGCGGGCTGCGTAGGCCACGGCGGGGTCGATGGAGCCGTCGGGTCGCGGCGGGGTCACGACGACGATGCGCCGGACGCCTGCCAAGGTGGCCGGCGTGACCGTCATGAGGACCGTGCTAGGGTAACTGGCGCGGCCGCCGGGCACGTAGCAGCCCACGGCGTCCAGGGGGATCGGGCGACGTCCGAGGAGTACGCCGGGCGCCACTTCGAAGGTGTCCTCGCGGCGCACCTGCCGGGCATGGAACGCCTGGATGCGTGCCAGGTTACCATCGATGGCGGCCTGCACGTCCCGGGGCACCTGGGCAGCCAGGTCGTCCCACTCGGCCTCCGACAGCCAAGGATCGGTCAGCTCGCAACCGTCCAGTTCGGCGGTCAGTCGTCGCAGCGCCGCGTCGCCGTCGGCTCGCACCTGGGCCACGATCGTGGCCACCCGTTCGTGGACGACGGCTGGAACGCCTTGGGCCCGCTGCAGCAGGCGCTTGGTGTCGGCGTCGGCCAACCGCTCGATGGCGGGGAGTGTGGCCATCATGCCGCCTCGCTTCGCTCGCCCAGCCCCCATCCGGCCGCCGGGGGCGACCGGGTGGTCCGGCCGACGTTCCGTCGGCCTGGCTTGATGAACTCGCTTCGCTCGTTCAGCCCCCATCGGCGCACCGGGGGCACGCCGGTGGTCCGGCCGACGTTCCGTC
>JBMYRW010000045.1:0-21246 GCA_049602735.1 Thermoplasmatota archaeon
CGCGAGCCAGAGATGGCACGTCAAGTTGCCGCCTCGTCGCGAACCGCTTCAGGGGGTCGAGGGGGCCGAAGGCCCTTCGCGGGGGGTTGGAGGGGGGCAGCGCCCCCCTGCGGAGGGCCGCGAGGCCTTCCCGGGGTGGTAGGGGCGAAGCCCCTGCGTTTGCACGACAGCTGCGCTACCGCTATGCTACGTCGGCAAGAGGTGGAGAGGGCCGGCGAGCCAGGGACCGGACTTAACGGGAACGACTCGCGAACCGGCTATTCACCGAGCTCTTGGCTGCGCTGGGTGGCGGCCTGCACGGCGTCCATCACGATGGCGTGGAACGCGTTCCGCTGCAGGACATGCAGGGCGGCGATGGCGGTGCCGCCGGGGCTGGTCACCTGGTCCTTGAGGGCCGCCGGGTGCTCGCCGCTCACCTGGGCGAGGCGCGCGCTGCCACGGACGGTCTGCATGGCGAGGCGGCGGGCCACGTCGCGACTGAGACCGACGCGCACGCCGGCATCCGACATGGCCTCCACGAGCTGGAAGACGTACATGGGCCCCGTGCCGGAGAGGCCGGTGGCCGCGTCCATGAGGTACTCCGGGACCACTTCGACCAGGCCGACGGATTCGAAGATCTCGCGTGCCAGCGCCACGTGTTCCGCCGTGGCATGAGTCCCGCTGGAGACCACCGTGGCCCCCATGCCGACGGTGACGGACAGGTTGGGCATGCACCGGACGACGGGGACGTTGCCGGTGTAGTACTCGATGAAGCGACAGCTGATGCCGGCGGCGATGGAGATGACGATCTGGTCATCACGCAGGGCGTCCCGCAGTTCCGTGAGGGCCCCCTTGATGATCTGCGGCTTGACGCCGAGGATGATGATGTCGGCGTCCTTACAGGCGTCCCGGTTGCTCGTGATCGCGGGCACGCCGAGGTCTTCGCTCAGGCGCCGGGCCTTGGCGGGGTCCGGGTTGGTGGCCACGACCTTCGACGCGTCGGTCCAACCGCTCTCCAGGAGGCCGCGGACGATGGCGCTGCCCATGTTGCCGCAGCCGATCACGGCCACCCTTTTGCTCATCAGCGCTGCACCCGACCCGGGCCCTTGAAGCGTTCGACCGGCACCGGACGACGTTTAGGCGCCGTGGCGGCTCGCGGGGCGTGCGCGTCTGTCTGGGAGGCACCTTCGACCCGTTCCACATCGGCCATGAGGCCCTCCTACGCGCCGCCGCGACCCCCGACGCGACCCATCTGTTCATCGGCATCACCCAGGGAGAACTTGCCCAGCGGCCTGATCGCCAGGTAGCGCCGGTCGCCGAGCGAGCAGCACGCATCGAGGCGTTCCTAGACGCCCTAGGGTACCAAGGTGACGTCGTCACGAAGCCCCTGGAAGACGGGGTCGGACCCGCCACCAACCCGGAATACGACCGCATCGTGGTGAGCTACGAGACGGCCAAGGCCGCCGACGCCATCAACAAGCGCCGCCGGGCGGCCGGCCATGCCCCGCTCGACGTGGTCGTCGTGCCCCCGGTGCTCGGGGCCGACCGCCTACCGGTGAGCGCCACGGCCATCGCCTCGGGGCGCATCGACCGCCAGGGCCAACGGCTGCGTCCGGTTCAAGTGGCGGTCGGCAGCGCCAACCCCGTCAAGGTGGAGGCCGCCAGGCTGGCGATGCGCCAGTTCCTTGGCGACCAGGCGTTCGAGATCGCTGGCCACCCCGTCGCGAGCGGCGCCCCGGAACAGCCCAAGGGGGACGAGACGATGGCTGGCGCCCAGCACCGGGCCATGGCGGCCCTGGAGGCCGCGCCAGACGCGGATTATGCCGTAGGCATCGAAGCAGGGCTCGTCCAGATGCCCGGCAGCGACGGCTGGTGGGAGGTCCAGGCGTATGCCATCGTCGACCGCACGGGCCACAGCACGTCGGCCTGGGGCCCCGGCTTCCGCTACCCGGATTGGATCACCGAACGCGCTCTGGCCGGCGAGATGGTCTCGGAGATCCTCGGTCCCGTGGCCAACGACCCACGGATCGGCGGCACCACGGGCGCCATCGGATTCCTCAGTGACGGGCTGATGGACCGGACCGAGTTGACACGCATCGGCGTCGTGGCCGCGCTGGTGCCACGCGTACGGCCCTGGTTCTACCTGGCCGACCCGGTCTAGGCCGGCAGGTGCTCCACGATGTTGTACGGGTTGCCATCCGACCTGCGAACAGGTCGATCATTCCGGCGGCACTCGGCTGCGCCGAGGCCACCAAAGCCTGGCCGGCGACCCTAGACCCTTCAAGCAGCAGGCGGTTCCACGATGTTGTAGGGGTTGCCATCCAAGTCCCGGATGACGGTGCTCTTGCCCCACGGCATCTCTTCGACATCCGTGACATGCTCGACGCCGCAGCTTCGAGCGTGGGCGACGAAGCCTTCGCAGTCATCGGTGGCCAGCACGACCATGTTGCCGTCGCCGACCGCGGGGGCCTTGCCATCGGGCCCGGGGACGGGGGGCATGAGGACGATCTCGACGCCGTCGCCGGGCAGGCGCACGGTGAGCCACCGCATGCTCACGCCGTCCCATTCGAAGACGTTGTCACCGGCGACCTCCGCGCCCAGGACCTCCTTGTACCAGGCGAGCGCCTTGTCCTGGTCGCTGATGATGGCGTTGATGTGTGTCACGGCGGAAAGGGCCATGGCGTCGAGCACGGGGCTGGGCACTTGTCGCTTGTGCTGGGTGCGGCGGAAGTACGGAAGGCGCGTCGGAGGGCTAGGCGGACGGCGATCCGGACCAGCCGGAGCCTTGCGCCGCGTCCACCGGGGCGGTGCGGGGGGCCCGGTAGAGCATCCGGTAGTACTTACGGTCGAAACCGAACTTCTCGTAGAGCCGGATGGCGGCCTCGTTGTCGGTCTCCACGTGGAGGCTCAGGTCACCGTCGGCGACGCGGATCGCCTCCTCCAGCAGCACCGTGCCGACACCGCGTCCGCGCGCCTCGGGGCTCACAGCGATGTAGCTCAGGTGCAGGTGCGGGAAGAAGGTGTCCAGCTCCATGGGGGTCAGGACGCAGTAGCCCAGCGTCTGGTCCCCGTCGAGGGCCGTGAGCACGTGGCCGCCGCGCAGGGCCGCAGCGACGGCCTCCCGCATCTCCACCAAGGGGTCGCCGAAGCGGCCGAGCCAGCTCGTCAAGCGGTCGTGGAAGTCCTCCGGCAAAGCGTCCAGCCGGTCGACCTGGATGTTGGCGCGCCCGCTGGTGAGTACAGCGACCAGATCCGCATCCCGGGGCACGTCGCCTTCGGCCACGGCGGCCTGAAGCGCGGCGACGGCGGCGAGGCTGGCCGGGTGGGCATCGAAGCCGTCCTGTTCCAGGAGGGCGTGCAGCTTGAGGAGCTCCTCGTCCGAGTGGCCGTAGGCGGCGCCTTGGCTCGACTGCACGGCCTCCAAGGCCGCGCGGCCGTCCAGGCAGTCCCAGTTGACCAGGGGTTCGTTGACCTCCGTCTCGACGATGGCGCGCGGGTCCATCGGCGTGTAGTCCTCGACGCCGCGGGCGACGTTGACGGCCAAGGGATTGTTGTCCTGGCTGCTGCCGGCGTACACGCGGGGCACCTCCTTGGCGCGGCCGCGGGCCCAGGCATTGCGGAAGCCCAGGTGGACCCCTGCGAGGGTGGTGCCGTTGCCCACGGGGACGCCGACGGCGGCCGGGTGGACCCTTTCGAGCACCTCGTCGGCGATGCGGCTGTAGCCGGTGAGCGTCTGGAGCGTGTTGATGCCGCCCGGGTTGGCGTCGTGGATCCCTTGCGCCTTGGCGTAGGCCTGGCTGGCCGCCACGGCGTCCTCATACTGGCCCGGCACCCGGTGGACCGTGGCACCCAGGTCCTCCATGAGCGCCACCCGCTCACCCTGGAAGTCCTCCGGAACGAAGATGTGGCACGGGAGCCCATGGACGTAGGCGGCGTGGGACAGGGCGACGCCGAAGTTGCCGCAACTGCCGGCCGTCACACCGCCGCAGCCGCGTCGCAGGGCCTCAGCGACGTCCAGGCGGGCGATGCGGTCCTTCTGTGTCCCGGTGGGATTGGACCCCTCGAGCTTGAGCCAAAGGTTGGGGAGCCCCAGGGCCTCGTTGAGGGCCTTCGACTGGAGCAGGGGCGTGTCGCCGACGCGGCGGCGCAGGGAGGTGCGGGCATCCATCGCGTTCCACCGCGTCGGACGGCCCCTTAGGGCTTCCGGCGCCCGCCGGGCGCCGTGGGGCGCCGGGAGACGCCCCGAAGCGCCGTGAGACGCCCACAGGCTCCCCCCTGGGGCGGGGCCACACGAGGTAGCATAACAAGCGGTACCTGCGTTTTCTAAATGGCTTGGAGCGCCGCCAACGTTGCTTCGGCCAAGCGAGCAGGGGCCTCCGCCCCGGCGTAGCGGAAGTACAGCTCAGGCTCTACCAGTTCCAGCTCCATTAGCAAGAACCTCCCGGCGACCACGACACCATCCACGCGGCCATAGAGCGCCTCCGGCACTGCCGCCATCACCCGGTCGGCGGCCTCACGCACCGCCTGCGAAGGAGTGGCAGCCTCGGTCCTGCCCCCGTGCTCCTCTTGGACGCGGATGTCGCCCGCCGCCGGACGCTTGAGCACAGCGTGGCTGTAGGCGCCGCCGAAGTAGAACAGGCTCCACTCACCCTCCTCGACCTCTGGTAGGAGCGGTTGCACAAGGCACGGCCCCTGCGGGAGCGCCGCCGCATCAGGCATCCACGTATTGCCGCTGGCATCGAAGGTGGAAACACCCGCCTCGTCCACGCGCACAAGGCCCGTGGCGCCCGCGCCGAACGTGGGCTTCGCGATGGCCACGCGCCAGCCTCGCCGTCGTCGGACCTCCCGCACGGCGGCCTCCTCGAACGCCGGTAGCAGCTCCGTGGGAACGATGTCCACGCCCCGCCGCTGAAGCTCCAGAAGGTAGCGCTTGTCCAGGTTCCAATGCATGAGCGCCGGCGGGTTCAGGACGTGGACACCGGCGGCATCCAGACGGTCCAACCAGGCCAGGAAAGCATCGCGGTGCTCAGCGTAGTCCCACGGGGTCCGGATGAGCACGGGCGCACCCTCCGAGCCATCGATCTCCTGCCATGCTTTCGCCTCCGCCACGACGCCAAGATGCGCGAAGGCGGCCACCAGGGGTTCGTCATCGTGGAACAGGCCCACGCCGGGGCAGGTGGCCAGCAGGATCTGTGAGGCCATTCGGCCCCACTACGCTCGCGAACCTGTCACCATTCTACCACCCATCCGGCCCTGCAAGCAGGGCCGGGTGGTCCGCGCCTTCGGCGCTCGCTCGCATGGTTCCATAATCCCTCGCTACGCTCGTGATCCCGTTACCATGCGACCGATGATCAGGCGCTGGATCTGGTTCGTGCCCTCATAGATGCCCAGCACCTTGGAATCGCGCCAGTAGCGCTCCACCGGGTAGTCGTCCGTGTAGCCGTTGGCACCGTGCACCTGGATGGCGTCCTCGCAGACCTTGACGCTCATCTCCGCCGAGAACAGCTTGGCCCGGCTGACGGCGAGCGTCCACTCGTCGTACGTGCATTCGCCGGCGTCGTACTTCTCGCGCATGCGGGCCGCCTGCCACACCAAGGCGCGGGCCGCGGCGATCTGCACGTCCATGTCAGCGATCATCGCCTGCACCAGCTGGAACCGGCCGATGGGGCGACCGAACGCCTCACGCTCCATGCAGTAGTCGAGGCTCGCCTCGTAGGCGGCCTGGGCGATGCCGACGCCACCTGCCGCCACGCTGAGACGGCCGTGATTGAGCACGAACATGGCGTTCTTCCAACCGCTCCCCTCTTCGCCGATGAGGTTGGCGGCAGGGATGCGGCAGTCCGTGAAGGTCAGGCTCGCCGTAGGGCTGCTGCGGAGGCCCAACTTGTTGTTGGTCTCCACACCACTGATCTCGAAACCAGGCGTGCCCTTCTCCACGATGAAGCAGGAGATGCCGCGATGGCGCATCTCCGGGTTGGTCTTGGCGTAGACGACGACATGGTCCGCCACGCCGCCATTGCTGATCCATGCCTTGGAACCATTCAGCACGAACTCGTCACCGTCGCGGCGCGCCGTCGTCTGGAGGCCCGCCGCATCACTGCCGCTGCCAGGCTCCGTCAGCGCCCAGGCGCCCAGCGTCTCGCCGGAGGCCATCTTGGGCAGGAAGCGCTGCTTCTGCTCGTCGTTGCCGAAGTACTTGATCGTCGTGCCGCACAGGGACAAGTGGACGCTGATCGAGGTGCGCAGGCTGCTGCAACCCTTGGCCAGCTCTTCGGTCAAGACTGCGTAGCTGATGGCATCCAGCTCGCTGCCGCCGTACGCCGCCGGCAGGCTTGCACCCAGCATCCCCTGGGCCGCCATCTTGTCGTAGATCTCCTCCGGGTGATCCCCGGCGCGCTCCCAGTCCCGCACGAACGGGTTCACGTGCTCCTGGACCCACGCACGCGTCGTGTCCCGGATCAGCTTCTGTTCGTCGGAAAGGGTGAAATCGACGGCCACGGCGGCGCGACCTCGGTCGCCATCAAAAGCTTGGGGTTAGAGGGTGAAGGGCTATCGGGTGGGCTCTAGGGGGCAGGGCGCAGTTCGGGGTCGACCACGCCATCCATCTGCTGGCTCTCGCCTTCCATCTTCTCCATGAGGGCGTTGGCGGCCATGGCGACACCGGCGCTGACCATGACGGGCCAGACGATGTACTTGGTGGCGAACTTGGTGGTGAACCAGGCGAGCTTGAATCCGAGTTTCAGGAGCATCGACTTCCAATCGGTCCCGCGCCCCACATGTAAGTTTCGCTCGGGGCCTCGGCCGCTGGGGCGTTTGCGGTGCCTTGATGTAGGGCGCCCAGGTGCGATGTCTGTTTCTGTCCAATAGGTGTCCCATGTCTGAACATTCTTCCTCGTCCGGTCCAAGCAACGGTCACGCTGGCGGCGGCAGCCCCGGCCACGGGTGCCCCTTCCACGCGGGTGCGGCGGACGGCCCTGTCCTGGCGGGCGAGGGGGGCACCGACTACGAGCGGTACATGCGGACGGATGAGCTGCTGGAGCTGCAGAAGCCGACGGAGGAGTTGGTCCATCATGACGAGCTGCTCTTCCAGACGGTCCACCAGAGCTTCGAGCTGTGGTGCAAGCTGGTGCTGCACGAGCTGGACCAGGTGGAGCGCCTGATCGCGGAGGACCGGCTCGTGGAGGCGACACCGCTGGTGGCCCGCTGCTCTGCGGCGATCCGCGTCAACACGGACGCCCTGCATGTCCTGGAGACCATGACGCCGTGGGACTTCCACGTCATCCGCCGGGCACTGGGACAGGGGAGCGGCAGCGAGAGCCCCGGCTTCCGGGGCGTCCTGGCCCGCGCGCCGACCTTCTGGCCCTCGGTGGAGGCGCTCGTGGAGCGTCGCGGCACGACGCTTCTTGCGGTCTACGAGAAGCAGGACGACCAGGAGCTGCTGCGGTTCCTGGAAGCCTTGACGGACCTGGACATGTTCTTCCACATCTGGCGGCTCAACCACTTGGCGATGATCAAGCGCGTCATCGGCCGCGACGTCAAGAGCCTGAAGGGATACGCCATCCATGCCTTGGAGTCGGACGTGCAGATGGTCCTGTGGCCGGCGCTGTGGTCCGTGCGCAACGAGCTCACGACGCGCGCTGGCACGAGCCCCGATTAGCGCCGCCCCGGCGGTCCGGCGATCATCAGAACATCGCTCCACCCACCCTATATTGGCCGGCCGAGCGTCTGGATTCATGGCCCCGACCCGGACGCCCACCAACGCCCTGCTGCTGACCGCCCTCGCTGGCCTGCTGCTTGCGGCACCCGGCACCGTCGCCCAAGTTGCCCAAGAGGCGGCAGCCCCTTACTGCGACCTGCAAGCGGCCAGCGACCCGGCCGGCGACCAACAGTACGGCGAACTGGGCGCCGTGGTGGATCTCTCCCCCACGGACATCCTGGGCGTCGCCATGGCCGCGGGCCCCGACGGCATCCGCATGAGCCTGGAGCTGGGCGGCGACCCCCGCGACGCGGACAGCCTGACGTTCAGCTACTGGGTCGGCTTCGAGGATGCGGTCAGCGACGCCGGCTACATGCCGACGTGGACGTTCCAGGGCAGCACCACCTACGACGTGATCTCCACCATGTACTGGAATGACGCGCCGGACTTCCCGGTCGTCTGGAAAGGCACCACGTTCAGCTTCACCGTCCCTTGGACCGTCTTCCAAGCCCAGTACGGCGACGCCTGGCCCGTCGCGATCGGCACACCGAGCGCCCACGCCGCCGGCCCCGCGCCTGCCTTGCCCTACGGAGCCCTCAACAATCCCAGCCAGGACTGGGCCTCCTACAGTGATGAACTGGAGCCGCTAGCGCCCTGCATGGTGGCTGCGCCCGCCGCCGGACCTGAAACCGAGACCCAGGCGCCCGAAGTGGAGCAGGCGACCGCCGAGGAAGCGGCCGCCCAGCCTGCTCCCGAAGCATCCGAGCCCGCCGCCCCGATCACCCCCGCCTCGCAGGAGGAGGCCAACGTCCCCGGCGCCCCCGCCGCGGTCATCGCCTTGGCGCTAGTCGGTATGGCCGGCCTGTTGCGCCGTGGCGGCAGCGGCCGCGCCCTCTGACCGGCACTTCAAAGGGGCCGACCGCCCTGCTTCGCCCGCTTCCTCCATGCAGTTCGACGTCTTCTTCTCCATCAGTCAGACCCCCGCGCGCGGCCTTCTGCCGGACGAACCCACCATGTTCGCCAACTGGATGGAGCAGGTGGAGGCGGCGGACCGGCTCGGCTACGGCGTCGCGTGGCTGGCGGAGAGCCACCTATCGTCGGAGGTGCAGAAGCAGGGCAGCCACCCGGTCATCCCGCACTGGGAGGGGGAAGTAGGGCTCAACTGTGACTTCTTGCAGTCCAGCCATGCCATCTTCCGCGCTACCCGCCGCATCGAGACCGGTTCGGCGGTGATGAACATCCTGCAAGGCGGCGGCCCCATCGCGGCGGCGGAGCGCATCGCCTTCTTCGCCACGCTCCAGAAGCTCGCCGGCGACACGCGGCGCATCCATGTCGGCTTCTCCGCCGGTCGCTTCGACTACATGAACCGCGCCCACGGCTACGTCCCCCGCGACGACCTGGAGCGGGCCATCCCGTACCCGTTCCTGAAGGGGAAGATCTTCCACGAGGCGACGGAGATCTTCTGCCGCCTTCTCGCCGGGGAGACCCTCAGCAGCGACGACGTCCCCCACCGAACCATCACCGAAGCGGAATGCCGCACCGCAGAGGACTGGGAACGCATCCACGCTGCGGGCGAGGCGGCGGGGCGCGTCGAGGAACGGGACGGGACGACCCACGTGGTGCTGCCGAAGCGTTTCACGTTCGAGGCCCTCAAGATCGTCCCCCAGGACTGGGACCGCAGCCTCGTGCAACTCGTCGCCGGCAGCCACGATCCCGCCATCCCTAAGCTCGCCAACCAGTACCTCCCCTGCCAGGTCGCCAACCTCTCCATCACGCCCCCGGAGGTGATCGAGCGCACCCACCAGTTCATGGCGGAGATCTACCACCCCGACGGCGGCCCGTGGACCCGGGACATGATGCCCCGCACCGTCATGGTGTTCCTCAACGAAGAAGAGGGACTCACCCCGGAGGAACGCACGGCGGCGGCCCAAGCGGAGGCCAAAGAGGCTCTCTCGGCGTATTGGAACGCGCTTACCGGGACGATCGATCCGGCGAAAATTGAGAACGCTGCCGACAATGCCGTTATCGGAAATGCAACTGATGTTGCCAGGCAAATCTCAGAGCGATTCCACCCCGACGACCGGTTGATGCTTTGGTTTGACTTCTTTAACCACGATTCAGCGCGGGTCGTGCGGGATATGGAGGCGTTTCGGGAGAAGGTCATCTCGGCGCTGGAAGGGTTGGCGGCGTAGGACGAAGGCCCCCGTGGTGCCGTGGCCCGAATAGCCCACGCCCATCAGATACAGAGCAGGCGCTTTGCGTGGAACGCCCCAAAAAGCAAGCCATCTGGACGGTGGGCCACCCTTATTTCCGCAGCCCACATTCCTCGCCGGTGGGCGATTCTGAACGTATTGCGTTGCCGGCCGTCGTTCAGTCGAGCCGCTGGGTTTCCTTTTGGAACGGAGTCAAACAAGGAGCCGCCCGCGTATGGACAGAGGCAGTCGTTCCGGCCGCCCAAGCGATTGGGCGCGAAGCCCTCCATTGGTCGGAAACGTATCACCGATCAACCACGGTTTCGGCCGGACTCCAACGTCTTGGCTGGCCGCCAGTTCATTACGAACACCAAGCCTTGCATATGGAATTGGAACACCTGTTTCGAAATGCTCCCGATGATATTGAACTGCAGGTGGTTCGTGCCATTCACCGATACATGGATGAGACTGGGCTGGAACGCATGCAATCGGACTGGAAATCCAACCCTCTCCTGCAATCCCGTTTTGCGATCCTAGATGATACAGTTCAATGCCATCGTCAGGAGCTCTGGAATGCCTCCCTGCCTGTCTGGTACATTCTGGTGGAAGGTATTTTGAATGAGAATATTGCACCAAACAAGCCCCGCCGTACGCCCCGTGGGCAACGCACCATCGGCCCGCTAGACTGCTTTCGGCTAATCACCACGCCTCACTTGCCTTTCAAGGGATGGCAAGCGATCCAGGAATTCACGCAAAAACAAGCCTGGTGTCAGTATCTATCTAGCTCGGATTCTGTGTCCAATAGTCGCCACGGCGTCATGCACGGTGCGTCCACCGACTATGGGACTCCCGAAAACTCGCTGAAGGCCCTGCTCCTGTTCGATTACGTTCAGGAAGTCCTTCATTATGGAATCATCGTCCAGGAGGAAACACTTCATCGCCCGGGTTGTAGCTTGCTTACAGCCCACCCGTCTGATCTAGCGTTCTTCCAGAATGAATTATGGGCGAGCATCGTCGGAAAGGTCATGCACCTGCCCCGTTGCGCACAATGCTACCAGGAAGAGTCGCAGCCAAGGACGAGTCCGCGCCCTCTGAGGCTCTTGGAGAACCGGTACCCCAACCGCAAGCGCCTCGCAGCGGACAATCCCACTTTGCCAATTCCGGCCTCGCCGGATCTTGCGATTCCTCCTGGCGGGAAGCAAAACCCATAGCGACCCGTGAGCCAAGTCGGCGGCGGGCCAGAAAACAAGTCCTCGGCCCGACCGCTGGCATCGCGAACGACCGGTCCGTTCGACCGTGGCCCTCCAACCCCCATATTGCAGTCCGCGCACGCGCTTATCACGGAGTACCATCTTGTCTCCTCAATGCTCCGCGTCTCTTCGTTGCTGGTCGCCACGGCCCTCGCCCTGGCTTTCTTTGCCCCTGGCCTCGCCCCCACCGTGGCCGCTGATGACTGTTCCTTCGACTGCGCCGGTTGCGATGTGGCCGCCGGCCCCATGCGCTTCGATGGTAGCTGCTTCGTCGGGGGCACGACCTATGGCGCCGACACGTGCCTGCTCGCCTACACGCTCTGCGGCGCGCCCATGGTGTTCTGCCACTTCTCCGTGGGCCACGGCAGCCCCGTGCCCGACTGCCAGGGCTACGCGCCGCCGCTGCCCAGCGAGTGCGTGAGCTACTGGCGGGGCCCCGACCGCGGCGTCTGCGTCGACCCTGCCCGCGCGGACTGCAAGGCGTGGCATTACACCCACAACGACGAACTCTGCGTGGCGCCGATCCCCGCCTAGGCGGGTCGCGAACCAGGTCAGGGCCTGGGCGGCCGGACGGCGTGGGGCCCCCGCACGCGGGTCCTGAAGGCGACGCTGCGTTCGAGCAGCCCTTGTAACTGTGCCTCGGTGAGGTGGTCCTGGAGCCACGGGAACAAGGTGTTCTCCTCCCAGCGGATGTGGGCGCGGAGCTGGCCGGCCAGGGTGGCCCAGGCCTCGATGCTGGCTTCCTCGTCCAGGTCGGCGACGGCGCGGCGGATGGTTTCGTGGTCTTGGCGGAGTTGCTCCCCGAGCGTCGCCCCGTCCCCTTCCTGGAGGTGGCCCACGAGGGTCGCCTCCTCTTCGTCGAAGTGGTGGGCGAGGTCGCTGCGCCAGAGTGCCAGGAACCGGGCGATCGCCTCCTCGGGTACAGGGGCCAAGGGGTGGCCGGCGGCGGCGCGTTCGATGCGCTGGCACGCCATCAGGACCTGGTGATGGTCGCGGCTGAGGTCCTGCAACGCCGGGTGCCGCTTCACAGGGCCGCCAGGCCGTCTCGGGTCATGAGCGCTTCCAGGGAACGCCGGCGCGCCGCCCCAACTCCTTCAAGCACCATGCGGGTCCCCAGTCCGTGCCCCACCCCTCCGTCCCCGGCCCCGGCTCGGAACTGTACCCGCGCAGCCCGCTCGGCCTCCAGGAGGAGGGCATCCCGACGGGGCGCGACGTGGCCTGGGAGCCCCTCGTCGACTACCGGCGCATGGGGGTGTCAGAGACGACGGTGCACGGCGCGGTGGCGTGGGCGACCCCGGACGGCGTGTTCCATTCCTTCGGCGGCAACGTCCTGTGTTACGGCCGCTCCATGATGAAACCCCTGATGCTCAAGGTGTTCGCCCGCGAGCTGGCGGACGTGACGACGTGGGAGCAGAAGGCGATCAGCGTCAGCAGCCACAACGGGGACACCCAGCACGTGGCGGCGGCGCAGAGCCTCCTCAACGAGTCGGAGTGGGGCCTCATGCAGACGCCGCTCGACGTGCCGCTCGTGCAGTTCGGTCGGCAGGTGCGGCGACCCCGCCGCTGGTACCACACCTGTAGCGGCGAGCACGCGGCCTTGGTGCGGGGTTGCCAGCTCAAGGGTTGGCCCCGCATCGGGTACCTGTTGCCGCAGCACGAATGGTTCCAGGCGTACATGGATGAGGTGCGTGCGCGGCTTGGCGGCCCCGACGGCGCGTGGGAGCCCCTGCGGGTGGCCCGCGATGGGTGCGGCCTGCCGACGCTCTCCAACACCGTCTCCGAGTTGGCGGTGCTGTACGCTGGCCTGGCGCGGGACCGGGACGAGGACTGGATCTGGGAGGCGATGACGCGCCACCCGGACCTGGTCGGCGGCTTCAACCGGCTCGACACGACGATCCTCAAGAGCTGCGGCGGCAAAGTGATCGCCAAGGAGGGCGCCGACGGCCTGCTCGGCCTGTCGATCGACCACCCGGACTACCCGGACGGCCTCGGCGTCGTCGTCAAGATCGCCCACGGCTGGAACTCCCAGGCGACGTGGTACGTGGCCCGCGCCATCCTGGGCACCCTCGGCTTCGAGCTGCGCAACCCCTACCACCTCCACCGTCAGAAAGCGTTCATCGTTCCCGGCGTCGTGCCCCCCGACCGCCTCGACCGGCTGGAGGAGGTGGCGACGTGGGACGAATGGGACCCGGACACGGACCTGTGGCCGTACGACTGGAAGGAGCACGTGGCCCGATGACGGCGAAGGAAGTGCCCAATTGGATCGGCGGCGAGGCCCGTCCTGCTGCCGGCGGCGCCTGGCTGGACGATGTGGACCCCGCCACAGGGCAGGTCGCGGCACGCGTGGCCCGGAGCAACGAGGCGGACGTGGGCGCAGCGGTCGCCGCGGCCCACGCCGCCCAACCCGCCTGGGGTGCGACGCCCCTGGACGAGCGCTGCGACCTTCTCGCGCGCATCGCGGACGCCCTCGAACGGGAAGCTCCCGCCCTGGCCGCCATGGAGACCGAGGACACGGGCAAGCCCATCGACACGAGCGGCAACCTCGACATCCCGCGCGCTGTCCGCAATTTCCGCTTCTTCGCCGAGTACGCCCGCGAGCACGGCAAGGGCGGCGAGACGTGGGAGATGGAGACCGGCACCAACGTGCTGCACCGGCGCCCCGTCGGCGTCGTCGGCCTGGTCACGCCGTGGAACCTCCCCCTCTACCTCCTCTCCTGGAAGGTCGCCCCCGCGCTGGCGATGGGCAACGCCGTGGTCGCCAAGCCGTCCGAACTGACGCCCCAGACCGCGACCGCCTTGGCCCGCATCGCCAGGGAGGCCGGCCTGCCGCCCGGGCTGCTCAACATCGTGCACGGCCTCGGTCCCGAAGTGGGCGCCCCGCTGGTGGCCCACCCGGACGTGCAGGCGGTCAGCTTCACGGGGGGCACGGCGACCGGCAAGGCCGTGGCGGCTGCCGCAGCGCCCACGTTCAAGAAGCTCAGCCTGGAGCTGGGCGGCAAGAACCCGACCGTCATCTTCGA
Source organism: Thermoplasmatota archaeon (assembly GCA_049602735.1). Lineage (GTDB taxonomy): Archaea > Thermoplasmatota > E2 > JACPAO01 > JAHFTW01 > JBMYRW01. The sequence goes on from JBMYRW010000045.1 coordinate 14,138, forward strand.
CGACGTGGACCTGGAGACCGCCGTGGCAGGCGCCGTGCGTGCCGGGTTCACCAACGGTGGCCAGGTCTGCCTCTGCGGCAGCCGCATCCTTGTCCATGAGGCCATCGCGGAACCGTTCACGGCGGCCCTGAAGGAAGCCGTCGCCGCCATGCCCCTCGGCGACCCCAAGGACCCGGCGACCCGGCTGGGCCCCCTTTCGAGCCATGCCCATCGGGAGAAGGTGGAAGGCTTCCTCGCCGCTGCCCGCGCGGAGCGGGCGACGGTCTGGGGCGGCGAGCGCCCCGACCTACCGGCCCCACTGGCGGACGGCGCGTTCCTGTCGCCGGCCATCATCACCGGCGTCGGACAGGCCAGCGCCTGCGTGCAACAGGAGATCTTCGGCCCCGTCGTCACCGTGCAGGCCTTCGCCGACGAGGAAGAGGCGGTGCGGCTGGCCAACGACGTCCCCTACGGGCTGGCCGGCAGCGTCTGGACCACCGACCCGGAGCGCGCCCGCCGCGTCGCCGAGTCGCTGGAGAGCGGCATGGTGTGGGTCAACGACTGGCTCGTCCGTGACCTGCGCGTGCCGTTCGGCGGCATGAAAGCCAGCGGCGTGGGCCGGGAAGGGGGTCGTTGGAGCCTGGAGTTCTACAGCGAAGCACGCAACCTCTACTTCTCGGGCGCGGCCCCGCAGGCGTAGCTTCACCGGCCTCCACCACCGCCTCTTATGGAGGACCTCCGTGCCCGGCCCGTGGCGAGCTTCTGCCCCACCTGCAAGGGGCTCATGCGGCCCAGCGGCGGTACGTTGCAGTGCATCCATTGCAGCCGCGCCGGCCGCGCCCGCACGGTGATGAAGGGCGGCCGCAGCATCCGCCTCCAGGAAGGGCAACAGGGGCTCCTGGGCACCGGCGTCGAGCAGGCGGCGGCCGCAGCGGTGGGCGTCGAACCGACCCTCACGCCACAGGACCCCTCCTGGCAGCCCCCCGCCGGCGGCGCGCCCCACCCCGAATTGGGGCTGTTCCCCCACGACACGATCCGCGACGGCCAGCGGCGCTTCACCCGTGACGTCACCATGGCCCTCCGGCGCCGCAAGCACCTCGTCGCCCAGGCCCCGACGGGCATCGGCAAGACCGCCGCCAGCCTCGCCCCGGCCCTCGCCCACGCCATGGAGTCCGGACAGACCGTCCTGTTCCTCACGAGCCGCCAGAGCCAGCACCGCATTGCCGTCGACACCGTCCGCTTGATGGCGGAGCGCCGCGGCGTGCGCCCCCGCGTCGTCGATCTGGTCTCCAAGCGGGACATGTGCCTGCGCCCGGAGGCCAACGAGATGCACCCGGCCAACTTCCCCGACTTCTGCGCCCGCGAGACCCGCACCCGCAGCTGCAGCTACCTGGACGACGTGGGCCCCGACGCTCTCGCCGCCGTCCGCGCCGGTGTCCTGCACGTGGAGGAGCTCATGAAGGTCGGCAAGAACCACCACCTCTGCCCCCACCTGCTGGCCACCGAGGCTGCCCAGGAGGCGCACGTGGTCGTGGCCGACTACAACCACCTGTTCAGCGACATCCGGGAGCGCAGCCTGGAGAAGTTCGGTCTCGAACTGGGCAACCTCGTCGTCATCGTGGACGAGGCGCACAACCTGCCGGACCGCATCCGACAGAACCACACCCACCGGGTCACGCCGTACCTCCTCGACCAGGTGGAAGGGGAGGCCCGGCAGCACAAGGCCCGCGAGGTCCAGGCCGACCTGGACGCCCTCCGCGAGGCCCTCGACGCCCTGGCTGCCCAAGCCCAGAAGGAGGGGCGCGCCGAGGATGCCACCCTGGGCGGCGGTGACGCCCTCGTCGCCCGACTAGAGATCGACGACCTGCACAAGGCGTTCGAGGCGGCCCGCAACAAGGGTACCCTGGGCTTGCACCGTACCCTCCAGGACGTCATCGACGACCTGGGCCCCGTCGTCGCCGCGCAACGCAAGGGCACCGACGCCCAGGTCCACGCCGAACAACTTCAGGAGGCCCTGGAGGACTGGGGCCGTTTCCACACCGGCGCGCTGCGGTTCATCCAATGGGAGGACGGCCAGGTGCAGCTCCATGTGCGCCTGCTCGACCCCTCCGTCCCGGCCCGCTCCGTCTTCCAACAGGTCGCCTCCGCGGTCCTCATGAGCGGCACCCTGCGGCCGCCCGAGATGGTCCGTGACCTCCTCGGCCTCGAAGAGGAACGCAGCACCGTCCGCGTCTACCCGAGCCCGTTCCCCCCCGAGAACCGGCCCATCAGTATCGCCCAGGGCATGAGCACCCGGTACCGGGAGCGGGGTGAGAAGCTTTGGACCCGCATCGGCCGCATCATCGCCGACACGGCCGCCTCGACCAAGGGCAACCTGGCCGTCTTCGCCCCCAGTTACGCTATCCTGCGGGACGTTCGCCACGCCGTCCTGGACCAGGCCCCGGACAAGGAACTGATCCTCGAAGAGCAGGGGCTCAGCAAAGGAGAACGGGACGCCGTCCTCGACCAGCTCGAAGGGGCCAAGCGCCGGCGCCGCGGCGCGATCCTCATGGGCGTCCTTGGTGGCTCGTTCTCGGAAGGCGTCGACTTCAAGGACGGCCTCCTGTCCGCCGTCATCGTCGTCGGCCTCCCCCTTGCCCCCCCGGACCTGGAGGTGCAGGCGACCATCGGGTACCTGGAGGCGAAGTTCAAGGGTCGCGGCAGAGCCTACGGCTACACCTACCCCGCGATGAACAAGGTGCTGCAGGCGATGGGGCGCGGCATCCGCAGCCCGACGGACCGCTGCGCCGTCATGCTCCTGGACCAACGCTACCTGGAGCCCACGTACCGCCGGCTCCTACCCGAGGACGCACCCCTCATCCCGAGCCCCGACCCGGCCTTCACGCTGGCGGCGTTCCTGTCGGCGCAAGACCTGTAGCCCCCGCGAGCGCTGCCGGGCCATGGACGAGCGTCTCCCGGTCCGCCTCGGCATCCTCCTGCTACCCCTTTCGGCGCTGGCGGTCGCGGTGACCACGCCGATGCGGGGCGAATGGCTGATGCCGGACGACCCCGGCTTCTCCGAGTGGGCGACCAGCAGCGGCTTTGCCGCCTGGGCGAGCGCCAGCCTCAACGGCACGGTCTGGCTTGTCTTCGGCCTCCTCGCCCTCGCCGTCGCCCTCCGCCTGGCAGCGCCGAGGGGCCTCCTGGTCTGGGGTACGTTCCTCGCTCTCTCCGGTACCCTCGTGTTCCTGCCGGTGACGGGGTTCATCGCCATGGCGTGGCCGGTCGCCGCCGAGGCCCATCTGGCCGGTGATCCGGGGGCCCTGGCGTGGCTCACCGCGGTCCATGAAGGGCGCATCTTCCAGGTCTGGTCCCTCTTCGCCTACGTCACGTTCCTGGCCGGGTTCCTCCTGTTGGCAGCGGCCGTCTGGCGCGCCGGTTGGCCCCGCTGGACCGCCGTGAGTTTCGGCGTTGGTGCCGTGGCGATCTCGTTCCCGTGGTGGGAAGCCCTCGAATTGGTGGGCGCCGCTGTCTACCTGGTGGGCTGCGCGGGATTGGCGTGGCGGGTCTGGCGACCCCCTGCTGCGGCCGGCATGGCCGACTAGGGTTCCAGGTCGTGCCGGCTGCCCCAGGCGAGCAGGCTGCCCATGATCACCAGGAGCGCCAGGCCGCTCCAGACCAGGCTCAGGCCGGGCAAGGCAAGGGCGTGGAGCCGCACCTTCGAGGCCTCCTGGCCTTCCAGGATGCGGGGCCCCGCTTCGTAGCTGGTGATCCAATCCGCCAAGTCTTCGCAGTCCCCGTCCGGGTCAAAGCAGATGGCATCCAGATCGAAGTAGAGGTCGCTGTGCCAGAACCGCAGCGTGGCCGGGAGCGGGTAGTGGCTCGCCGTCTGCGGCTCCCAATACAGGAGAGGCTGCGCCGCGCCCGCGCCGCCAAGCCCCTCCGTTTGGACCGCCACGTAGGTGGTGTCCTGGAACGGTGAACCGACCGCCTGGTCCCAGGTCGTGTTGCCGGGCATGAGCGTGTACGGTCCCAGGGCCAGCTCTTCGCCGACGGCCACCTCTTCCCGGAGCTCGTCGGCGAAGTACGTCGACGTGACGAAGCCCAGGGCGAGGGTCGTGAGCGCCACGTGCAGCCCGGCGATGACGATCGGCTTGAGGCGCGCGGCGGCGGCCCGACGGGTGCGGTGCTGGGGGGCTTCACGCCTCAGCCACAAGGCCAGGAGCGCGAACGGGGCCGCGATGACGTAGCCACCCAGAGCCGCCGCGCCGAGGTGGAGGGGTACCCAGCGGCGACGGGCACGGGCATGGCCGCTCCAGGCCAGCAGGGTCACGGCGAGCAGGGCCGCGGCGAGGCTACCCAGGAAGAACTGGACCGGCCACACGGGTCTCCACGTGAGGGCTCCCCAACCGACCTGCGAGGTAGGGTTGAGCCAGAACGTCAGATCCAGGACGAGGGCCAGGAGAAGGAGCCCATTGGCCAGGCGCCATCGAGCCCGACCTTGGGTGCCGGCAACGCGGCGCATGCGGTCGAGGCCTGCCCAGAGCGCGCCGACCGCCGCGGCGACGAGAAGCGCGCCGAGACGATGGCCCGGGAACGCAGCAGCGGCACCCAAACCCAAGACGGCAGCAAGGCCCGTCGCGACGAGGGCCCGCTTTCGGCCCAACGTACCGCTCGATTGGTAGAGGACCAACAGGAGGAGGACCGGCCAGAGCAGGTACGGGACGCGGGCGTCCCAGAAGGCCCGGTTCCAGCCGTTGACCGTCGCCATGGCGAAGAGGAAGATGACCAGGAGGCCGCTGCCCATGGCCAGCAGCGCCGCGTAGAGGAGGTTCGTCTCCGTCAACCAAGCGAACTTGCGGGCGGCCTTCTTGGGTGGCGCGGCCGGCTCGTCCTGGGCGGCCAACAAGGGTCCCGCCGCGGCCAAAGCGGGCGCGGCAACCAGGACGAGCAACCCGATGCTGGTGCGGCCACCCGTGGCGACGGTCGCCACTTCGAACGCCCCGGACAGGACGGCGGAGGGGGCGACCAGCGCCATGGCAGCGACGGCGCCCAGCATGGCCGCGATACCACGGCTGGCACGCGGCCAGGTCCCGTGATCGGCGGCCAGGCGACGGCACCACAAGGCCAAGGCGCCCGCGTATAGCGCCACGAAGAGGCCCACGTAGGGCAGCAACTGTGGCTCCACGGCCAGGATGTCCAGGAAGCGGCCTGCCGCATCGGGGTTGAACGTGTTGGTGGGGTCGGTGAACGCATGGACGCTCACCCAAAGGCCGCTGCGGGTGCTGATCGTGGAGAACAACGTGAGCAACAGCGGCAGGATCGCGAGGAACGGCCCGATCGCCTGGTAGCGGCCGTGGCGCAGATGATGCACCTGGGCGTGCAGGTACAACGTCCAGGCCAGCCACGGCAACAGGTTGGCCACTTCGACGGGGTCCCAGGCCCAGTAGCCTCCGAAACCGAGGGTGTAGTAGGCCCAGATGCCCCCCAACCCCAGGCCGGCCGTGGCGAGCACCCAACCCTGGCGGGAGCCGGCCAGAGCGTCCCGGCTCCATGCTCCGGCCCCCGTGACCAAGTGGGCCAGCGCCGCCGCGGCGGGAAGGGCCGCGAGGGCGTAGGCGGCGAACTCGATCGGGGGGTGAATGAGGATGAACGGCGACAGGAGCGTCGGGTTGAGCCCGTTGCCCAGCGGGCGCCCTTCGAGGAAGAAGTCCGGCGTCGGAGCGAAGGTGTCCTGGCGCACCACGGCCAACAGGAACAGGCCCAGGTGGACCAAGACGAAGAGTCGCATCCAGGTGCGTGCTTTCACTCGTTGCGCGGGCAGGTCGCGGCCGGCCAGGTGGTGGCTGCGGGCGACCAGCGCGGCGACGAGGCCAAGGAACAGCGTCCAGAGGAGCAGGCTGCCTTCGCGGCCGGCCCAGGTGCCGGCGATGCGGTAGCGGAGGGGCAGGTCGGCGCGAGTGTAGAGGAAAACGTACTGCGTCGTGACCTCGGCGGCGATGAAGCGGCGCGCGAGTTCGAGGAACGCGACGATGGTGAGCGCGGCGGCGACCCAGGTGGCCAGCCGTGCCCGCGTGGCGTGCGTATGTGCTTCGTCGTTGGTGCCACGGAGGCTCGCGGCCTCTAACAGGACCGCCACGACGGTCGCCGCCAAGGCGCCGGCCGGCAGCCAGGCCGCCGCATCGGTCACGAGGACGGCCTCCAACGCCGCCCCAACAGGAAGGCACCCACGAGCCCCGCGCCCACGACGACCAGCGGCTGTTCAGGCGCCCGCCAATAGGTGGTGGCAGGCCCCGCAGCGGTCGGCTCGAAGGCGGCGTGGCCACGCTCCTCGGCCAGCTCGTCCACGACGCGGTCACCGAACAGGCAGGGATCGCACCAGGCGGCGGACAACAGTTCCAGCAGGACGCCCTTGGTCTCCTGCACCGTCGGCTCCACCTGAAGGGCGGGGTGGGTGGTCGCCTGGACCACCTCGCGGGCCTGGAAGCGCAGGCCATGGGACGGCTCCTGTTGCACCCAGGCGGTGACGAACAGTTGGTCCCGGTCCCACGCCTCGTCCATGGCGAAGGTGGTGTTGCGTTCCACCGCGCCCCCGGCGGCGAGGTCCAGGCGGCCGAGGTCGATCACGGCGCGCACGGTGAACCGGTGGTCGGTGACGCCGTTCGAGAGCGCCGGCGGGGGCTCGTAATGGACATGGTCCTCCGCGAGGGCGACCCAGAGACGCAGGCGCTCATCCGGAAGAGCGGCCAAGGGGGCCACCCGGATCTCGACGCCCAGCTGGTCGCCCACCGGCTCCGTGGCCACCGCCAAGGTCACCGCCGCTTCGACCTCCTCCTGTTGGTCCACGGCGGCCGTGTAGGCTGCCTGCGTCGATGCGAACGGCCGGTCACCGTCGGGGAGCCCTTCGATCGGGACCACGCCATCGACCACCACGCTCGGGTAGGCGAAGCCGTCGCCGTCCACGTCGTAAGCGGCGTACCGCGTGACGAACGCGTCGAAACCCGCGTCGCCCGCGGCCAAGGGGAACGGCGCGCCAAGGGGATCGGCGGGGTCAGGGAAGGGATGGTGGACCAGGACGGAGAGCGCCGGTCCGGGCGCCGCGACCGCCGCCGGCACGGCCACAAGGAGCGCCAGCAGGACAAGGAGGGCGG
>JBMYRW010000046.1:0-19880 GCA_049602735.1 Thermoplasmatota archaeon
GACTCGGCAGCCTTGTCGCGAACGAGCCGCGGCTGAGCGACCTGGCCGGAGACGACGGCCCCCACTTCGAGGACGGGCCCCTGTACATCGTGAGCGGTCGTCGGAGCGACGGCTAACGCTGGCAACCAGGACAGTAGAACGTCGAACGCCCCGACTGTACGATCCGCTTGATCCCAGCGGCCGGACCGCAGCGCGGGCAAGGTTCTGCCTCCCGTTGGAACACGGCCACGGCAAACAGGAACGAGCCTTTGCGGCCAATACTGTCCACGTAGTCATTGAAGCTCGTGCCGCCAGCGGCCAGGCTCTCCTCCAACACGGCGACGATCGCCTCCCGAAGGGGAGCGATGCGGCCACGGGCCGTGTTGCACGCCTTGCGGCGAGGGCTCAGACCGGCCCTCCAGAGCGCTTCGCAGGCGTAGATGTTGCCCAGGCCGGCCACCTTGGTCTGGTCGAGCAGGAACGCCTTCAGCGGTGCGCGGCTGCCGGCGAGCAAGGCGGCCAGATGCTCCGCCGTGAACGCCGGGTCCAGCGCGTCCACGCCGTAATGAGCAGCATCCAACGGCGCGTCGTCAGGCGCGTGCAGAGCGAGCCAACCGAAGCGGCGCGGGTCGCTGAAGGTCACGACGGTCCCATCATCCATCTTCAGCCGGAGATGCGTGTGGGACGGCTCGGCGGATGGGTCGATGAGGAACTTGCCGGTCATGCCCAGGTGGGCCACCAGGGTCGCGCCGTCGTCGAGGTCCCAGAACATCACCTTGGCGTGGCGGCGCAGGGCACGGATGCGGCGACCCATGAGCGCCTCCAGCGGAAGGGGGCTCGGTTTTCGAAGGGCGACAGGGGAACGCCAGGCCGACGTGATCGTCCGCCCCGGGATCCGGGCCTCCAGGCCGCGGCGAATGATCTCGACCTCGGGGAGTTCAGGCAAGGGGTGTCACGGCACCGCTTCACAGCCACCGAACCACTCGGTGAAGCAGACGTCGATGCCACGGCCACCGAAGCCCCGGTCTGTCTGTCGCCCACCGATCAGGTCATCGTCGCCAGGTCCACCGAACAGCCGGTCCCGGCCGCCGCCACCTCGCAGGCGGTCGTCGCCCTCTTCGCCGCACAGACGATCGTCGCCGCCGCGTCCCAACACCAGATCGGGTCCGTCCGTGCCCCGGATGACATCATCGCCAGGTGTCCCGCGCAGGACGCCCGTGTAGTAGAGGCCGCCGTCGGGGCCACCAAAGATCATCCCGTCATGGACGTAGATCGTCGCGGGGCGGCCGGCGCACAGGATCGGCTCCGGCAACGGAATCGGGCGAGGCGCTTCGGCCCCCGCCAAGGGGGCGGCCAACGGCATCACCATGAGCGCCACCAACAGGAGGCCCAGGAGGGGCGTCGCGAAGCGGGTCACCAAGAGCCAGACGCCGTGGACTTCAAACGGCTTGCGCCGCCGGGCCTCACGGTCTGGGTCGCCAGCGCTCCGACGACCATAGCGGCGACCATCGTGACCCCGGGCCCTCCGGGCAGCAGGAGCCCGACGAAGGCGGCAAGGACGGTCAGCAGGCGGAACAGGGCGGGCTTGGACCAGTGCATAGGTCTTGGTGACGCCCCGGTGGGGATAAGGCGCCAGAGCCCACTTGGCTCCAGTTGGAGCATCCGGGGTGCAGGCGGTCGGCCCGCGCAATCCTTACAGGCCGCCTTCAGCTCCGCCGCCTCCTTGGAGGATGCACCTTCCCGCCGGCGTGCCCAGGCCGCCGCGACGCCCCCGGGCCCAGCCGCCAGTCCGGAGCAGCAGGCGTACTTCGAGTCCCTTCACGCCGGCACCATGCGGGCCTACGCCATCGCCAAGCGCGCCCGGCGCATGGGGCGCGACCCCTCCGTCGAAGTGGAGATCCCCTTGGCTGAGGACCTGGCGATGCGGGTGGAGAAGCAGGTGGGCCCTGAAGGGGTCGCCCAGCGCATCCGTGATGCCACCAAGGAGATCGGCAACCGTGAGATCGTCAGCCTGCAGGTGTCCTCCGAAGTGGCGGCGGACCTGCTCAAACGTGGCGAGAAGAAGGAGGCGTGCCTCGACCAGGCGGTCCGCACCGGCCTCTCCATCCTCACCGAAGGCGTGCTGGTGGCGCCGCTGGAGGGCATCGCGGAGGTGCGCATCGGCGCCAACAGCGACGGCACGGACTACGTGGACCTCTACTTCGCCGGCCCCATCCGCGCCGCCGGCGGCACGGGCCAGGCCATGAGCGTCCTCATCGCCGACGTGGTGCGGCGTGAGCTGGGCATCGGCACCTACCTCCCCACCGACTCGGAGATCGAGCGGTACAAAGAGGAGATCCCCGCCTACAAACAGCAGGCGAACCTGCAGTACACGCCCACCGGGCCCGAAATCGAGCTCATCGCCCGCAACTGCCCCGTCTGCATCAACGGCGAAGGCACGGAACAGGAGGAGGTGGCCGGCAACCGTGACCTGCCCCGCGTGGAGTCGAACCGTCTGCGCGGCGGCGCCTGCCTCGTTCTGGCGGAGGGCCTGGTGCTCAAGGCGCCCAAGCTGCTCAAGCACGTGGACAAGCTCGGCCTGGAAGGCTGGGAGTTCCTGGGCGAGTTCATCAAGAAAGGCAAGAAGGACGAGCCGGCGGACGGCGAAGAGGGCGACGCGCCCGCAGAGCCCGCCATCCCGGACATCCCGCCCAACCCCAAATTCGTCAGGGACATCATCGCCGGCCGCCCCGTCTTCAGCCACCCCAGCCGCAAAGGCGGCTTCCGTCTCCGCTATGGGCGCAGCCGCACCGGCGGCCTCGCCTCCACGAGCGTCCACCCGGCCACCATGACCGTCGTCGACGACTTCCTCGCCGTCGGCACGCAGCTCAAAGTGGAACGCCCCGGCAAGGGCACCCTTGCCACGCCGTGCGACGAATTGGCGCCGCCGACGGTGCTCCTTCGCAACGGCAGCTTCGTACCCCTCCATACGGTCGAGGAGGTCAAGGAGTACCGCCCGGCCATCCAGGAGATCGTCGACCTCGGCGAGATGCTGGTGCCGTTCGGTGAGTTCGCAGAGAACAACGCCAACCTCCCCCACGCCAGCTACGTCTGGGAATGGTGGACCCAGGAGCATGAGGCGGCCACCGGTGAGATCGACGCCCACCCGGAAGGCAGCCTCTCGGGCCGAGAGATGGTCGCCCTGGCGGAGCGCACCGGTGTGCCCCTGCACCCGGACGGCACCCTCTTCTGGCACGACGTGGAACCCGTGGCCCTTCGGGAACAAGGCGAGACCCTCCTCGGCCTGGGCCGCTGGTCCCCCGACGCCGACTGCCTGGAGCTCCCCCACGACGCCGCAGAGAACGCCGGCCTCCTCCGGTTCCTCCAGGACCTCGGCGTCACGTACCGCACCCACCACCTGGCCGACGTCGAAGAGGGTTGGATGCAGGTGGAGCCCCGCCTGTCCTACCCGCTCCTGCGCGGCCTCGGGCTGGACGTGGACGACGCCGGCGCCATCGCGTCCACTGCCCGGCGGTCGGTCCTCTACGACCCCTGCCAACCGGACTTCACGACACGGTTCCCCACCGTGGAGCTGGCCGAACGGCTCTCCGGCTTCCGTCTACGCCCCCGGGCCCCCGCCTGCATCGGAGGCCGCATGGGTCGCCCCGAGAAGGCCGACGTGCGCAAGATGAGCCCGCCGCCCCACGGCCTCTTCCCGATCGGACAGGCCGGCGGCAACCAGCGCCTCATCCCTGACGCTGCCGCCTTGGGCAGCCAGGAACTCGAACTCGGCGACCGACGCTGCACCGCCTGCGGCCGCACCCATTGGCGCACCTTCTGCGACTGCGGCGGCCACACGGAATACCAGGAGCCCCGCGCCAAGGAGGGCTTCGAGAAGCACCTCGTCACGGTCGACATCAAAGGAGAACTCAGCCGCGTCCTGCAGAAGATGTCCATGAACCGGCCACCGGACCCCCTCAAGGGCGTGGTCGGCGTCATCAACCGTGAGAAGGTGCCGGAGCCCCTGGAGAAGGGCGTCCTGCGCGCCAAGCACGGCCTCTGGGTGTTCAAGGACGGCACCGTCCGGTACGACATGACCGACGTGCCGATCACCCACTTCCGGCCCCGGGAGATCCACGCCACCGCGAGCCAACTCAACGCCCTCGGGTACACCCACGACGTCCACGGCGCGCCCCTCGAAGAGGACGAACAGCTCGTGGAACTGCGCGTCCAGGACATCATCGTCAGCCGCGGCTGCATGGAGTACTTCCTCGCCACCGCGCGCTTCGTCGATGAACTCCTGCAACGGTTCTACGACCTGGAACCCTTCTACAAGGCCGAGGACACCAGCGACCTCATCGGCGCGCTTGCCATCGGCCTCGCCCCGCACACCAGCGGCGGCGCCCTCTGCCGCATCATCGGCTGGACCCGCAGCCAGGTCCACTTCGGCCACCCCTACTTCCACGCGGCCAAACGGCGCAACTGCGACGGTGACGAAGACGCCGTCATGCTGCTCCTGGACGGCCTGCTCAACTTCAGCCGCCACTACGTCCCTGACCGCCGCGGCGGCCTCATGGACCTCCCCCTGGTGCTCACCACGCGGCTCGATCCCAACGAAGTGGACAAGGAGGCCCACAACGTCGACACGCTCGCGCGGTACCCGCTCGCATTCTACGAGGCGACCACCCAGCACGCCCACCCCAAGGACGTCGGCAAGATGATGGGCCTCGTCGAAGACCGCGTCGGCAAACCCGAACAGTACGAAGGGTTCGGGTTCACGCACGACACCCGGGACATCGCCGAAGGGCCAGCGGCCTCCGCCTACAAGGTCCTGGAGAGCATGATGGACAAGATGACCGCCCAGATGGAACTCGGCCGCAAACTCCGCGCCGTCGACGAAGCGGACGTCGGCGCCAAGGTGATCGGCACCCACTTCCTGCCCGACCTCATGGGCAACCTGAAGGCGTTCAGCAAACAGAAGGTCCGTTGCCCCCAATGCAACGCCAAGTACCGCCGCATGCCGCTCAAGGGCGTCTGCCTCCAATGCGGCAACCCCAAGCTGACGCTCACGGTGCACGAGGGCTCGGTGAAGAAGTACCTCAACATCTCCAAGGAGATCGCCGACCGGTACAACATCGACCCCTACACGAAGCAACGCATCCTCCTCCTGGAACAGAGCGTCGACTCCCTCTTCAACAATGACAAGGTGAAGAAGGCGAAACTCAGCGATTTCCTTTGAACACAAGCGCCCTTGACGACCGCGACGGGAGAGGCGACGCGGGCGTTGGGTGCCGGAGGGGCGTGAAAAGGGGCTTACGGCAGTTCGTCCTGGACGGTCTGGACGGCGTTGTTGACGTCTTCGACGAGGGTGTCCACGAAGATGGTGATGATGTCGTTCCAGTGGCCCATGGGCTTGGAGGCTTCGTGGTACCAGGCGTCCAACATGCCCGCGCAGGCGCCGGCCAGGGACTCTTCCTCCGCGCCTTCACCCATGCACGCACGGGGGCCCAGCGTGGCGACGTCGTCGCCGAGGGCGAGACCGAGGCCGGGCGCGAAAAGGATCGCGAGGGCGGCGAGCTTCAGGATGGCGGGCGTCTGGGCAGCGCGGCTGCTGGCGCGGGTGTGGTTCATGGTTGTTCCCCGCCGCGTGCGGCCCGTGGTTCGCGGGGGCCGCATGCGACAAGGGTCAGCCACGTCGCAGACTACTTGAGGCGCCGTCTAGGAAGCGGATTCTGGGGAAACCGACCGGTTTCCGCAGCTACGTCACGCCAGTTCGACCAGGGGGCGCCCTTGGAGGCATTGGGTGGGGAACCAGGGGAGTGGGCCCAGCCAGCTCTCGGCCCACATCTTGACGAGCTGGAGGTTCCGGCTGCAAGGCTTGTTGATCTCGTGGGCCCATTCCTTGGCCATGTAGACGCAGCGTTCCAGGGTGCTCTGGTTCGGCTTGTTGGGGTCCTTGGGGCAGAGTTCGTCCAGCCCGTGGCCATGGAGGCCGTCGATCTTGACCGCCTCGAGTTCGGCGGCCGATGGCCCTTCCGCCACGCCGGTCGGCGCCAGCAGCAACAGTGCCAGCAGGGTCGTGATGATCGTGGCTTGGCGGATGGTCTGTGGTTCGCGGTTCATGGTTCTCTCCTGGCGGCTCGGCCGCCTCACACCCTTTCCTAAGCAGCCATACGGGTTCCCTCCGGGGCCTGTGTCAGGGCGTGATCGTTCCATTGGGTCGCCTGCCGGAGCGTCGCCTCGAGGGCGCGGCGGAAGGCGGTCGCATCCGGGTAGCGGGCTTCGCGGTCGAGTGCGAGCGCTTGTTGCAGGACGTCGTTGACGGCCTCGGGCACGTCGGGGAGGGGCAACGTGGGCCGGCTCTGGGCCAGTTCACGCGCCTGGAAGTCGGAGAGGCCGCGGGTGTCGCGGGCGGGGCGGCCGGCGAGCGCCTCGTACAGGACGAGGCCAGCGGAGTAGAGGTCGCTGCGGCCGTCGACGCGGTCGCCGCGTGCCTGCTCGGGGCTCATGTAGGCGATGGTGCCGGGCTGTTTGCCGAGTTCCGTGAGCTTGGTGCCGCCGGAGTCTTCGTCGGTGGCGATGCCCAGGTCGGCCAGTTTGACGCGGCCGCGGCTGTCGAAGAGCAGGTTGTCCGGTTTGACGTCCCGGTGGACGACGTTGGCGGCGTGGAGGGCGCCCAGCGCGTCGAGCAACTGGTCGGCCATCTCGAGGGCATCGGGGAGCGGGAGGGCGCCCCGTTGCAGCCGGCGACGGAGATCGCCGCCGGGCAGGTGCTCCAGCACGAGGATCGGGGAGCCGCCGTTGCGCAAGGCATCGAGCAGTTGGACCAGGTGGGGGTGTTCGAGGGCCTGCAACAGGTGGACCTCACGTTCGAGGCGCCGGGTGGCCTCTTCGGAGCCTTGCCAGGACGCGCGCAGCTCCTTGAGCACGACGCGGTCGCCGCCCTGCTGGTCGATGGCCAAGTGGACGACGCCCTGGCAGCCTTCCGCCAAGGGGGCCTCCACCTTGTAACGGCCCGCCAGGAGGGTGCCTTCCCGCAGTTCCATGTCGCCACTACCCGCAGCGCCCAACGCTTGCAGCACGCGGTGTTCCCGGTCACTGATGCCCAGGTCGCGGCGCAGCTCGGTCAGGAACCGCTGCTCCGTCTGGTTGCCCATCCCGCGCGCCGTGGCGTCCTCGAGGGCGGCGCGGTAGACGTCCAGTTTGCGGCGGTAGACGTAGCCGCTGTGATGCAGCCGAGGAGCCGCCTGGTGCAGCACGACGCGGCCGAGCCGTAGCGCCGGGACTGCGAACGCGGCTGCGGCGATGCCGGCGGTCACCCCGAGCCAGGGCTGTGCGCGCAGCGCCTCACCGGCGGTCTGCCAGAGTGCGGTGGCCACGAGGCCCGCGAGGCCCAGGTATGCCGCCACGGGGACGGCGCGTCCAAGGCGCAACTCGAGGTCGAAGACACGGAAGCGCGTGATGCCGTACACGAGGAGCCCGGTGGCGGCCAGGCGCCACAGTCCCACGGTGCGGAAGCCCCACAACCCGGCGTCTACGAGGAACCATTCGCCCACGGCCAGCAGCAACGGCACGATGGCGCTGGCGACCAGGAGGTCCCGCCAGGGGAGCCTGCGGACGGCGACGGCGATGGCGGCGGCCACGAGGGCCACGACGAGGGCAGCGGCGCCGGCACCCCAGAAGAGGACGTCCTCCCAGGAGCGCACGTTGGCCAGGTGCCGACCCGCGACGCCCAGCATGATCGCCTCGCCGGCCTTGTAAGAGACGTAGAGCAGGAACGCGGCCACCACGAGCGCCAGGCGCTGACGGGCCATCTCGCGCTGTTCACGCAGCAGACGGACGAGGATCACCACGAGGGCGACCACGAACGTCAGCACCACGTTGACCACCTGCAACGGCCGGTGCAGGGGCCCCGTCAGGAGACGCGGCAGGCCGTCCGGGTTGAGGTCGACGCCCTGGATGAAGAGCTGCGGGGCTGCCGCCATGAGGAGGCCCAACAGGAGGGCCGGCAACGCCAGGACGCCCAGCAGCACGGGGCGCTGGGACAGGATACGGTCCGGCGTCGGGTAATGCGCAGCGAAGTAGAAGAGCGGGAGGTAGAGGGGGATCAGGAGCGCCGTGAACGCGTACGCCCACGGTGTCGCGGTCTCCACATCGGAGGCCATCTGCGCCATGTTGGCGGCGACCACCTGCAGGCCCCAGAGCAGGGCGAACAGGCCGAAGGAGGCCGGCGCGGCGCGCCAGGGGCGGCTGGCGAGGAGGAGCAGACCCAGCAGGGCTACCACGGCGCCGGAGATGACGGCGATGATGGCCCCGGGGTCGCTCAGGTACGTCATGGTGGTCCAACGGGAGGAAGCCCGCCAAGCGGGTCACAGGAAAGCTCGCACATGCGGTCCGCCAAGGGGATCGTCAAGACCGTCTTCGAGGCGAGGCCGCTCTCGACGCGCAGGTCCACGGCGTGCAGCAGACCACCGCTCGTCGTCATGGTGACATCGTCGCGGGCCAGCCAGGTGACCGCGGGAGCGCCCAGGCTCGCCGTGATGACCGCTTCGCAGGGTGTCGCGGCCAGCAGGCCGTCGCGGCAGTCGACGGAGGGCTTGCCCAGCGGTTCGAGGGGCTCCCGCGTCAATGGGTGAAGGATCGGTTCGGGGTCGTCGCCGGGCTGGCAGACCCGCAGGAAGCCGGACGAGGCGGGCGGCAGCGGCGGCAGCTCCGCGAGGAGGCTCGTGGGGCAGGAGAAGTCAGGGCCGGGGCCGATGGCGTCGGCCAGTTCGAGGCGGATGCCGATGCCGCCGCCTTCGGTGGGCGCGATGCGGCTCCCGGGGCCGGCGGTGACCATGGTGGTCCCTTCGGTGCGGGAGATGAGTCCCAACCCCTGGAGCCCAGCGCCTTGGCCAGCGGCACCGGGGCCGAGGTCGAGCGACGTCTGGGTGCCCCGGTCGACCAGGAGCCCGATGCCGAAGTGGCGTCCGGCGCCCTGGGCGAAGCTGTCGGCGGCGGCGTAGAACGCGTTGATGCCACCGCCTTCCCAGAGGAGGCCGACGCCGTAGGCTTCAGCGGCACCCTGCACGGTGCCGGCACCCTGGTACCGGTCGTCGCCCTGGCCTTCGTCCACGAGGAGTCCGAGGCCGCCGGGGTAGGCGATGCCCACCGGGGGTGCATCAGGCATGGGCAGCGGAAGGGATTCCTGGATCATGGGGACCGTGGCACCCATGGCGCCACCCATCTCGATCATGGAATGATAGTCATCGTCGCCTTGGCCATCCACCAGGATGCCCGTGCCGGCAAAGGAGGCACCCAGGCCGGCACCGTCAACGGCGGCGACCAGGTAGCCATCGTGGCCCTCCTCGTCGAGCAGGATGCCGGCGCCGATGAAGCCGGCACCCATGGCGGCCACGAACCCGGTGGCGCTGGCGTCGTGGACGTCGTTGCCCGAGGCATCCAGCAGGAGCCCCTTGCCGTAGACGCCGGCGCCGGAGACCGCAG
This sequence comes from Thermoplasmatota archaeon, assembly GCA_049602735.1. Taxonomy (GTDB): domain Archaea; phylum Thermoplasmatota; class E2; order JACPAO01; family JAHFTW01; genus JBMYRW01. The sequence goes on from JBMYRW010000046.1 coordinate 9,445, forward strand.
CGTACTGGGCCGTGGTGGTCTGGTAGGTGTCATCGCCGGCGAGGTCGAGCAGGCACGCGACGCCGCCCCAGCCCGCACCGTTGGCGGCGTTGGTGCCACCGCCGCTGGCCTCGTAATGGTCGTCGCCTCCCACGTCGAGCAGGAGCGCCGTGCCGCCCAGGGCGCCGCCGTTGGCACCACCCCAGGCCTCCATGGTGGCCACGTAGCGGTCGTCGCCGTCGCCGTCGAACAGGAGGGCCTGGCCGAGGAAGCTGCCGGCGTTGATACCGCCCGTGTCCCCGATGGCGCCCTCGTAGTGGTCGTTGCCCGCGAGGTCCAACAGCGCGCTGGCGCCACCACTGGAGCTGCCATGGGCCGCACCGTCCAAGGCGATCTGGCTGACGTAGCGGTCGTGACCGTCCAGGTCAAGGAGCGCGGCTTGACCCGCGCTGCTGCTGCCGGCCACGTAGCCATAGCCGGAAAGGAGCGTCGTGTAGTGGTCGTCACCTGCCGCATCGACGAGCAGGCCCTTGCCGATGCCACTGCTGCCAAGGACCTGGGCGTCGCGGGCGGTGATGTCGTAGCGGTCGTCGCCTGCCTGGTCATGCAGCAGGCCGCTGCCAAGGGCGCCGCTGCCGGTGGCCGTCAGGAGTCCACCCGCCTCGTACGCGTAAAGGTCATCGCCGGCCAGGTCCAGCAAGGCCCCGGCGCCACCGACGCTCGAACCAGCCACCACGCCACCGTCCGGCAGGTCGCCCGTGTAGCGGTCGTCGCCAGCGACGTCGACGAGGACGCCGATGCCGTTCATGGACGAGCCATGGAAGACGCCGCGGCCCTCGCCGGGCGTAGCGGTGGCTTCGTAGTGGTCGTCGCCGGCCAGGTCGAGCACCAACGCCGCGCCGGAGCGCACGCCGGCCGCCCGGTTGAGGTAGTGGTCGTTGCCGCCGACGTCAACGAGCAAGAGCGTCTCACAGTGGTGGACGGAGTCGTTGCCCTCGAGCTCCAGCATGATGACGGGATCACAGGGCCCGAACGAGGTCCGCGCCTCGGAGTCCAGGGACGGCAGGAGCCCGGGCAGCACGATGGCCGCTTCGAGCGCGGATGCGATGAGCGCCACGCGGGCCTCCTCCAGCCCCAGAAGGTCGTCCGTCGGCACGTCCGCCGCCATGGCAAGGGAATGGATGACCGGCTCCAACGCTTCGTGGAGCGCCTCGGGGACACGCGCGAGGGCATCGCCCCAAGGAGCACCAAGAGGTTCTTCGACGTCAGAGCCGCGAAGCGCCGCCACGGGGGCGGCGCTGGAGGTCGCTGCGGCATGGAACGCGGGGCCTTCCGTCAGGAGCTGCTCGGCGTCGGTGTGCAGGCGGCCCAGCCGCTCGGCCGACGCTTCGTCCGCCCAACGGTCCGCGACCTCCAAGGGCCGACCATCTGACGGGGGCTGCTGGAGGGCATCCAAGGACCACCCGGTCGATCCGTCCTCCAGATCAACACCTTGGGCGGCCAACAGAGAGGCCTGATGGGACCGGGCCGCATCCAGAAGGTCCCACGGGCCGGAGGCGTCGACGTCAGCATCGACGCTCGCATGGGCATCGATCAGTGACGCGCCCATGTCCCCAAGGAGGGGATCCGGCGCCGTGGGCGCGTCGCCCGCAGGGAGGCTCCCCGCTGAAACGGAAGAGATGACCAACAGTGCCAGCACCAAGAACGTCGAGCGACCACCCATGCAACCATCTGGCCACCGCTTGGCATCGTCCAAAAGGGTTGTGCACCAACCGTCGATCACCCCCGGCGGCGCCGGATGCGGACAGGAGCGTTCATCACCGACCCGGTCGCTGGGTCCCCATGGTTGGAGGTACGGTCGTCGAAGAAGCGCACGAGACGCTGGCGGCAAGGATCCGCCCCCTTGGCAACGCAGTGCGTCTCGGCCTGCTCGACCTGCTCGTCAAGCCGCTCTACGTCGAAGAGGTGGCCAGCAAGCTGATGATGAGCCGCCCCGGCGCCCGCAAGCACCTGGACGAACTGGTCGAACTGGGCGTCGTCGCGAAACGCATGGGCAAACGGGAATCAGGCGCCGTCGTGGAATACCTGCTCGACCGCTCCCGGCTCTACCAACTGCAAGTGGAGTTCAGTGAACTAGGATCAGAGGACCTGCCCCCGGCGCCCGACGAAGCACCTCGCACGTTGCTGGCCGACGCCGCCACGGAATCCGGCGAAGCAGGCATGATGCGACAGGCCGGCCTGACCGTGGTACGCGGCCTCGATCCCGGCCACCGCTTCACCGTACCCGTCGACGCCGAGACGCCGCTGCGCATCGGCCGCGGCAGCGAAGCCGACATCAACCTCGACTACGATCCCTTCGTCAGCACCCGCCACGCCCAAGTGCGCCTCGACCACAACGGCCTGCACCTGCGCGACATGTTCAGCAAGAACGGCACCGAGGTCAACTGGCAACGCCTCAAGGAAGGCGACGAGGTCAGCCTGCGACGCGGCGACGTGGTCGGCGTCGGCAAGACCCTGTTCGTCGTGCAAGGACCCAGCGGGATCCCCTAGGCACAGCTGCCCGGTCGAACGAACTGGCAGAAACAGAAGGGACGAGGAAAGGAAGAACGAAGGGGAATCCGGGGCGGGAGCTGGATCAGCTTCCGCGCGGGTCCTTCGCCTTGACGCGCATGTTCTTGGACTTGCACTTGCGGCAGCGCTCCGCCTTGCGGGCGTTGGTGACGCCGCAGTCCATGCAGATCTTCTTGATGAGGGTGCGCGCGACAGCTTCGGGGAACGCCATGGTGCAGTCTCCTGGTACAGGGGCGCCGACTTTGGTTCTCTATAAAGGTGTGATGGGGCCGACGTGGCCCGGGGCGCAGGGTGGGGTGACGCAAGCGCCAAGAGCGGTGTCGTGGTTGAGCGCCCATGGCCGACGAGAGACCCCCACAGACCTGGCAACGCGCGCAGACGCGGCCGCCCCCGCAGCCTGAGACCGGGGCCAGCCCTCCGACGGCGCCGACCGCTGATGCTGCGCCGAGTGGTGAGCGTGCCCAGTGGAAACCGGTGATCCGTCTCGGTTCTATGGCGAGCGGCGTGGTGGGAGGCCTGGGCTTCCTGGTGCTGCTGCAACAGTACGGCAAGGTCCTGGTGACGACGGGCAGCCTACTGGCTGCGGCCGGCCTGGGGCTCATCGGTGCCGTGCTCTTGTCGTGGGCCGCGTATGCGTTGGGCGTCTCTCGCTACAACCGGCGCCTTGAGGGCTCCCGCACGCCCCTGCGGCCACCGGCGGTGTGGCTCGTGCTGTTGGCCGGCGCGGTGCTGTTGTCGGCCAGCGGTGACGGCCGTGCGGCCATGGAGGGGCCCTGTGAAGGAGAGATGGCCGGGCAGGACGTCAGCGTCGTCAAGGTGATCACTGTCCAGGAGGACCAGGACGTGCCGTACCGGTTCACCGCCCCCAGTGGGGTGACGAGCAGCCGCGTGGAGATGGAGTATGGGCCGTTCTCGCAGGTGATCGTCGAAGACACGCACAGCGGCAGCACGCGCGCCGTCGAAGGCACGGCTCCTGTGAGCGACTTCGCCTGGATGGGCGTGGGGCTCTACCAGGTGAGCGGCGAAGTGGGCCTGGAGAACGGCGAATCCTGCCAGGCCCTGTTGCGGGTCCTCGTCGAGGGCAATCCCCTCACGACGGTGGCCGGTCTGGCCGCCGCTGCCGCGACCACGGGCGGCGTCGGCGGCGTGGCTTTGTCGTTCTTCAGTACGGTGGCCTCCGTCAAACCGTAGGCTGGCGGCGGCCCGACTACAGGAACTGCTCGATCAGCTGGAGGACGATCGGCGTGACGGTGTTGCACGCCACGTCGCCCACGAGGCGGTCGCGGTCCTGCTCGAACTCAGGGCTCTGCAGGTAACCGAGCGTGCCTTCGTCGCCGTCCATGCCGCGCCCCATCTCGCCCTGGCCCCAGTAGCGGTCGTCGCCGCGGGTGCCGAAGTCGGTGGCGGGGTTGCTGTAGGCGTCGGTGCCGTCCAGGTCCCAGATGAGGCCGTAGATGCAGTCGGTGGCCGCCTGGACCGTCCCGCTGCCGACGTAGGGCGAGGAATCGAAGCCGGCGAAGCCTTGCAGCCGGGTGCTGCCGTACAATCGGTCGTAGTCGTCGTCGCCGGTGCCATCGATGAGCACGCCGACGCCGCCCGTGGTGGCCCCTTGGCCGTTCTCGGAGACGTAGTGGTCGTTGCCGGCACCATCCACGAGGATGCCGACGCCGCCGTCGTGGGCGCAGCCGGCGCCGCACGCGAACTGGGGGATCCACAGGTCCTTGCGGACATCCTGGAGGTACGTGTCGTCGCCCGCCCCGTCGGCGATGACGCCGACGCCGAGGTAGCCTTCGCCGTTGCCGCCGATGAAGATGTCGATCCAGGGGTTGGGCAACACCATCTGCGTGTCGTAGACGTCGTCGCCCGCCCCGTCGATGATGGCCGAGGCGCCGACGACGCCGACGGCCAGGGACCATTCGCCGGCCGTGCGCTGGTCGTCGCCGGTGCCATCGAAGGCGAGGCTCGTGCCGATGAGGTTCATCGCCTGGAAGCCGGCGGTCGTGAAGTAGGTGTCCTGGCCTTCGCCGTCCACGATGGCGCCCGCGCCGCCCCAGCCGGTGCCCTGGCAAGTGGTGCCGGGGCGGGGGAGGTTGACGGGAAGAATGGAGTCGCTGAAGTTGTCGACGCCCCAACAGGTGTAGTCGTCGTTGCCGGCGCCGTCCACGAGCACGCCGGCGCCCGCGTCCCATCCGAGACCTTGGGCGACCACGCGGGCCGTGCGCACGTCGGCGCCGTCGCCGTCGGCCAGGATGCCGACACCGGCGGTCTGGCCGAACCCTTGACCCTGGGCATCCACCGTGTAGGTGTCCGCGCCGGCCAGGTCCAAGAGGAGCCCGACGCCGGCCACTTGGCCGTCGCCCTGGGCGTGCCGCCAGGCGCTGTACGTGTCATCGCCGGCACCGTCCAGGAGGGCACCGAAGGCGCCGAAGCTGCCGGAGCCTTGGGTAGGACCGTCTGCGGGGCCATTGACGTACGTGTCGTCGCCTTGGAGGTCGATCGTGAAGACCACGTCGTGGCTCCGGCGCACGTCATCGATGACGCCGGCTCGCCACCCCGGGTCGTTCGGGTCCGCGACCAGGGCGGCGTTCACGAGGCTGAGGCTGGCATCCAGGATCTCGCCGCGCGCCGTGCCGGGGTGGTTGCGGTACGTGTCGTCGCCACCCAGGTCAACGGTGATGAAGTCGTCTTGAGTGTACGTGTGGCGGCCTTGGCCGCTCACGACGATGCGACCGTAGGGACTGTCGTAGATGCCGATGTCGCCAGGAGGCGCTGTGTCGATGGAGAAGTCCATGGCAGGCAGGTCCGCGAGCAGCGCATAGGCGGCATCGAGCGCAGCGGCCAGGACCGCCTGCGACTGTTGGATCGCGGCCACATCGACACGCCCCATCAGTTCGGCGCGGCGCTCCATGCCGGTCTCCGTGATCTCTTCAGGAAGCAGCTGGGCCGCACCTCCTTCGGGGACCTCCAGGTCGTAGCCGGGCAGCATGGGCCCCATGGCGGCCAGCTCGGCCAGCTCCGCCGTCGAAAGGGCGGCGAACGGCTCGCCACGGATGGCGTCGGCGGCCGTGGTCGCGGCCACCAAGGTCGCCAAGGCCTCTTCGAGGGGGGCCGGAAGGGCGGCCACGCGGTCACGGAGCTGGGCAGCGTCCACGACGCCAAGCGGCTCGCCGGCCAGCAGCCACGCCCGCTCCAGTTCCCCCGCCAAGCCCAAGGGTGCCAGGGGGACAGGGGCCGTCTGGCCGTCCACGAGGCTTCCGAGGGTGGCCTGCAGGAGCGCCGAGGCGGAGCCCGCGGCTTCCAGATAGGCAAGACCGAGCGCCTCGCCCTCGATGGCAGCCAGGGCCGGGTCGTCGATCCAGTCGCGGCCCACAGGGGAGAGCCACGGCCTCGGGTCGAGTCCTTCCTCAGGCGCGGGCGAATCGACGATCGACGCGAGCGGAGCGAGAACGAGCAGGCTGACCAACCAAGGAACGGCTACCACCATCGTACCGAGGATGGAAGCCCGCGAAGGCACTTGAGCGTTGGGCCCAAGAAAGACCCACATCCCGAAGCCAGGCACCAAGTGAAACCGTCCAGGACATGGCCTGTTCGAGGCATTCCTTCTGCGGCCTGCCAATCCACAGCCATGCGCTTGATGCTGTGTAGCTTCGTGCTGCTCCTGACGCTAGGCTCTGCCCTGACTGCCGCCCTACCGGCCGCTGCCGCTCCGGCGGCGCCCAGGCTCGATCTCCCGGACGCGCCTCCATTTGGCTTCACCAGCCCGATCCTCTGTGTCGTCATCGAAGCCGACCCCTCGTTCTGCGCAGGCCAGTGCCGGTACGGCGTGGTCATCACCGCCGTCCCTCCAACGAGGGCGTACGTCTGCTTCACCGCGTTCCATTTCGTCTGCGACGAGGTGATTCCCCTGTTCGATCGACCGTTCCCACCTGCCGCAGACGTCATGATCGACTGTTCAGAACCTCAGATCAACGTGGACACAGCAGGATCTCCCATCGACCCCAAGCAGGTCATCCGCTGCGCCATCGCGTTGACCTCGTTTTCTTCCTGCCATCTTGATCTGGTGATCCAGGACGCGCACGGTCGACAGTATGGCGCCATCATGGAGGAGCGAGCACAATGGGCCTTCTGCGTCATCGTGGTCTGCTCCACAGCCATCACCACCTGCTGGTACATTGAGGCCCATTGGGGCGAGGGAGGCCGGGAAGGCCTTCTCTGCATCCCCCACCCGTCGGCGCCGATCGACCACTTGCTCCTTAAGTAACGCCGCTCCGGTCGCCGCCCCGCATGAGCGTGGAAGAACGGGTGTCGGACCTGCGTGAACGCAAGGCAGCGGCCCTGGCGGGCGGCGGCGCGGCGCGCGTGGAGAAGCAGCACAAGGGCGGCAAGTACACCGCCCGCGAACGCATGGACCTGCTCTTCGACCGGGGCTCCTTCGTGGAGCTCGACTCCCTGCGCGAGCACGAATGCACTGACTTTGGCATGGATGCCAAGAAGATCCCCGGCGACGGTGTCGTCACTGGCTGGGGCCACGTCAACGGCCGCCTCGTCTACGCTTTCGCGCAGGACTTCACGGTGTGGGGCGGCAGCCTCGGCTGGGTCTACGCGGAGAAGATCTGCAAGGTGATGGACCTCGCCATCCAGAACGGGGCCCCCGTGGTCGGGCTCAACGACTCCGGCGGCGCCCGCATCCAGGAAGGTGTCGTGTCCCTGGCCGGCTACGCGGAGATCTTCTACCGTAACACGCAGGCCTCCGGCGTCGTGCCACAGATCAGCGCCATCCTTGGCCCGTGTGCCGGCGGCGCCGTCTACAGTCCCGCCATCACCGACTTCGTGTTGATGGTGGAGGACACCAGCCACATGTTCATCACCGGCCCGGAGGTCATCAAGACCGTCACGGGCGAAGAGGTCTCCTTCGACGAACTGGGCGGCGCGCACACCCACGCGGCCACCAGCGGCGTCTGCCACCAGGTGTTCGAGGACGAAGAGGCGTGCATCGCCGGCATCCGCGACCTCCTCTCGTACATGCCGTCCAACAACCTCTCCGAGCCGCCCCTGGCCGAGCCCACGGACGACCCCAACCGCATGGACGCGGAGCTCGTGGAGATCGTGCCGGACAGCCCGGACAAGCCCTACGACATCAAGGAGGTCATCCGCCGCGTGGTGGACGACGGCCGCTTCAACGAGGTCCAGCCGGAGCACGCGGGCAACATCGTCGTCGGCTTCGCCCGCCTCAACGGCCGCCCCGTCGGCGTCGTGGCCAACCAGCCCATGAACCTGGCCGGCGTTCTCGACATCGACGCCAGCACCAAGGCGGGCCGCTTCGTGCGCTACTGCGACGCCTTCGGCATCCCGCTCGTGACGTTCGTGGACGTGCCGGGCTTCCTCCCGGGCGTGTCGCAGGAACACGGCGGCATCATCCGTCACGGCGCCAAGCTCCTCTACGCGTACGCCGAGGCGACGGTGCCCAAGCTGACCGTCATCACCCGGAAGGCGTACGGCGGCGCCTACGACGTCATGTGCTCCAAGCATGTGCGCAGCGACTACAACGTCGCCTGGCCGACGGCGGAGATCGCGGTCATGGGCCCCGACGGCGCCGTCAACATCGTCTTCCGCAACGAACTCAAGGGCCTCGAAGGGGCCGCGTTCGACGAGAAGAAGGCGGAACTGGTGGCCGACTACCGCGCCACGTTCGCCAACCCCTACGTCGCCGCCCGCAAGGGGTACGTGGACGACGTCATCGAGCCCCAGGAGACCCGGCCCGCACTCATCCGCGCCCTGGAGACCCTCGTCAACAAGCGCGTGACGAAGCCGCAGAGGAAGCACGGCAATATCCCGCTGTGACCGTGCTCGTGATCGGGTGACTTCAGCGCGCAGCGCCGAATGTCGCCCACATCGATCGACCGGATGTCTCCGGTCGAGCCGCAGCGGAAGCACGGCAATATCCCGCTGTGAGGTTGTAGAACCTTCACTGCACCCACCGACGCGCTTTCAGCGGCGCCGCTGTCCCGGGCTTGGAGGCTTCTCCCATGAGTGACAAGATGATCCCCGCCGGCAACGTGTGCCACACTGAGCTCGCCAGCAACGACACCGCCGCCACGCGCAAGTTCCTCACCGACATGTTCGCCACCGAGTTCGTGGACGTGAGCACGCCGGAACTGGAGTACCACTCCTTCGGCAGCATGGAGCATGGCGTCGGCGGCGCTGTGCGCCCCGTGGTCCCGGAAGAGCCTGGGCCCAACGCCACGCCTTACTTCCTCGTGGAAGACATCGATGTGTCGATCGCCAAGGCGACCGAAGCCGGCGCGACGCCGATGGTCCCCAAGACGCCGGTGCCCACGATGGGCTGGTTCGCCTGGTTCATCGCGCCGGGTGGCGTGGTCCTGGCGCTGTGGCAGAACGACCCGAACGCGCCGCCGCCGTCCGCCTAGGGCCGCGCCCTACGGCGCCCGCTTTTCCTTTCTTCTCTTGTTCTGGAGGGCGACGCTCTCCAAAGTCCAATCTCGTCACCGCCGGTCCCGGCTCGGAGCAATGTGCACGGTCATCGCGTCGGTCCTTCGACGCGGACGTGACACTTGAAGGCGATGACGCAGCGCTCACTCGCGGGGCCGCCGAAGGCCCCGCTTGAGGCACGATCGACCGGTGGGCCGGTCGGTGTACGGTCATCGCGTCGGTCCTTCGACGCGGGTGCGACACTTGAAGGCGATGACGCAACGCTCACTCGCGGGGCCACGGTTGGCCGCGCTGAGGCGTGAACGACCGGCGGGCCGGTCGCGGGGCGCCAAGCATCGCTGGAACGATCGATGCGGTGGGAAGAGGGAGTGGGCGGAGGGAGGTTCCGCGCTCAGTTGCTGGCGGTGCCGGCTTCGATCTTCTCGGTGTCGAGCCAGAGGAAGCGTTGGCGTGTGTCGCGGAGGTTGTACTGTTCCTTCAGGATGCCCAGTTCGCGCAGGCGCTTCAGGGCGGAGTAGATGGTGCGGCGGGGGAGGCCGGTCGCTTCTCGGAGTTGCTTGCCGGTCATGGGCGAGTTGGATTCCAACTGGACCATCACCTTCTGGACGGACGCCGGGACGGCGCCAAACTGTTCAAGCATGTCATCTTGGGACATGAGCACATGAAATGTGGCTCTTCTCCTTGATAGTCCTTGAGTCCATTGTGCTCAAGTCTTGCCGGAGTCCCGGAGGGTGTGACGTCGGCGCGCGTCGAGGCCCGCTGGCCCTAGAAAGCATGTCGTGATGGTGAAGTTACATGGTTCTACGCGCATCAAGGTTATACTCTCGGCAAAGCAAGTAGAGAGTGAAGTGGGGCGCACAACGCACCACACTTCCCCACACGCAAGGGGATGGTCCACCGGCCGCAGCTCGCTGCGGACGCGCATCACCTACCACCACCCACCACCTTGGACCATCCCCTCCCGGGTGATCCCCATGTTCACAATGTTCACCGAACTGCTCATCGGCATCCTGCTCTTGACGAGCCTGGTGCTGCTTGTCCTCCTTGTCCGACCCCGCCCGAACGATGACATCCGCGCCGCCGGCCTACCCCTTATCGGACTGGTCGCAACGATCCTGATCGCGGCCCTCGCGCTGCTGGCAGGGTAGGAGGCCCCCCATGTTCATCGAGATGATCGTCGCCATCGCGTTGGCGACCAGCCTGATCCTCCTGACGCTCCTGGTGGCCGGCAAGACCGACCCCGAAGGAGCCCCTGCCAAGATGCAGGTGGGCGCCTTGGCGACCCTACTCGTGGCCACGGTGCTCGGCCTGACCACCCTTGTCCTCGGACCCTGAATCCATGACCACCGACCGCAACCTCCGATCCGCAGCCGCAAGGCCCCTGGGCCGCGTCTTTGCCCGCCTCGTCAACCCGCTGGCCACCGTGCGCTGGCGCT
>JBMYRW010000047.1:0-19508 GCA_049602735.1 Thermoplasmatota archaeon
GGGCACGCCGCTGCCCGGCAACCGGCTGGCACTCACCTGCGTAGAGGCTGCCTACGCCGTGGAGAAGGGGCGCCTCGTGGTCGAGGGCCTGGGCCTGGGGGACCTGATCGACCTGGCGGACGGCACGGATGTGCCCTTCCTGGTCTACCGGGACCTTCGCGAACGCGGCCTGACCGTGCGTCACGGCGACTCCGGTGAACTCGAGGTCTGGGAACGGGGTTCGACGCCGCCGCAGGCCGCTGCTTACCGGGTCTGGGTGTCCCAAGAGCACGACGAGATTGTGGCTGGCGACCTGGCGGATCGGCAGGAAGCAGGAATCGCCCTCGTGGCGGTCGTCGACGACGATGGCATGGTGACCTACTACGGACTCGACGCGATCGCGCCCCAGGGCAGGGGTGAAGGGGCTTCGACCGGCCAGGTCCAAGGCCGGACGTTCGGGGCACAGGTGCTCGTGGACGAACCGGGCTCGGTGGCCAACTGCGCCGCCGGACACCTGGGGACACCCTTTGGCGAAGCGCGCCTCTTGTCGCCCTTGGAGGCGCGTTGGCTGCAGGCGGAAGGGCGCATGGACAGCCTCCCCGTGGCCGAGGTGCCGGAGGCTTTGGAGGCGGTCTACCACGCCCTTCGTGCGTCGGGCGTCGTCGCGCTCTCTGGATTCCGGTTCGGCACGCACCTGCGTGGCTACCAAGGCGACCCTGACGAAGGCCATGCGCCGTGGCTGATCCAGGCGGCGGCGGACCAGGACGTGGTGGCATGGAGCCACCTGAGTCGTGCGGTGCGGCTGGCCCACGGTGTGCGCAAGGCGTTCCTGTTGGCGGTCGTCGGGTCATCGGTGCGCTTCATCCAGATGGACTGGCGCCGTCCATAACCGGCCCGGAGGGGTCGGCGAATTCGACCGGGAGTTGGCCTGTTCGACGTAGCCCTAGCGGCAGCGGCGATCTGCCTTGCTATGGCAACCCGTCTCCGAGCTGCGGTGGTCGTCGCGTTGATGGTGTTCCTGTTGGCTCCGGCGCCGACCGCGGCTGACGAGGCCGAAGTGGTCCTGGCCGAGGTCTACCCTGCGCCTGCTGAAGGCCACCACGAGTTCGTTGAGCTGTGGAACCGTGGCGGCGAGGCCCAGTCGCTGACAGGCTGGTCGATCGAGGACGCGGCCGGTGCGCGTTACACCTTCGATACGACCTGGGACCTGCAACCTGGTGCGAGGTTGGTGGTCTGGAGCGGACCAGGCTCCCAGGAGACGGCCGAAGGCCCCGCCTGGCGCAGCACGTCGGTTTGGAACAACGGCGGCGATCATGCGTCCCTCTATGACGGCACCGGCAACTTGGTGGATGAACTGTCCTACGGGAACGTGGCGGGGGCGCAGTTTGCTGCGCCCGGCAGGGGCCTGGCGCTCGCCTTGACGGAGGGCGTGTGGCAGGAAGCCGAGCCGACGCCGGGCCATGATGGGCTCGGTCTGGGAGAGGGCCGTTTGACGGTGATCGTTGCAAACGCCGCTCCCGCACTCAGCCTCGAGGGGCCCGACTGGTTCGAGCCGGGAGAGGTGGTGGAACTATGGCTCACGATCGACGATCCCAACGGTCGCCAGGACATCGCGCGGTGGACATTGACCGGGCCGGATGGCCTCATCGCAGAAGGTGACGAAGGTGGGCTGCACCGCGTGGAGGCGACCGCTCCTTCAGGGAGTGTCTGGAAGCTTGGCCTCGTCGCGAGAGACCACGGTCGTGCCGAGACGACCGTCGAGGTGACGCTTGACGGCCTCGGCGCCGCCTTGGAGGTCGACCTAGGCCCGACGCGAAGCCTGCCCTTGCCGCCGCTGCTGCCCGGCGCGGCCAACCAGACGAGCGGCTCCTGGTTGCTCCACAACCGCGCCGACAGGCCGGTGGAACCCGTCCTCGACCTTGCCGATCTGCAAGGGCCGGCCGGGGCCATCGCCTTGGAGGGCAGGGTCTCTATTGGCGTCGCGCCGCTGGCGTCGTCCGTGCCGGAACGCTGGGTCCCCTACGACAGACCGCTTACCGCCTTGGGCACCTTGGAGGGGGGCTCGTCGTGGCGGCTCTGGTTCCGCTTCGATGAACTCCCGGCGACGCTTCCCGCTGGGCCGTATGCTGCCCACTTCGCGGTGCTCTCATGACCCCTGTCCTCCTGGCCACGTTGTTCTTGGCACCTGTCCTGGGGGATGGGGAGACCTTGCGTCTTGCCAGCGACGATCCTGACGTGACCTGGTCGGTGGATGGCGTGCCGCTCGGCCGTGGCCCACTCCAATTGACGGGGCTAGATGAAGGGGTCCGCGTCGTGTGGGTGAACGGTCCAGGCGATCGGGCCTGGCAGGCCATCGCGCGCCCGCTCGATTACGAAGGAGGTTCCATGCAGACCGGCCTGGCATGGTCCGCCGAACACCATGGGCCCGGCGAGGACGGGCCGGAAACCGAAGCGCAGGGGTCCCCGGCACCATGGGTGGCAGCCGGTTCTGCGGCACTGATTGGTGTCTGGGCGTGGACGAAGCGCCCTTGAAGGCGGCGGGGCTCGCGGGCGCGTGCACATCGACCCCTGGGGCAGTTCGCAGTACCAGGACTACAGCCGCCTGCGGGAGCAGTTCGGCATCGAGGCGTTCGGTCCCAAGGAGTGGCAGGTCTTCGACGAGCCCCATCGTCTGCTGCGCCGCGGCGTGGTCTTTGGCCACCGTGATTTCGCTCGCATCCAGGACGCGGTCAAGGGCCGCGATCCTTGGGCGGTCATGACGGGGCTGATGCCGAGCGGCCAGATGCACCTCGGTCACAAGATGGTGATCGAGCAGGTGATCGGCTACCAGAAGGCCGGCGCTGACGTGCACGTCGCCGTGGCGGATTTCGAGGCGTTCGCGGCGCGAGGTTTCACGCTGGAGAAGGCGCGTGAGATCGCGTTGGACCAGTACGTGCACAACTACCTGGCCCTTGGGCTCTCGGAGGCGAACGGCGAGGTGTACTTCCAGACGACCCGCCATCGCGTGAAGGACCTGGCCCATCATTTCTCTCTCAAGGTGAACTGGTCGCAGATGCAGGCCCTGTACGGCTTCGGCGGCGACACGGCCATGGCGCACGCCATGGCGCCGCTGGTGCAGGCGGCGGACATCCTGCACGTCCAGCAGCCGGAACTGGGTGGCCCCCGCCCGGTCGTGGTGCCGGTGGGCGTCGACCAGGACCCCCACCTGCGTCTCACTCGTGACATCGCCCAGGCGTGGCGCCGTTACCGGATCTTCCAGGAGGACGCGGACAAGGGCGGCGAATGGGTCCTGGCCGTCAAGGGCGAGCCGAAGCAGCGCTGGCTCGACGTGGCCGAAGCGGTCCTCGACGACCTGGGCATCGCGACCCGCGCCGGGCGCAAGCGCCTGGACAAGCACGGCTGGATCAAGCTGGGCAGCCACCTGCGGGGCCGCGACATGCGGGCGCTCGATCTGGGTCTGGCGCGCGCGGAGGCGAAGAAGGGCGAGCTGGGCCTGGTGCGGCCCTCGGCGACGTTCCATCGCTTCATGACGGGTCTCACCGGCGACAAGATGAGCAGTAGCAAGCCGGAATCGAGCATCTTCCTTACCGACGAGCCCAAGGCGGCCCAGAAGAAGCTCATGGCGAGCGTCACGGGCGGGCGGGCGACCGCGCAGGAGCAACGCGAACAGGGCGCGGACCCCACCAAGTGCCCCGTCTACGAGCTCTACCTGTACCATCTGGCCGACGACGACGAACACCTGCAACAGGTGAACGACGAATGCCGCGGCGGCGAACGGCTCTGCGGTGGCTGCAAGAAGGAGGCGGCCGGCCTGCTCCTGGAGTTCCTGGCGGAGCACAAGGAGAAGCGGGACCAGGTGGCCCACCAGGTCGAAGCGATCGTGGCCAGTGACTAAGGCCGCAGGGCCTCTTGGCCGGACGGCCGGTTGGCCGGCGTGACGACGTGCCCCGGCCGCAACCGTGAAGTGGCCGCCAGGCCACGAAAGTCCGTGCAGCGGACGTTCGCCTTGGCCACCCTGTCGCTTCTTCTAGCAACGGGGGGCGCCGGGTGCTTGGATGCCCTCGGCGAGCGCCTCGGCTTCGGCCCGAACTACGATGCCGTTTTCCTGACCGAACTGGACACGGAGGGCTGGAACCGGGATGGTCGCGTGGAGCTCCGCGTGGAGCACAGCGAGCCGGTGGACGTCGAGCTGCGCGCCCGCAGCGTGGAGGGCGGGGCCGCCGAGCTGTCCAGCGATGGCCTGAACGAGGCCTCCCTTCTGTTGCCTGATGGCATCTGGCGCATCGACCTGGTGCTCGATGGCCGCACGTACCGCACGATCGAACCGGTTCGCGTGGATGCGACGGCGCCGGAACCCGAAGGCCTGGAGCGTCGCCTGGAAGCGCCGCAGGGCCGCGCGCTCGTCTCGGCGACGCTGCCGGAGGACGTGGTGGCCATGGAGCTCATCGACGCCGACACAGGCCAGGTCCTCGCCACCAACCTTCCCTACACCCTGCGTGGCCTCGATGACGGGCTGCATGTCTACCAGGTCGTGACCACCGACCGCGCCGGCAACACGTACCACGCCACCGTCCAGGTCTGGGCCGGTGAGGCCCTTGAGCTCCCGGATGGCCGCTTCACGGCGGGTATCGTGGCCCGCTACACCAACGAGGTCCTCCTGTGGCCTCTTGAAGAGCCGGACCGCTACCTGGACCGCGCCTCCGCTCGGGCGGCTGCCCCTGGTTTCCTGGGCGATGGCGTGGGCATCACGCCGGATGCACCGGACGTGCAGGCGGTCGTCGCGGAGGTCGTCGCACCGGGCATGAACACCCTGGAGGCCGCCCTGGCGCTGTACCAGTGGATGGCCGACGAACTGGAGTATGAGGAGAGCCGCCTCGACGAAGAGGGCCTCCTTGACCCAGAGGAGACCCTGCGTCTGGGTGGCGGCGTCTGCCGTGACCTCGCGGGCCTCTACGTGAGCCTGCTGCGCGCCGCCGGCGTCCCCGCGCGCCCTGTCACCGGCTACCTGGCCGGCAACGTCCAAGGCTTCCACGCCTGGGTGGAGTTCTACGGGGGTCGCGTGGACGGCATGGCGCCGTGGGTGCCCGTGGACGTGAGCGGCATCGGCCTCTCGAGTGATCCGACGGATGACGCCTACACGCCCTTCAAGGCGATCAACGCCTTCGGCATCCTACCGGCGGACTATCTGCCACTGCGTGAAGTGCCGGGGGCTGCCGGCGAAGGGTGGGCGACCGCCGCGTCGGCCCGGTTCACCTTCATCCAGGGCAACGAACCCCGCGTCGAGCTGAACGAAGAGGTCACCGACCGCATCGGCGGCACGTCCACAGACGTGGTGGGCAAGCTTTGCGTGCACGACGAGACGCTGGCGCGCTTCTTCGTCCAGACCGGCGAGCCCTGTGGTGAAGGCGCCACCCACCTTTTCGATGACTTTCTGCGCCGTACGCAACGGACCCTTGACTACGGTGTCCAGGTGGCGCGGGCCTCCGAAGGGACGACGGTCACGGTCGAACTGGCGTACCCGTTCCCGGCAGCGGCGGCGCCCAACACGGTCGTCCACCAGTTCTATGGGACCGACGGTCCGGCATCGGGTGGCCTGCGCCTGGATGCCGCCACGGGGAAGGCGACCATCGAACTGCGCTACTGAGGCGATTCGTCAAGAGGGTCGCCCTTCGATGCCGTTTTAACCACCCAGAGGCACTTGAGCCAATGTCGCGGCAGCGGACACGCCGCCGCAACAGGGTGCACTGTGAACCGAGTCCATGCGACCGGCGTACGCCGGAACTCCGCCCGCTCCACCACGATGGCCGTCGTCGGCCTGCTCGTGGTGGCCAACCTTGCCCTCCTGATGGGGGCTGTGCCGGTCGCGGCGCATGCTCCCGGCACGCTAGGCGACCCGAGCCAGTTCAATGCGAACCCCAGCGCCATCGGAGCTGGATCCGCCGTTGCGGAGCGGTTGGTGACAGTCACGCTGTCGAACAGCGCTTCATCGGGGATAGGCGCGGGGGAGGACCAGTCCTTTGACGAAGTCCGCTTCTCGGCGCCCAGCAACCGCCTCACCTGGAACACCGGCAGCTCCGCCGGCTGGACCCCCGGCATCAGCACCGCCGGCGGCACCACCACCCTCGCCTTCACCGGCGACATCATCCCCGAAGGCGTCAACGAAGTGTTCGACCTCTCCTTCGGCATCCTCAACATGCCGGCGGCCGGCACCACCTTCGACATCACCGTCACCGGCCTCCACACGGACAATACCGCCTCCCACACCGACACGATCGAGGTCACCATCGACAACACGCTGCCCCAGCTCATGTCCCTCCGCACCCTGGACATGGACAACGACGGCCACGTCGACTGCCTCGTCTACGTCTTCGGCGACGGTTCCGCCACCTCGGACGACATCGAGGACACCACCGTCGAACTGCGCGACTTCTTTCTCGAAGGGCGCCAAGCGACCTCCTTCGAGACCCGCACCGATACCGACGACAACGAGTTCAGCATCGGCTTCCCGGACCTCCTGGCCGCCGATACCAGTCTCCTGCCCGCCAACGCGTTCTACGGCGGCACCCTCACCAACGTCTTTGGCAACCTGGCCCCCTCGGAAGCGTTCGCCGCCAACGCGGACATCCTCGAGGACGGCGCCGGCCCGGCCGCCATCGCGGCCGTCGGCCAGTCCACCAGCACCCAGGTGATCTTCTACTTCAGTGAAGGGCTCGAACTGGGCAACGACGCCCTCGAGCCCACCGACTTCATCTTCGACGGCGGCGCAGCCGGCGACGGCATCGACAGCGTCGCCGCGCTCGTCACCGGCGCCAACCACGTCGTCCTCACCCTGGACGTCGCCCTTGGTGGCGGCACCCACACCCTTCGCCTCGCCGACGGTGACGTGATCACCGACGCCGCCGGCAACGACGGCAAGTCCAACGAGGTCACCATCGCCGCCCCGGCCATCGCCAAGGTCCTCGGCCAGGTCGGCTCCGACCAGGCGATCGTGGTCTTCAACGGCCCCGTCGACGACGGTGAGGCGACCCCCGCCGGCCTTGTGCTGGCCGACTTCAGCCTCAGTCCTGCCGTCGGCGGCGGCCCCAGCGGCATCCTCTCCGTCGACCATGAGCCGGGCAGTGAACTCGCGTTCCTGACCCTCAACGCCCCCCTCGAAGCCGCTGACGTGGCGGGCGGGGGTGACGGCCTCAAGGTCAACCTGGACGCCGATGCCGCGTTCGCCCACCAGAGCGACATCGCGGTGGCGGCCTCCACGGTCGAAGTGGTCGACGAGACCGGCCCCAGCATCGTCGGCATCGAGACGATCGGTGACGGCATGGGCAGCCTCAAGGGCCTCGCCGTCGACTTCGACGAACCCCTCGACGTCGGTGGATCGAGCGACCTGGACGAGAGCCTCTGGGCCATCGAAGGTGTCGGCGCCCCGACGGACGCCAGCACCCATGAGGCGGGCGGCGCGGGCGGCCCCACGACGGGCGTCACGCGCGTGTTCCTGCTCTTCGACGGTGACGCCGCCGGCTTCGACACCGGCTCCACGCCGGTCGTGGACTTCCTGGGTGGCCTGCCTGACCTGTCGCCCGGTGGCAACCTGGCCCCCGCTGAGCGGCGCGTCGCCTCCACCGACGCCGCACCCCCGATCGCCCTGGGCTTCACGACCGTCGACCTGGACACCGACGGCCGCACGGACGGTGTCGAGATGGTGGCCAGCGAGCCCCTCGACGACAGCACCTTCGCGGCCAACGAATGGTCCGTGGAGGACGATGATATGGTCTGGACGGGCTCCTCTGCCCCGCAGGCGACCGGCATCGGCTTCGACACCGGCGACACGCCCGATGACGACACGATCAGCATCACCTACACTGAGGACGGCGTCCTGGACACCGGCATCACGCCTCTGGTGACCTACGACCCCACGGCCACCTTGAGCGACCTGGCCGGCGTGGACATGGAAGCGTTCGGCCCCATGGCCGCCGACGATGGCGTTGCCCCCGTGCTCGCCGACGTGCGCGCCGCGGTCGGCGCCAAGCAGGTGGTCGCTGCCTTCAGTGAGCCCGTCAAGCGCAGCAGCGCCGGCGGCATGGGCGAAGACCTGCCCCTGGGCAAGAACGCCTTCACGTTCACCAACGGCGCCACCGGCGGCGCCACGGCGATCCAGGCCGCCGACCACAGCCTCACCGACGGTCCCTCCGAAGTGGTCCTGACCCTCGACGCCGCGGTCGCCGCGGCCGACATCGACACCGACGCCATCAAGGTCGTCTCCGGTGCCATCAAGGGCCGCGACGACGGCGTCACCGTGCCCGCCAACCAGCGGGTCCTCAACGATGATGCCGGCACGGCGCTCATCACCGACGTCCTGGCCCTCGACCGCAACGAGGACGGCTGGATCGACGCCCTTCAGGTCACCTTCGACCGTGACCTGGACGACGCCGACCGCGGCACCATGAACCTCAACGCGGCCGACTGGACCCTCGGCGCGCCCTTCGGCAACGCCATGGGCAACCCGACCAGCGTCGTGACGCAACTGGCCGGCACCATGGGCGGCGAGGACGACGACACGCTGTTCGTGCTCTTCGACGCCGAGACCATGGAGCACCCCGACGGTGACACGGCCATGACGCCCACCGTCCTCTACAGTGGCACGCTCCTGGCCCTCGACGGGACCCCTGTGGCGGCCAGCACCGCGATCGAGAGCGACGACGGTGCCAAGCCGGTGCTCATCCGCGCCAGCGGCAACCCCGGCCAGAAGGAGGTCGACCTGACCTTCAGTGAAGGTGTGCGCGGCAGCGGCGCCAGCAACGCGCTGAGCGTCGGTGACCTCGTCTACCTGAACGGCAACGGGGCCGGCGCGTCCAACATCGCGGCACTCACCCACACGGCCGGCGCGGCGACGGCCCAGCTGACCCTCAACGTGAAGCTCCTGGCCACCGGCGGCGACCATGGCCCAGGTGGCGACACGATCCGCGCCCGTTCCACGGTCATGGAGACCGCCGACGCGGGCGGCAAGAAGCTCAACGGTGCCCTTCCCGCCATCAACCTGGTGGACGTGGAGGCGCCCCTCGTGGTCGCCATCCGCACCCTGGACGGCGCCAACGGTGCCACGGCCGGCCGCATCGACGCCCTCGAGGTGGAGTTCAACGAGCCGGTCAACGACGACCTGAACCGCCTGGAATGGATCACGGAGGCCCCTTACGCCAACGGTGACGGCCACCCGGTCTCCGTGAGCACGGGCGATGTGGCCAACGACCATCTCATCGTGCTGCGCCTCAACGAGCAGCCGGACGTCGACACAGACTTCCGCCCTTTGGTGAGCTATGAGGCCATGGGCACCATCGAGGACCTCATCGGCGGCAACGTGCTGGCCGACTTCGAGGACCTGCAGTCCGAAGACGGCGCCGCTCCCGTCCTTCTCTCGATCACGACGGACGACACGGATGCCGACGGCGAACTCGACGGCATCCTGGCCACCTTCAGCGAGGCCATCGACGACGACAGCTTCGACGTTGACGAATGGACGGTCACCGACACGTCCGGTACCTGGGACGAAGCCGAGGCGACCCTCGGCAACGACCTGCAAGGCACCGAGGACGACGCGGAGATCCGCATCCCCTTCACGCCTGCCGGCATGGCCGACACGCACCTGGAGCTCGACGTGGACTACATGCCCACGGGCACCTTGACCGACCTGCATGGCAACGGCGTGGCCGCCATCGCTGCCACGGCCGCCGACGGTGCCCCGGCCGTCATCACGGCCCTCGGCGGCATCATCGGCTCCACCACCGCTGAACTGCGCTTCAGTGAGCCTGTCTGCCGCACCGGCGGCGGCGCCATCACCGCCAGCTCCCTCCAGTACACGAACTTGGCCAGCGGTGGCAGCACGTCCATCGACAGCGTCGCTCACGCTGACGGCGACACGGTCGCCGCGGTGGAACTGGACGCGGCGCTCACGACGGGCGACTTCGACAGCGACACCATCGGTGCCGGTCTGGAGACGATCCGCGAGGCCCGCGACGGCTGCGCCGGTGACAGCCTGTTCACGCCGGAGACCGCCATCTCCTTCGTGGACCTGGCCGCTCCCAGCGTCGAACTCGTGCGCACCCTCGACACGGATGGCGACGGCCGCGTCGACACCCTCGAAGTGCGCCTTGACCAGGACATCCTGGACGAGGTGGGCGGTACGTCTCAGTTGGAACCCGGCGACTGGACCGTGACCCGCGACGACGACACCGAGGTGACCCCGACGGCCGCCACCTCGAGCCTCGCCGCTGGTCCCCCGGCCGCCGACGTGGACGATGACACGTTCTTCCTGATGATCCCCGAAGCGACCGACCCGGACACTGGCGCCACCTTCACGGCCGCCTACACGCCCGGCGACGGTGGCCGCATCCAGAACCACGCCGGCGACCTCCTTGGCGCCACCGAGGAGACGACGCAGGACGGCGCCGGCCCCCGGTTCCTGACCGCGCACACCCGCGACCTGGACGCCGACGGCCGCCTGGACGCCTATGAGATCACGGCGACGGAACCCCTCGACGACAGCACGTTCCTGGCAAGTGAATGGGGCGTGGCCGGCTTCGACCTGCAAGGCTTCGACACGGGCCTCACCCCCGATGACGACACGTTCCTTGTGCGGCTCACCGAGCCCACCGCCGCAGACACGGCGATCACCCCCGATGTGACCTTCACGTCCACCGGGGCCTTCGAGGACCTGGCCGGCAACGCTGCCACCGACGTGGCGGCCGGCGCCGGCGCCATGGGTCTGGTGGAAGAGGACGGCGCGGCTCCGGCCCTGGTCCGCATCCTCACCAACGACGATGACGCCGACGGCTTCCTGGAGTACCTGACCGTCATCCTCAGTGAGGCGATCGTCGACAGTGTCTCCTTGGACCGCGAAGAATGGAGCCTCCCCGACCCGCTGGGCGATGATGATGGCCACCCTGCGGCCATCAGCACGGCGGCCTTCGCCAACGACGACACGCTCGACCTGGTCCTCCCCGACCCGGCCGACGGCGACCCCTTCAACACGGGTTCCCGCCCCGTCGTCTCCTACGCTCCCCTGGCGACGCTGCAGGATGCCCACGGCAACGAGCTCGGCGCTTCCAGCCTCCGTGCCACGGACAACGCCCTGCCGGTCCTGGTCAGCATGCGGGCCCGTGACTTCGACGGGGATCAGTTCATCGACACCATCGAGGTGGAGGTCAGCGAGAACCTGGACGACGTGGACACCGGCGGCGACGGCAACACCCTGGACCGCACCGAGTGGACGCTGCCTGACCCCTACGGCGACGCAGCGGACCGCCCCACGAGCATCAGCACCCGTGCCCCCGGCTCGGCGCCCAGCTCCGGCAACGACGACCGCTTCATCTTCCTCGGCTTCAACGAGAACGACGCGCTCTCCGCCGACACCGGTGGCATGGCCGGAATCGGCCTGGCGCTCGGCACGCGGCTGCAGGACCAGGCCGGACTCTACCTGGGAGGCTTCGCCAGCCGGGACGCCCTGGACGGTGTCCTGCCCGAAGTGCTCTCCGCTGTGACCGGCGACGACGATGACAACCTGTTCATCGACCACTACGTGGTCACCATGACCGAGCCGATCGACGACAGCTCCTTCGATGAGATGGAGTTCAATGTCGCCGGCACCGACGTCGTGGGCCTCGACACGGGCGACACCGCCGATGACGCCGTCTTCAAGGTCCTGTTCCTTGAGGACGGGGCCCTTGGCACCGGCGCGCTGCCCGAGTTGACCTACACCCCCAGTGGTACCTTGAGCGACCTGGCCGGCAACGGCCTGGAAGCGATCGCCGCCGACGACCTGACCGAAGAGGATGGCGTACCGGCCAAGCTGCTGCAGGCCCGCGCGGTCGGACTCGGCGACATCAACGTCGTGTTGGACTTCAGCGAGTCGATCCGCAAGGTGGGTGGCGGCGCCATCACCCTGGCGGACCTTGTCTATGATGACGTGAGCGGCGATGGCGCCTCGGCGCTGGCCGGTACACCCGTCCACACGGGCAAGACCCTGGACGTGGACCTGAACGTCGGTCTCGCCGAGTCCGACAACGGTCTGGACACGGTGGCCCCCTTGGGCGGTGCCCTGGAGGACCTGGCCGGCAACGCCGTCGACACCACGGCCGTCGTGGTGGAGGCGGACACGACGCCGCCGTCCCCGGTCTTCGACCTGGCCCCGGCGACGGACGGCATCGGTGTGCGCAGCGTGGTCCTCGAATGGACCACGCCCAGTGAACCTGACATAGTCAACCTGGAGATCCGCTTCGACACGTCTGCCATCACAGACGACGGCTTCGGCTCCGCGCCGGGTGTGCTCACGGTCTCCGCGCCGACCCCGGGCGCGGTCCAGCAGGCCACGGTCAATGGCCTGGCGCCTGATGCGGACCACTTCTTCCGCATCGCGGCCAACGACGCCGCGGGCAACCAGGCGACCCCTTCCAACGAAGTGATCGCCAAGACCCTCGCCGACACTGTGGCGCCGGGCGCCTTCACGCCGGCCATCGTGCCGGGCACGCTGTTCGGTGACCGCGCGACCATTTCCTGGAACGCTCCGGCCAACGACGGCGCCGCCGTGGGTGGGGCTGCCGACAACTACGAGCTGCGCATCAGCACCACGGAGCTCACGGCGGACAACTTCGCGACGACGGGTGACCCCATCACGGGCGTCCCGGCGCCTGCCGCGCCCGGCACGTCCCAACAGGTCGCGCTGACGTCCCTGACGCCGTCGACCATGTACTACGTGGCCGGCCGCGCCACGGACGACCAGGGCAACGTGGGCGACGTGGGCGCGATCCTCGAGTTCACCACGACCAACGATTCGACGCCCCCCACGGGGAGCCTCGTGGTCTCCTCGACCACGCACCCCACCAGCGCCGCCACCAACGCCGGTGACGCCAGCTTCAGTTGGTCGGCGCTCACGGATGATGAATCGACGGTGACGTACCGCTACGCCCTGCGCGATGCGGCGTCGTACGTCGTGACGTCCGCCGATACCCTGGCGACGGGCACGACGGCCAGCTTCACCAACGTGGGCCAAGGGACCTCCTTCTTCCACGTCGCGGCCTTCAGCAACGGCGGTGTGGTGCAGGCGGCGGCCTACCCGATCAACGTGGACAGCGTCGCCCCGGCAGCTCCGGGGGCTTTCGTCATCGTGGAGGACTCGATCACGACCAACAGCGTGACCTTCAGTTGGACCGCGCCTGGCGACGACGGGGCCGTCGGTACCGCCGCCGAGTACGAGATGCGCTTCGGCGCCGGTCTCGATGCGGCTGGGTTCGCCGATGGTACGCTCATCGATGGCCTGGGAGCACCCCAGGCGGCCGGCACCGGCGAATCGATCCAGATCATCTCGCTGCCGGCCGGTTCGCAACTGGTCTTCGGGCTGCGCGCGCTGGACGAGGTGGGCAACGCGGGACCGATCGCGTTCCTCACCGTCGACCTGGAAGGCGACGACACGCCCCCCACGGGCGCCGTCGTCATCTCGTCGCTCACACACCCTGAAGGAGAAGCGACCCAGTCCTCGGCGGCCACGCTGCGCTGGACCGGCGGCGTGGACCCCGAGTCCACCGTTGTCTACCGTTTCGTGCTCAACCAGCAACGCACCACGACGGTCACCATCGATGACACGCTGGCCACGGGAACGTCCCAGACGTTCGCGGCCTTGGCGCCCGGCGAGCACTGCCTGCACGTGCGGGCCTTCAGCGCCGGCGGCGCCGGTGAGCAGGACACCTACTGTTTCACGGTGGACGAACTCACCGGGGCTGAGATCGAGGCGGCCAACAAGGCGGCCACCTTCGGCGCGAGCCGCGATGGCGACACGAACGTGGTCACGTTCTCGCCGCCCAGCGACCCTCCGGCCCCCATCATGGGTGCCCAGGTGCACGTCATGAACAGCCCCTACACGCTGGTGGCGACCCTCGAGGCCGGTGACCAGGCGTTCATCGACGGGCGCTTCGTCCACAGCGGCAGTGACGCGCGGGAGACCAGTCGGTACCTCGTGACGTTCTACTATGGCGAGACCGCCGAGGAGGGCTTCTTCACGCCCACCGACAGCGCCGACGATACCGTCTACCCCGGCACCGCCGTGGTGGTCCCCGGTGGCGGCGGAAGCGACAGCGGCTCCTCTGACACCCTCGGCTGGTTCCTCGTGGCACTCGCCGTGATCGTCGTCCTGGCCCTCATCATCGCCGCGATCGTGCTGGCCCAACGCCGCCGCTCCGGTGACCAGCACTACGAGGCCGTCGAGGACGAAGCGTTCGACCAGGTGGCCGACGACGGCGCCTGGGACGATGACTCCTGGGACGACGGCGACTGGGCGACCGCTGACGACCAACCGCAAGCCTGGGAGGCCCCCGAACCGGTGGCCCCGACGCCGGCTGCGGCGGCGGACCCGCATGAGGCCCCCACCTACACGGCGGAGGTCGAAGGCGGCGCCCCCCTGCAGCAGGTCCAGGAGGAGGCCACGGATGGTCGCCACGACCTGACGTGCCCCCAGTGCGCCACCGACTTCGCCGTCGAAGGTCAGCGTCCGTTGCTCACCACGTGCCCCGGCTGCGGTGTGCGCGGCGTGCTCGACTGAGCCGCTCCCTGCCCTTTTTCCCTTTTCTTCACCCCTTTTGTTGCTGCCGGCGAACCACCCGCGAAAGCGGTGCCCTTTTAACTCTTCAAAGGCCCTGAAAGGAGCAGAAACAGCCGTGGCCAGGTCGCTCCGTCGACCGGTTGCTCTGGAAGGTGTCCCTGTGAAGGCTTCAGTCCTCGGTCCTGCCCGTCTCCCGGCCCTGCTTTTGGTCGGTGTCCTCGTCTCCATGACCCTGCTACCGACGGTGGCGGGGCAGACGGAACTGGCGTCTCTGTCGGTGTCTCCTTCATCGGTTGATATCGGCAGCGGTGACGAGTTACAGACCATGGAGGTCACAGTCACCTTCACGAACCAGCTGCCGCCAAGCGGTAGTCTAACCTCTATTGCGGTGGATGTCGGGACTGCTAATGGGGGCAGCGTCCATTTCATCGAAGCGCTCTCCAGCAGCGCGCCGTCATGGACACCCACGGTGAGCGACCCTGACAGCGATGGCATCTCCGATCGGATCGCGTTCAACAGCAACAGCAACCACATCGAAAGTGGGTCGAGCATCGTCCTCACGTTGGGCTACAGTGTCCTGGGCATTACCGGGGCCACGACTCTGACGGCAGCCGTCACGGGAACAACCACCAACCCCCAGATCGCGACCGTCCAAGGGACCCAATTCTCCATTGAGATCGCAGACACCAGCGGCCCTAAGATCGTCAGCGCGTTGACGCTCGACGAGAACGGCGATGGCCTCGTGGATGCCTTCGATGTGACGTTCGATGAACAGGTGGACGCCGGCTCGCTGTTGCCGGAGGAGTTCTTCGTCGACGGCGTGGCGACCAATGCCATCACGTTCGATGATGCCAACGCCACCTCCGTGGACACAGCCATCTTCTCCTTCGCTCAGGGCACCGTTGTCGACACGGCGGCGCTCCCTCAGTTCACGTACGCAGGCATGAGTGCCAAGGACCCTCTCGGGAACCTCATGGACGCCGTCGGTGACGCTGACCTCGTGGAAGAGGACGGCGCCGCGCCGCTCATCCTGGGTGTCTCGACGCAGGGTGACGGCAATGGCGCCGTGGATGGCCTCGTGGTCGATTTCACGGAGAGCGTCGACTACACGACCGCGGTGCCGGCTGACTTCACGTTCGGTGTGTGCACCTGTGCCAATCCGACCCTCACGGGCGACGACGTCGACAAGACCTTCCTGGTGCTCGGCTTCGATGCCGAGGGCGACACGGCGCTGCTGCCCACGATCATGTACGAGGGCACGAGCATCACCGATGATGCCGGCAACGCCCTTGCCGCCCAGACGGCCGCGATGGCAGCTTTGGACGCTGCGCCGCCGGTGCTTCTGGCCGCTGAGACCCGCGACCTGGACAGTGACGGTGACCTGGATGCCTACCGCGTCGAGGCTTCCGAGCCGATCGCCGATTCGAGCCTCCAAGTGGCCGAGTGGAGCGTGGGCGGCACGGCCGCCACGGACATCTCGACGGGCCAGACCCCCAACGACCCCTTCTTCCTCGTGGCCTTCGACCAGGACACCTTCGACACCGGCGCGACACCGCAACTCACCTACACGGCCATGGCGACCCTCACGGACATCGCCGGCAACCAGGCGGCTGATGTCGGCGACCTGGACCTGACGGAGACCGACGGTGCGCCCCCGGTGCTCCGCCTGGATCCCGTGGACCCTGGCGACGTGCAAGTGGACGGCATGTTCTCTGAGGGCGTGGAGGACGACGCAGCCGGCGCCCTGGAGGCCGGCGACTTCACCTACAACAATGCCGGTGCAGGCGGTGCGACGACCATCAACGGCGTCACCCACACGGCCGGCGCCGCACCGGTGACCATCGAGTTCGACACCCTGGTCGCGTCCGGCGACTACGCCCTGGACGGCATCACCCCGACCTCGGCCATTCGTGACAGCGCAGGCCTCGAAGCGGTCGCCCAGGAGAGCCTGCTACTGCCGGATCGGCCCTTCATGATCCGTGTCAGCGGCAACATCGGCGGAACCACCGCCACGGCCGTCTTCACGGAGGACGTTGACAATGGAGCCGGCGGCGCCCTTGCTGCCAGCGACTTCGGCGTCACCCCGGCCACCGGCAGCGCCATCACGGCCATCAGCAGCGTCACCCACCCAGGTGCCGGCGGCGCCAACACCGTGGACATCACCTTCGATGCCCCTCTGGCTCCCCTGGACGTCGGGGGCTCGGGTACGACGCTCGACCTGCTGGCTGACGCCGCCTTCCGCGAGGGCGATGCCGCGGTTGTGGCCGATGCCACGAGCATCGCGGTCAAGGACCGCGACGTGCCGGGCGTGGTCGATCTCGTGACCATGGATCGCGACGGAAACGGCGCCCTGGATGCCATCAAGATCGTCTTCGACGAACCCGTCGACGATGCCGCGGGCGCCGTGAGCAACCTGGACGAGGCGGAATGGAGCGTCGTCGGTGCCACCGTGAGCGACGTGGTGACGGGCGCTTCGGACCTTCTGCCCAACGTGGCCGATGACGACACCATCTTCCTGATCCTCGACGAGGGCGACCTGGCCAGCGGCCACCGCCCGCTGGTCTCCTACGAGCCCATGGGCACGGTGACCGACCTGGCGGAACCGGCCAATGACCTGCCGGCGTTCGCGGACGCGGCCACCGCCGATGGCGCGGCGCCGTTCACGACGCTCGCGATCGACCCCGCCAGCCCGGACGGCCTGGACGGCTGGTACAGTTCCACGCCGACGGTCACGTTGACCACCAACGAGGCGGACACGAACATCACGTACACGCTCAACGAGGGCACCTCCATGAGCTACGCGGCGCCGTTCACGCTGCCGGACGGTGAAGCCAACCAACTCAACTTCTCCGCCGTCGACCAGTTCGGCAACACCGAAGCCACGCGCACGTCCGCCACGTTCAAGGTCGACGCCACGGCGCCCGGCCAGGTGGCCCAGCCGACGGTTGCCGTCGAGGGCGATGGCCTCAAGGTGCAATGGGGCGCCGTCGTCGACGAGACGAGCGGCATCTCGCATTACATCCTCAAGCGGGGCTCCCAAATCCTCGAGAACGTCACCGGCGCGACCCATTTCGTCGATGCCGATCTGGCTGAAGGGAGCTACACGTACACCGTCCAGGCCGTCGACAAGGCTGGCAACCTGGGCGCTGCTTCGGAGGCGTCGGAGCTCTTCGACTTCGTGCCCGGCGAGACGGGGAATGGCGGCGGTGGCAGCGGCGACCCCCCGACCGAGGCCGAGATCATCGAGTTCAACAAGGCCCTCAGTGACAGCTTGAAACTCTCCAAGCGCGGCGGAAACACGATCCTCCGTTGGACGATTCCCGCCGACCCGCCGGCCGAGTTGCTGGGCATCCAAGTGTGGGTGAACTCCGGCGACGGCTTCGTCCGTCTGGCCACCCTGTCCAGCGGCACCCAGTCGTTCGAGGACAAGGAGTTCGAACACTTCGGCTCCCGTGACGACGACCGTTACCTGCTCACAGGCTTCTTCTCCCTTGACTCCGATGGCGGCTACTCTCAGAGCGACCCCGACGACGTGCCAGGGTTCGCCGATCTTGGTGACGGCAAGAAGTTGGATTCCGAGTCCATCTTCGAGAAGGCCGGGCTCGTCGGGTGGATCATCGGCGCCGTGCTGCTGGTGCTCCTCGTGGCGCTCATCATCTGGTTGATCGTGCGCGCGGTCCGCGAAGACCAGGAAGACCTGGATGACGATGCCTTCCTGCAGCCGGCGACGGAGCCGGAGGACCTGGAAGGATGGGACACCATCGACGCGGAGGCCGAGTGGACGCCGGGCGAGGATGAAGCCTGGCCCGATGCCACGTTCACGGCCGGCGGCGAACCGTCCGACGTGGCGGGCGATGAAGGGCCCCATGACGCCTACTGCCCGCAGTGCTCGCAGCACTTCCAGATCCGCGGCGTGCGCCCGCTGGTGGCCCAGTGCCCCAGCTGCGATTCCGTGGGTCGCCTGCCGTTGCCAGCGGGCGTGGAGCCTGAGGAAGGGGCTGCCTGAACACGACGGGTTCTTGAGCGAGGGACCGCTGTAGGCGGCCATGGAGGACCTGATCGCGCGGACGCTGGCTGCCCGTGAGGGCTTCCAGGCCACCAGGCTCCTTCTGGTCGGCGGCGACATGGAGGACCTTCGTGCCATGATCGCTGCCCTCGAAGGCCCGCTCCTGGTCGCCAGCCATCACCCGGCGCTTGGCGAGCTCGTGGACGAGGACCGCGAGGTCGAGGTGCTCGAGTTGGGCTTCCGCGTCGGTGGCGGCATCGACGCGCTCAAGGTGCTGCGTGACGTGGTCTTGACCGCCTACGTGGCGGGCCGTATCGACCCCGAGGAGCGCCTTCTGGTGGTCTCCCTTGGAGACGAGGCGGGCCATGCGCTCTTGGCGTTCGACATGGCGCAGGACGAGTCCGTTGCCAAACTGAAGAAGGACCTGGAGTACCGGGCGGACGTGAAGGTCGTGGAGGCGGTGATGGCCATCGCCCGTGACCTGGCCCGCGAAGGCCGCGAGAAGAACCCTGTGGGCACGGTCTTCGTGGTGGGCGACACGGACCGTGTGCTGCGCCATAGCCGCCAGGTGGTGCTCAACCCGTTTGCTGGGCACCCGCCACAGGACCGCAATGTGGTCGATCCCCGCACGTGGGAGACGATCAAGGAGTTCGCCCAGATCGACGGAGCGATCGTTGTCCGGGAGGACGGCATCGTGGAGGCTGCGGGGCGGTACATCGAGGTCCGTGACCCCACCGACCTGCCATCTGGTCTTGGTGGCCGCCACCTGGCCGCAGCGGCCATCAGTACGGAATCGAAGGCGATCGCCGTGACCGTCTCGGAGAGCGGCGTGGTGCGCATCTTCCGTGACGGACGCATCCTGTTGCGCATCGGCGTCACCTGAGCGTCCCCGTCGCCCCGGCGCCTTGAAGAGCGCGGCGCGGATGGTGCCTCGTGCGCCTCCTT
>JBMYRW010000048.1:0-19114 GCA_049602735.1 Thermoplasmatota archaeon
TGTAGGCCGCACTCGCGGTGTTCCCGTCACCACCGCCGACGACAGCATCGGTTCCGGTCGCGGAGTTCGCGGTCAAGTGGTTCGCCAGGCCCGAGGAGGCCACGAGGAGGACCGCGAGGGAAGCCAGCCAGAACGTCTTCTTTCCATCAGTGAACAACGAACATCACCAGACGACCAACCGCGGCGGGCCCCTTAATGATGCAGTCTGGCGGTTCTGGCCACAGCAGAGTGGCCGCCGGCGCTCCTTGGGGCACCTTACGCGGTGCGGTCCTTGAGCCCCATCGCTTCCTTGGCGTAGGTGGCGATGTGGCCGGCGCTGAGGCCGTACTTGTCCATGAGGGCTTGGCCGCTGCCGGATTCGCCGAAGGTGTCCTGGGTGCCCACGCGGCGCACGGGGACCGGGTAGCGCTTGGCCAGGGACTCCAGGCAGGCGCTGCCGAAGCCGCCGATGACGTTGTGCTCTTCGGCGGTGACGAGTGCGCCGCTGGCGCGGGCGAAGGTCTCGAGGGCGTCGTCGTCCATGGGCTTGATCGTCGGCATGTGCAGGTGGCCCACGTCGAGGCCGTCCTTGCGCAATGCCTCGACCGCTTCGATGGCGTAGCGGGTCATGCTGCCGGTGGAGACGATGTTCAGGTCGCTGCCGGCGTCGGTGAGGACAAGCCCCTTGCCGACCTTGAAATCCTCGTAGCGTTCGAAGAGGACCGGTTCGTCGCTGCGGCCGCAGCGCACGTAGCAGGGGCCGTCGCGGGCCACGGCAGCCTGGAGGACGGGGTCCATCTCGGTGGCATCGGCGGGGGCGAAGACCCACATGTTGGGCAGCATCCGCATGAGGCCGATGTCCTCGAGCATCTGGTGGGTGGCGCCGTCGCCGCCGACGCTGATGCCGGCGTGGGTGGCGTAGATCGTCACGTCGTGGTTGGCGTAGGCGATCGACTGCCGGATGACGTTGTAGCATTGCCCCGTGGCGAACGTGGCGAAGGTGGCGGCGACCGCCTTCTTGCCGGCCGCGGCGAAGCCGGCGGCGACACCCATCATGTTCTGTTCGGAGATGCCCATGTCGAAGAAGCGGTCGGGGAACATCTGGCCGAAGCGGATGGTCTTGGTGGAGAGGGCGAGGTCGGCGTCGAGGACGACCACGTTCGGGTCGTTGCGGCCGATCTCAATGAGGACCTGGCTGGCGGCGTCACGGAGGCTCTTCTTGTGCGTCCGTTCCGCGTACGGGGTCACGTTCATGCTCATGCGGCGACCTCCGGAAGGGTGCGCGATCGTGCGGGGACGCCGTCGAGGCCGACGGGCGGCACGTCCACGCCGGCGGCGGCGCATGCGGCTTCGGCGTCCTCCATCATGAGGCGCAGCTCCTCGGAGGCCTGCTTGTATTCGTCCTCGTTCGGGGGTCGGCCGTGGAAGCTGATGCTCCCCTCCATGAACGAGATGCCCTTGCCCTTGACGGTGCGGGCCAGGATGAGGGTCGGGCGGCGCTTGACGAAGCGGGCCTCCTCCAGGGCGTCGAGGATCTGGTCCACGTCGTGGCCGTCGATGTCGATGACGTGCCAGCCGAAGGCGCGGTACTTCAGGGCGATGTCGCGGAGGCTGAGGATCTGCTCGGTTGGGCCGTCGATCTGCAGGCCGTTGCGGTCCAGGATGGCGACCAGGTTGTCCGCCTCGTAGTGGGCGGCGGCCATGGCGGCCTCCCAGATCTGTCCCTCCTGTTGTTCGCCGTCGCCCATCAGGCAGTAGACGCGGTAGTCCTTCCTGTCGAGCTTGGCCGCCAGCGCCATGCCAAGCGCCCCGCTGAGGCCCTGGCCGAGGCTGCCGGTGGTGTATTCGAGGCAGTCGAGCTTCGCCTTGCAGGGGTGGCCTTGCAGGCGGCTGCCGATCTTGCGGAACGTGTAGATCTCCTCGTGCTCCATGTAGCCGGCCTGCGCCAGCGCCGAATAGAGGACCGGGCAGGCGTGCCCCTTGGACTGGACGTAACGGTCGCGGTCGGCCCACGTGGGGTTCGTGGGTTCGTGGCGCATGTGATGGAAGAACAGAGAGGCGACGATGTCGGCCGCGGAGAGGCTGCCCCCGATGTGTCCACTGTTGGCGGAGGTCACCATCTCCACCACGTCGCGGCGCAACCGGGCCGCATGGACGCCCAGACGGGCCCTGGTCGCCTGTCGTTCCTCTTGTTCCGTGGTGGTCGCGCCGCTCATGGCCTTGGGCCGGCCACCTCGCCTTGCTGTTTAACGTTGAAGCCGCCAAGCCCGGCGGCGGTCGCGCCGTTCATGTAGGCCGAGCGACTTCTGGGTCCGGATGGAAACCCCCCTGGAGAAGCCCGGAAGGGTACGACCGCTGCCCTCTGTCATTGTCCTGTACGCCGCCACCCTGGGCCTCTACGCCCTCTACTATTGGCTCGTCGTCTACAGGGAGGTCTTCCAGGCTGCCGGTCGCCGCTGGCCTGCCTGGCTACCGGCCGGGGCCGCCGCCATGGTCGTCGTGGCCACCGTCGCCGGGGCCCTTGCCGTGCGTGACGATGCCCAGGACGATCCGGCGGCCATGATCCAGCCGGCCCAAGGCGACGGAGACACCGTGATGGGGCCGGGCTTCGGATCCGGAAGGGACGACCGGCCCCGCGACACGATCCCCGGCTGGGAGGCCGCCGGCCCCTGGTGGCTCGGTGCCGGGCTGCTCATGGTCCTCTACCACGGCCTCGGCGCCCATGCCCTCAACCGTCTACAACGGGAACGCGGGGCCCGGTTGGCGCCTGTGGCCGGCGCCTGGGCGCTCGCCGTCGTCGTCATGATGGCCTTGCAGTTCATGGCGGGCGCGTCGCGCGACCCTTACCTCTCGGTCTCTGCTCTCCTGTGGTCCACGATCTGCGTCGCGTGGCTGCAATTGAACCTCAACGACTTCTGGTTGGCCAACGGTGCGGCGGACCCGACCGCTACGGCGGAGCCACAACCTTGAAGCAGGCGCCCAGGTCGGCCCACCTATGCAAGTGCGCATGCTCCTGGCGGCTCCGCTGCTCCTGGTGGCCCTGGCCGGCTGCCTCGGCGACAGCGACAGCGACGCCGGCGACGACCTCGCTGCCCCGTCCTACCTGCCCAAGGCCTCCGGCCTCATCCCGGTCGCCCCCGACCCGGCCGAGTTCATCGGCACGATCCCCAACGACCACCTGACCGGCGCAACCGGTCACATCGGCCACCAGCTCGGTGAACTCCACCAGGGCAGCCACAACTTCCAGCTGCTGGGCCACACGGACGCCAGCGAGAACCTGATGCTGCCCGCCGGCGGCTTCACGGAGCTCCACGTCGTCGGTGACCTGGCCGTCGTCAGCAGCCTCACCAGCGCCCGCGGTGTCAGCCTGCTCAACGTCAGCGACCCCGCCAACATGCGCGTCCTCTCCCACATCTACAACCTGGATGACAACTGGGACGCCCGCATCAGTGACGACGCCAAGTACCTCTTCGTCGGCTGCCAGGGCAGCCAGGCGTTCGACTGCACCGGCGTCGACACCAGTGGCGAGAACCCGACCACCACGGGCGGCCTCGTCTGCGCGCCCCTGGCGACCTGCCCCGGCGGCATCGCCATCTACGACATCGCCGACCCCACCATTCCCCTTCACGTCGGCTACCTCCCGATGGGCTTCACGCACAACGTGTTCACGTTCATCCAGGATGACAAGTACTACTTCGTCAACGCCGTGGCCAACATCGGCGAATGGGACCCCGCCACGGACACGTTCCAGCTCGCCTCCACGGATGCCATCCCCGGCGTCCATGACATCGCGGTCCAGAAGCACCCGCTCACCGGTGACTGGCTGCTCTACACGGGCAACGGCGCCCACATGAGCATCTGGAACGTCAACGACCCCTTCAACCCCGTCGAAGAGGGCATCGTGGACGAAGGTGCCCCCATGTGGCACGAACAGACCCCCATGCCCTGCCTCATCGCCGGCCGCCACATCACCATCGGTGCCGGCGAGCGCGGCAGCGGCGAACCGGAGCCGGTCGCCGTCGTCGACACCACCAACCCGAAGGACCCCCGTTTCCTGGGCGAGTGGAAGATCCCCGACTTCGACAGCCTCACGGGCCAGAACAACTACCGCTACAGCCTGCACAACATCGACGGCAACTGTGACGGTCAGGTCGCTGTGGGCCACTACCACGCCGGTGTCTGGGTCTTCGACATCAGTACGCCCGAGCGCATGGTGGAGCCCGTCACCCTGGGTTACTACCAGCCCCACGAGCAACCCGTCAGCCTCGGCTGGAGCCCCGTCGTGACCGCTCCCATCGGCGCCCTCGTGAGCCTCGACGTGCCCAACGTCTGGACCGCCCAGTGGGGTGGGGAGAACAACAACATCCTGTTCATCCCCGACATGACCACCGGCATCTACGCCCTGGCCCCCACCTGGGAGTTCGAGAACGGCGAAGCGGCCGACACCATGGGCAAGGACTGTGACCACGACCACGACCAGGTCGATGGCCACGCCCACGAGCACGCCCACGGCGCCTGCTAAGAACGGACCCGCGTGGTCCTTCCCCCTCTTCCTCTTTGTCCCTTCTTCTCTTCCTGTTCTCTTGGAGTGGCTTCGCTGCCGGCTTCGGCCCTGGGCCTGGGCCTGGGGCTTTGGCCCCCTTGGCCGCTGGGGCCCTGGTCCCCGGGCACGACCGTTCTTGAGGCAGCGGGGCCCAGTGCTCTCTGATGCCCGAGCCTGGCCAGGCCGAGGGCTCCTCCATCCTGGGGGGCCTGCTCGACCACGTGGAGACCCTGATGGGGACCACGGCAGGCCAGGCCACGTTCCGCTTCGCCGCACACGCGGAGGGCACCCGCGTGGGCTCCTCGTTGCGCCGGCAACCCCTGGCGCACGTCCTGGAACGCCTGGATGCCATGTTGGACCAGAGGAGCCACGTGGAAGAGGAAGGCCCGCCGGTCCTGGTCCGGGTGGAGGCCTCCACGCTCATCGAGCGCGGCAACGCCCTGGCAGAAGGTATCCTCTTGGGCGCCATGGAGGGGCTCTTCGGCGCATACTACGGCCAGAAGCTCGCCGCTTCACCGCCACGGCCCGCCCCCGACGGGCATGGCCACCTGGTGAGTCTGGAGGTGGCCCAAGATGGCATTTGACACCGCCCAGTACTACGAGCGGCTCCTGGGCGACGAGACCCGCACGCTCCTTGCCTGGTTCTATCAACGCAACCCTGGCGTCGTGGAGACCGCAGAAGGTCTGGCGCAGCGCCTTGGGCTACGACCGGAACGCCTCGACGGCGCCCTGGCAGACCACGTGGAACTGGGGCTGCTGGCGCGCCGGTCCATCGGTGGCCACGACGTGCTCCTGTACGATGCGCGCCGCCGCAAGGAACTGGACCAAGCGGTCGCGGACAGCCTCAGCACCGCAGGGGGCGCGTCATGAGTCGCCCGGCCAGCATCGAACGGGTCTCGACGGGTGTCGCCGGCCTGGACGCCATGACCGAAGGAGGCTTCCTGGCAGGCCACACGGTCCTGGCCGCCGGCAGCCCCGGCACCGGCAAGACCACCCTGGGACTCCATTTCACCGCCGCCGGCGCCGCCGTGGACGAACCGACCGTCTACGTCAGCTTCGAATACCTCCCTGAGCAGCTCTACCGCGACGCGGAGGCCAGGGGTTGGCCCCTGCGTGAATGGGAGGAGGCCGGCCTCGTGCGCGTACTGTGCACGTCCCCTGAGATCCTCCTGGGGCGCGACGGCGTCTCCCTGCTCGAGGAGTCGGTGCGCCGCATCGGTGCCAAGCGCCTGGTCATCGACTCCATGACCCACTTCGAGTCCCTGGGCAGCGACCCGCAGGCCCTGCGGACGCAGCTCTCGGGTCTCGTCAACCAGCTCCGGCTGCTCGGGGTGACCACCCTGGTGACCCATGAGGTCTCGGAGATCGTCGGGCCGGCCGTCCGCCTGAGCACCTGGGGCCTGGAGTTCATGGTCGACGCCGTGCTGCTCCTGCGCTACGTGGAGCTCGAAGGACAACTGGAGAAGGCGATCGCCGTGTTGAAGTTCAGGGGCAGCGGCCACGACCGCCGCTTCCGCCACATCCAACTCGGCGCATCTGGTATGACCGTCGAAGATGCCTACAAGGGCGTCGAAGGGCTCACCGGTGGCAGCGCCCGGCGCCTCAAGGAACGTGCCCGGAGGCTCGTCTGATGGAGTTCATGGTCTGGGCGCTGGCCCACAGCCTCATCGTGGCCTCCTTGTACTTCTGGGTAGGCCGCGAAGTGCGCCGCCGCGAGGTGGACGGCGACGACCGCATCGCACAGGGTGCCTTTGCCTCCTGGTGGTACGCCCTGGCACTCTCCAGTGTCGCCGGCGCCCTGACCACCGCCTTGTACCTGGGCCATCGCCTGCCGATCTACGTCTACCAGACCCTCTCCCATGCCAGCCTGGGCCTCATCCTGCTCGGGCTATGGGGGCTGCTGTACTACCTCGTGTACCTCTACACAGGCTCCCGCCGCGCCCTGGTTCCCTTGGCGGCCGGGTACGGACTGTTCTACCTGTTCACGGTGGGCCTGGTCAACTGGGTGGGTGCCCCTGAAGCCCTCACGGACAACGGCTGGACCGTCATGGCCTCCCCGGAGGCCGACCTGCCGGTCTGGGTCGGCCTGACGTTCCTCGTGTTCCTTGTCGGGCCGCAGATCGGTGCCTCATGGGCCCTCTTCCGCCTCGGCCGCCGCCTTGAGGACCGCAGCCAACGCTACCGCCTGTTCCTGGTCTCCTTGAGCATCTTCGTCTGGTTCGGCGCGTCCCTGGTCGTCGCCGCCGTGCAGACCGCGCAAGAGGGCGACGACGGTGGCGGCGAGACGAGCCTCGGCTGGCAGATCGGCAGTCGCGTCCTGGCCTTGGCTGCGGCCGCGACGACGCTGGCTGCCTACCGCCCGCCCAAGTGGATCCAACGCCGCTACGGCATCGAGCCCCTGACGTGAGGCCTACACCAACAGGGGTGCCGTCACGAGGCTGAGTTCAGCGCCGCCGGCCGCCTCGAAGAGGGCGAGGCCCTGGTCGAGCCGGGTGCCGGCGCCGCCCACGTGGGCCACGATGTCATCCGGGTTGCCGCTGAAGCTGAAGGAGGTGCCCAGGGTGTTGAGGACGCCCAGGGCGCTGCCGTCGGCCATCATGACGGGGGAGCCGGAATCGCCGTTGGTCACCACGCCGTAGAAGCCGTAGCTGGTGCCACTGTCATAGGAGACGAGGCCGCTGCGGGCGCGGGTCTCGGGGAGGACGCTGATGGCGATGCCGTGGCCGTACTGGCGCACCACGTCCCCGCGCTCCACGTCGCCGGTCACCATGCCGGTGGGGCCGCCCCAGTGGCACAGCTGCGGGTTGACGTCGCCCTCCACCTCGGGGTAGATGTCAATGACGGCGAAGTCCTGACTGTCACCCTGGTTGATGGCGTACACGACCGTGCCGATGTCCACTTCGGGGCCGTTGCCAGGGTCGATGCGGACCACGTCGCCAACGCCGCCGACGCAATGGCCGGCCGTGGTGGCGTAAAGGTCACCCTCGTCCTCCAGGATCCAGGCCAACGTGCAGCCCGAGGGGCTTGTGATGCGGGCGCCGGGGCGGATCCCGTCACAGGGGACGGGGATGCCGCCGGCCGTGAGCTCCTCCACGCAGCCCACCGGGTCGTCCAGGGACGCCGAGGTGTCAAGGGCAGCCAGGGGTAGGGCGAACAGAAGGACCGCGAGCGCGACGCGAAGACCAGCCATGAGGTCGCATCCAGGCCTCCGCTCATAGCCACTTCGCCGCGTTCCCCTTTTCAAGAGCCCAGGGGTCGCCGGCCTGTGCTCAAGGTCGCGCCCTCGATCCTGTCCGCCGACTTCGCCGAACTGGGCGCCGACGTGCGCAAGGTGGACGAAGCCGGCGCCGATTGGATCCACGTGGACGTCATGGACGGCCGCTTCGTGCCCCCCATCACCATCGGTGACATGATCACCAAGGCGATCCGGCCCCACACCAAGCTCCCCCTCGACTGCCACCTGATGGTCGTGGAGCCGGAGCGGCAGGTGGAGGCGTTCGCCAAGGCCGGCGCCGACCGCATCACCGTCCACGCTGAAGCTTGCCCCAACCTGCACCGCAACGTCCAGCAGTTGAACGACCTGGGCGTCAAGAGCGGCGTGGCGCTCAATCCCCACACGCCGCCGTCGCTCCTGGAGCCCCTCCTGGACAACCTCGACCTGGTGCTCTGCATGACCGTCAACCCTGGCTGGGGCGGCCAATCGTTCCTGAACGAGGTCCTGCCGAAGATCAAGCAGGTCGCCGAGATGGCCAAGCGCCGCGGCGGCGAACGCCACCGCGACGAAGCCCTGGAGATCCAAGTCGATGGCGGCGTCAATGCGGAAACGGCCCGCCTGTGTGAGCGCGCCGGTGCGACCGTCGCCGTGGCCGGCAGCTTCGTCTACGGCGCCGACGACATCCCCGCCGCCATCCGCGCCGTGCGCGGCGACCAGGCCCGCCTGTAGCCGTTTCGACGCGGCTTCGACGGGCTCTACTCCTTACGGATTCGTCACCGCCACCAAACGGCTTTTAAGTCTTGAACGGCGGTCGTTCCGGTATGACTCTGGGTGGTCGAGTCCTTCTTGCCGTCGTCCTCGTGGCCGCGGCAGCGGCTCCCGCGACAGCCGCACCGGGCGAACTGGACGCTACGTCCAGCTTGCCCTTCACGCTCGAAGGCGAGCATCAAGCGACCGGCCACGGCGCGCTTCTTGTCGAGGGCGACACCGGCCACGTGCGCCTCACCATGGACGTGGAAGAAGGCACGCTCCACCGCGTCCTGTTGCGCTCCTTCGGCTACATCCTGGCTGATGACCCCAGCGCCAAGGTGACCACGTACGAGAAGACGGAGCGCATCGAGGTCCCCCTCTCCGGTGGCAGCTTCGCCCTGAACCAGCGCCTCGACCACTTCAAGCTCCTCGCCTACGACGCCCCGTTCACCCTCTCCGGTGACCGCACCCCTCTGCTCGTGGGCACCTCGCTCGCCGACACGACCATCCGCAGCGACCTCGAATACACCGTCGAACTGTACGCCCGCCTCGACGGCCGCTCCATCCCCTTCGAATACACCCTGGACGAAGGCGCCTACCTCGGCCACACCACCTACGGCCAGGCCACGACCGCCGGCGCCTTCGACCTCTTCAGCTACGGCGCCACCTTCGACGTGATTACCCCGACGCAGCGCCTCCTCGTTGAGGCGACGTCCCGTGAAGAAGAGCGCCCCGGCGCCCTCTACGACCCCACCACCGGCGAATGGTTCGGCCCCGGCAGCCACACCGAATACATCCAGGAATACGTCCAACTGGACATCCAGGCCGCCCGCCTCACCCTCACCCACGCCGGCCTTCCCCTGCTGGCCCACACGGAAAGCCTTACCCTCGACATGGAAGGCAGCGCCCTGCTGCCCACCACCCAGGGCACGCTCACCGTCCACGAAGACGGCAACACCGTCCGCCACGACCTGACGGGCCAGGACCTTGAGATCGCCGGCCGCTTCACCATGATGCCCCGCGGCCTCGACGGTGAACGCAGCGATGTCCAGGCCAGCGGCGACTTCACGTACGTGGCCTACGGCCAGGTGGCCGCCGAATACGACTGGACAAGTGTCGCCGCGGCAGTCGGCCTTGGCGCCGTCCTGCTCGGGGTCGCCGTGTACGTCTGGAGCCAGACCAAGACCCTCCTCGCCGGCGCCGGTGGCATCGCGCTCGCCGGTTACGCCCGCGTCAAGGGCGACGCGGTCCTGGAACACCCTGGCCGCCAACAGGTCTACGACGCCATCTGCGAGCACGCCGGCAAGAGCATGAAGGAGCTCTCCGACATCGTCGGCTTCGGCGGCTCCACCCTGAACTACCACCTGCGCGTCCTGGAGAAGAACGAGCTCGTGATCAGCATCAAGGACGGCCGCTACGTCCGCTTCTTCGACAAGCGCAGCGGCCTCTACGCCAACGGCCGCAAGCAGGTCGTCGCGGCCCTGCGCAACGACACCACCGCCAAGATCGCCAAGCACGTCCTGGAACACCCGGGCGTGGCGCAGTGCGACGTGGCCGACTCCTTCGGCATCGCGGCCAGCACTGTCAACTGGCACATCAAGCGCCTCGCCGAGGCCGGCCTCGTGGAGAAGCGCCGCGACCACCATTACACCCGCTACTTCATGGGCGACGCCTGGAGCAAGCTCCCCTCGGAAGAGGCCGCCCGCTTCGGCATCGCTTCCTGAATCTGGGTCTGTGGCCGGTCGCAACCGTCTTGGCCGCCGCCGCGCTGCATCGCCTGTGCGTGGCGCCGTCGTGTTGCTGGCCCTTCTGTTCGTGAGCCTTGCGGCGGGCACCGCCGCCGGGCAATCTGGGTCCTCGGCGATCACCGTGGCCGGCTGGATCAGCCATTACGGCCCCGAGGACTGGAAGGACGGCCTGCCGGGTACCTGGGATGCGAGCCTCGGAACGGCCGTGGACGTCCTGCTGGAGGTGCCTCTTGATGCGATGGTCGAAGGCGTCCTCTCCGACGGCTCCGTGGAGGTCGTGGGTGCCGAGGTGGCACGTGACGGCGAACGCGTGACCCTTCGGTTCGACGTGGATGGCCAACGGGCCTTGCCTGGCCAGGCGGCGCTCCTTCCCTTGGCGCCTGGCACCTGGGTCGCCGAGCTGGAGGCCTACGAGGCGGGGCCAGGTCCCCTTTCGCCGCCGCTCCTGTTGGGCCGCACGCAGGCCGTGTTCGATGCCAGCGCTGTCCAGTTGAGTGGCATCTTGTCGCAGGGTGCCGCCGTGCGGCTGGCGGATGTCCCCGAGACGGTCTTCCCTCACCTTCGAGACGTGGCCGCCGGGCCGGATCTGGTGCTGCCGTGGTCCCCCGTGGCACCGGGGATGCTGAGGTTCGAACACGAGTCGCATGACGGGATCGGTTGGGCCTTGTGGCGGGCTGACGCTCTTCTGGCGTCTCAGCTGCCGGGGACCCCTGGCGGGCCCACGCCGCTGGACCCTGTGACGGAGTCGCCGCTTCCGTTGGCGACGGCGTTCACACTGGTGGCTCAGGGCACCAACGAGACGTGGGTGGGCGATCGGGCCGTTGAGGTCGACGTGGCGCCGGGCCTGTACGTCTCTGCTGCCACGGGTTCCGGCTCCAGCGCGGTCGTGGTGGTCCCGGTGGCCAACGTGACGCCGCAGATCGTCGCTGCGTACCCGGTCGGCTTCGCGGGCCTGGCCGGCCTTGATGTGACGGTCGACCTGGATGGGGCGGCGGCGGTGACGGGGAGCCTGGTGGCCTTGACGGCGGGTGAGGATGGCGCCCGGCTTCTGTCGCGGGCTCCGCTCGTGGTCCTGCCTGACGGCACGGCGCGCGCCACCCTTGAGGCCAACGCTCTGCGGGCTGCGGGTGTGCCGGCAGTGCGCCTGGTGGCGTTCCTGCAGGATTCCACGGGGAACTATGTCGGTCATGCGATGGCGTTGCGAGGCCTGGACGCCGCGCTGCAGGTGCCGCTCCTGGGCGTGGACGAACCGGCGGAGATCGGCGTGCAACTCACCAATGTGGCCGCCGGTGCGACATCGGGCCATGCCGTCAATGCCTCGGTGACGCTGTGGGCGGGCGACGTGATGCTGGGGACCCGGAACGTGACAGTGAATCCGGGGGCGACCGTGCAACCCTCTTGGTCCTGGACGCCGTCGGCGACCGGCGCGATCCAGTTCCGTGCCGGCATCGAGACGGGGGACCTTGCCTTCGACGTGCGCAAGAGCGCCACCGTGCTCGACGAGGACGCGTACCGGAGCGAGCAGGCCGAATGGTATGAGCCGGCGCGGTACACGACGCCCGCTCCGTCGCCGCTGGTGGCCCTCGCCCTGGTCGTCGCGGCCCTGTCGGCCAGCCGTGGGCGCACGCGCAACGGTTAAACCGGGCCCCCAAGTGGGCCGCCTCGCTCCACCCTGGCTGGGGTAGTGTAGCTGGTGAACATAGCAGATTGTGGTTCTGCTGTCGCGGGTTCGAATCCCGCCCCCGGCCCCTTGAGTGCGACCAATCGCACGGCGTGGGATTTCCTGCGCAAACTGTCGGCCGTGCTGCTGGTGCTCTCGTCCTTGACGCTGGGCATCATCGGCCTCGGCATGGCCACGGGCGGCGATTGGCGCGGCGCGTTGCTGATCCTTGTGGCCCCCTTGGGCGTCCTTGTGGCGACACGGGTGACGCCGGAGGCGGGCAGCAGCGGCTACTGCGATGAAAACCTCTAACCGCCGCGCCGTGACGGCGTCGTCGTGGAGCCGGCGTTCGAGATCGGGTCGGTGAGCCAAGGCGCGGCGTGGTTCCTGGCCGGCGGCCTGGTGTTCTACGCGGTCCTCGTGGCCCTGTACGCCCAGAACGCGTTCAAGGTGGGTCTGACCGACCGTTGGTCCGCCGCGCTGGCGGCGGTCGTGCTGGCGCTCCTGGCGGCTCTGTTGGGCACGCGGGGGGCCGAGATCCTCCCTGCGCCGGTCTCCGTCTGGGCCGCTGCTGCCATGGTGGCCGGCCTCGTCTTCACGCTCACGTTCACATTGGGCCGCTACCAGGAGGACATCGATCGGTTCCGTCAGCGCTTCGGCGACCGCCTCAACGCCCTCTTGGAGGAGGCCCTACCGGAGGAGCGGCTGGCCGACCTGGAGCGGCTGCGGGAGCGCTTCCAATGGGGCCACGAAGAGCGCCGCAAGGCGCCCCACCTGCTCATGGGGGTCTTCTTGGTGATCTACCTGGCCGTCGGATACCTGGTGGTGCGGGCGGCGTGGACGCTGCTCTACGGCGGGCGACCGGCGGAGGCGACCGGTGAGGGTGTGATTAACCTGGACGTCCTGCGCTCCGGCGACTGGATGGTGGCCGGTCACCTGGTGGGCGTCTTCTGCCTCCTGTTCATCCTGTTCTTCATCCTGCCCCCGGAGCTGCTGCGCCTGCGCTACCCGGAGCTGAGTTACCCGTTCAAGCAGATCGTGCTCAGCCGCATGCGCGACCGGGAGTACGGCCTGTTCGTCGCCCACACGTACATCAGCGCCACGCTCCCCCTGGCCGTCCTGTGGGTGACCCGCGATCCGGCCAACTGGCATGTGACCATCCCGGCGGTGCTGGGCATCTTCGGCGTCACGGTCTTCGCTGACGCCGCCAGCGCCTTGTTCGGCAAGCGGTGGGGCAAGCGCAAATGGCCCCATAACCGGGACAAGAGCTACGTCGGCACGTTCGCCGGAGCGGTGGTCGGCTTCGCCGTCGCCCTGCCGTTCGTGGGCGCCCCCATGGCCATCGTCTCCGCCGCGGTCTTCGTCGCCATCGACCTGGCGGCGCCGGTGCCCATCAGCATCACGGACAACATCCTCAACCCGCTGGCCCTGGCGGGGGCGTATTGGCTCCTCGAAGGTTGGCTTGACCCGTTGGTGCCGTTCTACTAAGCCGATTGGCTACGCCGTAGGAGGGGCCGTGGCGGCCGCCTGCGCCCGACGCTCCAGGGCCTCATGGCGCCGGTCGTGCAGGCGTTGGCTCCACGCGTAGTAGCCACCGGCAAACAGCAGGGCAGGGACCAGGGGGAGCGTGAAGCCCCACCGCATCACCTCGAGCGTCACCGCGTCGTCGATACCGTTGTCCAGAAGGGCCACGAACACGATGAACTCCACCACCAGTGCGACCGCATAGAACAGGAGGCCATTGACGAGCGCCAGCTGCTTGTCGAGGGCCGCCACCTCCCGGCGCAGCACCAGGAGTGGGTCGCCGCGCATGGCGTCCTCCAGGCTCAGCATGAGGCTGC
This sequence comes from Thermoplasmatota archaeon, assembly GCA_049602735.1. Lineage (GTDB taxonomy): Archaea > Thermoplasmatota > E2 > JACPAO01 > JAHFTW01 > JBMYRW01. The sequence continues at coordinate 13,736 of JBMYRW010000048.1, forward strand.
TGCTGCGACGCTCCAAGGACCGGTCGACCACGTACAGCAGCGTCACGGCTGCCAGGATCGCAGCGAAGAACACGGCGATGGTGACCAGCGGCGGCAGGAACGTGCTGTTGCGGTCGTTGTAGAACGCCAGGCCCCAGCCCAGCACCGTGCCCACCAGGCCGAGCAGGACGAGCCAACTACGGGTCTCCTCCAAGGGCGCGGCGCCGGCCCGGTCCACCTGCACATGACTGGCACCAGGCCGTCCGGATGCAGCGGTCGCTTCGATGCGCGTCCGGATACGGCCATGATGGACCGCAAGACGGTCGCCGTCACGCTCCACGCGCCCCGCCAGCCGTGTGGCGATGACACCGGCTCCTTCCAAGTAGGTCTGCGCCGCGTCGATCGCCTCCTTGGGCGACCGGTCCACCACGAGGGACTGCTGCCACGGGGAGCCGCGGGCGTCGTCCGGAGCAAGCGGTCCTGCCATGACGGCCCCAGCACCGCCGGCCAGCTTTGGAAGCTTGCGGCGTCGGCGCCAGGCTGCAGACCCGACGCCCTGGCATGCCGGGCGCGTTCGCCAACTGTTATAGCGTCGCCCGTGGCATGGAGACTCCTCTTGGAGGATGCCTCGTGAACCACGGACTCATCCGGAACTACCACCTTGAAGGAGGCGCCGAGCGCCGCCTTCCAGACCAGCTCGTCATCTGGGACGAGACCCTCCGCGACGGCGAACAGACGCCCGGCGTGTATTATACCCTGGAGGAGAAGGTCGAGCTGGCCCGGCTGCTGTCGGACGCCGGTTGTCACGTGCTCAACTGCGGCATCCCGGCCGTCAGCGACAACGAACGCAAAGCGGTCAAGGCGATCGCCGCGCAGGACCTCGATGCCTCCATCCTGGGCGCCGCCCGCACGATCCAGAGCGACATCGACGCCGTCATCGCCACCGACGCCCCGGAGTGCGCCACGTTCATCGCGGCCAGCGACGTCCACCTGGAACACAAGCTCAAGATCAGCCGCGACCGCGCCATCGAGATCGCCGTCGAGGCGGTCGAGTACGCCGTCGACCACGGCCTCAAGACGACGTTCGTCACGGAGGACACCGTGCGTGCCGACCTGGACTTCGTCGTCCGCTTCTACCAGGAAGTGATCGACGCGGGTGCCGCGCGCGTGCTCTTTGCCGACACCGTAGGCGTGATGACGCCCAGCACCCTTGGCTGGTGGCTGGACGAGGCGGTGCGTCGCATCGACCGCCCCGACGTGGAGTACGGCGTCCACCTGCACAACGACTTCGGCATGGCGGCCGCCAACACGCTGACCGCCTTCGAGCACGGCATCCCCTGCCTCAACACCACCGTCAACGGCATCGGCGAACGGGCCGGCAACGCCAGCTTCGAGGAGGTCGTCATGGCGCTCGAGGAGCTGTACCGCTACGACACCGGCATCGACATGGAGGCCCTCTTCAGCCTGAGCCGCCGCGTCGAGGAGGCGACCGGCGTCCCCGTCGCCTTCAACAAGGCCATCGTCGGCTACAACGCCTTCACCCACGAGAGCGGCATCCACACGGACGGTGTCATCAAGAACACCCTCACCTACGAGCCGATGCAGGTGGAGAAGCTGGGCCGCACCCGACGCTTCGTCTTCGGCAAGCATACCGGCACCCACGCCGTGCAGGCCCGCCTCGCGGAGGCCGGCCTCGAAGGCACCAAGGAGCAACTGGTGGCGATCGCCGAGGAGATCAAGCGCTACACGGAAGCGACCACCAAGGAGAACGCCGAAGCGTTCATCGACGATTACCGACGCTGGGACCGCAACAACCGCGGTGTCAGCCCCGAGATCTTCTGGCGCATCTGCGAACTGCACGGCATCGCCGCCCCCGGCGGCATGGTGCCGCAGACGGTCTGAAGCCAAACGCAGTCAGAAGGCTGCGCAGCGGCCGCGCCGGCAAGCAACGCCTTAAGGCCACGATGCTCCATCTCGTGCCAGGTGGTATGGTGCTATCGTTCCTAAAATGGGCAAGCCTGAGCATGATCGCGTTCATGGTGGTCGGCGCCCCGGGAGGCATACAAGTGTTGGCGGCCGAGCCTGACGAGGATTACCGGTTTAGCGGCGTTGCCAGGGTGCAATCCTTGTACTGGAACTGGGATCAATGGGGCTGGCGGAGCTGCAGGGCACTCGGCGAGGAGGTCGTGATGGCCAGCGTTGATTTCTGGTACGATGAGCCAACGGACTCCCATGCGGCGGCATTCGAATTCGGCACGGGGAACCCCTGTGAAGACGAGAATTCGATCTTCTGGAGGGAAGGACAAGGTAACTGCACCATGGTCAGCACCAGCTTGGTCCAATGCGTCGCCAACAATCACAATGGCAATCGCCTCAGGGTCGATTTTGAGCTCGCGGCCAATGGCGATGTGATCGGGGGGGATTTCGATCTTTTGCACAGAACGGACGACGATTATTGGCACGTCGGCTCCTTCCTCGCGGGCAGTGATCCAGATGCCGAACCCTCCGACCCGGCGCTCCACCTCCTCGATGGCCTCCAGGATCAAGTCCTCTGTGGACCAGCCAAACCTGTGGTCCAGACGGTGGGCGGCCCCGTCGGCAAGTGCGTCCCCGGCGGCGACTTCCGCCCCCGCGACCATGACAAGGACGACGACGGCCTCCTAGACAACGCCGAAACGGCTCTCTGTGCCAAGGGCTACCCGCCGCGTCAGGCGATCACCTTCTTCGAGCCGGCCCTCGGCACCTGCCCCACGAAGAAGGACTACCAGGCGCCGTAGCCGCCCCACGGCCCTCCCGCTTCAGCCTTCCTTCCTCAAACCGTAAAAAGTGGACCCTGGGTGGCCGCGCCATGCGCAGCGTGCTCGCCGCCGCCCTCCTGGTCTCCCTGGGACTGGCCGGCTGCCTCGCCGATGACGATGATGCCGGTTCCGACTCCGCCATTGGCGGCGACGGACTTCCCGAACTGCCCATTTACCCGCTGCCCGAAGCGATCTCCGGCCTCGAGTTCATCCTCAACGGCAACGAAGAGGCTGCCGATGGCATCTGGCTCCACGAAGGCAAGGCGTACCTGAGCGGCCCTGCCGGCCTGCGCATCCTGGACATCACCGACCCCGCTGAGCCTGTCCTCCTGGCCGCGGACATCCCCGACACGGCGAGCCGCGACGTGGACATCATGGAGCACCCCAACGGCAAGCTCTACGCCGTCCTGGCCGGCCAGGGTGTCGTCGAACTCGTTGACGTGACCGTCCCCGAGCGCTCCGAAGTGGTCGCCAAGACCACGCTCTGCAGCCACAACATCGCCGTCGTGCCCAACAGCACCGTCGTCTACTCCTCCTGGAGCCTCTGCCACGCCACCGCGCCCGGCATGGTGAGCGCCGGTGACATCGAGATCATCGACTTCGCCGACCCCGAGAACCCCACCAGCATGTTCTGGGAGTTCCCGCCGGTCGCCATCACGGAAGGCGGCGTGCCCCGCCCCGTCACGGCCACCAGTTGTCACGACGTGACGTTCCAGGCCGACCGCCAACTGGCATACTGCGCCGGCGTCACGGACACCCTCATCTGGGACGTCAGCGACCCCCTGGCCCCCGAGATCATCCAGGTGATCGACTGGCCCGGCACCAACATCCACCACGCCGCGTGGCCCGCCCGCGGCGGCGACCTGCTCGTCCTGGGCGACGAGTTCGCCGGCGTGGCCGCGCCGAGCCCGCCGTGCAGCGAGACCGTGCGCGACCCCACCAGCGCCCTCTGGTTCTTCGACGTCTCCGACATGAGCATGCCGACGCCCGTCGGCTACTTCCAGGTGGAATGGGAGCAGCTGACCGACGGCGACGAGCCGCTGGGCCCGTGGCGCTACTGCAGCACCCACTTCGGCACCATGATCGAAGACCGCGACGCTCTCGTCATGGGCTGGTACGCCGCTGGCACCGTCATCGTGGACTTCAGCGACCCGGCCAACGCCCAACAGGTCGCCCACTACCACGCCCCCGGCACCAACACCTGGGAATCCCGCTACTACAATGGCCACATCTACACCGGCGACACCGGTCGTGGCATGGACATCCTGAAGATCATCTAAGAGAGACCGAGACCGGAGAGAGACTCATGAACAAGCTGCTGCTGACCACCTTGCTTGCCACCGCGGCCCTATCGGGCTGCCTGAACGACGACGGCGACACCGCCGGCGGAGACGCCCTGGCGGCCCCCGCCCACGGCGTCCCCAGCTTCGAGGACGTCCTGCCCGCCTCTGTCACGGGTATCGAGCTGCTCGGTCAGCTCACCGGCGACGACGGTGCCACCGCCAACGGCGCGGGCATCTGGCCCTACGGTGACTACGTCTTCGGCGCCGGCCTCGGCGGCGGATTCTGGATCGCGGACATCAGCGACCCATCGGCCCCCCAGATGCTGTTCCAGACCCCCGAGGACACGGAAACGGCGTTCAGCCGCGACGCGGACATCATCGACCACGGCGACGGCCGCCTGACTCTCGTGCTGGCCACCCAGAGCGACGGCATGCACCTCTGGGACGTCACCGACCCGGCCCAGCCGATCTTCGCCTCCCGCCTGCTGGCCGATGTGGCCAACCACAACGTGGCCGTCGTCCCCGGCACCCACTACGTCTTCAACAGCCAGAGCGGCGGCAGTGGCACCACCAACGACCTGGTGGACGCCAGCGACCCGTACGAGCCCGTGATCGTGGGCACCTACGGTGACTACGGCTGCCACGACATCAGCTACTTCGGCACCAAGGGCGGCGACAAGTTCCGCGCCTACTGCGCCGGCATCGAAGTCACGGAGATCTGGGACCTGGACCGCTTCGACCCCGCCGCCAGCGGCTTCGGCATCAGCGTCCTGGGCAGCGTCGACTTCGGCGAATCTCCCCTGGAGAGCCCCGTCGTCGGCAACCCCCTGCTGGCCACGTACCCGCTTCGCACCCTGCACCACCTGGCCATCGTCAACAACGACGCCAGCGTGCTGATCATCGGCGACGAGCACAACGGCGGCGGTGCCCCCGGCATGTGCCTCGTCTACGACCCGGTCACCGGCCTCAGCACGCCCCTGGGTGCCCTGTGGTTCTACGACATCACCGATGAAGCCAACCCGACGCTGCTCTCCTGGATCAGCCCCCCGACGGAGGTCGACCCCGTGGGCGCCGCTGGCGCCGCCGACCCCACCCAGGCGCTGCCCAACTGCACTGCCCACTTCGGCACCATCGTGCCCGGCGAAGACAAGCTGGTCATGGCCTGGTACACCGCCGGTATCCTGGTGATCGACTTCAGCGACCCCTCCGCCCCGGTCATCCTTGACCAGGTGAAGGCCGGTGGCAACGTCTGGGATGCCCGCATCCACCATGGCTACGTGTTCAGTGGCGATATTGTTCGCGGCCTCGACGCGTACAAG
>JBMYRW010000049.1:0-18737 GCA_049602735.1 Thermoplasmatota archaeon
GCTCGTGGAGAACTTCGGCCCCAAGATCCGCCAGGCCCGTGAGCGCAAGAAGCTCACCAAAGAGTTCCTGGGTGGCAAGGTGGCGGCCCGCGTGCCACAGCTGAACCAGATCGAGAGCGGCCATCTGCGCCCGAGCGACCAGCTCGCCCGCGCCCTGGAGCGCGAACTGGGCATCACGCTCCTGGAGAAGGTGGACGAGACCCAGGCGCACCAGACCAAGAAGGTCGGTGGCGCCGGCCTCACCATCGGCGACCTGATCAAGGACGAGCGCAAGAAGTGACGACGCTCTTGGACCCCGCAGCGATCCGCGCCCACGTCCAAGCAGGCGGCCTGCTCGCCTTCCCCACGGAGACGGTCTGGAGCCTCAGCTGTCGCCCCGACGACCCGGCCGCCGTGGACCGGCTACGCGCCGCCAAGGGTCGCCCGGATGCCGTTCCGTTGGCGCTCGGCGTGGCCGACTGGTCCCACGCCCAGGCGTTCGTGGCCTTGAACCCACTCGCACAGGCGTTGGCCCATGCGTTCCTCCCCGGCCCCGTAAGCCTCGTCTGCCCACGGTTAGACCACCGGCTCGCGCACCTGGCACCCGGATTCGGCAGCCTCAGCCTCCGCGTGCCGGACCACCCCGTCGCCCAGGCGGTCCTCCAGGCGACCGGCCCCCTGGTGATGACGAGCGCCAACCGGCATGGCGAACCGGACCCACCCGATCGCGCGGGCGTCGAACGCGGGCTCGTCGGGACCCCGGACCTCCTGGTGATCGGTGACGAGACCGTGGCCGGCACCGCATCGACGGTGGTGGACTGCACGGGCGACGCGCCCCGCATCCTCCGGCAAGGCAACGTGACCGCCGACGCCATCGGCGCCGTCCTCAAGCGTTAACAGCGCCCTCCCTGTGGCGCGCATCGTGCCGGTCATCGACGGTGATGAGACCTTCCAGAAGTGGCTCCGCGCGGGCCAGGTCGCCGCCCAGGCGCTCCAAATGGGACGCGACGCGGCCGTGCCCGGCGCCAAGCTTGTCGCGGTCTCCGAAGCGGTCGAGGCCCACATCCGCGCCGCCGGCCTCGAACCGGCGTTCCCCTGCACCGTCAGCCTGGACGAATGCGCCGCCCACTTCACCCCTACCCACGACGACCAGACGGTCCTCCAGGAAGGGCAACTGGCCAAGATCGACTGCGGCGCCACCCTCGACGGCGCCCTCTCCGACAACGCCATCACGGTCGAGATCGGCGCCCCGGACGGCGGCGAAGGGGGCGAACACGCCCGCCTCGTCGAAGCGGCCAAGGCTTGCCTCGCCGAAGCGGTGAGTGTGATCGGCCCCAACGTCAACCTGGGCCATGTCGGTGCTGTGATCGAGCACACCGCCAAGGACTTCGGCTTCAAGACGATCCAGAACCTGACCGGCCACAGCCTGGAAGCGTGGAACCTCCACGCCGGCCTCACGGTCCCCAACGTGGACATGAAGATCAACCGCCGGCCGCGCGTCGGCGACGTGCTCGCCTGCGAACCGTTCGTCACCGACGGCCAGAGCGGACGGGTGGAGAACAGCGGCCCCGGCAACATCTACCACTGGCAGCGCGCCATGCCCCAGCGCCTCCCCGCGGCCCGGCGGCTCATGGGTGCCATCCAGAAGGCCCACCCCAAGCTCCCGTTCGCCCAACGCTGGCTCACGGAGGCCATCGAGCCCAAGAAGCTCAACTTCAACCTCATGCAGCTCCAGAAGCAACTGGTGCTCAAGCACTACCCGGCCCTCAGCGAGGCGAGCGGCGGCATGGTAAGCCAGTTCGAACACACGCTCATCGTCACCGAAGACGGCTGCGTGGTCGCCACGGACCCCGACGGACCCCTGGTCCAGGCCCCGGCGTGAGCCCCGCCGCAACGCCGCCTTGAGGCAACGCACTTAAGGCGTGGACGACCTCGATTTCCTGTGCATCCCGTAGCTGCTGCGCTCGCTGTCCTGTTGCTCATCCCTGTAGCGACACCAGAGTTGGACCCCGCTCATCTGCCCTTGGAGCAGGGCCTCGCACAGCAGCTCGAGGGCCTCCAGGCCGACGGCCTCGACGGCGCCGTGGCTGCGGCGCGCCTGGCTTCCGGATGGCAGGCCGAGCGCCTCGGCCATTCCCTGGCCGCTGCCCGCGTCCCGCACGTCGAGAGTGAAGGCCCCACGGCCGCACTCCTGGCCCTGGCGGCTTCCACCGGCCACCCCTTCGACGCCCAGGACCCCGCCGCAGCGCGCCTGGACGACGCCCCCGAAAGCCTCCACGTGACGCTCACCGCGTTCATCGACGCCTTCCATGCCCTCTGGCTGGCCGCCGACGCCTTCTACGGGCCCCTGGCCGCCGACGACGGCGCCCTGTTGACCGAGGGCGACGAGGCCCTCATCCAGCGCCTCGCGGCCGGCGACCTCCCTGCAGCCCTCGACCCCAGCCAGATCCTGGCGGCCCGGCTGGCGTTCCTGGATGCTACGATGGAGGTGCGCAGCGTCCTTCTGGAGGACCAGGAGGTCCTGTCGTGGCGCACCGCCCAGCCGGGCATCGTCCAACCGCCCCTGGTGGCCCTGGACCTGCAGGGCGGAGACCACACGTACCGCAAGGAATCGAAGGTGGTCCTCCTGTTGGATGCCGGCGGCGATGACGTCTACAACAACAACGCCGGCGGCAACATCATTCATCCGCTGCCCAGCAGTTGGAACTGTCTCCCCCACCAGGTCGTCGGCTACTGGAGCATGGGACGCGCAGCGGCCGCTGTCGACATCGGTGGCGGCAACGACCTTTACAACCCCATCGCGCAGGACGGAGGCGGAGGCGGTTGCGGCATCACCGGTGCCGGCTACTTCGGCGTCGGTTTCCTCTTCGACGACCTGGGCAACGACCGCTACAACGGCGAACGCCGTGGCATGAACGGCGGCGCCTACCGGGGCGGCATCGGGTTCCTCCTGGACGGCTTCGGCAACGACCGCTACTACGGCGGCGACGTGGGAGCCAACGGCGGCGCGGGCGGCGTACTCTTCTTCACCACGGAATACGTGCGGGCAGGGGGCATCGGGACCCTCATCGACGGCCAGGGCACGGACCGGTACCACGCCTGGGCCCAGGGTGTCAACGGTGGCGCCCACATGGCCGGCCTCGGGTTCCTGGCCGACCTGCGCGGCAACGACCAGTACCGCATCGTGGCGGGCCCCGCCGACGGGATCCGCCCCATGGCCTTCATCGAGAATGCGCTGACGTTGGCGGGTATGGCGCCTGCGGCGGATGCGACGTTCGGTGCCAATGGTGGAGGCGACATCGGCGGCGCTGGGTTCCTCTTCGACCGTCGTGGCGACGACCTCTACGTCGCCGGCTCCAACGGAGCCAACGGTGGCGGGAGCCGAGGGGGTTCCGGTTTCCTCTACGACGTGGAAGGCAATGATGGGTACGCAGCCGGCGGCCATGGAGCCAACGGCGGCGGCCACGCGGGCACTGGCCTACTCTGGGATGCCGGCGGCCGCGACCACTACGTGGACGACCTGACCTCGTGCACGGATTGCACGGTTCCTGCCAAGGGCTCCGCTGGCTTCCAGATCGACGTGCCTGGCAAGCTCATCCGTTCCCCCACCTGAGGCGGGCAGCGCGGAAGGGGCAGCTCAGTCTTCGAACTCGGCGCCGCAGTTGCGGCAGACGCGCACCACGAAGCGGCCTTCGACGCGGTAGTCGAAGCCGTTGTGCTGGCATTCAGGGCAGACCTTCTTGCGCACGCCGGCCCGCAGCACGGTGTCGCCACCGTCATCGAAGTCGTCGTTGAACAGCTCGTCGCCGTCGTTGTCGAAGTCGTCGTCGGACACGCGTTCGCCTCGCGGCGGCGGAGGCCGGGTGCCGTTCTTGAACGCTTCCTACCGGGACGGTGCCCTCGGCGGTCGCGCCCGTGACCTATTCGACGTCGATCTTGACGCCGGGGTCGCTGCGGGCGACCTTGTGGACGGTGACGTCGAGGATGCCGTTGTTGTAGGTCGCCTTGGTGGTGGAGGGGTCGACCTTGGCGGGCAGGTCGACGCGCTTGTGGTACTTGCGGGTCTCCGTGTCGACGCTGATCTCCAGTTGCTCGGCCGTCATGTGGACGTTGATGTCCTTCTTGTCGACGCCGGGCAGTTCCATGGTGATGGCGATGCTGGTGGGGTCTTCGATGACGTCCGTCAGGGGTTCGCGGTCGGCGACCACCTGGGGCCGGGCGCCCTCGTCAGGTCGGCGGATCGTGGGCTTGTTGCCGAAGCTGCTGAAGGTCGGTTTGCCGTCGGGGCCGATGCGGACATTGAAGCCGGAGACGAAGTTCTTGGAGGGGTCTTGACCCATCTGCTTGAACGCTTCCTCGAGGTTGCGCTGCATCTCCTGGAACATCTTGCCGAAGTCGCTGGGATCGATGCCCATGCGGCGCAGCATCTCGTCCATGCCACCCGGCACGCCGGGGCCACCGGGTCCGCCAGGACCGAACGGGTTGGCGCCCGCGAAGGGTCCACCTGGACCGAAGGGGCCGCCGGGGCCGAAGGGGTGGCCGCTGGGGAACGGGTTGGTGGGGTTGCCGTCCCCGGCACCGCCGTGGCCGTCGCCCTTCTTGTTGTCGTCGTCGCCGGGCGTCGCCGTCTGGCTCATGGATGCAGCATTGTGAGCGCTTCTACAAAAACCTGTTTGCGCTTTCTCCTGTTGGTCGCCCACGCCGATGCGGCCGTCGTCCGCCCGGGGACGACACGACTTAAGTGGGCCTCTCAGGTGATGAGCGTTGATGCAAGAACGCCGAGCGACGCGTGGGCTCCTGGCAGCCTTCGCCGTCGCGCTTCTTCTGGGTGCCCCCGCTGCGACCCAGGCCCTCACCGCCCTGGATGCAGGCAGCCTCGTGGACGCCCCCGCCGGCGACGCGGCCAGCCCGGCCCCTGACGCCCCCGCGCCTTCGGAGGAGCCCATGGGTCCCCAGTTGCCAACGGGCGTCTTCGTGACCGCCGCTCCACCCCCATCGCCCCTACGTGTCCCCGGTGCCGCGCCCGGCGACGACGGCGGATTCACGTTCGTGTGCGAGCAGCCCACCGCTGGCGGCCTGCCCCCGAACCCGTTCAGCGTCACGGAGCAGGACGTGGTCGTCTACGGTTGCCCCCTGCGCATCTACGACACCGACCACCATTTCGGCAGCCCCACGTTGGCGGTCAACCCCGCCGACACCCGCGAGGCTGCGTTCTTCGCCCTGCACGGTGACCCCGTGGCGGACGGCAGCGGCGACCAGAGCCGCACCAACCTCACCCACGTCGCCTTCACCACCGCCACGCGCGGCCTCACCTGGGAAGACCAACCCACCTACCGCTCCTACCCCGACAGCGCCAGCCTCGGCGACCACGCCAGTGGCACCATGGACGCGGACGGCAACCTCTACGCCGCCTACGTCTGGCACGGCCCCGGCCCCGACCCGGAGAGCTGGGAAGGCCGCCTGGGCCTCTTCAAGGCCGGCCGCACCAGTGACGAAGGCAGCGTCGTACGCTCCTACCGCGACCCGTACTTCATCGACGCCCGCGACCCTGGCAACCGCATGGGGCCCGCCACGGCGGTCTACGTCGCCAAGCCCGGCCAAGAGCCTGTGGACCTGGCGGACATGAACGAGACCCAGCCGCCGTCCTCTGAGGACGAGTTCGGCGAGGACGCCGTGCCGATCAACCGCCCCGACCTGGTGGTGGCCGTGTGGCACGAGACCGCCTACGACTACCGCAACAGCTCCACCGGCAAGTCGGCGTGGATCGACATCGCCTGGACCAACACCAGCAGCCGCAACGAATGGGACCGCCTCGACCGGGACCAGCTCATCGGCCCCTGCCTCGACGCCAGCAACGCTGTGACCGCCCGCGGGGACGTCTACGTCGCCTGCGTCGTCGAACGGGGCTACAACGACCGCAGCCGCGCCCGCATCGGTGACATCGACATCTGGCGCTTCGACCCCGACACCAACACGACGCACCTGGTGAGCCACACCGGCCTCAACGGCCCCGACCCGATCCTCGCCACCTCCACGGACGGCTTCATGTGGGTCCTCACCAGCGACGTGGTCAGCGAACAACGCGTCCAGGTTAAGGGCGCCTTCGGCTGGTACGGCCGACACTGGAACCAGGTCCCCGCCGACTTCGGCCCCGATCTGCACAACATGGCCGGCGGTGAGCCCCTGCGCTCCGCCCACGTCACCGCCGCAACGATCAGCGAGGACCAGAAGATCCTCTACTTCGTCTACAAGGAGTGGAACAACGTCACCCAGGACCTGCCGGACCCGGACCGCCTCGTCAACCTGGAGACGCCGCGCCTCACCGACTACCGCAAGGTGCTGGTGGCGCTGACCGCCTGCCAGGGCATGGTGGCCGCCTCCGCGATGGAGATGGGCACCGGCGTCGACCCGGCCAACTACGAGGCGTACAACCGCCACCCCGCCCTCTTCAACGACGTCCAGGACGGCCTGCTCTACGTCCGCGAAGCGGACCAACGAGAATCGGTGTACTTTGCGATCAACGATTACGGCGCCATGCAGTTCGGCGCCATCCAGGGTGTGGCCGCCGCGCAGACCTGCCTGCTGCCGCCGCCACCGCCCACCATCCCGCCGCCCCCGCTGCCCCAGGCCCTCGGCCTCCCCAACGCCGTCAACCTGGCGATCGGCAGCACCTTGGGCGTCGTCGCCGTCTCCATGACCGCCTACCTGCTCGCCGCCCGGCGCAAGTCTCCCCAGTACGTCGCCGCGGAGGACCGCTGATGACGGCCGCCAATGGTGCCAACGGCGCTGCCGGCAGCAAGCCCACCAAGGCGGTCCGGCGCGAGAAGCGCCCCGCCAACGCCTCCGGCCTGGCCACCAGCGACCCGGCCCAATGGGTCCAGGACCAGGGCATCCGCACCACGGCCGACGTGCCGCTCCCGGAGCGGCTCATCGACGAGGTCATCGGACAGGACGAAGCGGTCGCCGTGGCCCAGAAGGCCGCCCGCCAAGGCCGCAACCTGCTCCTGCTGGGCGACCCCGGCACCGGCAAGTCGATGATCGCCAAGGCGATGGCGCAGATCCTCCCCGAACGGCGCCTCGACGACATCCTCATCACGCCCAACCCGAAGGACGCCAACGTCCCTGACGTGGAGCTCCTGCCTGGGGGCGAGGGGACGGCGAAGCTGCGGGAAGCGGCCAAGCTGGCCGGTCGCCGCGGCCGCATCGGCGCCATCTTCGAATGGGCCATGGCCGGCCTCCTGGTCGCCGTTGGCCTCTGGTCCGTCTTCGCGCTGGGCAGCTACAACGGCCTGCTCATCCTGCTGTTCTGCCTGCTCATCGCCATCTTCTTCCTGTTCGTCGCCCGCCAGCAGCGCGGCAAGAGCAGCCTCCAGGTGCCCAACCTCATCGTGGAACGAGGCGGCAAGGTGCAGCCGGCCCCTTACGTGGACGCCACGGGCAGCCACGCCGGCGCCCTTCTGGGCGACATCCGCCACGACCCCTTCCAGTCCGGCGGCCTCCAGACCCCCACCCATGAACGGGTGGAGCCGGGCGCCATCCACCGCGCCCACGGCGGCCTCCTCTTCATCGACGAGATCAACGTCCTGCGCCTCGACAGCCAACAGGCCCTCCTCACGGCGATGCAGGACAAGCAGTACAGCATCGTCGGCCAGTCCGAGCGCTCCAGCGGTGCCATGGCCCGCACGGCGCCTGTCCCCTGTGACTTCATCCTCGTCGCCGCCGGCAACCTGGACGTCATCGCCCCCACCGACGACCGCTTCACCGGCCTCCACCCCGCCCTGCGCAGCCGCATCCGCGGCTACGGCTACGAGGTCTACGTCCGTTCCATGATGCCGGACACCCACGAGAACCGCGACAAGCTGGTGCGGTTCGTGGCCCAAGAGGTCCGCCGTGACGGCAAGATCCCCCACTTCGACGCGCTCGCCGTGGCGGAAGTGATCCGTGAGGCCCAGCGCCGCAGCGGCCACACCGGCAAACTCACCTTGCGCCTGCGTGAACTGGGCGGCCTCGTGCGCACCGCCGGCGACCTGGCCCTCGACGAGAAGCGCAACGTCGTCACCGTCGACGACGTGCTGCGCGCCAAGCGCATGAGCCTCAGCCTGGAACACCAGGTGACCCTGCGCGGCATCGAAGTGACCACCGCCCTGGAGGCGATGCAGAACAGCGGCGAAGCGATCGGCATCGCCCGCGGCTGCGCCTTCATGGGCACCGGCGAGACCGGTGAACCGGCCGGCATCGTCGTGCCCGTTGAGGCCGACGCCACCGCCGCCAGCGACCGCCACCGCGGCGCCCTGTACGTCGGCGGCGGCCTGGAGAAGGACGGCACCATCCGCGACAACGTCTACGCCCTCCTGAAGCGTGTGCGCGGCAGCGACATGGCCGACATCGACCTGCACGCCCAAGCGCTCCTCCAGAACGTGGGCGCCGACGCCAGTCCCCTCGCGGCGGCCACGGCCGTCGCCTGCCTCAGCGCCCTGGAGAACATGCCGGTACGCCAGGACACGGTCGTGCTGGGCGCCCTCTCTGTGAGCGGCCGTCTGCGCGCCGTCGACGGCGTCACCCAGATGGTGGAAGCAGCCGCCGACCTGGGCTACACCCGCGCCGTCGTGCCCGCCGCCAACCGCCACGACCTCCTGTTGGAGCACGGCTACAGTGACAAGATCGACGTGCTGCTCGCCGACGACCTGGGCGCCGCCGTGGAACACGCCCTGGGCGGCGGACGGGGCAAGGTCAAGAAGCTCGCCGGCGCCCTGCGCACCAAGGCAAGTCTCGCTTCCTGAAACGACCGGGCCCCACTCGACGCACGGCCGGGCGACCAGCCCACAAGTCTCATGCGCCGGGCCAAACAGTCGCGGCCATGCGCTTGGCTGCAGTCCTGGTCGCCCTCGCCCTCCTGGGCGCCGGCTGCCTCGACGACGATGACCCGGAGACCCAGCAGACCGACGGCTCCTCCGAATTGATCCAGTCCCTCCTGGGCAACGCGACGGCCACGATCGAGCCCGTTTCCTCCGAGACCACCTGGTGGATCGGCGCCGCACCGGCCCCCGCCGGAAACGGCTCCTACGCCTTGGCGGGTTTCCGTTGGACCGTCCCGGACCACGTCGACGGCTACAACGGCTTCGACGGCGAAATCCTGGGCGACGAACTGGACCATGCCTCGCTCCTCGTCTTCAGGATGGAGGACGGCGAGGCCCACTTCGCGGGCGGCGTCGTCGACATGGAGATCTGCGCGGCCGTCCGCCAGGCGCCGATGATGTCTACGTCCAGCGGCTGCAGCGACGAAGGGGACCTGAGCGTCTCGAGCACGATCGGCTTCGAACCGGAGGACGGCCTGGTGGCAGGCACCGAGTACGGCTTCGTCCTGGCGGCCAAGACCGGCCCTGCGCCGTTCGGCCTCGCCTTCACGGTGTACCAGGAAGACGACGACGGCATCGAGTTCGACTTCGGCACCGGCGCCGCCATGCCCCTTGTGGGCACCGGCAGCGGTTTCGAGGTGCCCCTCTACCTCGACATCAACGGCATGATCTTCGGGCTTCCTGGCTACGGCATGGAGTTCTGGACGAAGGACATCACCATCGACCGCACGTCCCTCGACCTGCGTCCCCAGGCATCCGTCGGCCCTGTCGCCCTCTCCAGCGACTTCGAGAGCGACGCCGGCAGCGGGTTCATGGTGGCCCTGTACGCCGGCTCGGCCGGCCAGAGCAGCTGGGCCATCGACGTGGAACTGTTCAACCAGACGCTGCGCGACGCCGGCACGGGCCGCCCCACCTACGGCGCCGCCATCTACGCATTGGCCGGCGAAGGACCCCGCGGAGCATCGGGCAGCTTCGTCTACAACCCGATCAGCGTCAACCTCTTCGAGCTGGTGCTCTACCTGGAGATCGACCTGGGCGCAACGCTCACGGAGCTCCTGGGCGGCCCGTGGTCCCAGGACCACGGCATCGTCGACGGCACCGAGGACGCCCAGCGGCCGACCGTCGCGCGTGACGGCGACGACCTGCTCATCACCCACCCCTCCGGCGGCCTCCTGACGTTCGCAGGGGCCCTGGCAGGAACCTGAGCCGTCAAGCGACCTTGATAAGCGCCCTCCCGTTGGCCCCGCCGTGTTCAAGCGGGTGCTCATCGCCAACCGTGGCGAGATCGCGGTCAGGATCCAACGGGGCTGCCGTGCCCTCGGGGTGGAGACGGTCGCCGTCTACTCGGACGCCGACGCGGAGGCGCTGCATGTCCGGATGGCCGACGAGGCGGTCCGCCTGGGCCCCGCACCCAGCACCGAGAGCTACCTGGACCAAGAGAAGGTCCTCGCGGCGGCGGCCGAGACCGGCGCCGAAGCGATCCACCCCGGCTACGGTTTCCTGTCGGAGAACGCGGAATTCGCCCGCAAGGTGGAAGCGGCCGGCCTGGTCTGGATCGGCCCCCCGCCTTCCGCCATGGACACCATGGGCGACAAGGTGAGCGCCCGCGCCGCCGCCGAGGCCGCAGGCGTGCCCGTCGCGCCCGGCAGCGAGGCCCTGCGCGACGCCGACCATGCGGCCCAGGAGGCGGAGCGCATCGGGTACCCCGTGATGCTCAAGGCGTCGGCGGGCGGCGGCGGCATCGGCATGCGCATCGTCCACGACCCGGCACTCCTGGCCAGTGAGTTCGACTCCGCCACGAAGCAGGCGGCCAGCGCGTTCGGCGTGCCCGACGTATTCATGGAGAAGTTCATCGAGCGGCCGCGCCACATCGAGATCCAGATCCTGGCGGATGGCCATGGCAACGTGCTCCACCTCTACGAACGGGAGTGCAGCATCCAGCGCCGCCACCAGAAGCTCCTGGAGGAGGCCCCCAGCCCGGCCCTTTCGCAGGAGGAGCGGGAGGCGATCGGTGCCCGCGGCGTCGAACTAGCCCGCCAGGTCGGCTACGTCAACGCCGGCACCCTGGAGTTCCTCTTCGAGCGCGGCGCCGACGGCTCCCCCATGTTCTACTTCAACGAAATGAACACCCGCCTCCAGGTAGAACACCCGGTGACCGAAGCGGTGACGGGGCTCGACCTGGTGCAGTGGCAGCTGCGCATCGCCGCCGGCGAGAAGCTGACGGTCCAACAGGAGGACGTGCAACTCAAGGGCCACGCCATCGAACTGCGCATCAACGCCGAGGACCCCGAGCAGGGCTTCCTGCCCAGCCCCGGCCCCGTGCAACGCCTGCGCCTGCCCCGCGGTCGCGGCATCCGCGTCGACGGTGGCCTCTACGAAGGCTGGACCGTGCCGTCCGCCTACGACTCCATGGTGCTCAAGCTCATCACCCACGGCCGCAACCGCGACGTGGCCGCCGACCGCGCCATCGCCGCCCTCGACGACATGGAACTGGAGGGCTTCACCACCAACGCCGCCTTCCACCACGTCCTCCTGGAACACCCCGCCTTCCGCGAAGGGGACCTCTCGACGCGCTTCCTCGAAGAGCACGACATCGTCGCCGGTGACCCCTCCGCCGTCGAACGCGCCCGCGCCGCCGCGGTCGTCGCCGCCCTCCTCCAGGCACCCGGAGGTGGCCTCGCCGGCCTGCAACTGCGGCAGCACACCCCTCCCGTGGTCGCCTTGCGGCCCGGACGCCGCGACTGGAGGTCCGACTGATGAGCCCCCAAGAAGAGCCGGCCGGCCTCAAGATGGACACCCATCTCCACCTGGACGGCCAATCCTTCCAGGTTCGCCTCACCCAGACGGGCCCCGACGCCTACGAAGCTGACGTGGACGGCCACACCTTCCCTGTCACCGTCGATCGCGACTGGCGCGGCGGCATCGTGCGCGCCGACGGGCACGCCTGGCACGTGCAGGCCAGCGAAGACCCCGCCAAGGTGCTCGTCGATGGCCGCTGCATCCCGTTCCTCCTGGAAGGGCTGCACGGCGTGGCGGGCGCGACGGGTGAAGGGGCCGGCAGCGCAGGCATGATCCACCCCCCCATGACGGGCAAGGTGGACGCCATCCTGGTCGAGGCCGGCCAGGAGGTCGCCGCCGGCGACGTCCTGTTCATCCTCGAGGCCATGAAGATGCGCAACGAGGTGAAGGCGCCAGCAGCGGGACGCGTCGTCGCGCTCCACGCTGCGGCAGGGGCCGCCGTCGAGCCGGGGCAGGCCGTTCTCGAACTCGAGGCGATTTAAACCCCCTGCAACCGACCGCTCACCATTCAGGTACCGCCGGCCCAAAACCCTTTGAAGCGGCCGCCTCCTGCGAGGCTCGGCTAACCGCCAAAGGTGGGAACGAACCATGAAGCGTCTTCTTCTGTCCTGCGCCGTGGCCGCCATGCTGATGGTGCCCGCGGGCCACGCCCAGACCAACGACCAGAGCCTCGCCGCCCTTTTCCAGGGCGAACATGACGGGTGCAGCGTGCTCATCAAGGGCACCTACCTCTTCGCCGACTTCTGGTCCTTCGAAGTGACCTTCACGGACTCCGACGCCCTCACGTTCGAGGGCCTCTGCGAGAACCCCGCCGCTGCGCCCCTCGACCTCTGCGTCGGCCACGGCTCCATCCGCGACGGCTTCGCCAACGAGGCCATGACGTGCCTCTTCACGTCCGACTTCGAGATCGATGGCACCGACGGCCCCATGCCGGGCGGCCTCGTCTCCGAGAGCCTCACCCAGGTGCGCTACAACGCCCTGGCCTTCGAGACCCTCGTGACGGCGGTCTGGTCCAACGCGTAGAACCTGCGGTCCCACCCCTCCCTCTCCCTTCCTTTCTCTCTGCTTCTTGATGTCGTGCTGCCCTGCTAGCGACGCTCGCCGTCGCGGGCACCCGTTCTCGACCACGGGGCTTGAAAGGCGCCACGCGTTGGCGCCCTCGTGAGCGACCAGGCTGCCAGCCGCGAGCAGGCCATCCGGGACGACATCGAACGCCTCCGCCAAGGTGGGCCCCAGAAGTACAAGGACCGGCTGAAAGACGAAGGCCCTCAGGGGAAGTACTTCGTCCGCGACCGTCTGGAACTCTACTTCCCGGAGGGGCTCTCCTTCGAGGATGGCCTGTTTGCCAACAACCTGCGCGCCGAGGAAGGCCTCGCCGCCGATGGCATGGTGACCGGCGCCGGCAAACTGGGCGGCCGCACCGTGTTCGTCGTGGCCAACGACTACACGGTCAAGGCGGGCAGCATGGCGGAACGCGGCGTGGAGAAGTTCATCCGCGTCCAGGAGCGCGCCCTGCGTGCCCAGCGGCCGGCCCTCTACCTCATCGACTCGTCCGGCGCACGCATCACGGACCAAGCGGGCTTCTTTGCCAACCTGCGGGGCATTGGCAAGTACTTCTACAACCACTCCGCCCTCAGTGGCAAGGTCCCCCAGGTCTCCGTGCTGTACGGCCCCTGCGTGGCCGGCGCGGCCTACACGCCGATCTTCTGCGACTTCAGCATCATGGTGCGCGGTGTGAGTGCCCTCTGCATCGCCAGCCCCCGCATGGTGGAGATGGTAACGGGCGAGACGATCGACATCCAGGAGCTGGGTGGCGCCGACCTGCACATGGAGGAGTCGGGCCAATGCCACCTCGTCGTCGACTCCGAAGAGGAGGCCGCGCTTGCCGTGACGCGTCTGCTCGGCTACCTGCCGGACAACTGCGACCAGCTGCCGCCGCGCTACGCGCCCCGGCCCCCCAGCCGCGACCCGGCCACCCTGGACGCCATCGTGCCCGCCGACCCCAACAAGGCATTCGACATGCACGAAGTGATCGAGACGCTGGTGGACGGAGGCAGCTTCCTGGAACTCAAGCCCGGCCATGCCCAGGAACTCATCACCGGCTTCGCCCGCGTCGGCGGCCGCGTCGTGGGCATCGTGGCCAACAACAGCCAGTTCCGCGCCGGCGCCATCTTCCCCCATTCGGCGGAGAAGGCGGCCGAGTTCATCACCCAGTGCGACGCCTACAACGTGCCGCTGCTGTACCTCTGTGACACGCCGGGCTTCATGGTCGGCAGCGCCATGGAGAAGGCCTCGATCCTGAAGCGTGGCAAGCAGTTCATCTACGCCACCAGCACCGCGACGGTGCCCAAGCTGTGCCTCGTGGTGCGCAAGGCGTACGGCGCCGGCATCTACGCCATGTGCGGCCCGGCCTTCGAACCGGACGCCACGCTCGCCCTGCCTGGTGCCGAGATCGCCGTCATGGGCGCCGAGGCGGCCATCAACGCCGTGTACGCCCGCCGCCTGGCCGGCGTGGACGACCCGAAGGAGCGGGCCGCCCTGGAGGAGCAGCTGCGGGAGGAGTACCGCAAGGACATCGACATCCACGTCACCTCCAACGACCTCATCGTCGACCACGTGGTGCCGCCGTCGGAACTACGCCAAGAGGTGTTGGCACGCCTGGAGGCCTATGAAGAGAAGCACCTGCCCCTGCCGAGGAGGGGGCACAGTACGGTGATCTGAACCGGTCCGTCGGCCCTACATCGTCCCGCTGGTCTCGACGACCTCCCAGAGGAAGACGCCACCCAGGGCGACAACACCGGCGCCCGCCGTGACGACCTCCCATTGGCCCGGGACGGCGTCGATGTCCCAGAAGTCGAAGTGCTGCTCGAAGGGCGCACCGACCGCCGTGTAGGCGTGGGGCGTCTGTGCCGGATCGACCAGCAGGGTCTCGTGGGCGCCGCCGACGGCGATGCTCAGGATGAAGCCGTAGATGTAGGAGGCGTCCTCACCGACGGTGAACGAGGCGTGGGGCGCAGGGGCGGCGTAGTAGTTCTGGGGGTCTTCGGGGTCGACGGCGATGCCGCTGAAGTGCTCCGTCAGGGTGTTGGCTTCGCTGATGAAGTATTGGCCGGTCCAGCCGTCGCCGTTGCCCATGGAGCGGGACAGGAAGATCGTGTCCTCGGGGTCCTCGGTGGTGTAGTCGTACATGAGGAAGTTGGCGTACCAACGGATCTCGGGCACGTAGTCGTACTCGAAGAGGGTGATGCCGTCGACGGTGGCTCCCAGGATGTCGTAGCCGGGCAGCTTGCCGCCCAGGGTGTCCACTTCAGGGTTGAACGTGGCGGTGAACTCGACCTCGTAGGTGTATTCGTCGAAGCTGTTGAAGTCGGGGATGGTGAACTGGGTGCGCCAGGTGTGGCCGTGGCTCATGGGGAAGTCGAAGATCTCCCAGGCGGAGCCGAAGCCGGTGAGCTGGACGCCGGGGTCGGCCCAGCCGAGGATCGGGTAGTCCCAGACGGCGTGTTCCTTGGCGACGTCGGCGTTGTCGCTGGCCAGGAGGATGCGGCCGGCCTGTTCTTCGACGGCGATGGTGTTGATGTGGGTCCCTTCCGTGTCGTCGGGGCCGAAGTAGAGGTGGTGGCCCCACCAGTCGCCGAGCTTCCAGACGGGGGCTTCCACGACGCTCTCTTCGGTGAGGAGGTTGGGGTCGAGGGGCGCGCCGGTCGCTTCGTTGAGGTCGCCAGCGGCCAGGTCGGCGCCGGTGTCGTCGGTGCCGGCGTCGTCGCCACCGGTGCATCCGGCCAGCGCCGTGGCTGCAAGGAGGACCAACGCGGTGGACAGGGTGGTCTTGCGGTTCATGGCAGTTGCACCAGGGGGCCCTAGATAGGGTGTGTGGCAGCTTGGTGGGGCAAAGTGGTCAAATCGGTGACGCAGTGGGGGTGGTATGGGCGGGCGTGGACGCATCGGCATCCTGGGCGGCACCGGTCTGGACGGGGCCCTGGACGGCGGCGAAGTCGTCGCCGTGGAGACGCCGTGGGGCGACGTGGCTCTTCTGGTGGGGCACCTGGACGGCGTTCCCGTGGCTTGGGTCGCACGCCATGGCCCGACGCATGACGTACCGCCGCACCGGGTGGATCACCGGGCGAACCTGTGGGCGCTGCGGGCGGCCGGATGCCACCAGGTGGTCGGCGTCCAGAACGTAGGCGGCCTGACCGCGACCCAGCGCCCGGGCGACCTCGTGGTGCCAGCGAACCTCATCGACCTGTCGGGGCGCGTGGTGACGGTCTTCGAGGGGCCGGACGTGGTCCACGTGGACCTGACGGAGCCGTTCTGTCCCGTCGTGCGGGCGGCCCTGCTTCAAGGGGCTGGTGACGTCCACGACGGCGGCGTCTATCTCCAGACGGCCGGGCCACGGTTGGAGACGGCAGCGGAGGTGCGACGTCTGGCGAGCCTGGGGGACGTGGTCGGTATGACGGCCGCCTCGGAGGCGACGGTCGCCCGCGAACTGGGCCTCTGTTACGCGAGCCTGTGCCTGGTGGCCAATCCAGCCGCTGGGCTGGCCGAGGGTCGCCTCGCCGCCGCGGACCTGGCGGCTGCCATGAAGGACGCCCAGACCAAGGTGCTGGCTGCGGTGGCAGGATCAGCCAAACGGCTGCTGGACGCGGAGGTCGCCGGTTGTGGCTGCGCCGAAGCGCCGGAGCTCGGGCGCCTGTCTCCTTAAGGGCAAGACGCCGAGGCTGACAAGTCAACATCGGACGACGAGAACAGGGTCGGGCCCCCAGGCGCCGGGGTGCGGGGCGGACGCCTGGGAGCCGAAGGGGGTGGAGGGAACAAGCTGGCTGGTGACTGGAAGGGGCAAGGGGCGAAAGGTCGGAAAGGGGCAGGACGAGCGGTGGGGTCGGACGGGGCCTATTCGGCGCCGGCGCGGTCGGGCACAGCGTGGGTGAAGTAATCACCCAGGGCCTCGGCGACAACGTCGCTGAACGTGCGGCTGGTGGTGAGCTTCAGGTAGTGCAACCGGAGGAGCTGGCGCACAGGGATCTTCACCTTGACTTCGCGCAGTTCGTTCATATCGGGCTTCTGGACTCCCATCAATTGTTCGTGGTACATTTCGTTCACCTGGCGGGCGTTCGTGGGGGCCGGAGGGGGACTCCGACCACCGCGGACAATCACCCTTGTGCCTCGCTCGTCCTAGATAGCCGGCGTGGGAAAGGATGAAATAGGACCGGCCAGGGGCGCCAAGGGCCGCTCCGCCCCCAGGGGGGCCAGGGGCCACAGGCCAGGCACGCCGTCTTAAGTGGCCGCCCGGACCAAGTCCCTCTTGTGCCTGAGCGACCACCGCGTCCGAAGCCCGACCGCAAGCCGAGCCATCGGCTGGAGGACTCCAAGGTGTGCAAGTTCCAGGTGCCCTTGCACCTCCATCTTGAACTCCATCGCCACCGGCTCCTGTCGGGCCATTCCGTGAGCGACACGGTCTCCGACGCCCTTGAGGCCTACTTCGAGGCCCACCTGCCCGAGGAGCTCCGCTGAATCTGTGGCGTAGGCCCGTGGGCGGCCCTGGGCCTCGCCGGCCCGTGGGGTGACCGGCCCACGTACGGCCATCGCCTTGCGAGACCCCTTTGGCCCATCGCCACTGATGGTCCTCTATGTCGCGCCCGACCGGCAACGCACCCCGCCGCCTGCTCCCCGACGACCATGCCCAGGTGGGCATCGGCACCATGATCGTCTTCATCGCCACGGTCCTCGTGGCCGCCGTAGCCGCAGGTGTCCTGATCGACATGAGCGGCAAGCTCCAGGAAAAGAGCAGCCAGACCGGCCGCGACGCCTCCGAACAGGTCTCCAGCAACCTGGCCATCGAATCCGTGGTCGGGCTGCGCGACGCCGGCACCGACGCGGGCCTGAAGGACCTGGACCTCTACCTCAGCCTGGCACCCGGCGCCACGGAAGTGGACCTGGCCCAGGTGAAGATCCTCATCACCAACCAGACGACCCAGGTGACCCTCACCCACGCGGACGCCGCCGATCCCGCCGCCGGCCAGTTCAACGCCACATCGACGCGGGACCTGGACGGCTCCTTCACCTCCGCAGCGCCGGTGATGACCAGCGGCGACCTCGTCAAGCTGACCATCGACCTGGCCGACAACTCCCTTGAGATTGAGCCACGTGACCCGGTCGAAGTGTGGCTCGTCCCCGAAACCGGCAGCGACGTCGCCGCCGACTTCACGACACCCACCAGCTACGGCACCCGCACCGTCATCCATCTCCGCTAGGCCCGCAGGCAGCCCTGGGACCGCCCGGCCCGCCAGCGGCACCCCGGCCCCTCGGGCCCCTGGGCCACCGGACCGTCGGACCACCGGGCGACCACCCCGAGGCCAAGCCGCTTAACCCGCGCGCCGGCCAAGTCCCCGTATGACGCGCGCCCCCAACGGACGCCGAGACCGTCAGGCCCGCAACGCGGACGGCACCCGCAAGGGGCTCGGCCCGGCGACGGTGGTGGCCGTGACCCTGGGCGTCCTGGCGGCGGCCCTCGCGGCGGCGCTGCTCCTGGAGAGCACCGATCAACTGCGTGCCCGTGGCTCCGGCGCCGCGGCGGGCAGCACGCCCATCGACACGCTCGTGCCCCAGGAGGCCCACCTGGTCCCCGGCTCTGGCGGCGGGGACCCGGAACTGGTGGTCCTCCTGGGTGCCAAGGCGTCCCACGGCGACCTCGGCGTCGATCTTGAGGCGTTGAGCCTGCGACTCACGAGCGCCGACGGACGTAGCCAGGACCACCCACTCACAGCGGCCACCGTGTTGCGTGACGCCGATGGCAGCACCGCCGCCGGCGCCTCCGACCATGGGGCGCGACTGGCCAACCAAGGCGACCTGCTGGAGCTGCGCATCCCGTGGCCCCTTGACGACGGCCGACCACCCGCCTCCTGGGAGCTCGTGCAGCAACAAGGCGGCGTCGCCCTGGAAGGGCACGAACTGCGCACCCCTGCAGCCGCGCGCGGCGACGGCGTCACACGGCTCGCCATCCATCCTCTGGACGTCTAAGCTGGGACGCGCACGCCACCCGGGTGGAGGCCCTCCAGCGGCCCACCCCACGGCTGCCCCCGGGTCAGAACGGGTGCGGCCCGGCGC
>JBMYRW010000050.1:0-17363 GCA_049602735.1 Thermoplasmatota archaeon
GTTCGCTACGGACCCTCCCGGATTCGAACCGGGGTCCGCGGATCCGAAGTCCGCCAGGATATCCAAGCTACCCCAAGGGCCCAATGTGACAGAGGTCAGAAGGAGAGGAAGGGGAAAGGAAGGAAGAGGATGGCGAGGAGGTTACTCCTCTTCGTCGCCGGAGGCCTCGGCTTCCGCCTCGGCGTCGTCGGCCACGACTTCGTCCACGTCGCCCTCGGATTCGTCCGAGGTCTCAGCGTCGCCTTCGGCGGCCGCTTCGTCGTCCTCGCTGGGCTCGGGCTCCGGCTCAGGGAAGGTGATGACCGGGGTCTCGTCCATCTCGACGGCAGGGGCGGCCAGCAGCTCGGTCTTGGCGATCTCGATGCGGCGCAGCGGGTGGATCTTGCGGGCTTCCTTGAACATGGCATTGGCCAGGTCGCCGTTGAGGATCTGGGCCATGAGGCCGGTCATGGAGAGCTCGGCCGCAGCGGACTCGAGGGTGTCCTTCATGATGCCGCGGATGGCGTGCAGCTGCGTCGTCTGGGAGCGGCGGTCGGTGACGGCGAACGGCTTGACGCGCAGGCGGCTGCCGTCCTTGGTGCGCACGTCGAAGACGGCGCTGACCTTGGAGTGGCCGCGGCGGGTCAGGCGGCGGACGTAGTCGCTGGTCATGGAGTGACCGATGAACTGCGTCTTGGCCTCGAGGCCGTTGATCTCGTGGATGCGGAAGCCGAGCTTCACGTGCATCTGCTTGAAGTCGCCAGTGAGCTCCTGCATGGTGACCTCGACGGTGCGGCCCGGCAGCTTCTCCGGGTCGTCGGCGAGGGTCTCCGCGAGGAGGTGGCTGTTGAAGGCGGTGGGCGCCGTGACACGGTACCAGTTCTTCGCCTTCCACTTGTCCTTGACGCGGCGGGCGGCCGCGCGTGAGCGTGCGAGGGCCATGATATTGCTCCTAAGCGGCGTCGCGACATGGCGCCCCTACAAGTAGCTTGCCCAGGCGGTGCGGCGCGCCCGGCGGGCACCATCAGGAGAAACAGCCTAATGTAACGATTCTGTCACAAAAGTGGTGCTGGCCGACAACCCCCTTCTCACCGTACTCGGCAGACGGGGCCGCGGCGCGGTCCTCCAGGCCCTCCTGGCCGCCCCCGACCAGGTCTGGACGGTCCGGGGTCTCGCCCACGAAGCCCGCGTGCCCCCCACGGTCGCCAGCCGCACCGTCAAGGAACTCGCCGCCCTCGCTGCGGTGGACGTCCTGCGCCCCGGCCGCGACGCACAGATCCGTTTCCTCGCTGACTCTGCCGCCGGTCGGGCCATGGTCGAGCTGGCGGGGGCCGCGACGGACCTGCGCGGCCACGCAGCAGCGGCCTTCGCCGGCGGCCTCCCCCACGACCTCGGGTCCCGGTTGGTCCGGTGGCACGATCGCGGCGACGCGCCCAGCGGCCCCACGACACCCACCCGGCTGGCCCTCATCGGTGACGACGAGGACGACCTGCTCGATGCCGTGGGTCCGGCCCTCGATGCCGTCCGCGCCGCCGGCCTGCCGGAGCCCGAAGTGACCACGTGGACGCCGGAACTGCTCGCCGGAGGTCCCGAGGACCCGGTCGCCGCAGCCGTCCGCGCCGGCACCCCGGTCTCAGGGTCGCGGCCCACTACATGAGCTGCTGAACGCCGAGCCAGACGCCCACCGCGATGGCCACCAGGAGCGCCACCTTCACGAGCGTGATGGCCGTCTTGATGACGAACCGCAGCAACAGGAAACCAAGGACCAGGACCGCCAGACCGATCAGCAGCGCCGTCGTGGAGAACACGGCTCAACGTGGGCGCCCGGGCGCATAGGTGTTGCGCTACCGACCCAACGCCTTGCGCAGCCGCCGGTTGTCCAGGCGGTACACCCACGTGTTGGGGTTGCCGTCCTCCTTGACCCGCAACGCGATGGTGTGGTCACGGTGGCGGGCGAACTCGATAAGGTCGTCCAGGAACTCCGCCGGCTGGCCCTGCAGGGCGTCCAACGCCTCCTTGCGGTACGTGTCGTAATGGAACGGGAACTTCAGCCCCGTCGCGACCACCTTGATCGTCCCCGTGCCCTTGAGCCCGGTGATCGTCACCAGCTCTCCCGTCATCAAGCGCTGGTGGGCCCCGTGGCCGAGGGCCGGGTTGGGGAACCACTGGTTGCAGTCCACGCACAGCAGCTCGCCGACCGCTTCGAGGCCGTCCACGTCCTCGTTGTCCTCAAGGACACGGATGAGAAGGCCGTCCTTGAAGGCCATGAACATGCGGGTGGAATCACAGTGCGGGCAGGCGTACATCGTGTGCCTCCGTGGCGCTCGACAAAGGGGTGGTAGATGAAGGCGATGGCTACCGGGCCCGGGCCGTCAGCGCCCCGTCAGGCACCATGCTTCCCACACACCTTCTTGCCCGGCTGCGCCCGGTTGCGGCAGGCGTTGCCGGCGGCCGTGGTGGCGGTGCAGAGACCCTGGTCACGCCGTCCGCTGGGTGCCGTGTCCTCAGCCTTCTTGACGCGGGGCAAGGTGTCCTTGGCCTCGGCGGCGACGGCTGCGGCGGGGGGCCGGTACCCTTTGTGGCTGGCGCAGTACTTGCTGCCGGAACGGGCGCTGTTGCGACACTGGGCCCCGGCGGGTGTCAGGCCTTGGCATTGCGGCCGGTACGCCTTCGCCTTCTGGCTGGCCTTGGCGTCGGGGGTCTTGGCGCCGTCGCGGCGCAGGAACGGTAGGCCGGTGCGGTCGTTGACGCCGACGCTGTAGCCGTCTGGTTTGGCGCAGGGCTCGCCGCTCTTGGGGGTCTTCTTGGCGAAGAAATAGAGCGTGGTGGTGCCGCCGCCGCGCAGATCCGTCTCACGGCTGTAGAGGGTGTAATCGCTGTGGGTGAACGGACCTTCCTCCTCCTTGGGCTCCGGCTCACGCGCGGCTGGCTCAGGGGGCGTGACCGGGGCGGCCGACGGCGCGGGTGCGGGAGGCGCCTCCGGGGGCATCTCGTAGGACCAGGCCGGCATGACGGCGCTCGGTTGGCCGGCGCGGCGGGGCACGCCGTCCTCGTCCAGCAGGTACGGGGTGCCGCAATTGGAGCAAAAGACCTCCTTGGGCAGCTCCGGGTCCGCGAACGCCATGCGCTCGTCGCAGACCTTGCACGTGAAGCTCACGGCGTGGCCGGGCCCTTCCAGGTGCCAGGCACGGGGTTCGCCGCCGGCGTTGCGGGTCACCAGGGCAGCGCCACGGGACGTGTTGGCCAGCCAGGCGCCGCGGAAACGTCCTCGCTCGATGGCGCGGGCGTTGAGCACGTGCGTGCCGGCGGGCAGTTCTCGTTCGAGGAAGCGGTACAGCCACAGGGGTGTGGCGCCTTGGGTGCCGGTCATGGGGTCTCCTTGCCGTAACTGGTAGAATCGGCGCCGTCGTCGGGGGGCGCTTCGCCGAGTTCGTCATCCGGGACGGCCGCCACGAGGAGGGCCACGAGCGCCAGCAGGAGGATCGTGTAGGCGACCAGCAGGCCGCCCATCCAGTCCCCTCGGTTTTCGGCGTAGTCCCAGATGATGAGGCCCAACAGCACGAGGTTGGGCAGGAAGCTGAGCTTGTAGAGGCGGCGGACGGTGCTGCGCTTCACAGGGCGAACCTCCGTCCAAGGGCGTAGAACGCCACGCCGGCGCAGGAGAGGGCCCCGATGGCGCCCAGCACGGGCTCCCAGAAGCTCGCCCGGGGTCCAAAGAGGTCCGGGTCGAGGGTGGGGTCGGTGCCGGCGTCCCGCTCCGCGCCGTCGGAGGTGCCGTCGCCGTCCGTGTCCCGGTCGCGGGGGTCGGTGCCCAGCGCCGCTTCCTCACAGTCGGTAAGCCCGTCGTCGTCCTGGTCGTCCTGGCAGTCGTCCACGCCGTCGCCATCCGAGTCCGCCGCGTCAGGGTCGGTGCCGCCAGCCGCTTCCAGGTCGTCGGGCAGGCCGTCGCCGTCGCGGTCGGAGGGTGCGCTGTTGGCGTCCAGGGGGTCGGTGCCGAGGCGGTCTTCGATGCCGTCACCGTAGCCGTCGTCGTCGCTGTCGGTGTCGAGGGGGTCGGTGCCGATCGCCTCTTCGTAGCCGTCCGCCAGGCCGTCGTCGTCGCTGTCGGGGAGGCTGCCACCGGGGACGCTGTCGGCGTCCTTGGGGTCGCTCCCGCGTCGCAGTTCGTCCGTGTCCGCAACGCCGTCGTCGTCCGTGTCCGCCGCGCCCGGATCGGTGCCGAGGCGGCGTTCGCGGCTGTCGCCCAGGCCGTCGCCGTCGGTGTCCAGCAGGCGCGTGGTGAACTGTTGCAGGCCGCTGGGGCTTGCGGGGCTGTCGTAGTCGAGCGTCGCGGCGACGGTCAGGCCCTGCAGGTCCACGTCGAGGCGCAGCAGGTGGCCTTCCGGCAGCACGGCGCCGTCCACGTCGAGGGGAAGGGTGACCGCGTTGGGCAGCACGGCGTCGAGGCTGACCGCACGGCGGGCTTCGGCGAGCATCATCGTCGTGCCGTCCGGGCCGACGCTGCTGAGCCGCACCACAAGATCGGTGCCCACGTCCAGGCCGACGGACAGGTACAGCACGGCCGTGGCCGCCAGGAGCTCCCGGTCGTCCGTGGCCGGGTCGGGGGTCATCCAGTTCCGGGTCTGTTGAGAGGGCTGGAGGCTCGTCAGGGTGGGGACGAACGTGGCGGTGCTGCCGGCGCCCACGGGGAACACCGTGGTCAGCGTCTCAAAGTCCGCGATGCCGTTGGCTTCGCCCGTCGTGGCGCTCAGGTACAGGGGCCGGTCCTCGGAGGCCAGCGGCGCCGCGGCCCCCGTGCTCATGGAGCCGAGGAGGGCCGCCAGCAGAAGGGCCGTCAGCAGCAGTGTGCGGCGCACCGGGGGGAGTTGGCGCGCCAGCCCTAAAGCGGTTGCGAGCGGTCGCGGCGCGTGGACGTCCCCGCCTTCGAACATGCCGACTTCCTTGAAGTGGCGTACCGCGCCGGCCCAAGGCACTACCTGGGATCGAGCGCCTACGCCGCGCCACCGTGGCAGGAACGGGGCCTACCACCGCTGCCGACGCCGGACCCTGCCGCCCTCAACATGCGGCCAGAGCCCCGGTTCCGTGCGGCGCTCGCCGGCTTCTACGGCGTCGAGGCAGAACAGGTCCTGACCACAGCCGGTGCCACGGCGGCCAACACGGCGGTCATGCTCGCCCACCTTCGGCCCGGCGACCACGTGGTCTGCGAGCGCCCCACCTACACGCCCCTGCCCAACGTCGCCCGGCTGCACGGGGCCCAGGTCACCTTCGTCGACCGCGATCCGGCCCACCGGTGGCGCCTCGACCCGGCCGCCGTGGCCGCCGCCTGCACCCAGGACACGCGACTGATCCTCCTGTCGAGCCCCAACAACCCCACCGGCGCCGTCGCCTCCGAAGATGACCTGCGGGCCCTCGGAGAGGTGGCGGAGAAGGCCAACGACCGCGGCATCCATGTCCTCGTGGACCA
Source organism: Thermoplasmatota archaeon (assembly GCA_049602735.1). GTDB lineage: Archaea > Thermoplasmatota > E2 > JACPAO01 > JAHFTW01 > JBMYRW01. The sequence continues at coordinate 5,444 of JBMYRW010000050.1, forward strand.
GGCGTACGCCCCCCTCACCGACGCCCCCGTGGCTGGCACCCTCCACCAGCGGCTGCTCACCACGGCGAGCTTCAACAAGACCTACGGCTGCCCCGGACTCCGCACCGGCTGGCTCCTGGGCGACGCCGCTCTCCTGGAACAGCTGCGTCGCGTCCACCAATGGACCACCCTCGCGCCGCCGCCGTGGGGGGAAGCGGTCGGGCCGCTGTTGCTCGAAGGCGCCGCCCGCTGCCGGGCGGACCTGGAGGAGCGTCTGCGCGCGAACCGGGCCACCTACCGGGCCTGGCTCGGCGACCACGGCTTCGACGACCCCCTCGCGGCGGCTACCGGCGGCCTCACTGGGTTCCCTGCCATCGGGGCCGACCGCGCCTGGTGCGACGCCGCAGCCCAGGAAGGGCTCGTCGTGCTACCGGGCACGTTCTTCGGCGCCAACGACGCAGCCGGCCACGTCCGCATCGGCCTCGGCGGCGACCCGGAGGCACTCGGTCCTGCCCTCGAAGCGTTGGCGGCAAGGCTTGCAGGACCCCACGGTCATCCCTAAACCGGGAGCCACGTTCGCCGCCGTGGTGGTTTCGTGACCGAAGGGACACAAGCAACAGATGGGAGCCAGCGCAAGCCCATGAAGAAGATCGGACACTTTGGGCTGCCCGCCCTCCTCGCAGGTGGCCTCGCCGTCCTGGCGCTCGTCCTGCACCTCGCCGTCCCCTACGCGACCGTGGAGTTCATGGACCCCGAGAGCGGCGAGACGGACAAGGAGACGTTCAGCCGCGGCGACATCGCCGACGACTTCGACAGCCTCGGCGGCCCCAACGCCAGTCCCGGGTTGACGCTCACCGGCATCGTGGTCGCCATGATCGGTGGCCTCGGGCTGGTCTTCGCCAGCTTCCTACCCCTCAAGGTCACCCAGGCGCGGACCATCGGCTGGGGCCTCGGCGCCCTCACGGCCATCGGCGCCGCCATCGCGTTCGTCAGCAGCATGTGGTGGGTCGGCAGCGGCTTCGGCGTGGCACCCCCGTCCCTTTACTTCTCCTACTTCGAGACCCAAAGCGGCGGCGAAGGCTTCGGTGGCGGTCCCTTCGCGGGCACGGACATGCAGTCGATGATGATGGCCTTCGCGGCCTTCGGCGGCATGGGACTCACCGGCGGCTTCAGCGGCGTCCTTGAGATGATCTTCGGCACCGACAACGCCGGCGACGTCTGGATCATCAGCCCCGTCTTCGTGGCCGCCATCGCCCTCGTCATCCTCCTGGCCGGCCTGCGCGCCTGCGGCGACGTGGTCGCCCGCGCCGACGGCCTGCGCGAACAGGCCCGCCGCAACCTCAACGGCGGCGCCCTGGCCATCGGCTTCCTCGGCCTCGCCCTCCTGGTGCCGTGGTCCATCGGCGAACTGACCGACACCAGCGGCGAAGACCAGGACTACTTCGTCTTCGGCGCCCGCACGGTCCTTTCGGCCGAGGACGACAGCGACGGCGACATCTACAGCAGCATGGCGTACGGCCTCACCATTTTCCAGGTGGCCGCCTGGGTCGGCCTGGCTGTCGCCCTGCTCTCGTCGCTGGGGCCGCTCCTGCGTAGCCTCGGCACACCGGCCCAGCTCGTCCAGCCGCTCAACTGGACCAGCGCCGCCAGCGCCCTCCTGTGGGCCTGGAGCGCCGTCGTCTACCTCATGACGTGGATCTACATGTGGCGCCCCTACGAGGACGCCGAAGGCTTCCAGCCCGGGTACTTCCCGCTCGTGCTGCTGCCCCTGCTGGCCCTCTGGGGCTTCAACCAGTGGGGCATCCTGAAGCAGGCCAAGGCGGACGGGAAGGCGGACCTGTCCCCGCCGCCGGCGCTATCGTTTGACTAGCGCACCACCTGGCCGCCACCTCTGGCCGTCCCCCCTCACGCCTATATCGGGGCCCCGTCTGGGCCGGCCGTCATGAGTCAGATCATCGACGTGGTGGGCCGCGAAGTCCTCGACAGCCGCGGCAACCCGACCGTAGAGGTCGAAGTGGTGACGGACGCCGGCGGCTTCGGCCGCGCCCTGGTGCCCAGCGGTGCCAGCACCGGCACCCACGAGGCCGTGGAGCTGCGCGACGGCAACAGCCGCTACGGCGGCAAGGGCGTCCTGGCGGCCGTGGGCCACGTCAACGAAGAACTGGCCAAGACCGTGCGCGGCATGGACGTCTTCGACCAGGTGGGCCTCGACCACGCCATGATCGACCTGGACGGCACCCCCAACAAGGGCCGCCTGGGCGCCAACGCGCTCCTGGGTGTCAGCCTCGCCACGGCCCACGCGGCGGCGGCCGAAAGCGGCGTGCCGCTGTACGCCTACCTGGGTGGCCAGAACGGACGCGTCCTCCCCGTGCCCCTGATGAACATCCTCAACGGCGGCGCCCACGCGGCCAACAACGTCTCCATCCAGGAGTTCATGGTCGCCCCCGTCGGCGCCGACAGCTTCCGCGACGCCCTGCGCATGGGCACCGAGGTCTACCACGCCCTCAAGAAGACCCTCAAGGCGGACGGCCTCAACACCGCCGTCGGCGACGAGGGTGGCTTCGCCCCCGACCTGCCCAGCAACGTCGCGGCGCTCGAATACATCGAGAAGGCGTGCGGCGCAGCAGGCTACGAACTGGGCAGCGACATCCTCTTGGCCCTCGACGTGGCCGCCACCGAGTTCTACGACAAGGAATCCGGCACCTACGACTTCGGCCAGGACGGCAAGAAGTCCTCCGAGGAGACCACCGAGTTCTACGCCGAGATGCTCGACCGCTTCCCCATCGCCTCCATCGAGGACGGCATGGACGAGGACGACCACGAAGGCTGGAAGCAGCTCACGGAGGCGACCGGCGACCGCTGTCAGCTCGTGGGCGACGACCTGTTCGTCACCAACCCCGACCGCCTCACCAAGGGCATCCTCGACGGCGAGGCCAACTCGATCCTCATCAAGGTCAACCAGATCGGCACCCTGACGGAGACGCTCGACGTCATCCGCATGGCCGGCGAAGCGGGCTACAACAGTGTGATCAGCCACCGCAGCGGCGAGACCGAGGACGCCACGATCGCCCACATCGCTGTCGCCACCAACGCCGGCCAGATCAAGACCGGAGCCCCGTGCCGCAGCGACCGCGTCGCCAAGTACAACGAACTCCTGCGCATCGAGGACGCCCTCGGCCCGGCCGCCGTCTGGCGCGGCCCCCGCAGCCTCGCCCGCAGCCTGTCCGCATGAAGGCCGCCGCGCTCACCGTCCTCGTGGCCGCCATCGCCGGTGGCTTCGGCGGTTGCGTCGCGTGTGACAGCCTCATGGAGGTGCGCTCCTGCGTCGATTCCATGCGCTCCTGCGACCCCGACGCCGCTGACATCAGGTCCTGGCGCCCGGCGGATGAGGCCGCCTGGCCCGAGCTGGGTGCCCAATTGGATGCCCAAGAGGCTGGGCGCCACGAGCACCTGGACTTCGACCCGGCGCAGAAGGAGGCGTTCTGGAGCCACTGGGGCATCGACCCCGCCGAGCCCAAGAAGGACCTCTACCTCGACCACGACGGGCAGCTCTTCCACGTGCGCCTGTTGGAGTGCTAGGTCGGCGGATCCGTCGGGGGCCGTTCGTCGGCCGGTTCGTCATCGGCAGGGTCGACCAGCAGTCGGGGCAGCCGGAACCGGACGTAGAGCCCACGCGGCAGGGCCACGATCAGCAGCGACACGAACCACATGGCCCCGAAGAGCGCCAGGGCGACCGCCCGTCGCTGGGTCAGACTGGCCAGCAGGACGTCCTGTACGTCGTTGTCGGATGAGGTGGCATCGACGGTGAACGTGGCGCTGCGCCGGTCCTCTGAGACCTCCAGTTCGTCGTTGAAGTACTCGAACGTGAAGCCCTGCGGCACGCGCAGGTGCCCCTCCAGGGACCACCCGGGCTGCATGGAGAGGTTGAGCAGCTGCGTGTAGGCCGCCGCTGCGAAGAAGTCCCTCGTGCGCAACAGGTCCCCGTGGTCCGCCTTGAGCTGCTGGGCGTACCGTTGGCGCGGGTCCTCCGGTAGGTCCCGGGTCCCCAGGTAGGAGGAGAGCAGGGAAGGGATGGATTCGACGCGCAGGAACCGCACCTTGGCTTGCAGGTCGGCGATGATGGGTGGTTCGCTTAGGGTCAGGTCGGTCAGGGCGTCCAGGGGGGAGGTGTTGCGCCACTCCAGGCTCAGGTCGAGGATGTCCAGTTCGGGGACCATCTCACGGACCATGTCGAAGAGCGCCCGCTCCTGCTCCTCCTCAAAGAGTGCGATCGCCTCGGCGGTCAGCGTCAACCGGAACAGGTCGGCCGGCAGGTACACTTCGGACAGGAACGTCACGTTCTCAGCGCTGATGTTGTAGGGGTTGCCGCCGAAGACCGCCTCCTTGATGCGCTCCGTGGAGAGCACCCGGAACTCGGCGCGCAGGCCGATGTCAGCCTCCACTTCCACGTGGCCGCTGCCCACCAGCAGGCCGATCGGGTTGACGTCGGCGGTCGTGATGTTGAGGTCAAGGAACAGCCGCACGTCCTCCCGCGTGAGGTTCTGGCCCAGCAGCGCGTACGTCGTGTTGAGGGTCGGAGGGACCACCTGGCCGCCGATCTCATCGACCACCTCGCCCACAGGCCCCAGGTCGGGCGGGTACTGGGCCGCAGACAGGGGCGTCAACAGGAGGGCGAAGAGGGCCACGGCGGCGAAGCGGGAGCTGCGCCGGGAGCCGCGCGGGGAAGGGGCAGCAGGGCGCACGCTCAGGCCCCCAGGCTGATCCACACGAAGAACCACAAGGCGGCCGACAGCAACGCCCCCCGCGCGCCGAGGTAGTACCGGTTGAGCTTGGCGGCCTTGCGGTCCGCCTCCAGCCGACGCCAGCGCCGGTTGATGAACTCGGCTAGCAGGAACGGCAGCGCCATCCATGCGATGGCCAGTACCGTGATGCCTGGCAGCACGGGCGACCAGGACCAATCGGTGGCGTCGTCCACCAGGTACAGCAGGGGGTAGACGGCGACCACGACGGCGCTCGCCCACAACCAACTGCCACGCCAGAGCAGATGCGTCCCTTCGTGGCCACGTGCCCGGAGTCGATCCAACAGGGAGCGACGGCGCCTGTCGGGTTCCGGTTCCGTCGCCGCCTCCGGTCCAGGTCGGTCCACCCGTGGAAGAAGGAGGCACCGTTGTTGGTCCTTGCGGGTGCGACCTTGTGCATCCGAAGCGACGCTACCGTTGGTGGTTCGATGTTCATCCCTTGCTTCCTTTCAAGGCCCTGGCGTGTGCAGGGGTATGGAGCAGCAGCATGCCATCGTGTGGATCGCCGGGGAGGCGACCCTGCGGTCCATCTGGAAGGTCCCCCTGCGGGACGATGTCGGCCTGCTCGAATGGTCCGGCGACAGGCTGGTGTTCAAAGGGCGTAGGAGCGATGCCGAGATGCCCCGGCCGACGTCGCTTGCCCTGGTGCGGGCACGCCTGCGGTGGGGGCCTCTGGCGGTCCTCATGGCGGTGCTGTTGCTGGGCGCGGCCTTGGCGGTGGGGCTCGGCGGCGCGTCGCCGTGGGCGTTCGGCCCGGCCATCATCGGTTTTCTTGCAGGAGGCCTGGGTGGTTGGTACGTGAACCGCTGGGTCCGCCTGGACTTCGTGGACCATCCCCCTGTGTACGTCATCCGGACCGACGGGTTCCGGAGCGGTCCAGGGGCCACGCCGGAGATGATGGAAGCGCTGCGGCAGCGGTACGCGTTAGGCTGACAGCCGCGCAGGGTCCTGGCTGCATCGGCAGCGAGCGCTCTGCCGAGGGATTAAGTCCCCGAGCGAAATGAAACGGGTATGGTAGCGATTCGCAGGACGTTCTTCGTCATCGCCACACTACTGGCCGCCACGGCGCTCAGCTCGGGCGCCATCGAGAACGGGGGGTTCGAGACCGGTGACCTCACCGGCTGGATCATGCGAGGCAACGGCTTCACGACAAGCGCCCAAAGCGGAACCGCGACGGACCCCGGTGGCAGCGAGATGACGTGGAGCCGGGAGGTCGACGCCGCGTACGCCAAGGAGGGGCAGTTTGGCCTTCGCCAGACCTGCGAAGAGGAGGGCTTCAGCGCGACCTGGAACGGTGGCGGCCCTAGCCATGGCGAATCGTTCCACTGGTGCCGGTCGCTGGTGGCGGAGTTCGCCAGCGAGCTGACCGATTTTGCCATGTGGTTCCGCCTTGAGGAGGATGCGCCGGTCTGGGGCGGTTCGATGCACGTCTCCATCCGGGCCTACGAGGAGGACACCCGCTTCGAGTTGATCTTTGATCCCACGCCAGCCCCCTTCCTGATCGATCGTTACGGCGGCGAGACAGTGGCCATCGAGGAAGGGACATGGGTCTGGCAATGCGTCCCGATCACGTCCCTTTGGACCGACACGCCACAGAACACCGCGTTCCCCGTGGGCGCCGTGACGTACCGCCTGGGTGCCTACGCGGATGAAGGCCGCGCCGAGTCGTGGGTGGACAGCTTCGAACTGCGTGACTGCTCCGACGACCCCGACGGCGACTGGGTCACGGACGACCGGGACAACTGCCCGCTGGCCCACAACCGGTTGCAGAAGGACAACGATGGTGACCTGCTTGGAGACATCTGCGATCCCGACGACGACAACGACGGCCTCACCGATGACCAAGAGGCTCCGTTCTCTTGCCTGGACCCGCTGGTCGCGGACGCCCATGTGGATGCGGACGGTGACGGCCTGACCAGCAGCGAAGAGGTGCTGACCCACGGGACCGACCCCTGCCTGGCTGACACGGACGGCGATTGCTTCAACGATCGCAAGGAGATCCGCCGCGGATCTGACCCGAACGATGCCTCCTCTGTGCTGTTGTTCAATGCGCCGTTCCAGTTGCCGGTCGACCATCCTGGTGGCCCGACGTGCCTCGCGCACGAGGCCGTCGTGCTCGGTCGCCAGGCCTCCGGTCTGTAGCCTGCCCGGTTGCCCGCCCCTTTTGAAGCGGGCCGGGGTCGCGCGCCCCCATGTCCGGGGCCGCCATCTCCCTCCAGGGTCTGCGCAAGTCGTACGGTGAGAAGGAGGCGGTGGCCGGCATCGACCTGGAGATCGAGGCGGGGGCGTTCCATGGCCTCTTGGGCCCCAACGGCGCCGGCAAGACGACGACGATCGGCATGGTGTCGGGCCTGGTCCGGCCCACGGGGGGCACGGTGGAGGTCTTCGGCCATGACGCGTGGAAGGACCCTGCCGCCGCGCGGCGTCTCATCGGCCTGTGCCCCCAGGAGCCCAACTTCGACGACTTCCTGGGCCTGGAGAAGATCCTCGCCTACCACGCCGGCTACTTCGGCATGCCGTTCGCCAAGGGCCTCGACCGGGCGCGGGAGCTGCTGCGCTTCTTCGACCTCTACGACTACCGGGACAAGCGCACGAGCACCCTGTCGGGGGGCATGAAGCGTCGCCTGCTGCTGGCGCGGGCCATGATGCACGAGCCCCGGCTGCTCATCCTGGACGAACCGACGGCGGGCGTGGACGTGGAGCTGCGTCGCGGCCTCTGGAAGACCGTCCGGCAGCTCAACGAAGAGCAGGGCGTCACCGTGCTCCTGACAACGCATTATCTGGAGGAGGCGGAGGCGCTCTGCGACCAGGTGACCGTCATCGACCAGGGGCGCATCACGGAGGCCGGCAGCCCGGACGAGTTGCGCGACCGGTACGGCCACCGTCGCGTCGCCTTGACGCCGGGCCCCCTGCCGGCCGGCTTCGACGCCAGCGACCTGGGCTTCCAGCGGGACGACCGGGGCCGCTTGGTCCTGGAGGCGGTGGAGACCACGGGGCCCATGCGGGAGCTGCTGGCGCGCCTCGACGCCGCCGGCGTGGACGTGGAGGACATGGACGTGAGCCGTAGCCGCCTGGAGGATGTGTTCGTGGAGCTCACCAGGAGGCGGCGGGCATGACCGCCGCGTCCGCCACTTCGGCCACTTCTGCCGCCTACGGCACCTACATGCTCACCAAGCGGGAGATCGCCCGTTACCTCAACGTCTGGGGCCAGACCGTGGTGCCGCCGGTCGTCTCCGCGGCGCTGTTCCTCTTCGTCTTCGGCCACGCCCTGGGCGGCCGCATCGGGGACTTCGGCGGCGTGCCGTACCTGACGTTCCTGGTGCCTGGCCTGGTCGTGATGGGGGCCATCCAGTCGGCGTACAGCAACACCAGCAGCAGCCTCTTCGATGCTCGCCGCGCCGGGTACATCGAGGACGTCCTCACGAGCCCTCTCACCAATGCCCAGGTCGCCCTTGCCTACACCTTGAGCGGCGCCACCCGGGGCATCCTCGTCGGTGGCCTGACGCTGCTGGTGGCCCTGCCGGCTGCCGACGGCTGGTCCGTCAACGGTTGGCTCTTCGGCGTCGTCCTGGTCCTGTCGTGCCTGGTCTTCTCGATGATCGGCATCCTGGTGGGCCTTGTGGCCAACCGCTGGGACCACATCTTCGTCCCCGTGACGTTCATCCTGACGCCCCTGGTGTTCCTGGGCGGCGTCTTCTACCCGGCCTCGGAGCTGGCGGGCAGCCTCCAGACGGCGAGCCGGTTCAACCCGATCCTCTACCTGGTGGATGCCCAACGCGCCAGCCTCATCGGCTTCCACGAGGAGCCGATCCTGCGCAGCGTGCTCCTTCTGGTGGCGTTGCTGCTGGGGCTGTGGGTCTGGGTCCGCGTGGCGCTGGCTCGCTCCACACGCTTGCGCGGGTAGGTCCACCCGCCTGGCCGAGACTTTTTTCGCCTGGCAGCGATGGCGCCCCGGTCGGTCCTATGGAACCCCTTCGAAGCCTCGCCGCCTGCCTGCTTGCTGCCGCCCTCCTGGTCCCCGCCGCCGTCGCGTCGCCCGACATCCAGGTGCAGGACCCTTCCCAGTGGCTGGACCCCCTGCTGGACCCGGCCGACGGACGCACCCTGTACAAGGGCGGCGCGTCGAACCTGCTGATGCCGGCCACGTACCAGGTGATCGGCGACCAGGCGACCCTCGACCTGTTCTACAAGGCCTGGGTGGGCAGCAGCGCGCCCCACATCGACTTTGGCAGCGAAGCGGTCCTGGTCGCCTCCACGGGCTACCAGAGCGCCTACTGCGGCTTCGGCTTCACGGGCATCGGCCAGGTGCCGTTGGCCACCTCCGACGTCTACGCCGCCAAGGTGTTCGGCGCCGTCCTCGGGAACCTCATCTGCTACCAAGTGATCCACAACACGGTGCACGTGGTGGCCGTGGAGCGGCACGGTGCCACCGGCGCCATCGCCGCCACGTTCCATGACGCACGCACCCTTGCACCGGTCGCCGCGGGGGCCGCCGCGGCGCGCTCCTGAAGCACAGGTTCCACCCGAAGGCCAGCAAACCCTTTTGCTAAGGAGTAGCTGACCCGCCCATTCGGAGCGCCTGCTCCGAGGGGATGCACATGAAGGATATCATTCGCGAGGCGATAGCCCGAGCCGACGTGGAGACCCACGCCCCTCAGCCGGTCGCCCAGATGACCACTGGCAACGGGATGGCCCGCAACGTGGGCCCCGGCCACGACCAAGAACTGGAGCGCGTGCTCCACTCCCTGTCCACCCGGATCAAGGTGTTCGGCTGCGGCGGTGCCGGCAGCAACACGATCCAGCGCTGCACGGAGTCCGACCTGGGTGACATCGAACTGGTGGCGCTCAACACGGACGCCCAGCACCTGCTGACCACGTCCGCCAGCCACAAGCTGCTCATCGGCCGCCACCTGACCCGTGGCCTCGGCGCCGGCAGCCTGCCCCAGGTGGGCGAAGAGGCCGCCATGGAGACGGAAGAGGACCTGCGCAACGCGGTCGCCGGCTCCGACATGGTGTTCATCACCTGCGGCCTGGGCGGCGGCACTGGCACCGGCAGTGCCCCCGTGGTGGCCAAGCTGGCCCGCGAGGCCGGCGCGCTCACGATCGCCGTCTGCACCCTGCCGTTCAGCGTCGAAGGCGCCGTTCGCATGGAGAACGCTGAGGCCGGCCTGGCCCGCCTGCGCGACGTGTGCGACACGGTCATCGTCATCCCCAACGACAAGCTCCTGGAGATCGCCCCGCGCCTCCCCATGGCGGCCGCGTTCAAGGTGGCCGACGAGCTGCTGATGCGCTCCATCAAGGGCCTCACGGAGATGATCACCAAGCCCGGCCTGGTCAACCTCGACTTCGCCGACCTGAAGACCATCATGAAGCGCGGCGGCGTGGCCATGATCGGCCTCGGCGAGTCCGACGGCGACGACCGTGCCACGGAGTCGGTCCTGGAGGCCCTCAACAGCCCGCTCCTCGACGTGGACATCAGTGACGCCACCGGCGCCCTGGTCAACGTGGTGGGCGGCACCGACATGACGCTCTCCGAGGCGGAGCGCGTGGTCGAGGAAATCTACAGTCGCGTCAACCCCGACGCCCGGATCATCTGGGGAACCAGCGTCAACCATGAGCTGGACCGCGCCATCCGCGTCATGCTGGTGATCACCGGCGTCAAGAGCCGCCAGATCCTCGGTCCGTCGGCGCGGCGCCAACAGCGTGCCCGCCAGGACACCGGCCTCGACTTCGTCCTCTAAGCGACGTCGTCCGCCTTCTCCCCTTTCTTTCCACCTTCCTGTTCTTGCGACCTGGCAACAGTTTCCGGCGAGCGTCAGCTGGCGCCGGGGATCGGCAACGGTGGCACGCCCGGCGGTAGCGCATTGTTCGGGTGGAAACACGGGGCAAGCGGCTGCGGCAGGTCGCCCGTGATCGGGACGGTGTCGCCGCCGTGCCCCACGACGTAGTTGAGGAAGATCAGGGGCTCGCCGTACAGGAAGTGGTCCTCGGCGCCGGGAACCGTGTAGGCCTCCTCCGGCTCCAGGAACCGCACGGCGGAAGCGCCCAGCTGCTGCATCTTGAGCAGCTCATTGTACCCGGTGATCGTCGTGAACTCGCAGTTGTCCTTCGAGCGCGGAGGCTGCTCCGCGCGGTCGTCGTCGTAGACGTAGATAGGCAACGGGTCGCCGCCGAAGTCGCCGGCAGGGTAGCCGCGGGGGAAACCAGGGGCCTCGTGGAAGGCGCCCCAGTTCGTGTAGAAGCTGGTGCCGTTGATCCAGACCCCCACGGTGAACGTCTCGACGGAGTGGCCCGGCTCCACCAGGTTCGACCCGGCCTCGGCCAGTCCGAACGTGTACTCTAGGCGCGCCGAACCTTGTTCGACGGTCATGGTCAGGTTGCCGTCGCCGATGTCGTCGAGATGCACGAGCACTACGGTGGACTCGCCACCGGCCAGACGCCCGTCCAAGAAGAGGTCGCCTTGTTTGGCGTCATCGCCGTCGACCGCCAGGGCACGCGCGTCAGCCACCCAGCCCTGTCCACCTTCCAGGAAGAACTCGAAGTTCGTCGCCTCGGATGTCGGGTTGGCCAAGCGGACCAGGGTGCCCCAGGGCGTCGCGGCACCATAGGTCATGCCGGCCACCAGGTTGAACGGGAACACCTCCAGCCGCCCCACGGCCAGGGAGCCCCCTCCTTCCACAGCCACCGTGCCCGTTGGATCGTCCAGGCAGCCCGCAAGACCGATGGTCAGGAACAAGGCCGTCGTCGCAGCGACCAACAGACGCATGGGCCGCCGAGCCCGCGTCGCCCGTATGGCCTTGCCGCAGCCCCGCCGAGCTCCTCTGACGAAGGGTTTTAACCGGACCCCAAGTGGGCGCCGCCGTATGAGTGAGCGCAGCTTCATGGACAAGGCCTGGGACACCCAGCGCAAGATCGAGAAGCGCATGGACCGCATTGGCAAGGGCAAGTACGCCCGTGTCCTGCGCATGGCCCGCAAGCCGGAGCCGGAGGAGTTCAAGCGCTCCAGCAGCATCGTGCTGGTCGGCATCGCCGTCATCGGTGGCATCGGCTTCATCATCTACCTGCTGATGGAGCTCCTGATCGGCGCCCTGGGCCGCATCGGTTTCCTGTTCCGGGTCGGCAATCACCTGGCTGAAATGGTG
>JBMYRW010000051.1:0-17301 GCA_049602735.1 Thermoplasmatota archaeon
TGACAGCACGCAGTGCTCCAAGCGAGGCCTGCGAAGCAGGCCGGACCCGCGGGTGGCCGGCGTAGCCGGGTGCCAGCGGGGCGGAGGCGCGCGAAGTGCGCCGAACGAGGCCACATGCCTAGCGTAGAATCCCGAAGCATCATCGGCCCAACCGGCACCCTCGACAGCCGTTGGCACGGCCCGCCGGACGGCCCGCCGGTGCTGCTCCTGCACCCACACCCGTTCCACGGGGGCTCCATGGGGACGCGGTTGATCTACGACCTGGCCAAGGCGCTCGCGGCGGACGGTCGGCGCGTGGTGCGCTTCGATTTCCGTGGCGTCGGGCGCTCCGAGGGGACGTATGACCGGGGCAACGGTGAGCTGGAGGACGCCCTGGCCGTCTACGACGTCCTGGCTGCGGAGGCCGGGCGCGAGCCGACGGTAGTGGGTTTCAGCTTCGGCGGGGCGGTGGCGACGGCGCTGGCCGCCCAGCGGCGGCCCCCCCTGCTCGTCCTGGTCGCGACGCCGGCGGCGGTGCGTGACAGTGACCTGCGCCCTGTGCTGGTGGCCCCTGAGGTGGCCTGCCCGGTCCATTTCGTGTACGGCAGCGAGGACGAGTTGGTGCCCCAGGCGGCCGCGCGGGAGCTGGCCGGCGCGTTCCCCCGTGTCCAGTGGCACATCCTGGGCGGCGCGGACCACTTCCTGACGCCGACCCACCTGCCGCGCTCCATCGCCGCCGTGCAGGCCGCGCTCGCTGCGCCCGCTGCGTCCGACGCACCCTTATGACGGGCGCCGAGGTGGCCGGCGACGTGTCCGCGGAACCGGTCGCACGCAGGGAACTGGTGGCGCTCTTCGAGCGTCACGGCGCCCTCGTGGACCCGGAGCTTTTGGCGGACCTGGAAGTGGACGGCGACGGCCTCGCCCGCGTGCAGGCGGTCCTCGGCGACCTCGCGGAGGTGCCGTTCCACTTCGACGCGCCTCTGTTCCTGCGCCTGGAGGAGCAGCTACGGGAGCGGGTGAGCCAACCGGCCGCATCGCCGGTGCAGTTGGCCCCCAGCCCTGAGGCGGAGGCGGGGCGCAAGGAGGCCCTCCGGCGCGCGGCGGCGGCCATCTATGACGGGGGCGGCCCGGCGCGGGACGCGGACGAGGAGGACGAAGCCGCAGGCGACCATGATGACCAGCTCGCCCTGGCCGACGAGGCCCCGAAGCTGAGCGCCGCCGAGGAGGCCAAAGCGTTCACGGTGGTGCCCCGCAGCGACTGGCGCCCCTTGGCCGCCGACCACGAAGGCCGCCTGACGATCGTCTCCGACATGACGGGCAACTCCACCTGCGAGGGCGCCACGGGCGACTTCGTGGACTACTTCCAGGACCGTTACGAGCGCATCAGCAAGATGCTGCGCCAGCGCCGCGAACTGCGCAACGCGGTGCCCATCGAGCGCGTGCGGCCCGGTCAGCAAGAGGTGGCGATCATCGGCATGGTGGGCAAGGTGACGACCACCAAGAACGGCCACCGGCGCATCGAACTGGAAGACAGCACCGGGACGTTGCCCGCCATCGTGCGTGCCGACGAGACGCAGCTCACCGCGATGGCGGACAGCCTCGTGCAGGACGAAGTGATCGGCCTCACCGGCCAGGCGACCAACAAGGGCGACCTGATCTTCGCCGACGGCCTCATCCGCCCCGACATCCCCCGCCAGCACCCCCGCGAAGGCCACCGCGGCGCCGACGTGCCCCTTGCGGCGGCGTTCCTCTCCGACATCCACGTCGGCTCCAACACGTTCCTCTCCGACCAGTGGGCCTCCATGCTGCGCTGGCTCTCCGGCCACGGCGCCACCCGGCGCGAACGGGAGGCGGCGGGGCGCGTGAAGTACCTCGTGATGCCGGGCGACCTGGTGGACGGCATCGGCATCTACCCCGGCCAACAGGACGAGCTGACCATCGGGGACATCTACGACCAGTACGAGGCGTTCGGCCACTGGATGGAGGACCTCCCAGACCATCTCCAGGTGGTCATCCAGCCCGGCAACCATGACGCCGCCCGCCCCGCCGAGCCCCAGCCGGCCTTCAGCCAGGAGGTCCGGGAGCGCTTCGACCGCCACGACACCCACTTCGTCGCCAACCCGGCCTGGTTCAAGCTGCACGGCGCCCTGACGCTGGGGTACCACGGCTTCAGCCTCATCGACTTCGCCACGACGGTGAGCAAGCTCGACTACGAAGACCCGCTGCCGACCATGCAGCAGATGCTGGAGTGCCGCCACATGGCGCCCCTGTACGGCGAACGGACCCCGGTGGCCCCTGAACACCATGACTACCTGGTGATCGACGAGGTGCCTGACCTGTTTGTCACGGGCCATGTCCACGTACCGGGGCTGCGCAATTATCGTGGCGTGCTGAACATCAATTGCGGCACCTGGCAGTCCCAGACGTCCTACCAGAAGATGCTGAACTTCACCCCCGATCCGGCCCGTATGCCGATCGTGGACCTCAAGAGCCTGCGCGGGACCTTGGTGGATTTCATGACGCCCAGCCATGCCGGTACTTTGTCAGACGGCGCCGGAACGGCTCAAGAAACCCGTGCCCCTTCGAGCACCTGATGCTACGCCGCGCGTCCGCCGCGCCGATGATGACGATGGTCGTGCTGATGCTTGCCACGGCTATGCTGGCGGGCTGCCTCGCGGAGGCACCGCCGGCGGCCCTCGGGCCAGAGCCGATCGAGCCCGGCACGGTGCTGCCCGTGCCACAAGGGACATGGCAGATGCTCTCCAAGGAAGGGCCCGGATTCTACGGCCTGGACCTGGACATCCAGTTCGCCAACATCAGGGGCATCTGGACCCAAGATTCGGTGGCCTGTGCCGGGGCGGCTTTGCAGGACGGCTGGCTCGGCGCAGGCGCATCATGGCCGATCGCAGCCCATCGGGGGACGTTCATCGGCGCCCAGAGCGACGCCGGCACGACTTGGAGTTCGACCAACTGGTGGGTCAGGACTTCGTCGGATGGTGGCATCGCTCTGGGCATGGATGCGATGGTCCCGCCAGTCATTCTGTTCCATGACCAGGTCGGCCCTGGCCTGGATTCGGTGGCCGAAGCCCTCGCCGAAGGACCGATGATGAGGATGGAGAGTGGGCGCGCTTGGTGCCTGGACGGTCCCAGCCGGTTCCAAGGCGACTATGAGGTCTCGGCCAACCATCTCACCGCTGGGGCCCTTTGGTGGGGAGAGCAGATGGAACAAGGGATCCTGGCGCGTCTGGATATCGCAGACGCGGCGACGGCTGTCTGGCATGGACCTTCAGGCAGCTACGAACGACCCGAAAGCCTGGAAGGCTTGCCGGGTGTGACCTTCTGCATGGGCGAGCCAGGGCCGTGGCGGTTGGAGCTCCAGGGGCTCGCCGTAGCCGGTAGCTGGACCCTGGCAGCGACGGTTCTGGACATCGATGAGATGGCACGATGCGATGGCTGGGTCCGTGACTGGAGCAGCCCGTCGGTCCAAGGTGCATCCTTTGCCAAGCGTGGACAGTCTTCGTTGGAACCGAGTCCGAAAGGCCTGCCCGCGTCGCCACGCAGCAACTGTTTCACGCCACCCCTCGGAGCATCATGGTGCAATGGTTGACGGCGCCGAAGCCGACTTCAGAGGCAGGTTGTAAGGAACAATCCTGAAACTCGTCGCAACCCCTTCATTTCCTGTGGAAAATGACGCCCCGCCCGCGCTTGAGGGGTGGCTGTGAAGGAAATCTCTTGCGAAGTGGGCAACTCTATTGTCGACCCCTTCATTTCCTGTGGAACCGGGCCTTTTGAAGCCTCGGCAGGCGCCCCGACCAGAGGCCCAAGGGGCGTGACGAGAACGCCTAAACCGTCGCCGCCTCTGGTGCGCGGTGGTGGCCATGGACCTGGGTGAACGCGTCCAGAACGCTCTCTCGCACACGATGCGCTGGTCGGCACGGCGGGCCTGGCTGGTGGTCGGCGTCGTCGCGCTCATCACCGCCGGCAGCATCGCCGTCCTGCTGACGGTCGACCCCAACGTGGAGACCGACATCCAATCCGGTTACTTCGCCACGTACGACGAACAGGCCAACTTCTTCCGCGAGCTGCGCGCCAACGTCGCCGGCGTCAACTCCGAGATCGTCTATTTTGAACTCAAGGAGAACGCCCAGGCACCCGATGCCGATGATCCACGGTGCAACGGACAGGACCAACTCGGCCTCGGTGGCGCCTGCCCCATGATCGCCGTGGACGACATCACGTCCATGGAGTCCCTGCGGGCCCAGGAAGAGCTCTTCACCTACGTCAAGGCGGAGTTCGCCGAACGGGCCGGCGTGGACAAGGTGATCAGCCACACGAGCCTCCCGTTCTTCGAGAAACTCATCTACAAGCAGTTCCCCGGCGGCTGTTTCTGCCTGGCGCCTGACGAGGCCCAGCACAACACTGCCCAAGAGCTGCTGGCCGCCGCCGACAGCACCGGCGCCATCTCCCTCTACTACGACGACAACAAGACCGCGGCCGTGATGTTCATCATCTACGACCCGGACACCAGCGTCCTCTCCAAGAAGGAGACGGGCGGGCTCATCAACGAGATCATCGCGGACTACCGGGCGATGCCGGCCACCGCCGACGGCCCCAAGACCGTCGACATCTGGAAGGAGGAGTACTTCGACTCCTGGGGCGTCCAGTCGTGGATCTACCGCATCGACGAACAGGTCGAGGACGAGAGCCGCATCTTCATCGCCGCCGTGTTCGGCTTCCTCACCCTCACGCTCCTGCTGCTCTTCCGAAACGCCAAGCGCGCCGCCATTGGGGTCAGCACCGTCGCCATCATCCTGCTCTGGACACTGGCCGGCATGACGCTCGGCGGCGTCTCCATCGGTTTCGTCTCCATGGCCATGTTCCCTCTGCTCCTGGGGGTGGGCGTGGATTACGTGATCCATATCGTGAACGAGTTCGGGACGGAACGGAGTCACGTCGCGTCGTCGGAGGAGGCGTTCGACCTCATCGGCCGCCGTGGCGCCGTCGCCCTTTTCATCAGCACGCTCACCACGATCACCGGCTTCGTGGTGATGATCACCTCCACCAGCCCCATGATCGTCGAGATCGGCACGGCGACCATCCTGGGTATCCTGAGCGTCTTCACCCTCAGCATCACCCTCCTTCCAGCCCTGCTGGAGCTGTCGGTGCGCAATGAATCCAGGGAGGTCTTCCGCCCCAGCATCATCGTGGGCAAGATCGCGCGCACCGTCGGCCACAACAAGGCCCCGGTCATCGTCGTGCTGCTGATCGGCACCATCGCGTTCGGGGCCTTCATCCCGAAGACCGAGTACGTCATCGGTACCGTCGAGGTCAACCTGCCCCAGAAGGAGCTCTGGACGCACAAGGAAGACCGCGCCCACATGCTCGACATGTATGAACGGTTCCAAGTGGTCATCAAGGCGCCCGGCCAGGAGACCATCATCACCAAGGCCAAGGAGCCCGGCGGACTTGCCACCAAGGCGGCCGTGGACGACATGATCGCCATCCACAAGGCGATGGTGGCCGATCCTTTCGTGCAAGCGAGCGGCGGCGCCGTCAACTCCGTGCCCTTCATCCTCAACCTTTACGCCCTCCTGAAGGACGGCCTGCAGAGCGCCACGCCCGGCCTCCTCAACGGCATCGTGCAAGGCGGCCAGTTCCTGCCCTGCGGCGACTTCCCCGAAGGCGCCCCCTGCGGCCTCGACCCCGAATACGACAACGACTTCGGGCTCATCGCCGACTGGACCGACGCGGACGTCAAGGCGGCGTATGATGACATGATCAGCCGCGAAGAATGGAAGCCGCTGTTCCTGACGTTCATGGACGAGAGCTACTCCATCGCGTGGGCCCTCACGTTCGTCAACATCCCGATTGACCAGGAGGCCACCGAGAAGGCCGACGCCGCTTCCGCCGGCGTCCTCGAGGCCGCCGACCCGCAGGCGACCGACAACCACTACTTCGGCACGCTCAGCGGCATCAAGAAATACAATGATTACACCAATTTCTGGCTGACCCTCAGCAGCATCGTGAGCCTCATCATCGTCTCCATCCTCGTGGGCCTGTTCACCAAGAGCATCCGCGCGGTGGCCGCCACGATCACACCCATGATCCTGACGTTCATCTGGTGGCTGGGCGCCCTGCCCATGCCGGCTGTGGACATCGACCTGGCGTTCATCTTCATGATCCCCATCGCGTTCATCACGAGTTTAGGCAGTGATTACGCGGTGCATCTGACGTGGAACCTGGAGAAACAGTCGAGCCCGACCTTCGTGTTCCGCACCGTCGGCAAGGCGGTCGTCTATTCCGCGTTCACGACCGCCGTGGCGTTCTTCATCTTCACCCGTGGCGCCATCCGTGGCAGCTACGAGATGTTCCAGGCCGCCGTCATCGCCATCATCATCATGGCGTTCCTGACCCTCGCCTGCATCCCGCTCTACTACTACAAACGGGGCCAGGCCGACACGGGTGAACCGGACGACCACGACCACCAAGAGGCCGCGGCGCACGTTGCGGCGGACGAGGTCTAGGCGCGACGGCGCCGGGTTCCACCGACTGGAGCGCGCTACGGGAGCGGTCCTGTCAGATCCTGCACCGGTTGCAGCCTCTCCACGAGCACCCGCTGGCCTTCCCCCGCCGAAGGGAGCAGTCTGGCGGTATGGACCAGCGCCTGCTGTTGGTCGATCCAGTGCAGATCAGCTCGATGGAGCATCCGCGTCGCATCCAGCTCGCGCACGCGCGATTGACTCAGCTCAAGGCCGGAACGCGTACCGACCCCAACAGGACCGAGGTCGACCGAACCGACCCCACTCCAACCCAAAACTCGCGCATGCAAGGCCAGCAGGACGTGCTGTTCCGGCACTTCGTTAGCAGGCTTGACGGCGCTGACGTAGAGGACCTGGCGACGCTCATCCCATTCGATGGCATGGGGAATCAGCGTTACGCCGTCCAGGTCCACCAGTTCATGCGAACGTACGAGCGACCCTGATGGAAGCCGTCGGACCTCGATGGCGGCTTCGATGCAGGGGTCGCGACTGCAATTGGCGACCGCGAAGACGGCGAGGCCGCGATCATGGAACACCTTGGCGTCGTTGATCTTAGGCACGGCGAACTCCCTCTCCAGCTGGGTTCCATCGGCAGAGATCACGTTGATGATGTCGCGATGATCGTAGCGCCCAGAATCGGACAAGATGAGGCGCTCGCCCGCCTCGGCGGAGATCGGCCATCCGTCGCCGCGAGTCAGACCGATGGACGAGCCATCTTCCACGGAGCGCACGTTGACCCCGTTCGATCCCGGACCGTTGGAGTACTGAGAACTGCGGAACCTGACAAGGTGCTCGCCCTGATGCAATGCGTTGCCCCGACAACACCGTGCTTCTTCGGTGGTCAGTTGTTGTTGCCAGAGCACGGCCGAGGATGAGAGGTTATGCCGCTCCAAGAAGCTCGGCCCGAAATGGGGCCAATTGCCCAGTCTATATTCGTAGATGTAGTCATATTTTGAGATGAACGTGAAGCGTACAAGGGACCGGTCGGGGTCAAAGAGGTCGATGGGAAGCGCCCGGCGCTCCAGGACGTCGCCCGTGGTTGCATCGATGATGAACCGATCATAGGTGAAGGGGCCAGGTTCGTCCGGGTCAAGGATGCATTCAAGGTACGGCCGACCACAAAGGAGCGCGGTCACGTAGATCTCCTGGCCTTCGGGCGAGAGGTCCACCTGATGCAGAAAGCCCCAGGCACCGAATTCGGTCGTGACGTCCGTTTCCCATTGCAGCGCGCCCGTTGTCACATCAAAGGCGCGAAGCGGAAAGCCAAGATCCCACGTTTCGGGGGTGCAAGAATCACAGGCGGAAGTCAGGAACACCAGGGTCTCGCCGCCAAGCGCCAACATCGGAGGGTCGCCGATGAGGCGGCCTCGCCCAATATCGTCCTGTTGCCAGAGGGGGCAAAGCGGCTCGTCCACCGGTAGGGGGCCGAAAGAGCCACAGGGGAGCTGTTGCCCCGCCTGCATCATCAGGCCCTCCCACGACAGGTTCGCGGCCATCGCGTTTGCTTCCTCGACCAACTCGTTCGCGTCGTGCCACAACTCGTTCGGCTGTGCCTGTCCGAGCCCCGTTGCCAAGAGGAGCAACACCATTCCGGTCGCCAAGGGAGCCTTCATGCGTCAGTCGGAACCGTCTACCAACATTAAACGGCCGCGCAGGCAGACGCCTGCCCAGCCCGGTGATGCCCTGCCAGTAGTCGACGCTGGCAGAGATGCGCCGAAGCCCCCAAGAAGCCGGCCACGTTCGTCCCGGCGTGGGTCTCCCCTCCTTCCTGTTGCGCAAGCTGTACGCCCGCGGCAGCCTCCGGGCCACCGACGATGGTGGCTTCACGTTCGCCCTCCAGAACCCACTGGGGACGGCCACGCTGATCAGCCCGCCGGACATAGTCATCAACGGCATCCGCCACGACCCCGCCGCTGTCGCCGCTGATACGGGCGTCGACCTGGCCGCCATCAGCCGCGACCATCCGTTCCGCTTCGCCAAGGGCGACAAGGTGACCCTGAGCTTCAAGGGCCATCTGCTGCGCGGCGGCAACCGCATCCACGTCGCCGCCTACACCAAGGAATGGGGCGAACTCGACATCTTCGCCGAAGAGACGGCGCCGCCGTACGGGGATGAAGAGGAATAGGGACGAGCCTGGGCGTCTCAGGTCCGCACGAGCGGCGCTGGGCCCAAGTGGAAGGTCACGATGCGCGCCTCAGGGATCAAGTCCCCTTCCTCGGACAGCTCGTACGCAGCACCCGCGATGATCAAGCGTCGCAGATCCACATCCACTTGGATGTCGCCAAAGGCCCGCCACAGTTCGGCGTCAGCCCGCGCCAGGGTGGCCGAACTGCCGGCGAGCGGGATGCCTGTCCAGGGCTGGAGGAGTTCGACCCGTGGCGACCCGGACGCATCGGTGAAGAGCGTCCAGAGATAGCCGCCTGTTTCTGGGTCGTAGGTGACATCAATGGTCCCGGCACCATCGAGATCTTCTCCTCCAACGCGCCGTTCCCAGACCACTTCTCCCCGCCGCTCCAGGTCCAAGGCAGCGATATGGTCACTCGTCCAGACCACCATGTGGCCTAGATCCGTGTTCACCGTGTTGCCCTTGACGCCGGTCACATCCGTGAAGCGTTGGGTCAAGACGGTCGAGAGGCTGCTGTCGATCGTGGCGAAGAGCATGGGACCATGGGATCCACTGACGGTGTAGTAGAACCGGCCATCATGTCCGCGCGTGAAGTCGTGGCGACCCCAGGCACTGCCCAAGGGCCCGACGGTGCGCAGGACCGAACCATCGTCCTGGTCGCGGACCACGAGCCGGCCCTGGAGGTACTGGATCACAAGGCCGTCGAAGAGGTAGACGTTCCCACCGCAGCACCAGGGGTCGTTGTAGCCGGTCGAATCGATGCGCCATCGGACATCGGTCAGGGTCGCATCGACGCGCAGCAGCGAAGCGGGGAAGTTGAGATGGGTCCCCGCGATCCTGGAGCTTAGGATGAGGTCGCCGTCCGGCAGCTGGTGAAGGGTCTGCGGATATCCCTCGGCCGCATCCAGTTCACCCAGGACGGTCATCGTCGCGGCATCGATGGCGATCAGACCTCGGATCTGGCCACCAGCAGGGGCCGGGTCGACGCCGCGGTAGACACGCAGGTAGACGATATCGGCGGCGGCGTTCACGTACATTTCCTGCACCAGCCCGCCGTCCAGGAACGGCGCGAGGGGCACGGACGCTTCGAGGATGCCAGTGGATGCATCCCACCGCTCGAGGACTCCGGCGGGGTCGCGCTGGAAATAACAGATCGGGAGGCACTGCACATCTCGGACGACGAACAACGTCTCGCCATCCGGCAGCAGCACCGAGCGACCGATCGCGCCGGTGCGGTTGCCATCGGGGTCGAGGAAGGCATTGTCCCAGGCAGGGCAGAGGGGCAGCACGAGGACAAAGCCGGGGACGCAGGCCCCGGCATCCACATAGCCAGGCCGCAGGGTCGAGACCGGCTCACGGAAACCCGTGAACGCTTCGAGATCCTCATCTCTCATCCCTGGCACGGCCCTCACGTACTGGCGGGGTTGGGTGTCGGCGCAGAAGTTCCGGAAAGCGCTGGGTGCGTTTTGGCAGAGCGCGGGCCGTTCATCTTCGCCGATCCTCAAGGTGTAGGGATCAGGTCCTCCTTCGATGGGCGCCGCAGCGGCGAACCCGGAGGCAGCGATCAGAAGGGACGCGAGCAACCAACCCCGATGGTCCATGCGCACCCGATGGGCGTGCCCCATATGGTGGTTGCGCAGGCCTTTGCCTGCCACCGCCGCCTTCTTGCAGGAGTCCCGCCTGCGCGGCTCCGCCATGCCGGATGCCCACCGTCTGCCGACCTCGGTCGTGCCGCGAAGTTATGACCTGCACCTGACCGCGGACCCGGAGCGGCCCGACTTTGCCGGCAGCGTCCGGATCGACGTGGAGATCCGGGAAGCGGTGACTGTCGTGACGGTGAACGGCCGCGGCCTCGCCGTGGCGACGGCCTTGTTGGAGCAGGGCGACCGCGTCCTGGAGTTGGCCGTGGAAGTGGACGAAGAGGCGGAGCGCCTCCTGTTGCGGCTGCCCTCGGGCGAGGAGGCCGCGCCGGGGCCGGCGACGTTGGAGCTTCACTATGCGGGCCAGGTGGGCCAGGCGATGGCGGGGCTGTACCTTTCCGTTGACGGCGACCGCAAGTGTCTGGCGACCCAATGCGAGGCGACGGATGCGCGGGCGATCGTGCCGTGCTTCGATGAGCCCTTGTTCAAGGCCCGGTGGGCGTGGACGATCACGGCACCCGAGGGGTTGCAGGTGCTTGCCAACGGCCGCCTGGAGGATTCGGGCCCTGCCGAGGGCGTGGAGGGCGCGCCGGAGATGACGACGTGGCGGTTCGCTACGACGCCGCCCATGAGCAGCTACCTCATCGCGTGCTGCATCGGGGCGTTCGGAGGCACCGAGCCGGCGGAGGCTGCCGGGGCGACGGCGGCGCCGCACCGCGTCTGGGCCCTGGATGGCCAGGAGGCCCTCGGCGTCCACTCCCGTGACTTCGCCGTGCGGTTGCAGGCGTGGTACGAGGACTACTTCGGTGTGGACTACCATTGGGGCCACTACGACCAGGTCGCCGTGCCGAGCTTCTCCTTTGGCGCCATGGAGAACCCGGGCCTCGTGGTGTTCCGGCCGAGCCTCCTCTTGGCGGACCCGGAGCAGGCGAGCTGGCGGGCGCTCAAGCAGGTGGACCTGGTGGTGGCGCACGAGTTCGCCCACATGTGGTTCGGCAACCTGGTCACCATGGCCTGGTGGGACGACCTCTGGCTCAACGAGGCGTTCGCAGAGTGGATCGCCCACAAGGCCGTCCATGCCCTGGAACCGTCCCATGAGGTCTGGATGGACTTCGAGGGGCGCACCGGCGGCGCCCTGGCCACGGACGCCCTCGACGCCACCCACGCCATCTACCACCCCGTCCAGACGCCGGAGGAGGCCCAGGAGCTCTTCGACGCCATCACGTACGGCAAGGGCAGCGCCGTCATGCGCATGCTGGAGGCATACCTGGGCGAGGAGGCGTTCCGCGCCGGCCTGCGCACCTACATGCAGGCGTTCGGCGAGTCCAACGCCCGCGGCGCCGACCTCTGGCAGCACCTGGAAGAGGCGAGCGGCCAACCCGTCGCGGCCATCATGGAGAGCTGGATCACCCAACCCGGCCACCCGCTCGTCCACATGGGCTTCGACGCGGCCACGGGCACGCTCACGCTGCGGCAAGAACGGGCCCGCCTGAGCCCCGGGGACGCCCCCGCCGACACCTGGCAGGTCCCGTTGGTGCTGCGCTACGAGGACGACGCCGGCATCCATGAACATCGCCACCTCCTCACGGAGGCCGAGGGCACCGTCGCGCTGCCTGTTGCAGGGACGCTGAAGTGGCTGGCGGGCAACGGGGAAGGGGTCGGCTTCTACCGCGTGGCCCCTGACGCGGGGCTGCTTGCCGGCGCCCGCCGACACGCCGCGCGGCTCCACCCCGCCGAACGCATCGGCCTCCTGCGGGACCAATGGGGCCTTGTGCGCTGCGGCCGCCAGGAGATGGCCGCCTTCCTCGACCTCTTGGAGGACCTGGCCCGGCCCGACGACCACTTCGCCGTCGTGGACCACGTGGTCGCCCTGGCGCGCGACCTCGAACGCATGCTCGAACGGGAAGGGGACAAGGAAGCCGAGGCGCTCGCGGGAATGCGCCGTTGGATCGCCCAAGCCCTCCCCGTGGACCTGGAGGCCAGCGGCAAGAGCGCCCCTGAGCGCGAACGCCAGGCGGCCCTGCTGCGCGCTGCGGCCGGCATCGCCCGCGACCCCGAAGCGTTGGCCCATGCCCGGGCCCTCGCCGCCGCCGAACGCGACGATCCTGCCCAGGTCGATTCGGACCTGGCCGGCGTGGCGGTCTCCGCCAGCGCCTTGGCCGGCGACGAGGCCCACTTCGAAGCCCACCTGGCCACGTACCTGGCACGGCGTGACGGGGGCGCCTCTCCCCAGGAGACGGAGCGCTACACGTACACGTTCCCCGCGTTCCGTGACCCGGCTCTCGTAGACCGGGTGCTGGGGCTGCTGGCCGACGAGAGCCTACCGCAGCAGGCGGTCGGGCCGGTCCTGCGCCTCATGCTGATCGAGCCTCACAGCCAGCGCGCCGCGTGGGCGTTCCTCACCAAGGAATGGGATGACCTGAAGGAGCGCCTCGGCGAGGCCTGGGTCGGCATCCTGGTCGAGGCAGCGGGCGGCCTGCCGGTGGACCTGGAGGAGGAGATGGTGGCGTTCTTCGACAAGCAGCTCGGGGCCAGCGGCCAACAGGCGTTCGGCCGCGCCAAGGAGCAGATCGCCCTGCGCCGCGAGTTCACCGCCCGCACGCTGCCCGCCCTGTCCGCGTGGGCCCGCCGGCACGGAGCCTCTTAACCGGCCACGAGCAGCACGATCGCCGCGTTGTTGACCACCACGGCCGCCATCAGCCCCGCCGCGAGCGCCCCCAGCACGGCCACGGTCGCCTGATCACGCTCCGAGGACCGCCGCACGAAAGGCACCAGGGCGAGGAAGCTGGCGACGATCACCAGTTTCAACCCGATCCAGGCCTCCATCCCGGCCGACTCCATGAGCCCCCGGCTGATCGGGTTCGCCTCCACGCCGCCGGCCGCCAGGACCAGGTATGTGCTGATCACGTCCAGCAGCTGGAACACCGCCCCCGCCACCAGTCCCCCGATGGCCAAGGGACGCCAGGCGGCGTGGGCAGAGACAGGGCGGCCAGGTGTGGCGAACTCCATCGAAACAAGGAACTCCTTGGAGCATGATTAAGTATGCCGCTGGGGGCGCTGCAAACTTCGGCCTCTCCCCCGCCTGTTTCGGGCCTGTTTCTCGTGAGGTGCAAGAGAAACGGCGCCCGGTCACGAGCCCCGTGCGTCAGTCCGTCTTCGCCAAACGTCAAGAAGCCGACCTCGGCTCGCGCGCCCATGATGCGAGCTTCTGCGGCCTTCGCCGTCGCCCTGTTCCTGTTGCCCGGCGCCTCGGCCGAGTTCGGCGTGGAGTCCGAACGCGGCTACCCCATCGGCGTCGACGGCGAGATCACGCCGTTCGTCTACCAGCACTGGATCGACAAGAACCCCGAAGTGTCCCGTCTTGTGGCGCAGGCCCAGGCCGACCCCATCAACAAGCTCGCCGGGCTGACGGTCTACCCGTACTACCCGATCCTCGTGGCGGAGCTGCAGCGCCTGGCCACCGACTACCCCGACCTGGCCCGCCTTCACTCCGCCGGCAAGAGCCACGCCGGCCTGGACCTGTACTACTTGGAGATCGCCGACTTCGGCAACCCGGACCGCGTCCCCATCGACAGCCGCGAAGTGGTCTACCTCGACGGCGGCACCCACTCCAACGAGTACAGCGGCGTCTACTTCGTCACCGAATGGGCCCAGTTCCTCCTTGACGAGTTCGAGACCAACGAGACGGCCCGCTGGATCGTCGAGAACCGCCACACGTTCATCCTGCCCATGGTGAACCCGGACGGCAGCCACGCCTTCGGCCGCATCAACGCCATCACCGTCAACGTCAACCGCAATTTCCCTGCCACATGGGGCACCGTCGACGAGCTGCCCGGCGTCAACTGGCCCGGCCCCTACCCGGCCAGCGAACCGGAGACCCAGGCCGTCATCAACCTCCTCTCGAACATCGACGCCGACTACGTCAACTCCATCCACTGCTGCGGCAACCTCTGGCTCCACCCCTTCGGCGCCGAACACCTGGGCAAACCGGTGGACGACCAGATGTTCACCCAGATCTGCGACGTGGTCTTCGCCGACGTGCGCAGCGACTGCGGGCAGATCTGGAGCACCATCTACCCCGCCAGCGGCACCACCGCCGACGAAGGGTACGGCCTCCTGGGCGCCAGCAGTTGGAGCTACGAGATGAGCGGCCGCGGCGCCTACTCCCTGTGGGGCCAACCGGTCATCACCGGCGACCCCCGCGAACAGGAGATCGAGAGCTGGCGCGGCGTCATGCACGCCTTCCTCCACGTGGAGAAGTACGGCGCCCACCCCGTCGTCACCGCCATCGAAGGCACCGGTAGCCGCCTCGAGGTCACCGTCCACAACCAGGGCTACGGCAACCTCACCCAGGGCGCTCTCACGGTGGCTGGCCAGGCCGTCAGCTTCGGCGAACTGCCCGCCGGCGACGTCCGCACGTACACCGTGGAAGGCGACTTCGCCGCCGGCGACATCCCTGTCGAACTGGAATGGAAGAAGCGCGAACACCCCGAAGCCAAGTGGGGCCGCACGCTCGCCACGTCGACGCTGAGCAAGGCCGGCGACCGCCTGACCGGCACGATCGACCTGCCGGCCGCGGCGCCCAGCATGGCCGACCTCCTGCCCGAACAACGCAGCGAGGAAGAGCCCGCACTCCTGGATGCCGGCGACGCCGACGAGGGCGAAGACTCCCCTGGCCTGGGCCTCATGGCCGCCCTGGTGGGTCTCGCTGGCATGGCCGCCCTGCGCCGCCGCCAACGCTCCTGAGCCACGGACACGGTTTCATGACCCCGCCGCAAAGGTCAACCCTGGGTAGCGGGAGCTACCGGCATGCGCATCGCCACGACGCTGCTGCTCCTTGCCGCCCTCGCCACGACCGCCATGGCCGGCTGCATCGACGAAGACGACCCGGAACCGGCCGACACGACGCCCACCATGGATGAAGCCCCCTTGGAGGAACTCCCCGAGCCCTACGTCTACGAAGGCACCGCCGGCCGCCTGGCGATCTTCTGCGACAGCGACACGCACGACCTGGCCGACGTGACCGGCTGGAAGTGGAGCTACGAGTCCGACCACCCGGACTCCTACCCGGTCTGGAACGACGGCGACGGCAACGTCATGGAAGCCGCCAGCGGCGACTCTGGTACCGTGCCCAGTGGCGCCGCGTCCTTCCACGTCTGCATCCCCGTCGAAGACCCGGCCGGCTCCGTCAGCTACACCATGACGATCATGGCGCCGCTGCCCGAAGCCCCTGAGGGCGAAGAGGAAGAGGACTCGCCGGAAGCCTAGGACCCCTACAGGTCGAACTCGATACCCTGGGCCAACGGCAGGTCCGTGCCCCAGTTGATCGTGTTCGTCTGGCGACGCATGTACTGCTTCCAGGAGTCGCTGCCCGACTCACGGCCGCCGCCGGTCTCCTTCTCACCACCGAAGGCGCCACCGATCTCGGCGCCGCTGGTGCCGATGTTGATGTTGGCGATGCCGCAGTCGCTCCCGGCGTGGGAGAGGAACGTCTCCATCTCGCGCATGTCGTTGGTGAAGAGCGCGCTGCTGAGGCCCTGGCGCACGCCGTTGTGCCATTCGAGCACCTGGTCGAGGCTCTCGTACTCGAACAGGTACAGGATCGGCGCGAAGGTCTCCTCCTGCGCGAGGGGGAAGTCCGTGAAGTCGCCGTCCACCTGGAACACCGTAGGCTCGACGTAGCACTTGCCGAGGTCAGGGCGGGTTCCGCCGCCCACCAGGAGCTTGGCGCCCTGGTCCTTGGCCGCCGCGACGGCGTTGGCGAACATGGTGACCGCGCCTTCGTCGATGAGGGGGCCCATGTGGTTGGAGGCGTCGAGGGGGTCGCCGATCTTCACCTGCCCGTACGCCTTCACCAGCTTCTCGCGGAAGTCGGCGGCGAGGCTCTTGTGGAGGAAGACGCGGCGGGTGCTGGTGCAGCGTTGGCCGGCGGTGCCGACAGCGCCGAAGAGGACGCCGGTGATGGCGAGGCCCAGGTCGGCGCTGGGGGCGACGATGATGCCGTTGTTGCCGCCCAGTTCCAGGATGGTGCGGCCCATGCGGCTGGCGACGACCTCGCCGACGCGGTAGCCCATGCGGCAGCTGCCCGTGGCAGAGACGAGGGGGATGCGCTTGTCGTGAATGAGCGCCTCACCGATGGGGTCGGCGGCGCCCTGCACGAGCGTCGCGAGCCCCTTGTAGCCCATCTCCGCCATGAGGTCGTTGAGCTGCTTCTGTACGGCGACCGCCGTGAGCGGGGTCTTCTCGCTGGGCTTCCAGACGATGGTGTCACCGCACACGAGGGCGAGGGCAGCGTTCCAGGCGTAGACGGCCACGGGGAAGTTGAAGGCGGAGATGACGCCGACGACGCCGAGCGGGTGCCACTGTTCGTACATGCGGTGCAGCGGCCGTTCGCTGTGCATCGTCTTGCCGTAGAGTTGGCGGGAGAGACCGACGGCGAAGTCGCAGATGTCGATCATCTCCTGCACCTCGCCGAGGCCTTCCTGGTAGCTCTTGCCCATCTCGAGGCTCACCAGCTTGCCCAGGGGCTCCTTGACCTCGCGGAGCTTCTCGCCCCAGCGGCGCACCAGTTCGCCGCGCACGGGCGCGGGCACCATGCGCCAGGAGGCGAACGCTTCGTGGGCGGCGGAGACGGCCTGTTCCAGTTCGTCCGTGGTGGCGTCGTGGACAGTGCCGAGCTGGCTGTCGTCCGTGGGCGTGAAGACATCCCGGGTCGGGCCGCTGCCGAACCAGGAGGTGCCGTCGCTGTTGCCAAGGACGGGGCTGTTCGCGTCGATGCCGAGTTCGGCCAGGAGGGCCTGGTGCTCGCTCACGGTGACCTGGGTCATGCGCGTGGCAGCCGGGGCCTCCTGAAGAAGGGACCGGCGGGGGCGAGCACGGGCTCGGCCTCCCGCCCCGGTGCAACGGTTCAAGCCGGGACGGTGGGTGGCACCGTCGTGCCACGCCCGCTGCCCGTGGACTACGTCCAACCCGGAGAACGGCCGCTGCTGCGCGAAGGACGCCATCCGCTTTCCATCGT
>JBMYRW010000052.1:0-16717 GCA_049602735.1 Thermoplasmatota archaeon
GGCCTACTCGGGGCGGGGCGGAAGCGGTCCGTGATCCCGAGCCCGCGAGTATCCGTTCGCTTCGCTCACTGAGCGACGGACACCTCGCTGCGCTCGACGTCCGTCCCTCCTACTCGGGGCTGAGGGACCACCAGGCCTACTCGGGGCTGGGGGCGTCGATCCGGCCTTCCGCGGGCGGCATCCTCGCGTCGACCGACACAAGCTTCATGGGCCTCGAAGGAGACAGGTTGAGGTATGGGTGACCAAGGGGTCCACGCGGCCCCGCCAGACCTGCACGCGACCACGAGCGACTGGGCCGACGCCGCCGACCGCCTCCACGCCGCCGGCTACACGGGGACCGCCGTCATCGAGGCGCCCCAGATGCTCCGCTGCCTCGACTGCCAAGAGCGCGCCGACGCCGCCGAAGCGATCCTTGAGGAAGCGTGGCGCGTCGAAGGGACCTCGGACCCGGGCGAGATGGGGCTCCTGGCGGGTCTCTTGCTGCCCTGTGGCCACCGGGTGGCCCACGCGTTCCTCGTCGGCTCCCATGCGGGCGGCGATGCCGTGGGTGCTGCGGCGTTGGCCGCCGTCCAGGACCGCCGCCGGGCGGCCGGTCTCGCCAAGCCCTAAAGAACGCCCAACGCTGGGCGGCCCGTGTCCCGCCTGGACTCCCTGGAGCGCCCCCGCGGCGCCGGCCGCGTGCCCCTGCTGGCACTCGCCTCCGTCGGGGGGCTTGTGATGGTGGTCCTGGTGGCCGGCCTTGCGCGGGTCAACGTGGCGTTACTGCTGATCCTGCCGGCGCTGCTGCTGACCGCGTACATCTGCGTGAACGTGGTGCGCACGATGCTGGTGCTGCGCCGCGCGGAACAGGAAGCCGAGGCTAGCGGCGACGAACCTTAGTCCAGAAGAGAAGAGAGGAAAGGAAGGAAGAGGAGCAAGAAGCCGCGGGGGCTTCAGGCGTTCTTCAGGAAGGGAAGACCGGTGCGCTCGTTGATGCCGACGGCCTTGCCATCGGGCATGTCAACGGCTTCGCCGCTCTTGGGCGTGTTGCCCTTCTTGGAGAAGAAGTAGATCTGCTGCATGCGGCCGCCCTTCAGCTCCACCTTGCGGGTGTGGAGGACGTAGGTTCCCTTGTCCGTCGTGTGTTCGTAGGGCATCAGTGCATCCCTCGCCTCAACATCGAGGGCTTTCCTTCTTAGCCGTATCGAGTTGCGCCGCCATTGGTTTAAAAGCCGGAGCTTCGTTTCCTCTGGAGCCGCCGCAGCCAGGCTGCAACAAAAAGAGGGTAACCAATCCGTCCAGGCGGCCGTTTCTTGGCGCCTGTGGCCGACGATTCGGCCGGATGGTGGATGGGAAGTCCGGACCGCCGGATTCGAACCGACGTGAAGAGGATCTACAGTCCCCCGCCTAACCGGGCTAGACTAGGTCCGGGTGTGGAGGCGGCCGACTGGGGTCTCCTTCTTACCGTTTTCGCTGCGCGTCTCCTGCGCGCCCGGGCCGACGGCGGTCGTGTGGCGGCGCGGCTAAGAGGCCCGCGTGGCTGGCGGCGCCCATGTCCGAGGCGCCCGAAGAGCTGCGCTACGCCAAGAGCCACGAATGGATCCGCGTGGAGGGCGACGGCACCGCCACCATCGGCATCACGGACCACGCCCAGGCGGCCCTCAACGACATCGTCTACGTGGAGCTGCCGGACGTGGGTGACAGCTTCGCGGCGGGCGAAGAGTTCGGCGTCGTGGAGTCGGTCAAGAGCGCCAGCGACGTGTACCTGCCCGTGGGCGGCGAGGTCGTGGCCGCCAACGAGGCCCTGGACGACGAGCCGGAGACGGTCAACAGCGACCCCTACGGCGACGGATGGCTCGTGAAGATCAAGCTCGACGACGACGCCCAAGAGGCCCTCGCAGGGCTCCTGGACGCGGCGGGCTACCTAGCGTCCGTCGACTAGCACTTCCATGGCGCAACCCCGTTGGGTGACGTGGCTCGCGCTGGGCGTGGCGGTCAGCCTCGTCGCGACGGTGCTGCTGCGCGCGGCCGGCATCCCGGGGACGCTGATCCTGTTGCCGTTCCTGTTCGGGCCGCTCATCCGGTGGAACCTGCGCCGCAACCGCGACGGCAAGGTCGGCGCAGGAGGCGTGGGAGCGGGAGCCGGCTTGGGCGGCATCGGCGGTGGGACAGGATGGGGCACATCGCGGAACCCGCCTGCCCAGGCGACGTGTCCGTCCTGTGGGCGCGCTACCCCCGCCGGTGCGACGTTCTGCCCCTACGACGGCACCCGCCTATAGAGAAGCAAGTGGATGGGTGGGGGAGGCTTGTGTAGGGCAGCAGCCCCATGGGCACCTGAATGGACCTGATGGAACCGGCCCTCACGGAGGAGAGGCACGATGAACACGACGACCACGACGCCGCCTTGTGCCTCGTGGATGCCTGGATGGGCTCCCTGTCCGCCGCGGACTGGTATGGCCTCCTCGACCTGTACGCTCCCGGCGGCACGGTGACCTTCCTGGGCAAGGAGCGCCACGGGTGGACGCAACTACGCCGCTCCGCCCTACGCCAAGCCGACCGCCTGCGGGGCGCCCGGTTCGAGCAGGTGGGACGCATCCACGTCGATGGCGACCACGTGCGCTTCCAGACCACAGTGGTGACACCCATGGGTCGCAGCCGCCTCGCCCACACCTGGCGACTCGCCGGGCGCCTTGGGGAAGGCCGCATCGTGCACCACCAAGTGGACGTGCTGCACCACGACGCCGTCCCCGAAGCCCACGCCGAGCACGCCCCGGCCGACGTGGCCGTGCCCTTCTTCTGAACCCCCACGCTTGACCACGTATGGTCGACGCACGCGTGCTGGAACGACTCGATGGCCAGGTCGCCCTCGTCACCGGAGCCAACCGTGGCCTCGGCGCTCAGACCGCTGCGGAACTCGCCGCCCTGGATGCCACGGTCTTCGCCGGCGCCCGCGATCCGGCCACCATGGAAGGCATCGCAGCGGCCACGGACGGCCAGATCCGCCCCGTCGCCCTCGACGTACAGGACGAAGCGTCGATCCAGGCCGCCGTAGCCCACGCGGCACGCGAGGGCGGCCGCCTCGACATCCTGGTCAACAACGCCGGCATCGGTGACTGGCACGGCACCGCCTTGCACAACCTGGATGCGGAGCGCCTCGACGCGGTGCTGGCCACCAACCTCCGCGGCCCCATGCTGGCCACCAAACACGCCCTACCCCACCTGTTGGAACGCCCCGGTAGCCGCGTGGTCAACGTCTCCAGCGGCATGGGCGCCCTGGGCGAAGGCATGAGTGGCACAGCCCCCGCCTACCGGGTGACCAAGACAGGCCTCAACGGCCTCACCGCCTACCTGCACGGCGAATACGGCCCCCGTGGACTCCTCGCGGCCAGCGTCTGCCCCGGCTGGGTTCGCACCGACATGGGTGGCCAAGGAGCCCCTCGGAGCCTCGACGAAGGGGCGGCGGGGATCGTCCATGCGTGCCGGCTGGCATCGGGGGCCCCGGGCGGCCGGTTCTGGCGGGACGGCCGCGTCATCGACTGGTAGCGCCCCCACCACCCTCATAACCAACATCCTTGTCGCCGCGTCGTGCACCTGATCCCGAACCATCACCGGGAGAAGGAACTCTGCGACGCCGTGGGCGTCGGCAGTGTCTCCGAGCTCTTTGCGGACATCCCCGCGCACCTGCGCCTGCCCTCTGACGGCAGCGGCCTGGACCTCCCGGACGGCGAGCCGGAACGGTACCTGGCGAGCCGCCTGCGCAAGACGCTCTCCAAGAACAAGACGTACGACTCCATGCCGATCTTCCTGGGCGGCGGCTGCAAGCCCCAGCACGTCCCGGCGGCCGTGCGGGCCGTGGCGCACCGGCAGGAGCTCATCAACGCCTACACGCCGTACCAGCCGGAGGTGAGCCAGGGGCTGTTGCAACTGCTCTTCGAGTACCAGAGCCTGATGTGCGACATCACCCAGATGGAGGTGGTCAACGCCTCCATGTACGACGGCCACACAGCGCTGGGCGAAGCGGGCCTGATGTGTCTGCGCGCCACCCGCAAGCGAGACCGTTTCCTCATCCCGGCCTCCCTCAGTTGGCAGAAGCGCAGCGTCCTGGCCAACTACGGTCGCGGCGCCGGTCTCCAGGTGGACACCTACGCCTACGATGACGCCACCGGACAAGCGGACCTGGACGACCTGGCGGCCAAGCTGGCAGCCGGCGACGTCTGCGGCGTCTACTTGGAGAACCCGAACCCGTTCGGCATCTGGGAGGAACAGGCCCAGGCGATTGGCGTGGCAGCCCACGAAGCCAGCGCACTCTTCGTCGTCGGCACCGACCCCACGACCCTCGGCATCGCCACGCCCCCCGGGCTCCTGGGCGCGGACATCGTCGTGGGCGAGGCGAGTTGCTTCGGCGGCGCGCCGGCCATGGGCGGCCCCCACCTGGGTCTGTTCGGCTGCACGGAGAAGCTGGTGCGCAAGATGCCTGGGCGGCTCATCGGCGCCACCCATGACGAGAACGGCAAGCGCGGCTACGTCATGACGCTCCAGGCGCGCGAGCAGCACATCCGACGAAGCAAAGCTACGTCGAACATCTGCTCCAATGAGACGCTGATGGCCAACCAGGCCGCGATCCACCTGAGCCTGCTGGGCCGCAGCGGCCTGCGCGCCATGGGGCTCCACAACGTCAAGGTCGGCATCAAGCTCCGCAGCATCCTCGAAGCGGCCGGCCTGGAGATGCGCTTTTCGGGCCCGGCCTACAACGAGATCGTGACCCGCGTCCCCGAGGGCACGACGGCGCAGGCGTTCCACGACGCTCTCCTGGAGGCCGGCGTTCACGGCGGCCTGCTGCTGGGCCGCGACCACCCGGACCTAGCCGACTGCATCCTCTGGGGCACGACGCCTGTCCATTCCCCCGGTGATTTCACGGCGCTCGAAGAGGCGCTCGGGAAGGTGGCCGCATGACGGACCTTCCGGTGGTGCCCGACGAGGAGGCCCCGGCCGGCGCCGCCACGCTGGCGGCCCAGTCGTCCACCATGGTGATCCCCCACGACGTGCCGCTCATCGTCGAATCGGCGCGCGGCGGGGTCACCGGCGCCCACCAAGGCGAACTGTACGAACCGGATGTCCTCGCAGAAGGTGTGCCCGCGGCGTTGCGGTACAACGGCAACGACAACCCCGGCGCCGATTTCGGCCTCACGGAGCCGGAGGCGGTCAGCCACTTCACCAAGCTGTCGCAGAAGAACTTCGGCAACGACACGGCGCTCTACCCACTGGGCAGCTGCACCATGAAGTACAACGCCAAGGTGTGCGACGAAGTGGCCGCCTGGAGCCACGTCAACCTCGTCCACCCCGACCAGGACCCCCGCACGGTGCAGGGCAGCCTGGAGGTGTTCTACGAACTGGAGCGCTGGCTCGCCAAGGTGACCGGCATGGATGCCGTGACCCTGCAGCCCGCCGCCGGCGCTCAGGGCGAGTTCCTGGGCTGCCTCCTGGCGCGGGCGTACCACGAGAGCCGGGGCGAAGGCCACCGGGACGAAGTGCTCTTGCCAGATACGGCCCACGGCACCAACCCAGCCACGGCCGGCATGGCCGGCTACAAGGTGGTGGAGTTCGCCAGCGGCCCCGACGGCCGCGTCGACCTGGACGCCCTGCGAGCCGCTGTCAGCGACCGAACGGCGCTCTTCATGCTCACCAATCCCAACACCCTGGGGCTCTTCGAGGCGGACATCGAGGAGATCGCGCGGATCGTCCACGACGCCGGCGGCCTGCTCTACTACGACGGTGCCAACCTGCAAGCGATCCAGGGCATCGCGCGCCCCGGCGACATGGGCTTCGACATGGTCCACGTCAACCTCCACAAGACCTACGCCGTCCCCCACGGCGGTGGCGGCCCCGGCAGCGGCCCCGTGGGCGTGAAGAAGTTCCTCGAACCGTTCCTACCGGTCCCCCGCGTCGTCAAGACCCCCGATGGCGCCTTCGACGTGGACTTCGACATCCCCCAGTCCATCGGGAAACTGAAGGGCTGGTACGGCCAGAGCGCCGCCCTCATCCGGGCCTACACGTACATGTGCCTCCTTGGCGGCGACGGCATCCGAAGAGCCGCCGAGATCGCGGTCCTCAACGCCAACTACGTCAAGTCCCAACTGGAAGGCACCCTCGACTTCCCCCACCCGGGCCACGTCAAACACGAGTTCGTCGCCAGTGCCGAAGGGCTCCTGGAACGCACCGGCATCACCGCCGGTGACGTGGGCAAAGCGCTGCTAGACCGCGGCATCCACGCTCCCACGGTCTACTTCCCGTTGATCGTCCCGGAAGCGCTCATGTTCGAGCCAACGGAATCGGAATCGAAGGAGGAGCTGGACCGGTTCATTGACGCGGTGAAGGGGATTGCTTTGTCACCGGTTCATGAGGTGAAGCAAGCGCCGGTGACCACGCCTGTGCGGCGATTGGACGAAGCGAAGGCTGCCAGGAAGCCCGTGTTGAGGTGGCACACGTTGGAGAGGATTGAGCACGAATAGCCTAGGATTACCATCAATGGTTTTCTTGCAGCAATAAATCTACGCCTTCGAAGAGGAAGGCTTACTTGCTGACGATCGTTGGAATTTGCATGCACTATCAGCATACGACCAAGAATGGGACGTATGGCCTCTATTCGCGACTGGTAAACATGGCGGATGGAAGGAAACAGCAGATCTATTTCTTCGCGCGACGGAGGCCGGCAGTGGGAACCCCAGCGGTACTTCCTTCTGGATACTCCGTTGATATTAATCAACGAACGGGTCTACCATTCCTGCGGAAAGACTCGAACCAAAATTCGGATGCACTGAATGTGTTTCAGGAAAAGCAGAGCCCACTCGAAAGCACTCCTCGTGTTTTTATATGCCATGCCCGCGAAGATGCGAGAGCAGCCAGCGAAGTATACAGCTGGATGCGCGAAAGTGGCTGCGATCCTTGGCTGGACAAGCACGATTTATTGCCGGGCCAGACGTGGGAACAAGAAATTGAAAGGATAATCCCCAAAATGCACGCGTTTGTTGCCCTTCTGAGCCAAAAATCCGTAACCAAGAGTGGTTTTGTGCAAAAAGAAGTCCGTCTCGCGCTTGATGTTATGGAAAGACAACCTCCAGGAAAAATCTTCCTAATTCCAGTTCGACTAGAGGATGTGTCGATCCCGGCTCGTATTCAACCTTTCCATGCAGTTGATTGGCATGACTTTGAAGGTCGAACTCAACTCCGTGCTTCGCTACAAATAATTGCTGATAACATAGAGAACGAGTCATGAATGCCCATTGAGTCCTGGCCGCTAGTGCGGTGGTTTAAGTGTTGACGCGACAAAGGACGGAAATTCGAAGGCATAGAAACAGTTCATGAATCAACTTCAGATTGGCCTCGTAGTCAACCCCATCGCCGGCCTCGGCGGTCCAGCAGGACGAAAAGGCAGTGACGCGGACGGCCAGGCTCTCCTGGAAGAAACAGGAGTCTCCACGTCGCTCCGGCGCGCCCGCGCCTTCGTGGCCGCCGTGGGGGAGGATGTGAGTTGGACGGCACCTCCGGGGGTGCTGGGCGCTGCTGCCATCGACGCCGTGGATCCCTCCGATGTGGCGGTGGTCCTTGAGGAGGAGACGTTCGCGTTGGGGCACACCAAGGCGGAGGACACGCGCCGCGCGGCAAGGGAGCTGGCCGCCTGCCATCTGGACCTCATCGTCTTCGTGGGCGGCGATGGCACCGCGACCGACGTGGCCGCGGCTGTGGGGGACGACGTGCCGTGTCTGGGCGTGCCGGGAGGTGTGAAGATCACGAGCCCTGTCTTCGCCCATGACGTGCAGGAGGCGGCGTGGCTCGTGGGCGCCCTGGATGCGGGGTTCCCGACGACCGTGCGGGACGTGACGGACCTGGATGAGGAGGCGTACCGCGCCGGGCGCCTGGAGACGCGGCTCACGGGGGCGCTGCGGGTGCCCCTGTCGCCGGCGGTGCAGGGCTCCAAGGTCGCCACGACCCACGATGTACCCCTGGATGGCCTCGTGGACCAGGTGCTGGAGGACTGGGACCGGGATGCGGTCTGGCTCGTCGGGGCCGGGAGCGTCTGCCGCGCCGTCAAGCGGCAGTTCTGGGGCGAACCGACACTGCTCGGCGTGGATGCCATTGACGGAGATCGCATCGTGGCCAACGACCTGGATGCCGCCGGGGTCCGACGCGTCGTTGCGGAGGCCCAGGCGGCGGGGCGCCCCATGCGTCTGCTGCTCTCCATCATCGGCGGGCAAGGGATGCTGCTCGGCCGTGGCACCCAGGTGTTGCCCCCGGACGCCTTGGCCGCCATCGGATGGGACAACATCACCGTCGCCGCGCCCCCGGAGAAGCTCATCGGCCTGCGCGGCCTGGGCGTCGACAGCGGCGACCGGGTCTTCGACGAGGCGGCGCCCAAGTACCTCCGCGTCACCTCCGGCTGGCACGAGACCCGAATGGTGAAGGTCCGGCGCGGCGTGGGCGACCTGTGATTGAATCCGCCACCGCCGTCCCCACGTCCGCGGTCTCTGCCAACATCGCCGCCCGCCATCACACCATGGTGCAGGACAAGCCCCCGGCCAGCGGCGGCACCGACCGGGGCCCCATGGCGAGCGAACTCCTCCTGGGCGGCCTGCTCGCCTGCCAGCTCTCCACCCTCGTCAAAGTGGCAGCCAAGCGCCGAATGGAGGTCGAGGTGGTCGAGCTACAGGGCGACATGGTCTTCGATGACAAGAGCGACATCGAGCGCGTCGACCTGCACTTCCAGCTGCGCACCCAGGCGCCGGCCAAGAAGGTGGAGACACTGCTGCGCCTGACGGATCAGGCCTGCACCATCAGCCGCGCCCTCTCCGTGCCGGTCCAGGCGACCTTCACGATCCTCGCGTAGCCCCACCGCGGGCTTCCTGGGAGAGCCGAAGGTACGAGCGGTCTACCCGAGGCGCATCGGCGAGGCCCAACCGGTCCAGGCAGGCTTCCACCCGCTGCGTCGCGGCCCCGGCATCCTCGGCGAGCACCTCCACTTCAGCGAAGGTGCCCACGCCGTCCAGGTGGTCGATCGTCACCGCGACCTCTTCGCCTTCGAGGGTGAACGGCTCGCGGCGCTTTTCCACATGGGCCGCCGCCTCGAAGCCCAGCGCCCTCAGCAGGGGCGTGGGGTCCTCGCCGACGGGCAGGTTGTGCTCTTCGCGGACCTTCACAGCCCCGCCGGCGCGTGGCCCCTTGTACGTCAGCTCCAGCGACGCGGCGCCTTCGTCGGGGCTCACACGGCGCAGCCGCAGCGCCTCGTCCGTCGCGATGAAATCCCGACCGGGATGCAGGAAGAAGGTGTCCGATTCGACGCGGGCGCCCAGCGGCCGGGCGCCGGCCTGCCGCAGCCGCTCACGGAACCTGTCTGCCTCGCCCTGCGCCAGGCGCACCTTCACCTCCACCTCGAACACGGCCCTGCGCCGGTCGTCTCGGCTAAAAGCCCTTCTCGCCGTCGCCGCCCCATGAAGCGGCTGACCCTGCCACTCCTCGTCGCCTGCCTGGCAGCGACGACGAGCCTGGGCGGCTGCCTCGACCCCTACCGCGCCCACGTCCCCGCCGAACTCGTGCGCGCCGGATGGGACGTCGAGACCCAAGGCGTCGAAGGTAGCCTCTGGAAGGGCAAGGTCACCGAGACCACGTACACCTTCGACAACCAGGACGGTCCGCCGTTCCCTGCCTTCCTTCAGGTCTTCAGCATCCGCCAGCTCAGCCGAGCCAGCATCGACGAACTGCTGGACCTCACCGAGCGCGTCATCGAGGACTCCGCCCGCATCCACGGCATCAACCTGGACCAAGGGCAGTCCGCGCGGGGCGAACGGGACCTCGCCAGTGGCGCCAGCACGCGCTGGTTCGTCCGCGGCGGCACCCTCCAAGGAGGCGGCTTCTTCGGCGCCGGCACCGCCGGTGAAGAGGTGAAGATCCTCGGCGAAGCGTGGCATGACGGCAAGAGCCGCACCAGTGTCGTCGCCGTCGCCTTCGCGCAGGTGACCCAAGAATCGACGATCCTTTTCCAGCCCGACGTGCACGACCAGACCACCTGGGTGCGCATGGTGGGCGACCCCGACGGCTCCATCGGCGGCGCGACCCTGGCCGACGGCTACCTCTACCGGATGCGCTCCCATGGATGATCCCCCCGCCGGCCGCCCCCTTCCCCCGGTGGCCCGCTTCCCTTCGACGCCCAAGGTCCGCGAATGGGCCCGTCAGCACCGCTACAGCGAACCCATGGTGGCCCGCCTTGCCCGGGTGACGCCGCATCCCGCCCGTTTCCTCGAAGGGCTCGAACGCCGGCCGCCGCGGTACCTCCGCGTCAACCCTCTGCGCGGCACCGTCAAGGAGGTCCGCCAGCGCCTGGAGGCCCGAGGCTTCGAACTGACGGACGTTGACCTGGACCCGAGCGTCCTGCGCGTCGGCCACGCCCCCATCAGCCCGGGCGCCACCCTGGAGCACCTGCTCGGCATGACGACGCCGCAGGACCTCGCCAGTGCCAGCGCCCCGCTCGCCCTGGCGGCCCAGCCCGGCGAGGTGGTGGCGGACCTGGCAGCGGCGCCCGGCGTCAAGACCCTCCACCTGGCCGGCGACGTGGGTCCCAAGGGCGCCGTCGTGGCCGTCGACCCGGACCCGGCGCGCTGCCGCGCCCTCCGTTTCAACCTGGAACGAGGCGGTGCCACCAACACGGTGGTCCGCTGCGAGCCGGCACAAGAGCTCCCCGGGGAGGCGTGGGCCGACCGGGTGCTCCTCGATGCCCCCTGCACCGGCGAAGGCACCCTACCCAAGGACCGCAGCCGGCGCAAAGGCACGCCGGACGAAGTGGGCCGCCTCGCCGCGTTGCAACGTGAGCTCGTGGACGCCGCCGACCGGGTACTCAAGCCCGGCGGCCACATGGTCTACGCCACCTGCACGTACGCGCCGGAGGAGAACGAGGCCCAGGTACAGCGCCTCCTGGACCGTGGCTACGAGATCCTTGACCTGCCGTTCGACCGCTGCGACGGCACGCCGCTGCTGCCCGGCCTCACCGAGTGGCCCGGCTACGAACTGGACGACAGCGTCACACGACTGCGCCGCTTCACGCCGGGCCTCCACCCGACCCTCGGCTTCAGCCTCGCCCTTCTGCGCAAACCCGTGCGCGCCGGCCATGTCAGTGACGACCGCTCGGAGGAGACGTCATGATCCGAGGCCCGACGGAGCAGGAAGAAGCGGCGATCGTCGGCTTCTTCGACGGCATGCGCAAGACCCTCGCCAAGCGCGTCGTGGGCGACCAGGCCCTCGTCGTCATCGAAGAACAGGGCGCGGTGGGCGACGACGGCATCACCGCCGTGCGGCTGCTGGTCGCCCTTGCCTCCCCGGCCACGATGGCACTCCCAGAAGCGTTGCGCGTGGACGCCACCGGGGGCACCTGGGGCGGCCTCGTCATCGGCGAACTGGAAGAAGACGAAGACGGGCTGCTCTACTTCACCCTCGACATCCAAGGCGCCGTCGCCGTCGGCCGCCTCACGGACGTCCAATCGGTGCGCGTCACCGAGCGCTCGGCGCGCCTGGTGCTCTACCGCCGCCCCGTGCTCGGCAGCAGCGTCGAAGGGTTCGATCCCCGGCTCAACCGTGGCGACGCCTGCATCATCCGCAACCCCCGCAGCGAGGCGATCGCCATCGGGGAAGTGGTCGGCAGGTTCAAGGGAAACCGCCCGGCTGTCAACGTGCTCCATGACCTCGGGACCTACCTCCGCGACCAGACCGAACGCGCCAAAGGTCCCTGACGGCCCAGAATACACGGTCATCGTCGTCACCCGGCAGGCCAAGGACGGCAGCGGCGACGAATTCCTACTGGTGCGCCACCGTGACCGCGGCTGGGAGCTGCCCGGCGGCAAGCTCGAAGGGCTCGAAGGCCCGGTCCACTGCGCCTTGCGGGAGTTCCGGGAAGAGACGGGTCACCTCATCGCTGGGCCCCGGTTCGTCGCCAAGCTCCGCAAGGACAACGGCACCTGCTACCTGTTCTCCGGCGGCCTGGGCCCTCAGGTCCAGGAGGTCGTGGCGGATGAGGCGATCGAAGAGATGGCCTGGCACCGCCGGCTCCCCGTCGATGGCCTGTCGTTCCCGGACGACCCTTACGACGTCATCGGCGACCACCTGGGCTTCCGGCTGCAGTAGCTCGCACGGCCGCCTGACCCCCGGCCGCCCTGGCCGAGGCGTTCATCAAGGGGGCCCTGTCTCGCCGCTCATGCGCGCCCCGATCGTCACACTCCTGCTCCTGGGTCTCCTGGCCGCCGCGACCGGCGCCACCGCCCATGGGGAGCCCGGCGAGGAGACGCCGTACGGCCACCTGGAACACCTGGGCATCAACCAATTGACCCTCGAGCCCGGCGCCGATCGCCTCTACCACATCGGCTTCCAGGGCGGCCCGCTGCGCGAAGGTTGGATCCTCCTCCTACAGGGTGAGACCACCGGGCCCCTGCGCATCGATCTCTCCTACGAAGGTGCCGCCATCACCAACTGGACGTGGGAGGCCGGCGGCTGGCGCCTGGTCACGACGGCCCTGCCGGCCACCAGTGGCTACGAGCTGCGCCTGACGAACGTGGGCGACGAAGCGCTCGATGCGTCCTGGACGTTCGACCAGTCCTGTGAATGCAGCGCCAAATGGATGGAACAGGCCGGCGGCACCGTGGTGTTCAACTGGGATCTTGCCTATGGGGAGCGCGCCGAGATCGAATTCAACCTCACCCTGCTCGGCCCCGGCTACCACCCCGTCGATGAGTTGGCCAACCTCACCATCGACGGCGTCCTCGCCCGCCAGGTGGGCCCGGCGGGTGTCTGGCCCGAGGATTTCGACATCGTTGCCAGCAGCACCTATGTGAACCGCACGTTCCCCGTGGTCATCGAAGCGTCAGAACGCACCGAGGATGAGCGCGAACGGTACTACCTCTTCATGACGCCCCGCCACGACAGCGGCCCCCTACACACGGTCCTCATGCTGCCTCTGTGGGAGCAGACGGTGCCCACGACGGCCGGCGAAGAGGAAGGAGCCCCCGGCCTGGGCCCCCTGGCCATCGTGGCGGCCCTTGGCGTCGCCGTGGGTGCCGTGCTGCGTCGCCGCAACTGAACGCGGGCGCCTCGCTTACAAGAAGGGCGCCAGGAAGAACAGGTTGGAGAAGAACTCCTCCAGGTTCAGCCACAGCAGGCTGCGGATGATGATCGCCACGAACGTCACTGCCAGGAACGGGATCTTCTTCATGCGCAGCGTCGCCAGCACCAGCAGCGGCGCCGTGTCCGTCATGCCGGGGATCGAGAAGATGAGGCCGATGGCGAAGTAGCCATACTTGTGCGCGAAGGTCTCCATGGCGTTGAACGCCTTGCGCAGCGGCGCGTGCTTCTCAATGAGCGCCTGGGCCCCCTCGTTGGCCTTGTCACCAAGGAGCAGCATCATCCAGGTGCCCAGCGTCTTGCCGATGGCGGCGATGAGGACCGTGGTGACGGTGCCGATGACGGCCGCTGTATCACTGAGGACGGCCTCGAAGGGTAAGGGCAACACCAGGCTCGTGGCGACGCTCACGAAGAACAGCCACCAGCCGCTCTGGTAGGAGGTGTAGGCGTCCTGGTTGACGCTGGCGACGATGAAGCCGACGGTCAGCCACACGAACAGCAGCCCCCAGAGGATCATCGACAGGATCGCCTTGCGTCGGCGCCCCGTCAGGTAGTTGTCGTCCAGCAGCGCCCGGGCGAGGTACCGCCGCTCATTGGCGTCCGAGAGCAGCCTCCAGTTGTCCCGGAACTGGCCCGGCAGCCCCGTGATGGACCCCACAAGGTCGTTGTTGGCGCGCACGATGCGGTTGCCGATCCGGTAGCTGAACGTGGAGCCGTCCACGTCGCCCACGTAGTCATGCAGGACCGTGGTGCGGTGCTTGGAGGTGGGCAGGTAGTAATCCCGCAAAGCGACGCGGGGGCGAGGGGCGTGCAGCGGGGCGGCCAAGCAACCGGCCAGGACGGCCGACCGGCTTAACCGATTCCACCGGCGCCGCCTGCGAGGTCATGGCGAACGGGTCATATAGGGCGCCACGGTGGGCCGCCTCCTCCCGGGGTTGTAACTCAGTTGGGAGAGTGCCAGACTGAAGATCTGGATGTCGCCGGTTCGATCCCGGTCAACCCCATCGTACCTTGATTTCCGACCGCTGAAGGTCTGGAATGTCTGCCCGTGTCCCGGAGGGGCATGGGCCTGAGGCGGCGCTTCCCGCCGCCGGAGTCGGTTCGAAGCCCGTTGACCCTGGCACGCGCGCCCACTAGGGGGTCTCCCCATGGCCGTAGCCCGGATTCCATGACCACAACCGCTAAAGAACGGCGGCAAGAGTCCGACGTATGAGCGATTTCGCGCCCCAACACGAATGCACCAACGAGGCGAGCAGCGGCTTCCAGCTGCTGGCCGCCTGCCCCGGGGATGGCCTGTCCACGGGTGCCACGATCGGCATCGTCGTGGCGGTGTTGCTGGTGCTCGGCGTCGTGGGTCTCTTCCTCTACCGCCGCGCGAAGAACAAGAAGTACCTGGACGACTGAGCAGTCGTCCGGTGCCGGCGTCCTTGTAAGCGCCCTGGTGCTGGGCCGCGTGATGGCGCCCCGCTCGAAAGAGGACTGGCAACGCGAGACCCTGGACCCCGCACGGGCCCGTTTCGCGGAGCGACAGGAGGCGTTCAGCACGTTCGCCGGTCGCGACATGGACCCCCTGTACGGCCCGG
Source organism: Thermoplasmatota archaeon (assembly GCA_049602735.1). Lineage (GTDB taxonomy): Archaea > Thermoplasmatota > E2 > JACPAO01 > JAHFTW01 > JBMYRW01. The sequence goes on from JBMYRW010000052.1 coordinate 14,715, forward strand.
AGGACGTGGCGGAGGGTCTGCCGGACCGCCTGGGCTACCCTGGTGAGGGACCGTTCACGCGGGGCGTGCAGCCGACCATGTACCGTGGCCGACCCTGGACCATGCGGCAGTACGCTGGCTTCTCGACGCCGGAGGAGTCCAACAAGCGGTACCACATGCTGCTGGCGCAGGGCGCCAAGGGCCTCTCCGTGGCGTTCGACCTGCCGACGCAGATCGGCATGGACTCGGACGACCCCATGGCCGCAGGCGAGGTGGGCAAGGTCGGTGTCGCCATCGACAGCCTGGCCGACATGGAGGTGCTCTTCGACGGCATCCCCCTCGACAAGGTCAGCACGTCCATGACGATCAACGCCCCTGCGTCGGTGCTGCTCTGCCTCTACCTGGCCGTAGCCAGGAAGCAGGGCGTCGCCTTCGACCAGGTGTCTGGGACCATCCAGAACGACATCCTGAAGGAATACATCGCCCGCGGCACGTACATCTTCCCGCCGGAGCCATCCATGCGGCTCATCACCGACACCTTCGCGTTCTGCGCTGAGGAGGTTCCTCGCTGGAACACGATCAGCATCAGCGGCTACCACATCCGGGAGGCCGGCAGCACGGCGGCGCAGGAATTGGCGTTCACGCTGGCCGACGGCATCGCGTACGTCCAGGCAGCGGTGGACGCCGGCCTCGACGTGGACCGTTTCGCGCCGCGCCTGGCGTTCTTCTTCAACGGCCACAACGACTTCCTGGAGGAGATCGCCAAGTTCCGCGCCGCCCGCCGCCTGTGGGCCAAGATCATGGCGGAACGCTTCGGCGCCACGAACCCCAAGAGCCTGCAACTGCGCTTCCACACCCAGGTGGCCGGCAGCACCCTCACGGCGCAGCAGCCCGAGAACAACGTGGTCCGCGTGGCCGTCCAGGCGCTTGCGGCGGTCCTTGGCGGCACCCAGAGCCTCCACACCAACGCCCTCGACGAGGCGCTCGGACTGCCCACGGAACGCTCGGCCCGCATCGCCCTCCGTACCCAGCAGATCATCGCCGAGGAGTCCGGCGTCGCCAACACGATCGACCCGACAGCCGGCAGTTACGCCATCGAGAAGCTGACGGACGACCTGGAGGCCGAGGCGCTGGAGACCATCGAGCGCATCGACGACATGGGCGGCATGCTGCGCGCCATCGAGAAGGGCTGGGTGCAGCAGCAGATCCACGAGGCGGCGTTCCGGTTCCAACGGGAAGTGGAGGACAAGGAGCGCATCGTGGTGGGCGTCAACGCCAACCAGCTCGACCGGGAAGAGGAGCCCGAGGTCCTGAAGCTCGACGACTCCGCGGAGAAGGCCCAGCTCGCCAAGCTCGCCAAGCTGCGCGCCGAGCGGGACGACGCGGTGGTCCAGGAGAAGCTGGCGGCCCTGCGCGCTGCGGCTGACGACGCCTCCCAGAACCTGTTGCCGCTCATGCTGGCCGCGGTGGAGTCCTACGCCACCGTCGGTGAGGTCTGCGGCGTGCTGCGCGACGCGTGGGGCGAGTACCAGCCCGGTGGCGAGGTCTGATTCCCCGCATCTGTCCGGTCGCCTCCGAACGGTCCAAATACACCATCCTATCGTAGCCGGCTTCGTGCTTGGCCTTCCGAGCCCCCACCACATGCCCCTGTCGGGCCGGTGTGTGAGCGGGCGCAAGGCCACCATGTTCGTGATGAAGCGCGCCTGAGACCCCTCCGGCGACTTCGTCGCGCGAGGTGTTCTCATGCCACAACGTGACCTGTCCAGCCCAGCCTTTGCCCTGATGCATGCCCCCGTCCAGCAGGCCCGCCGCAGCCTTCTCCTGCTGGCAACGCTCAGCAGCATCGACGGCACCATCGTCGTCCTCGCCGCCAGTGGTGCCCTGTCGAGCCTCGCCGGCGCCATCGTCATCGGCCTCACCACGGTCGCAGGCGTCGGCGCATGGCTTGCCGCCCGCGAAGGGATCGGACCAGGTTCGCCGCATCGCTGGAGGTTCTTGGCCGGCCTCGGCTTGGCGGCGGTCAC
>JBMYRW010000053.1:0-15143 GCA_049602735.1 Thermoplasmatota archaeon
CCTCGGCCACGAAGTCGCGGAAGCTCACGGAGCCCTCCGTTGCCATGCGCGCGCGCAGACGTCCGGCGGGGCCGTCTTGGGTCACGGTCTCGGTCACGCGGCGGCACCGGCGGCGGGCCATGAAGCCTGCGCTTCTTCTGGAGGGCCCATAACAACGCTCATAAATGGGACCTTCTTGGCGCGAGCCACCAGGGGTTTATATATGGCGTCGGAAGCACTGGACTATCTTCCACTCGCCATCTTGGCTGGAGTGGCGACCCTGTTGATCTTCGTCACACTCCTGGCGAACCGATTCGTCGGACCTCGCCGCGCCTCGGTGGGCAAGGTGACCAACTACGAATGCGGTGAAGAGGCGACGCCGGGCGCCCGAGGCCCGATCGACGTCCAGTACTACATGTACGTCCTGACGTTCCTGGTCTTCGACGTTGAGGCGATGTTCCTCATCCCCTTCGCTCTCCGCTTCAAGGAGATCGGCACCGGCCCCATCGTGGCCATCAGCATCTTCGTGACCCTCATCCTGGTGGGTTACCTCTACGAGATCCGCAAGAAGCTCCTTGGCTGGAGGGCCCTCGCATGAGTGAGACCGAACAGATCCCCATGGAAGGGGCCGAAGCCCAGGCCACGGACGACGTGCCCGCCTTCGACCCCGCCGACGACCAGCAGGCCGCCCGCATTCCCATCGTGGTGGAGGAACAACAGGAGGGCCTTCTGCTCACCGTCGCCTCCAAGCTCATCAACTGGGGCCGCAGCAACAGCCTCTGGCCGTTCACCTTCGGCCTCGCCTGCTGCGCCATCGAGATGATCAGCGTGCAGGGCAGCCACTTCGACATGAGCCGCTTCGGCTCCGAGGTCAGCCGGGCCAGCCCCCGCCAGTGCGACCTGATGATCGTGCCCGGCACGGTCACCAAGAAGATGGCGCCCCGCATCAAGATCCTCTACGAGCAGATGGCCGACCCGAAATACGTCATCGCCATGGGTGCGTGCGCCACCAACGGCGGTCCGTACCAGAACTCCTACTTCGTGGTAAAGGGCGTCGACAAGATCATCCCGGTGGATGTCTACATCCCCGGCTGCCCGCCGCGCCCGGAGGCCCTCATGGACGGCCTGCAGAAGCTGCAGCAGAAGATCCGCGACCGCAACGACAAGTTGGAGTTGGGATTGTGAGCGAGGAACAAGTCCCCGTCGAATCGGCGGCTCTCTCCGCCGACGGCGACCTGGGTGACCTCATCGCCCAACACCCCGACGCCTTCACCGCCGTCGAGACCACCAACGACGGCGTCCAAGTGGCCACCGTCGCCGCCGACCAGCTCTTCACCGTCGCCCGCACCGTGAAGAAGATGGGTTACCCTCTCCTGAGTCTCATCTCCGCCTACGACACTCCCAAGGGTGGCCCGGTAGGCGTCCTGTACGCCTTCGTGAAGCTGGCCGAGACCCCCGCCGAGTTCGGCGAACTCCGCCTGCGCGTCGTGCTCCCCAAGACCGACGAGGACGGCAACGAACTGCCCCGCGTCACCCAGAGCCTCTGCGACCTCTACGCCGCCGCCGGCTGGCACGAGCGCGAGATGTGGGACCTTTACGGCATCACCTTCGAAGGCAACCCGGACCACCGCCGCATCTTCCTCCCCGAGGGCTGGAAGGGGCATCCGGGCCTCAAGGACGACAAGGAGCCGGAGCAGTTCGTGGCGCTCCGCGACGGCGAGGATATCGTGCTAAGCACTAACGAGGAGGGCTCCTGGTGAGCACCGCAGCCAGCATGGGCATCCCGCCCACCTTCGACCAACAGGCGCAACTGCGCCGCGTCGGCCGCGACGGCGACCGTCAGCTCATGGAGCTCAACATGGGCCCTCAGCACCCGTCCACCCACGGCGTGCTGCGGCTCAAGCTCCTCCTCGATGGCGAGATCGTCCGCGACGTGGAGCCGGTCATCGGTTACCTGCACCGCGGCAGCGAGAAGCTCGCCGAGGACATGCAGTGGGTCAAGTTCATCCCTCTCACCGACCGCATGGACTACATCAGCGCCATGCACAACAACCATGGCTACGTCCTGGCCGTGGAGGAGCTGCTGGGCGGCGCCGACGAACAGGTGGTCTCGGAGCGCGCGGAGTACATCCGCGTCTATGCCCTCGAGATGAGCCGCCTGTGCAACCACCTCTTCTGGATGGGGACCTTCTTCCTCGACCTGGGCGCCATCACGCCCCTGTTCTACGCCCTGCGCGAACGGGAAGAGATCCTCGGCTTCATGGAGGAGCTGTGCGGCGCGCGCCTCACGTTCAACTACATGCGCTTCGGGGGCGTCAAGTACGACCTGCCCCAGGACCCCACGTACCTGGACCGCGTCGACGCCTTCTTGGAGGCCATGCCGGCGCAGATCGCCAAGTACCAGCGTCTCCTGAAGAAGAACGACATCATCGTCGGCCGCCTCACCGGCACCGGCCCCCTCACGCGCGAGCAAGCGCTCGACTGGGGCATCACCGGCCCCATGCTGCGCGCCACCGGCGTCGCCCATGACCTGCGCAAGTCGGCGCCCTACAGCGTGTACGACAAGCTCAACTTCGACGTGCCCACCGCCACCCAGAGCGACTGTTACGGTCGCCTGCAACTGCGCTGGGCCGAGATGTCCGAGTCCTTGAAGATCCTCAAGCAGGTGACCAAGAAGCTCCGCGGCGATCTGGACGGCCTCCACCTCAACCCCAACTGGGCGGGTGGCAAGGTCCTGCGCGTCAAGGCGAAGGGCGAGGCGTACAGCCGCATCGAGCACCCGAAGGGCGAGTACGGCATCCACGTCATCGGCGATGGCAAGATGCAGCCCAGCCGGGTGCACGTCAAGGCGCCCAGCTTCTCCAACCTGCAAGCGTTGCCCGTGATGGCGCGCGGCCAGAAGATCGCCGACCTCATCGCCACGTTGGGGTCGATCGACATCGTGCTGGGGGACGTGGACCGTTAGGAGGTTGTTTTCATGGGAGCACTCACAGACTTCATCGACAGCACCCTCAAGGCGGCCGGCTACGACGCCCCTGGTTGGGTCGACCTGACCATCGCCAGCGTCATCGGCTCCGTGATCATGTTCACGGCGGTCTTCGCCACGGGCGGTCTCTTCACGTTCGCCTTCCGCAAGATCTTCGCCCACATGGGTCAGCGCGTCGGCCCCAACCGGGTCGGCCCCTTCGGCATCCTGCAGTTCCTCGCCGACGGCCTGAAACTCATCGGCAAGGAGGACGTCAAGCCGGCCAAGGCGGACAGCGTCACCTGGCGCGGCGCCGTCTACGTGGCCGCCGTCCCTATCGCTCTCGCCTGGGCCCCGCTGCCCTTCGGTGAAGGCGTCTTCTTCACCAACATCGGCACCGGAATCCTGTTCATCCTCGCCGTCAGCGCCATCAGCCCCTTGGGCGAGATCATGGCCGGCTGGGGCAGCAACAACAAGTACAGCCTGTACGGCGGCGTGCGCGCCGCGGCCCTGGACGTCTCCTACGAGATCCCCCTCATGTTCTCCGTCGCCAGCGTGCTGCTCATCGTGGGCAGCCTCGGCACGCAGGACATCGTGACGGCCCAGGAGGGGATGTGGTTCATCCTGCCCCAGATCGTGGGCTTTGTCATCTTCTTCATCGGCGCGCTCGCCAAGGCCGGCCTGGTCCCCACGGACCTGGCCGAGTCGGAGTCGGAGCTGGTCGCCGGTTTCACGACCGAATACTCCGGCATGCGCTTCGGGACCTTCTTCGTGATCCTGTTCTCGAACGTGTTCTTCGTCAGCGCACTCATGACGATGCTCTTCCTGGGCGGCTGGCAGGCCCCCTTCGGTAGCCTGCTGCCCGTGCTCAACACGTTCGCGGGGGCCGCCACCGGCGTCCTCTGGTTCGTGGCCAAGAGCCTGCTGATGAGCTTCGTCGTCTTCTGGGTCTGGTCGACCCTGCCCCGTGTGCGCGTCGACCAGTACCTCAACATGGCCTGGAAGGTCATGCTCCCCTTGTCCATCCTCAACTTCGTCGTAACAGCCGTCCTCGTCAGGATGGAGGTGCTCGGTTGAAGGGCGACCGGCGTGAAGCGCCTGTCGCCTTGATTCCGGTGCACCGGAGGTGTACCGGATGAAAGCGCCACTCGTACCGATCCTGCAAGGCATGGGCGTCACCCTGGGCCACTTCTTCAAGAAGCCCGTGACGATCCAGTACCCCGAAGAGAAGAAGCCCGTCGCGGACCGGTTCCGTGGCCGCATCTACCTCAAGCTGGAGACCTGCATCGGCTGCACGCTCTGCTCGCAGGCCTGCCCCAACGGCTCCTGCTACATGGTCGACTACGACCCGGGCTTCGAGACGCCGCAGAACAAGCGCCAGAAGTTCCCCGCCGTGGAGATCTCCAAGTGCATGTACTGCAGCCTCTGCGAAGAGGTCTGCCCCACGGACTCGATCCGCATGGGCAAGGAGTTCGAGACCGCCGGTTACGTGCGTGACTTCGACTACAAGCCGGACCGCCTGAGCCAGAACGAGGCCGCCCTGGGACGGGGGCCCTACAAGTAGGAGGTATCATGGCTGGAACCGGAGAGATGGTGACCTTCGCGGTCATCGCCAGTATGATCCTCGCCAGCGGCATCCTTGCCGTGGCGACCCGTCGCGTCTTCCACAGCGCCCTCGCTTTGGGTGCCTGCCTGGTGAGCGTGGCGGCCCTCTACATCAGCACCGGCGCCCAACTGGTGGGCGTCATCCAGATCCTCGTATACGTGGGCGGCATCCTGACGCTGCTGCTCTTTGCGGTCATGTTCGTGGCCGGCGACGAAGAGGACGAAGAGGACCCGGAGGTGCCCTTTGTCGAATAGGAGCCGCATCGTCCTGTCCGCCATCGCCTGCATCCTGATCTACGCCATGATCGACGCCTCCATCCGGGACGTCGACGCCTGGGGCGAAGAGAGGGAAGGCAACAGCGAGGACCTGGCGACCATCGTGGACGCCCTCTTCGAAGACCACGTCTTCGCCTTCGAGGTGCTCGGCGTGCTGCTGACCGCCGCCATGATCGGCGCCATGGTCATCGCGCGCCCCATGGCCCAGCAGCCGGACGAAGAGCACTACACGGATGTCTCCGACCAGGAGATCGCCGCCAGTCAGGCGGTCAGTGACCTGGAGGGACGCGCATGATCCCCGTCTCCTACTACGCCATGCTGGCCGCTGCGCTCTTTGCCATCGGCCTCTACGGTGTCCTGACGCAGAAGAACGCCCTGCGCATCCTGATCAGCGTCGAACTGCTGGTCAACGCGGCCAACATCAACTTCGTCGCCTTCGCCCAGCACCACGGCAACGTGGACGGCTTCGTCTTCACCCTGTTCAGCATCGCGCTGGCGGCGGCCGAAGCGGCGGTCGGGCTTGGCATCTTCATCCATCTGTACCGACACGTGCGCAGCGTGGACGTGACCAAGAGTACGAGCCTGAGGTGGTAACGTGGCAGAAAACGGACTCACGACACACGCGACGGACGCGGCCGAACACGCCCTGCGCGGCGGCTTCGATCCCCTGATCGTGCTCATTCCGCTGCTGCCTCTGGCGGCCAGCCTGGCCACGTTCCTCTGGGGCAAGAAGATGTGGCGCGGTGGCGCCATGCTGCCCATCCTCGCCGTCGGCGGCAGCCTCGTCCTCTCCGCCCTGGCCTTCTTCGGCCTCCTGGGCGGCGACGCCGATTACGAATGGACCACGACCTGGTTCACCATCGGCGAGTACGATTTCACGGCGGGCATCCTGCTTGACCACCTGAGCGGCCTCATGGCCGCCCTGGTCAGCTTCCTCGCGCTGCTGATCGTCATCTTCTCCACCCATTACCTCCACGATGAACCCCAGGAGAAGCTGCGCCGCTACTACGCGGTCAAGGCGCTCTTCATCAGTGGCATGCTCGGGACGGTCCTCGCGGACAACTACCTGATCATGTTCATCTTCTGGGAGATCATGGGTCTCTGCTCGTACCTGCTCATCGGGTACTGGTACCACAAGGAGTCGGCCGCCATCGCGGCCAAGAAGGCGTTCCTCACGACGCGCCTGGGCGACATCCTGCTGATGGTGGGCATCATCATCCTGTTCGTCACCTTTGGCACCTTCAACTACCGCGAGATCTTCCTGAGCCCCCACCTGGAGGAGCACAAGGGCCTCATGTACGCGGCCGCCCTCCTCATCTTCGGTGGCGCGGTCGGCAAGTCGGCCCAGTGGCCCCTGGACATCTGGCTGCCGGACGCCATGGAAGGCCCGACCACCGTGTCGGCGCTCATCCACGCGGCGACCATGGTCAAGGCCGGTGTCTTCCTGGTGGCCCGCAGCTTCCCGCTGTTCCTCCTGAACCCCGACACCTTCCTGGTGGTCGGCTTCATCGGTGGCTTCACGGCGCTCTACACGGCGACGATGGCCCTGACGGCGCTCGACATCAAGCGGGTCCTGGCGTTCTCGACGCTCAGCCAACTGGGCTACATGTTCCTGGCGCTCGGCGCCGGTGGCTATCTGTACGTCAAGAGCGGCAACGGCGTCGGCTTCACCGCTGGCATCCTGCACCTGATGAACCACGCGTTCTTCAAGGCGCTCCTGTTCTTGGGTAGCGCCTCGGTCATCCTCGGTATGCACCACCACCAGGACATGCGGGAGATGGGCGGCCTGCGCAAGAAGATGCCCGTGACCTACCTCACCATGCTGGTGGGCAGTCTGAGCATCGCCGGCATCATCCCGCTCTCCGGCTTCTGGAGCAAGGACGAGGTGCTCGCCACGGCGTTCAAGGCCGGCAGCTACGACCCGCTCTTCACCCTCCTTTGGGTGTTCGGCATCCTGACGGCGGCGCTCACCGCGTTCTACATGTTCCGCATGATGTACCTGACCTTCTTCGCGGAGCCCCGGACGGAGCACGCGGAGCACGCCCATGAGAGCCCGGCCGTCATGACGGCGCCCCTGGCGATCCTCGCGGTCTTTGCGGCCGTGAGCGGGCTCTGGCTCGTGGTCGGGGAAGGCTTCGAGGCGTTCCTCACCTACCCGTACAGCCACGAACTGGGCCACCCACACCATATGCCGACCTCGGAGATCCTCACCGGCATCCTGACCAGTCCCCTCACGTACCTGAGCCTCGGACTGGCGCTCGGCGGCATCCTGGTCGCCCGCGCCCGTTACGGCAAGGGCCTCCCCGCCGCCGAGGCGGAAGAGCCCACCAAGGGCGTCCGTGGACTCCTCTACAACCGTTACCACGTCACCCAGGCCGTCTACGAGCCCTTGGGCAACGTGGTCGCCATGGGCGTTGCCAAGCTCTCCAACTGGTTCGATCGCAAGGGCATCGACGGCGCCGTCAACGGCACCGCGGCGCTGGTCGATTGGAAGGGCGCTTGGCTACGACGGTGGCAGAACGGACGACTGACGACCTACCTGGCCTCCATCGCCATCGGCGTGGCGGTCCTGGTGGTGTTCCTGCATGAAGTGGTGCTCCGCATCCGGTGGTGAACCCCATGATCGACATCCCTAACCTGATCCCCATCGCCCTCGGCCTCACCTTCCTGGGGGCCGTGGCCACGTTCACCGCCGGCGAGCAGGCCAGCCGCAAGGTCGCCCTGCTCTCCAGTCTGCCCGCCCTGGCCGCCACGTCGTGGATGTTCGCCCAGGTCGGCATCGGCACCGGCAGCGACTACCAGTTCGTCACCCGCTGGGAATGGATTCCCTCCCTCGGCATGGAGCTCCACTTCGGCGTCGATGGCCTCTCCGCCAGCCTCGCCTGGCTGACCGCGCTTCTGACGCCGCTGGTCATCCTCTACTCTTGGAAGGAGAACAACCGCCCGAAGCTGTTCTTCACGCTCCTCGTGATGCTCAACGGCACAGTCATCGGCGTCTTCACGGCGCTCGACCTGTTCCTGTTCTACATCTTCTGGGAGTTCGTGCTGATCCCCATGTACTTCCTGATCGCCATCTGGGGCGGTCCCAACCGGAAGTACGCCAGCTACAAGTTCTTCATCTACACCGGCGCGGCCAGCCTGGTCATGCTGCTGGGCTTCATGGCGCTCTATTTCGGTGTCGGCGCCAACACCTTCAGCATCCCTGACCTGACGGAAGCGGGCCAACTGGGCTTCGCCAAGGAGTTCGGCCTGGTCGCCTTCGGCGTCCTTGCCCTCGGGTTCCTGGTGAAGATGCCCAGCGCACCCTTCCACACCTGGTTGCCGGACGCCCACGTGCAGGCCCCCACGGCCGGTTCCGTGATGCTGGCCGGTGTGCTGCTCAAGATGGGCAGCTACGGCCTCATGCGCATCGCCATGCCGATCCTCCCCGAGGCGGCCATGGCGTACCAGTGGGTCTTCTTCGTGCTGGGTACCGTGAGCGTCCTCTACGGTGCCTTCCTGTGCCTGGCGCAGGACGACCTGAAGAGCCTCATCGCCTACTCGTCCGTGAGCCACATGGGCATGATCACCATCGCCCTGGCCACCTTCAACGACCTGGGCTGGGCCGGCGCCGCGTACATGAACCTCGCCCACGGCGTCATCTCCGCTGGCATGTTCATGGCAGCGGGCAGCCTGCAGCACAGCACCGGCACCCGCCTCATCAGCCGCCTCGGCGGCATCGCCGAGAAGGCGCCCCACCTGACGGCGCTCACCGCGGCGCTGTTCCTGGCGAGCCTCGGCCTGCCCGGCATGATGGGCTTCATCGCGGAGTTCACCATCTTCGCGGCCATCTGGGAGGCGTTCGGCTGGTGGATCATGATCCCCATCTGGAGCGTCCTCATCACCGCCGGCTACTACCTCTGGGCGCTGCAACGGGCCTACTTCGGGCCGCCCAAGCACCACGCCGAGGTGGACTTCGACGGCATCCATGACCTGCCCGCCGAAGAGAAGTGGCCCATGTTCGCCCTCCTCGTGCTGGCGATCGTGCTGGGCGTCCTGCCCGGCCTGCTCCTGGGTCAGATGAACGACTGGACGGGTGCTGCCCTGGCGCTCATGGGGGTGAACTGAGTGTTCGACATCATCCTGCAAGGCTTCCTCGAAGACGTACGCGGCGCCCTGCCCACCGGCGAGTGGCAGGCCATGTACCCTGAGATCATCATCCTGCTCTTCGCCCTCCTGGCGCCGCTCGTGGCCCTGGGCAACACGGACCGCAAGGGCATGCAGATGTTCGCGGCGATCGGTGTCGGTGGCGCGTTCTTCATGACGCTCGCCAGTGTCTTCGACTACGCGGTCGGCCCCTTCAGTTGGCAGTACGTCGGCGCCAGTCTCTTTGGCGGCGTCTACGAGGTCACGCTGGCCAGCCAGCTCTTCAAGACGATCTTCCTCGGCGTGGCGTTCCTGGCCATCATCGGCATGGGGCGCGTCCTGCGCGGCGACGTGGAAGAGGACTGGGGCGAGTTCTACAGCCTCATCCTGTTCGCGACGCTCGGTATGATGGTGGTCGCCTCGGCCACGGAGCTCATGACGCTCTTCATCGGCATCGAGACGGCGAGCCTGTGCAGCTACCTGCTGGCCGCCTTCCACCGTGACCGCATCGGCGGCGAAGCGAGCCTGAAGTACTTCTCCTTCGGCGCCGTCGCCAGTGGCCTCACGCTCTTTGCGATCAGCCTGATCTACGGCGCGGCGGGCACGACCCGCATCCCGGAGTTGGCGAGCGTCTTTGTCTCCGGCAACGAGTTCGACGGGCTCTCCACGATCGCCATCGTGCTCCTGCTGGGTGGCCTTGGCTTCAAGATCAGCAGCGTGCCTTTCCACCTCTGGAGCCCGGACGTCTACCACGGCGCCCCGGCGCCCGTGGCCGGCATGCTGGCCACCGCCTCCAAGGCGATGGGCTTCGCGGCCGTGTTCAACATCTTCCTGGTGGGCCTGGTCGGCGTCAAGTCGAACTGGGAGCTCGCGGTGGCCCTCATTGCCACTGTCACCATGGTGGTGGGCAACTTCGTCGCGATCCAGCAGACGAGCCTGCGCCGCATGCTGGCCTACAGCAGCGTCGCCCAGGCGGGCTACCTGCTCATCGCGCTCGCGGTGGGCACCTGGTTCGCCGTCGGCGCCGGCATCCTGCACCTGTTCGTCAACGCCGCCATGAAGCTGGGCGCCTTCCTCATCGTCGGCGCGCTGATCACGTACGGCCTCGGTGACCACCTCGCTGGCTACCGCGGCCTTGGCAAGCGGGCACCGTTCCTGGCCTTCGCGATGGCGATCTTCCTGTTCAGCATGGCCGGCCTGCCTCCTTTCGGCGGCTTCACGAGCAAGTTCATCCTGTTCAGTAGCGCCGTTGACGTGGGTGTCGTGGACCAGCTGGGCTGGCTCCTCTGGCTGGCGGTCTTCGCGGTGCTCAACAGCGCCGTGAGCCTCGTCTACTACGTACGGGTCATCCGGACCATGTACGTGGAGAAGGCGGACGACGACGCGCCCCGCCTCGACGTGGGCAGCGGCACGACCTTCGCGGTCGGCGTCTGCCTGGCCCTGGTGCTCATGGTCGGCGTCTGGCCCCAGTGGTTCATCGACCAGGCGATGCTCGCCGCCCAGGCGATGCTGGCCCCATAGCCCGTACCACCGGTCGGCCACGCGCCGCCCACGCCTCAACCCTCTTCCCTGAACCCTTCCAAGGCTTCCCCATGAGCGACGACGACCTGCTGCCTGCCATCCAGGCGGCCCTCGACGAGATCCGCCCGGCCCTCCAGTTCGACGGCGGCGATGCTGAACTGGTCAACTGGTCCCCTGACACGGGCGTCGTGAGCCTGCAGCTGCAAGGCGCCTGCCAGGGCTGCGGCATGAGTGAAGTGACCCTCCAGTCCGGCATCGAGCGCATCATCAAGGAACGGGTCCCGCAGGTGCGCGCCGTCGTGGCGGTCTGACGTGGCGCTCGCCCCGACAGCACGGCAGCTCCTGGCGGTCTCCATCGCCCAGACGCTGGGTGCCTTCGCGCTCCTCATCGTCGGCCTGCGCTCCGGCGACGCACAGGTCCTCCAGGCCCAGTTCGCACTCGCCGTCCATGGCGGCATCATGACGGGGCTCTACGGCTTCATCCACGGCCACCTTCCTCGCTTCGCTGGCAAGCCGCTGGGCCCAACGGCCAGCCTCGTGGCCCTCATCCAATCCATCGGTGCCCTGGCACTCGCCACCGCCGCCTTCGTCCCCGCCGCCGGTTGGACCCACGTCGTCGCGGCCGCGCTGCTGCTGGCCGCCGGCGTGCTCCACATGATCGCAGTGCTGAAGGCCCTCCCCGCCAAGGGGGACTCCGTGGTGACGGACGCTGACCCCCTCACGAAAGGCGACGACGCCTGCATGGCGCAGCTGCGCTTCGCCCACCGCTTCCTGCCCCTGGGCCTCCTGGTCCTCTTCGCGGCCGCGGTCACGGCAGCGCTCGCCGAGGGCTCCGTCTGGTCCAGCCGCTTCACGGTCGCCGGCCACCACCTGCTCCTGGTGGGCTTCGGGCTCTTCGGCTGGTACGCCGTGAGCCACCTTCTGGTGCCACGCTACTCCGGCGTCCCCGCCATCGCCGCGGGCGCCATCAAGGGCGAACTCCACAGTGGCCTGCTGGGTCTGACCGGTATCGTCGTGGCGTTCCTCATCGGCATCGAGACCGGCCTCGGTCGCGGTCTGCTCGTTGGCCTCGGCCCCTTCGTGTTCCTGTCGTTCTTCACGTTCATGGGGGTCCTCGGGGCCAACATCATGAAGAACAAGAGCAAGACCCAGCGCGTGACGCGGGAGTTCGTCTACGTCCCTTGGACGTTCACGGCGGTCTTCTGGCTCGTGTGCGCGGTCCTGCTCGGCATCTTCCTCGGCTTCGCCCCCTCGGCACTGCCGGAGAAGGCCGCCGGCCTGCGCAGCGTCCACCTCAACATGGCCCTCGCCGGCGGCTTCCTCCAGTTGGCCATGGCGTTCGCCACCCGCTGGCTCCCCGAGGAGGGCGGCAGCCAAGTGCCCTTGTTCCAGTCCATGCGGCTGGCCTACTTCCTCTTCAACGGCGGCCTGGCCGCGTCCCTTGCGGGCATGCTGGGCGCGGGCGCCGACTGGTCGCTGGGCGGCGCCGTGGCCACCACGGTGGGACTGCTGCTTTACCTGCTCGCACTGAAGCCTTCATGGACCTCGGCGCGCATGCCCTCGGCATGAGCATCATCCACATCGGTCACGCCGACACCAAGCTCGGCCGCTTCCACGTCGCCGTGGAGAACGGGGCTGTGCTGGCGACGCAGCTCCCCGATGACCGTCGGCCGGAACTGGAGATGTGGCTCGATCGCCACCGTCCCGGCGCGCAGCTCGTGGAAGGGGGCGACCCGCTCCTGGAGAACGTGGCCGCCCAGCTAACGGAATGGGCCGCCGGCGAACGCAGCGACTTCGACCTCCCCTTGGCCGATCAAGGCACTGCGTTCCAGGCCGCCGTGTGGAAGGCCCTGGAAGCGATCCCCTACGGCGAAGTGGCCAGCTACGCCGACGTGGCCGCGGCCATCGGCAAGCCGGGTGCCGCGCGGGCCGTGGGGCAGGCCAACAACCGCAACCCCCTGGCCCCCTTCGTGCCCTGCCACCGCGTGGTGACCGCCGACGGTGGTCTGGGTGGCTACGGCGGCGGCGAGGCACTCAAGGTAGAGATGCTGAAGCTTGAAGGCGTCAGCGTCGGTCCGGGCGGCGCAGTACGGACGCCGTGAGCGCCAAAGCGCCGATCAGGCCACAGAACGCCAGCGTTCCAGCCCAGAACCGTTCCGGGGCGACCGCGTGCCGCACCGGTTCAGGAAAACCTTCGGGCCCGTAGGACTCCTGGAGCCCCCGAGTGATCACAGCCAGCGCACGCGCGGCAGCCAGACCCAGATCCTCGTCACCGGCTTGGCGCGCGGCCCGCTCCGCCTGACGCAAGGTGACAGGGCCCACCGCGGCCTGAAGCTCGGGGTCCACGTGGAGCCACAACGCAGGCAGGCCGCTGGGACCGTAGGACGCGATGGCGGCGAGCAAAAGGCTCGGCCCGCCCGTGCCGTTGCGCGTCGCATCGAACTGGCCGTCGAGGCGCGCCGTCAGGACATCGGGAGCCTCCCAATGGGACGACAGGAGGATCAAATAGACCTGGGCGCCGGTCTCTTGCTCGATGCGGCAGAGCTCCGCGGTGATCTGGGCTTCTTGCGCGTCGCTATAGACGCCCGCTTCATCCACCACGTGCAGGCCGCAGGCCGCCGCGGCCGGTTGCCCCTGGGCTGCCAGCGGCGTCGCCGTAGCAAGGAGGGCCAGCGCCGCCACGAGCAGCGCCCGGCCTTGGGTGGCCAGGGCTAGGCCCGGATTTCGGTCCGCTTGGCGGCTCACGCGAGCCAGCCGCGCAACTGGACACTCGCAGGCCCTGGCGGGCCTGCTCGGTCGAGCTCCAAGTGCTGTTTGCTCAAGCCACCAGCCCTCGAAGCTCGACCGCTTCGGCCACCCGCTCAACGGCCACGATGTAGGCTGCCGTGCGCATGTCGCAGCGGCGCCGTTTGTGTACGTCGAAAACGTGGTTGTACGCCTCGCACATCTTCTTATCGAGGCGCTCGTGGACGACGGACTCGTCCCAGTAGTAGCCGTAGGTGTTCTGCACCCATTCGAAGTAGCTGACGGTCACACCGCCGGCGTTGGCCAGGAAGTCGGGGATGACGTGGACCTTGTTGCCAAAGAGGATCTTGTCCGCCTCAGGCGTCGTGGGCCCGTTGGCGAGTTCCACGATGATCGTCGGCGTGATCTTCTCCGCGTTCTTGCTGGTGATGGCGTTCTCGATGCCGGCGGGGATCAGCACGTCCACGTCGAGCTTCAACAGCGCCTCGTTGGTGATCTTCTTGGCGTCCTTCAGGCTCTGGACGGTGCCGCCCTTCTGTTTGGCCGCCAGCGCCTCGTCGAAGCTGATGCCGCTGGCGCGGTAGATGCCGCCGCTGCTGTCGCTGACGGCGACGACCTTTGCGCCGAACAGCTCTTCCACGAGCCGGTGGGCGTGTTGGCCGGCGTTACCGAAGCCTTGGATGGCCACCTTGGCCTGGGAGAGGTCGAGGCCACGCCGTGCCGCCGCTTCACGGAGACAGTACATGCCGCCGCGCGCCGTGGCGTCGCCGCGACCGGCCGAGCCGCCAAGCGGCAGGGGCTTGCCGGTGATGAAACCGGGCGTGTTGTAGCCGCGGATGACGGAGAGTTCGTCGGTCATCCAGGCCATGATCTGGGGCGTGGTGTAGACATCCGGTGCGGGGACGTCCTTCTCGGGGCCGACGATCTGGTGCACCGCGCGTACCCAGCCGCGGCTGAGGCGTTCCAGTTCGCCCTGGCTCAGTTCTTTGGGGTTGCAGATGACGCCGCCCTTGCCGCCGCCGAGGGGGATGTCGACCACGGCGGTCTTCCACGTCATCCAGGCGGCGAGCGCCTTGACCGTGTCCTCCGTCTCCTCGGGGTGGAAGCGGATGCCGCCTTTGGTGGGGCCGCGGGCGTCGTTGTACTGGCAACGGAACCCGGTGAAGGTCTGCGTCTTGCCGTTGTCCATGCGGACGGGGATGCGGACCTGGAGGAAGCGCTGGGGCTCGCGCAGGTACTCGTGCATGCTCTTGGAGAGCTTCATGCGTTTGGCTGCGCCGTCCAGTTGTGCCTGCGCGATTTTGAAGGGGTTCAGTTCTTCGGCCATACCGCCACCGCGCGCGGGACCGGGCGGTCGGACTTGAACCCATCCATGTTCGTAAGACCCGTCAAGTCTCGTTCAAGCCGGCCGACCCATCCGTTTATCCGACCAGAGCCCCGTCGGGCCAGCATGGAACAAGAGGCGGACGCCGATCCCTTCGACGCTGTGACACCGGTCGCCCTGGGCGAAGGCTACGTGGACACGGACGAGCTGTTCCCCTTGTGGAGTCGGGGCCTGATGGCGGGCTCCTTCCTGCTGCTGTTGGTGTTCCGCTTCATCTTCACGGTGGTGCCGTACATCATCGCCGAACTGTTCGGCGTCGCGTTCCTTGGCGGCCTGGCGGCCACCGCGCTGTTCGTTCAGAGCATGCCTGCTTGGGCCCGGGTGACGCTTCTTGGCGTGGCGGCCCTCGCCGGTATCGGGTCGATCAGTGTGGGCGCCCTGGCTTTCGCATAGGGCGGCAATCAGGAGCCGAGCCGCTCGAACAGATCTGCGGCCAGCAAGGGCAACAGCACGGTAGCCTCCCCCGACCTTCGATATCCGCCGCCCCTTGCAGGGCGGCATCCATGCGGCCGGCCGTTCCGACCGGCCGCCCAAGATCGGTTA
>JBMYRW010000054.1:0-15047 GCA_049602735.1 Thermoplasmatota archaeon
GAGGCCTCCTGGAACTCCATTGTCTCCCCGGCCGGGCCGACGTGGCCGCCATGGAGACGGAGTACGCCCAGAGCGGCTGCTGGGCCCACTTCGGTCATCACACCTACTTCACCGGCCCTGAAGTGCGCCTGTTGGGTGAAGGGACGGGGCGCCTGTTCGTGGTGGAACAGCAGTTGGCGCCGACGCTCGGCATCGCCAACGTGACCTGGGAGCCCATGGAACTGGAGACGATGGTACCGATCGAGATCAGCCTCGATGGCCGCACCTGGACGCGCGTCACGAACGCCCAGTACCTGTTCCTCTCCGTGGAGCAAGGGCTGCCGACCCGGCAGAGCATCCAGGTGGATTTCGACGGCGGCGATCAGCCGTTCCGCTACCTGCGTGCACGGGAGCCCATGTCGGTGACGCAGGGACTGTCCGGGTACCTGGACCATTCCCGCTTCACGATCGAGGCGCCCGTGGCGGCCACCCCAGCCCCTGGTGCCTTGACGCAGGGCGAGCGTTCCCTGTCGTGCCAGGACGACATCCTAGAGGACATCTTCTCGTGGCATCCGTGCACGTTCGGGTTCGTGCACCACTGGGATGCGCCGAGCTGGTTCCACACGTATCCCCTTGGCGCGGCCGAACTGGATCGGGTCTCGGGGACGGTGACGGCAGGGTACTTCCGCCCGGACGACCCGGGCATCTGCTGTGCCCAGACGCTTCCCGGCGTCCTGGACGGCGACCTGTGGCTTCAGACGAGTGTGGACGGGGTGTCGTGGACGACGCGGCACGTCTTCCCGTCGACGTACGGCCTGGCGACCTCGTTCGATGTGGCTTTGCCGGCCACCGAGGCCGCGTTCATCCGTCTCGTGTCGGCGCCGCACCCGGGCTTCTACCTGCACCCGGCCCTCAAGCATCCGGAGGCGTACCTGGTCTACAGTGCCCTCGAGCTGGAGGGTCGCTTCGCCACGGGCGGGACCAGCACCGTCACGGGCCCTGGTGCAGGACCGACGGGCCTCTAGCTGCCTGGCGCCTCGCTCCACCGCCACCGGACCGCCTGCTCCGGTTCGAGATACCAGCAAGAGGCGCCTCGCGTGGCCCATTGCCAGGCTTGGTCGTCGGCGTCCCAGACCTCGAAGATCCAGCCTTGGCTGCCGTGCGCCCGTTCGCCCCTGACCGCGACCACGTAGGTGCCGCAGTCTCCGAAGGCGTAGGCCTCGGTGTCGACGGACCAGGCCTGGTCAGCCGCGACGGCCAAGAGGGCATCGAGAGCGGTGCCGTTTGCCAGGTCGATGGTGCCGTTGAACCACATCTCGTCGCCGGGCCCGCTCACGGTGACGCTGTGTCGACTGGCGCCCGCGGGGCCCGTGGCTCCATCGTCGGCGAGCGCCCAGAGCAGGCCACCGGTGGCGGCGAGGAGGGCGAGGACGACGAGCGTGCGGGCGGCGACCACGGTTTCAATCCACCTTGACGATTCTCAGGAACCTTTGAAGCTCCTGAAGCTTTGGGCGCGCCGTGGACCTGGCCCGCCTGCGCGACCGCACCGGCAACACTCGCCTGCTGGCCCTCGCGCTGCTGCAACGCCACCCCGGCACCACGTTGTCGGACGTCGCCCGGCGCCTCGGCATCACGGTGCAGGCGGTCAGCACCCACGCCCGCGCGCTGGCCGCCGATGGCCTGCTGACCCCCTTGGACGGCGCTTATCAGGTGACCCCCAAGGGCCTCCAGGCGCTCCAGGACGGCCTCGAAGCGCTGCGCGAAGTGGTGCACGGCCTCACGGAAGGTGTGAGCCGCGTGGAATCGGTGAGCGCCATCGCCAAGGAGCACCTGACGGCCGGCACGCGCGTCGGGCTGTTCATGGAGGACGGCGACCTGGTGGCCCGCGCGGATCCCCGAGGGCTCGCCGCCAGCCAGGGGCATGCCCAGACCGATTGCACCGCAGGGCAGGAAGTGGTCGTCCGGGGGTTGGCGGGCATCGTTGACCTGGAACCGGGCCGCATCACGCTGGTGAGCCTCCCCGCGCCGGCGGAAGGGGGCGTCGCCCGCGTGCACCGTGCCCGCCTGGCCGAAGCGTTGGCGTCGCGTCCCGCCGACCGCGTGGCCGCCGTGGGGACCGGGGCACAGGCGCTGGCCAGTGAGCGGGGCCGCGTCGACTTGGCCTTCGCTGCCGACCACGCCGCCTTCAACGCCGCGGAGCGGGGCCTCGACGTCCACCTGTTCGTCACCCGCGACCGGCTCTCGGACGTGCTGCAGGTGCTGGAGCGACTCAACGACCGGACCCTCAAGCGGGTGCCCGTGGAGTCCGTGGAGGCCCCGGAAGCCCCCGAGGCCACGCCGTGAAGCCCCTCGTCGACGTGACCGGATTCCCCGCACCCAAGGGGCCGCTGGACCTTCACGTGGATGCCGGCGAGGTGGTCCTGCTGCGGGGCCGCAACGGCAGCGGCAAGACGAGTCTCCTGCGCGCCATGGCCGGCCTGGACGTCCCCGAGCACCTCCAGCCCGAAGCGGTGGCGTCGGCGGACGGCCGGGCGCCCGCGGCGTACCCGGCCTCCGAGTTGGCCGACCTGGTGGCGCTCAGCCCGCAGGAGCCGCGCGATGGCGTGGTAGGTCTGACGGTGGCCGGCGAGTTCCGGTTGCGGCGACGGCAGCCCGACGGCAAGGCGCACGGCCTGCGCCTGGACCAGGAGGTCGCGAGCCTTTCGAGCGGCGAAGCCCGTCGCTTGGTGATCCAGCTGGCCGACGCCCCTCTTCTGCTCCTCGACGAACCGGCCGAAGGCCTGGACGCGGCCGGCCGAGCGCTGTTGCGCGACCGCATCAAGGCGACGCAGGCGGCTGGCGGCGCCGTGGTCGCCGTGGACCATGCAGGCCTCTTGGCCCACGTGGCCACGCGTATCGTGGACCTGGACCCCGCCGAGCCCCGGACCGCTTCCCTCACCCCTCGAACGTCCCCGCGCACCCCCTCCGACCGGACCTTGCTGGCATCGGAGCCCCGGACCGTACGTCTGGGCGACGCCGCCATCCACTTGCCGCCCGTGCGCCTCGGGGCCGGCTTGCACGTGGTGAAGGGCCCCAACGGGTGTGGCAAGAGCACGCTGCTTCGCCACCTGGCCGGCCTGACCGGCGGCCAAGGCATCGTCGTCGATGGGGACCCCGTGCGGACCGGACAGAACGTGCGCCTCTTGCCGCCACGCGCCCGCGACCTCCTGGTGCGGCCGACGCTCCGCGATGAGCCCGCCTGGAGCCGCCGCGACCTGCACGGACTGCCACCTGCCTTCGGTGCACGGCACCCCCTCAG
Source organism: Thermoplasmatota archaeon (assembly GCA_049602735.1). Taxonomy (GTDB): domain Archaea; phylum Thermoplasmatota; class E2; order JACPAO01; family JAHFTW01; genus JBMYRW01. Next base: position 3,278 of record JBMYRW010000054.1, read on the forward strand.
CCTGAGCGGTGGCGAGGCCCAACGCCTGGCACTCGCAGTGGTGCTGCACCGCCCGGCGCCGGTCCTGCTCCTGGATGAACCGGAGGCCCACCTGGACGCCCAGGGGCGCCGGCAGCTCATGGACCTGCTCCTAGGACGGGCCGAGGCGGGCTGCTGCATCCTGGTCGCCACCCATGACGAAGAGCTCCAGGCCGCCGCCCAGAAGACGACCACGATGGAGGCCCGGACGTGAACCGCGCCGGCGCCGCGGCGTTCCTGGTCGCGCTTCTGGCCGCCTCGCTTGGGCTCTTGGTGGCACCGGCGTGGGTCGCCCTGCCGGCCGTCCTCGGCGCTGCGGCGCTCATGCGAAAGGGCCGGGCCCCGTTCCTGGCCAGCCTGGCCGTCGCCGTGCCCCTCTACGCGGCCATCATGGCGGTCGCGCTCCGAGCGGGACCTGCCTACGAGGTCGGCCCCGTGGCGTTCCACCTGGACGGTGCCCTGCGCGGCGTCTGGGGCGCATTGCGGCTGGGCGCGGTGGTCGGCGTCAACCTGGCCGCGTTGTCGTGGCGACCGGCGGCCGTCCTGATCGATGGCCTCCGCCTGCCGCCTCGATGGACCGCCGGACTGGCCGCCGTGCTCCTGGCCGCCCATGACGTGGCCCGCGATGCTGCCCGGCTCCGTGATGCCCGCCGCATGGTCGGGGACTGGCCGGAAGGCCGGGCGCCCTTGGCCAAGCTGCGCGCCGCCGCCGAGCTTGTGGCGCCTCTTCTGACCGCCTCGTTGGACCGCGCCGAGCGCCGCCGGGAGGCCCTCCGCCTCGCCGGCATCCACACGGGGCCGTTGTTCGTCCCCGTCGTCGCTGTGGCCGCCTTGGCCGTGGCCGGCCGCCTGGCGCTGGTGGCGCTGCCCAACGTCAGCCTCGCCTTCGTGGCCATCTTCCTGGGAGGCCTGGTCTTCGGGGCCCGGGTGGGCGCCTTGGCGGCGGCGCTGGCGATGCTGCTCACCGACTTTCTGCTGACCGGGCTCCTGCCGCTGGGCTTCGTCAATCTGCCTGCTATGATGTTCGTCGGGTTGGCCGGTGGCGCCCTTCGTGGCCTGGACCTGGAAGGGGACGGCGGCGCTTGGACGGCGCGTGGCCTGGCTGCCGTGATCGGCGTCCTGTGCACCCTGGGCTTCAGCGTCGCGGCGGATACGGCCACGTGGGCCTTGGTGCGGGAATACCGGGGCGACGTGGCCGCCTGGAAGGCCCTGGTCGCGGCCGGCCTGGCGTTCAACGTCCTCCCGGCGGTGGCCAACGGGGCGCTCTTCGCCCTCACGGTCACGCCGGTGGCGAGGGCGGTCGCCGCCTTACAGCCCACGCCGCCGACGCCAGCAACGCCGCCGGCAGCCACACCGTAGGTCCAGGCGCATCGCGGTCGCCAGCGTCGCCCACAGGTGGCGCTTCATGCAGCAAGGCCTCGTCCGATCCGCCGGGCCGGCCCTTTGGCGCGCCCGTGGCGAAGTCGGCATCTTCGCCAGCACCCGTGGTCTCGACCACTTCGGTCTCCAGCGCGGCGTCTTGCGCAGGCACGACCACGCGGCCCAGGTCTTCCTGGTAGCGGCCGCCGTCAGCGTCCTCGAGAACAATCCGCAGGGCATGGTCGCCTGCGGGCAGGCGGACGGTTACTTCGGCCCCTTGGATGCGGGCGTCGCCGATGATCCACGTGACGGCCGGCGGTCGGTCGGGAGCATCCGGGTCGTACGGGGTGGCGGCGAACCGCCACGTGCCGTTCTGGGTGCCCAGGGGCAGGTCGGTGGCCAGGAGGCGCGGGGGCAGGTTGACCACCTCGACAGGGATCGCGGCCTGCGTCTGGCCGCCCACCAGGTCATCCGCCATCACGTGGAGCATCTGGGCCCCGAGGCCTACGAGGCGAGCGGACACGTCCCCTTCCCCTTCCTGTTCGCCGATGCGCCAGGTGATCATGACGGCATCACCGTCGGCATCCGTGGCCTGCAACGGCAGCCGCAGCGGGTCGACCCGATCGGCCAGGAGGTTCGTGGGCAAGTCGTCGAAGACCGGGGCGCGGTTCACCACGTCCACGGCCACGACGGCCCGATGGTGGCCCGCGTCGCTCCAGGCGTGCACGTGGAGGGTGCGCGGCCCCAGGGTCGACCAAGCGGCTTGCGTGTCGGGTCGGGTCCACGTCGCTTGGCTGGCGTGGTCCTCCCAGAGGACGTGGGCGAAGTCGCCATCAAGGCGCAGGGCGACGGGGGCATCCCGGTACGTTGTGGCCGGTGCTGTGCTGACGGTCGCCGGGGCCCAAGGGCGCCACGGCTGCATGCGGCCCTCCAGGACCGGGAGCACCTCGGCGGTGCACCAGGTGTCGCTGGCGGCGCCCGGAGCCGTGCCGAATCCGCCGTCGGGGTTCTGCAGCTCAGCGAGGTATGCCAGGCTCGCGGCGTCGAGGGGTTCGTCGATCGCGGCGTAGCCGTGCAAGGCCCAGACGGTGCTCTGGCAGTTGGCGGCAGGGGCGCTCCCAGCATCGTGGCCGCCGCTCGGGTGCCGGGTGCCGTCGAGGAAGTCCCCGATGCTCGCGCGCAGGGCGGCCGTGAGGCGATCCGCGCCGGCGAGTGCGGCTGCGACCATGCCGGTGAAGTCGGTGTCCGAGGGGGCAAGGGGCGTGTGGCCCCAGCCGCCGTCCAGGTTCTGCGCCAGGAGCAGCGTGTCAGCGGCGTCCTGTAGCCCCGGGTCGTCCGCCGGCACTCCGGCAGCGCGGAGGGCGAGCACCGCCCAGGCGTCGTCGTTGAGTTGGTCGCTGTCGCCCCATTGGCCACCGCCATGGCCGCCACGCGCGCAGGCGACCAGGTCGACGCCCCCGACGTCACGAGGGTCGTAGCCGGCCACCGCGACGGCGTGCAGGAGCCGTTGGTGTGCGCGGTAGCCGTCCCCCGCGAACGGGCAGGGGCCGGCCGCGGCTGCGAGGGCCGCATCCCAGAGGGGGGCAGCAGCTGGCCAGCGGCGGATGTCCCGGTCGGCCTGGGCCGCCGCCTCGATCACGTACGAAGCCGGTAGGTCATCCACGTGGGCGGCCAAGTAGCCGTAGCCGGCATCCAGATTGGCCGCCGTGGCCGCGCCGTGGCCGGGGGCGACGAGCAGGGCGGCCAGGGCGACGGGGACCAGGAACGCCGCGCGACGCATGGTCACAGCGGGCCGAGGTCGGCCGGGTCGATGCCGGTCAGGCCCTCGACCAGTTCACGGTACGGCTTGAAAGGGCCGGGCTCGCCCCCTCCGCCGCCACCCGTGGGCTCCCGTTCCCCGTGGCTCCAGGGTTGGTAACGCCCCGCGGCGACCGGGACCGCTTCGGCGGTGCAGAACGGGTCGCTGGCGAGGCCGGGCGCGACGGCGTAGCCTCCGTCCGGGTTCTGGAGGCTGGCCAGGAAGTCGAGGTCGGCCTGGTCGACGGCTTGGCCGAGGACGTTCGCGGCGTGAATCGCCCAGACGGTGCTCTGACAGTTGGCCGGTTCGCCGGGGCGGGAGCTGTGGCCGCCGCTTGCGGCGCTCGTGGAGGCGAGGAAGTCGGCTGCGGAGGTGGCCACGTCGTCGAGGCGGCCGGCGTGGTCGAGGGCGACGAGCACCATGGCGGTGAAGTCGGTGTCCGAGGCGGCCAGGCCGTTGTGGCTCCAGCCGCCGTCCAGGTTCTGGCCCACGACCAGGACGTCCGCGGAGGCCTGGATGCGGTCGTTGCCGCGTCCGTAGTCGGCGGCGCGCAGGGCGAGGATCGCCCACGCATCGTCGTTGATGAGTAGGGGGTCGCCGTGTTGGTTGCCGTCGAAGCCGTTGTTGAGGCAGCGCACCAGGTTTACGCCGTGGACGTCGTGGGGGTCGCGGCCGCTGGTGCCGACGGCGTGCACCTGGCGCAGGTTGGCGAAGTAGGCCTCGCCCTCGGTGGGGCACTCGGCGGTGGGCGTGGGCTCCAGTTGGTCCCAGACAGTTGGGCCACCGGCCGCAGGCCAGGCGGTCACGTCTTGGCCGGCGCTGTGGGCCGCTTCGAGGACATACCGGGGGGAGGTGGCAAAATGGCCGTCACCGTCGCGGGTCGCTTCCAGGTGGTCGAGGGCTGCGGAGGGGTCGCCGGCAGCGAGGGCCGAGGTGCCGACCAGGAGGAGAGCGAGCACAAGGGTGGGTGTGACGGGGACGGCGCGGATCGTCATGGGGACTCCGGTTACAGGCCGGCCAGGCTGGTGAGCCAGGTGGTGTAGTCGAAGCCGACGGCGTCGCCTTCGGCGAGGCTCAGGTCGTCGATGCCGACCAGGCTGTAGGCGCCGTTGTAGCTGAGGCCCCAGAAGGTGCCGTACAGGCCAGTGGTCTCGTCAGCGGCGACGTGGTCGATGCTGGTGACGTAGCGGCCGAAGCTGAAGCTCTGGTGGGTCCATTCGAGCAGGCAGCCGCTCGCGACGGCGGCATCAAGGGCGTCGCCGCCGGTGGAGCCGGCTTCGACCAGGACGCCGCAGCTCTTGTACGGGACGCCGAAGAGGCTGACGTCGACGGTGACGGGGACCAGTTCGGCGGCGTCGGCGGGCAGGGCGGTGGCCACGAGGAGGCCGGCGAGGATGAGCGCGGTGTGCTTCATGCGATCGGCCGTCGACGCCGGCGGCTTGGCTTAAGGGTTCTTGAGGTGAATCAAGGTAAATTGAAGGAAAGGGCAAGCCGGGCTCGTTTCGTCCGCAACAAACGTTTTACGAACTCGCGGCGACCTCACGGTGTCGTGACCCCCTCTGCCTTTGACATCTATCAGACGAACGGTGGCTACACGACGGTCACCAATGAGGTGCAGAGGGACATCCTGGCCGCCCTGGAGAAGGGCGAGAAACAGTTGCCCGAACTGGTGGAGATCACCGGTCGGTCGAAGCCGACGCTCAGCAGCCTCCATATGAAGGAGCTGCTCAACCGAGAACTCATCGAGGAGCGCCCCCACCCCACCGACGGGCGCCGCAAGGTCTACCGCCTCCTGGCGAGCCGCATCGGCTCCTCCGAGATCCCCGTGGACCAGTTGCGCACGGCGGTCCGACGCTACGCCGGCGGGCCTGCCCCGACCCCCGGCCATCCCTTGGCCCAGACGTTCCTGGTGCTGGCCGCGGCCCCCGAGGAGGCGGCGCCCGCGACACTGGCTGCACAGGCCAAGGCCCTCGGGCGGCTCTTCCGTCCCTCAGAGGAGAACAAGCGGCAGAACGCCATGGCCATCCTGGGTGACCTGGAACGCCAAGGCGTGGCGCGGGTGCAGCAGTTGGACCTCCAGCAGCAGGCGTTCACTTGTGGCCCAGGCAGTGCCATGGCCGAATTGGACCTGGAGCGCCTGGGCATCCTATTGGCAGGTTTCCTGGAGGGTAGCCTGGAGGGAACGTTCGAGGCGCAGCCAAACGGCATGGCCATCCGCCTCTCCCGTCGGCCCTCCTGAACGGGCAACTCGTTTGGGTCTGGCCAAACGTTTATGTCCCACCGAACGTTCGGCGGTCTTGAGGACACCTCATGTCTGACACCGTGACCCACCACCACACGCCCGCTTCCGAACCCTTCCTCTTCTCCCCCACCCTGTACTGGCGCGTGAGCGCCTTCGCCCTGAGCGCCGTCGCCATCCTTGGCATCGTCGTCAACGCCGTGACCGGCGAAGTGGCCGGCATCGCCAACTTCCTCGAGTTCGACTGGGTCCACAACATCCTGCACGTCGTGCTCGCGCTGGCCGCCTTCGTCTTCGGCTTCGGCAACGTGGGAGCCGCTGCCCGCAAGTACGGCGCCATCGTCTTCGGCTTCGTCTACATGGCCCTCGGCGTCTTCGGCCTCATCGCCGGCCCGCTCAGCTACGAGATCGGCACTCTAATGGGCCTCGAACTCGGCGAGAACCTCGTCCACGTCGTCCTGGGCGCCTGGGCGCTCACCGCCGGCTTTGGCGCCAAGTACTGAACCCCTACCGGGCCTTCTTCCCTCTCTGTTGACCAGCAGCCAGCCATCCGCCGCCCGGCCCGGGACCGCATCATGGGTCGGGCGGCACCCTTTTTCGGCCGGCCGGGACCACTTGCTCTACTTGCTCTTTTTGCCCTTCTTCTCGGGCACGCCGTCCACGTGGAACTCGGGCGGCAACAGGTTCGGGATGCCGTCCTCGATGGGGTAATGGAAGTCCAGTTTCTTGGAGTAGAGGGTGCCCTTCACCACGTCGCCATGGTCGTCCTCTTCCTCCACATTGAGCACCAGCGGCTCCTTCGTGACGGGGCAGCAGGTGATCTCCGCCAGTTCCTTGCGCATCAGGCCACCTCAAGGCGCGCACCGGCGCCAGAGCCCTTCAGGCTGACGGCTGCCGCTTCCGCGTATTCATGGAGGCCCCGGACAGGGAACCGACCACCCACGGCGCGCTTGGCGACGATCGCCGCCGCAGCCGCCTCCGCAGCTTCCACGGTGGCCAGGAACGGCACCTGGTGCTCCACCGCCACGCGGCGCATGCTGTAGCCATCCCGCTTCTGCGGCGACTCCATGGCGTCGCGGGCGTCGCTGGGGGTGTTGATGATGAGCTGGATCTCACCGTCGCGGATGAGGTCGATGGCGTCCGGCGCCCGCTTCTCGTGGATCTTGTACGCCGTGGTGACATCCAGACCCCAGCCGCGTAGTTCCGCCGCCGTGCCTTCCGTCGCCACGAGCTTAAAGCCCAAGGCAGCAAGTTGGCGGGCCGGCCCCTTGAGGCGCGGGCGGTCCTTGGCCGCGGTGCTGATGAACACCGTCCCCTCCGTGGGGAGCGGGTTGCCGGCCGCCTCCATCGCCTTGGCGAACGCGGTCGGGTAGTCGTCAGCGATGCCCATGACCTCGCCCGTGGACTTCATCTCGGGGCCGAGCACGGCGTCGACGCCGGGGAGCTTCAGGAAGGGGAACACGGGTGCCTTGACCGCCACGTGGGGCGGGCGGGGCGGCTGTTCGTAACCCAGCTCCTTCAGCTTGCGGCCCAGGGCCACCTTGGCGGCGATCTTGGCCAGCGGGATGCCCGTCGCCTTGGCCACATAGGGCACTGTGCGGCTGCTGCGGGGGTTCGCCTCGATGATGTAGACCGCCCCGTCCTTGACCGCGTACTGGATGTTGATGAGGCCGCGCGTGCCCAGGGCCAGCGCGATGCGGCGGCTGTGCTCCTCCAGTGTGGCGATGACGTCGGCGGACAGGTTCTGGGGCGGGATGACGGTGGTCGAGTCGCCGCTGTGGACGCCCGCCTCTTCGATGTGCTCCATGACGGCCCCGATGAGCACGTCGTCGCCGTCGCAGACCGCATCCACGTCCACTTCGATGGCACCGCCAAGGAAGCGGTCCACCAGGAGCGGGTGGTCCTTGGTCACCTTGACGGCGTCGCGGACGTAGTCGCGCAGCTCGGACTCGTTGTGGACGACCATCATGGCGCGGCCGCCCAGCACGTAACTGGGGCGCACGAGTACCGGGTAGCCGATGCGGGTGGCGATCTCGATCGCCTCCTCGTCGGTGGCGGCGATGCCGGCCTCAGGTTGGGCGACGCCCAGTTCGTCCATGAGGCGGTTGAACTTGTCACGGTCCTCCGCCAGGTCGATGGCGCCGGGCGGGGTACCCCAGACCTGGGTCGGCAGGTCGTCGCGGTCGGCCAGGGCGCGCTCCAGGGGGAGGGCGAGGTTGATGGCGGTCTGGCCACCGAACTGCACCAGCACGCCGTCCGGCTTCTCCCGTTCGATGACGTGCATCACGTCCTCCAACGTCAGGGGGTCGAAGTACAGCCGGTCGCTCGTGTCGAAGTCCGTGGACACGGTCTCCGGGTTGTTGTTGAGGATGATCGCCGCGACGCCTTCCTCCCGGAGGGCCCAGACCGCGTGGACGCAGCAGTAGTCGAACTCGATGCCCTGGCCGATGCGGATCGGACCGCTGCCGAGCACCAGGCACCGCTTGCGGCGTTCCTCGTCGGCCTTGTCGGCGGGCAGCGCGGCCGCGGCGTCGATGGGGTCCTGGGCGCTGTAGTAGTACGGCGTGCGCGCCTCGAATTCGGCGGCGCAGGTGTCCACCATCTTGAAGTCGGGCAGCAGGCCGGCGGCGCGGCGCTGGTTGCGCACCGCTGCTTCGTCCGTGTCCCAGAGGCGGGCGATGAGGGGGTCGCTGAGGCCGGCGCGCTTGGCAGCGGCCAGGACCACCGCGTCGCCCGGCGCGGCCCGGAGTTCGGCCTCCAGGCGCACGGCGTTGGCGATCTTGTTGAGGTAGAACAGACCGTAGCCGGCGAGCTCGTCCACCTTCTCGACGCTCCAGCCGCGGCGCAGGGCCTCGGCGACGGCGAAGAGGCGGCGGTGGGTGGCGACCTCCAAGAGCTCGGTCAGCTCTTCGTCGCTCCACTCTTCGGGGGCTTCCAGGCTGTCGGCGTCCACTTCGAGGCTGCGCACCGCCTTGAGCAGGCTCTCCTCGATGGTGCGGCCGATCGCCATCACTTCGCCCGTGGACTTCATCTGCGTCCCGATGCGGGGGTCCACGGTGCGGAACTTGTCGAAGGGCCAGCGGGGGATCTTGGTGACCACGTAGTCGAGCGTCGGCTCGAAGGCGGCCGTCGTGTTGCCGGTGACGGCGTTGGGAATCTGGTCCAGGGTCATGCCCAGGGCGATCTTGGCGGCCACGCGGGCGATGGGGTAACCGGTCGCCTTGCTGGCGAGGGCGGACGAGCGCGACACGCGGGGGTTGACCTCGATGACACGGTAGTCGCCCGTGTGCTGGTCGAGGGCGAACTGCACGTTGCAGCCACCTTCGATCTTGAGTGCGCGGATGCAGCGGATCGCCGCGGCGCGCAGCATCTGGTGGTCACGGTCGGAGAGGGTCTGGCTGGGCGCCATGACGATCGACTCGCCGGTGTGGACGCCCATGGGGTCCAGGTTCTCCATGTTGCAGATCGTGATGCAGTTGTCAGCGACATCCCGCACCACTTCGTATTCGTACTCCCGCCAGCCCAGCAGGCTCTCCTCGATGAGCACCTGGTTGATGCGGCTGTAGGCGAGCCCCTTGGCCGCCACTTCGCGCAGCTCCTCCTCCGAGTGCGCGACACCGCCGCCCAGGCCGCCCAAGGTGTAGGCGGGCCGGATGAGTACCGGGTAGCGGCCGATCATCTCGTCCACGATGCGCACACATTCGTCGACGCTTTCCGCCACTTCGGCGCGCGCCACCGGCTCGCCGATCTTGATCATGATCTTCTTGAAGAGATCCCGGTCCTCGGCATCCTCGATCGCCGAGAGCGGCGTGCCGAGGAGTTTGACGCCGTACTTCTCCAGGACGCCCAGCTCAGCGAGCTCCGAGACCAGGTTGAGGCCGGTCTGGCCACCCATGCCGGCCAGCACGCCGTCGGGGCGTTCCTTGGCGATGATCGCTTCGAGGCTGCTGGCGGTCAGCGGCTCGCAATAGACCGCCTCGGCCATCTCCACGTCCGTCTGGATCGTGGCGGGGTTGCTGTTGACCAGCACCACCTCGTAGCCTTCTTCGCGGCAGGCGCGACAGGCCTGACTTCCGCTGAAGTCGAACTCAGCGGCCTGACCGATCTGGATCGGGCCGCTTCCAATGATCAAAATCCGCTTGACGTCGGTCCGCTTAGGCATGCGTTACGCTCCACAGAGAAAGGCTGGGCCAAGTGCCGGCGGCACCCGTCCTGGGAGTCCAAGAGGCGACGGGCCTGGAATGGGCACGTTCGGCTGAATGTCAGTGCGCTTGGGCAACCGGGAATCCCCCGGCCGGGCCACCACCGGCCCGCGAAGGGGCCTCGGGCGCTTCCGACCTGGCGGTCCAAGGTGGCCTCTGTTTAAAGGGTGGGGACGGCGCTCGAACGCCAAGGGCTATGGCCGGGGCTGCGGCTGGGCCGGCATGCATCGACTGGTTGCTGTGTTGATGATGGCCACGTTGTTGGCCGGTTGTTCCGATGACGGCGGTGGCACGGACGCCACCCCTGACGATGCGGGCCCTGGCGCAGGCGATCCCGCCGCGACGGGCGATGAACCGCTCGAGGTGCCTGAATGGAACGTCGGCAGCTTCTGGACGTTCAGCTCCAGTGGCCCGGGCGGCATCGGCACGTACACCCTCGCCGTGGGGGAGTCGACCGGTAGCGACTACGTGATCGGCACCGACCACGATGCACTCGCGTTCTTCGATGCGACCGACCCGATCAGCACCATGGGACCCCAGCGCAAGAGCGACCTGGCCGGCAGCCAGGGCACCACCCGCGTGGAGTTCTTCAAGTGGCCTTTGGAGGACGGCAAGACCTGGAGCACCACCTGGGACGGCGAGGTGCACGAGATCACCGCCAACCGCACCAGCGAACGGGAGTTCAGCTTCACCGCGACCGTGGGCGGCGAGACCCGCATCCAGTACGCCTACGACCATTCGGTCAAGTGGTTCACGGAGATGCGTTTCTTTGCCAACGGAACGGAGTTCTTCACGTCGACCATCCAGGAGTGGGGCGGCGGCTACAGCGGCGAACTGATCCGCTACACCGTCGAGCCGCTGGCAGGGGGGCCCATCGCGGCTCCGGCCGGCCAGGCGCAATGGAGTGTCGGCCCCGGCTTCACGGACGTATGGATCGGTTACGGCTACCAGTGCAGCGGCATGGGGGTGGCGGCAGTCGCGTTCGGCCCGGTGCCGCCCACGGACGCCGCGCAGGCGCATTACGAGTACGCCCAGTGCCCGACGGCGGTCCAGAACGCGTTCGTGCTGCCGCCGACGGAAGGCACGTGGGGCCTGGCGTTCGTCGGTGAGGACCAGAACCAGTCCAGCGGCTTCGGCTTCAACGCCATGGGCCGCATCCGGGAGACGTACGCGCCGGCGTAGGCGGCCAGCAGCCCCCGTAACTATCGGTCGGGCTGGACCGTCTCTAGGGCGACGAGCGGCTTGAGGTGCTTCGTGTTCCACGTGGCCAGGATGCCGCCGGCTTCGAGCGTCGCGGCGGCCACCATGGCATCGACGACGGGGACCGGCGTGCCGGCCCGATCCAGGTCGTGCATCATGCGCCCGAAGCGGCGGGCGGCGCGTGGCCCGAACGGCACCTCCGTCAGCCCGGCCCAGATGGCGTGGGTGACCTGTTGGGCCCGACCTCGGCGTGGCACCCCGCGAAGCAGTTCGGCCACGTTGAGGCTCGTGGTGGCCAGTTCGTCGCTGGCTGCGGTCGCTTCAAGCCAATCCATCGTGGACCCATGGCGCCGCAGGACCTGGATGAGCACGTCGGTGTCCAGGACGATCACAGGCTGAACCTCGCCGAGGCTGCTCCGTCGCGGGCGTCGCGCACCGCGGCCGCCAGGCCTTCGGCCGCCTCATCGTCCAGGTCCCAGCGGAGGCTGCGGTCGAAAAGCGCGCGTTGGCGGCTCTCGCGGGCAAGACGCCTGGCCACGTCACTGAAGGACTCGCCAGGGCGCTTCTGCCGGGCCAGGTCCTCATAGGCATCGTCGGCCAGGCTGATCGTTCGTGTCACGTATCTGTGTATGCATGCACAGATAGATGGATGTTGCGGGCCTTCCGCCTCCTGTTGGAGAGGACGCGCCGCCTGGCTCAGTGGGCGCCTTCGATGCGCGGGAACCGACCCGCCTCGAAGGTGCCGGCCTTCACCTGTTCCACCATGGCAGCGAAGGCGTCAAAGAAGTGGCCGCTGTCCAGGGGACCCGGGGCCGCTTCGGGGTGGTACTGGGTCGTGAAGAGCGGCAGGCTCTCGTGTTGGAGCGCCTCGACGGTGCCGTCGTTGGGGCATCGCTCCCAGACCCGTAGGCCGGTGCCGGGGATGGAGTCGCCGTCGACGGCGAAGCCATGGTT
>JBMYRW010000055.1:0-14829 GCA_049602735.1 Thermoplasmatota archaeon
GAACTGCTCCTCATCGAAGTGGGCGACGCCCCCGCCCCGCCGCAGGGCCGCCGCCTCGGCCTCTACCACCTGGGCATCAAGGTCGGGGACAGCCTCGACGAGCTGCGCGCCGCCCGCGACGAACTGATGGCCGCCGGCGTGCCCATCGATGGCGCCAGCGACCACACCGCCACGTGGAGCCTGTACGTCCGCGACCCGGACGGCAACGAGATCGAACTCTACTGCGACAACCCGGACGTGGACTGGCGCAGCAACCCAGAGGCTGTGATGGCGCCGGTCAAGCCGTTGCGGCTGGACTAGTTCCCGTACGGCTGCGGCTCTTCGACCACCCGCGTCACGTCGACCGGCAGGTTGAGCCACGCTCCGTCCAGGTGGAGGGTGATCTCGCCACCGTCGCTGACCGGCTGGAGGCCAGGGCCTGGTTCGCCGGCCGTGCGGAGGCTGCCGGATGCCAGCAGGACGATGCGGTTGCCTTCGTGGACCACGTCGTCCTGGGGGAAGAAGTCCAGTTCCACCCATTGTTGCACGCCCGCGATGCTGGTCTCGCCGGCCTCGATGGAGGCGACGTGGTTGAGGCTCTGGGCGGCGAAGTTGAACGGCCGCATGAGCCCCGCCGGGGTCTCTTCGGCGAGGGTCAGCATGAGGCTGGCGCGTGCGCCCTCGGCGGTGACGTTGCCGCCGAAGCGGGGCAGGCCGGAGAGGGTGATGTCGCCGGCAAGGGGCTCGCTGCGGAACACGGCTTCCAGAGGCGTGCCCTGGGCGACGGGGACCTGGTCCGGTAGAAGGCCGCCCGCCATGTCGTGGTAGGTGGCCTCGCCTGCGCCGGGCGTCTCGGTGAGGGTGCCGGAGGCGTCGGGGTAAAGCGTCTGCCACGCCACAGCCGGGGGCCAGGTCTGTTCGTGGCGCCAGACGCCGTCGTCGTCCTGAACCTGCACCGGTGGCAGGTCAAGGATGCCGGTATCGCGTTCGAGGAGGAACTGGTCGAACCAGGCGATCATGACGTGGTCCCACCAGTCGTTGCGGCAGGAAGCGCCCTCTTCGTCGCAGTCGCTGCCGGTGGGCGCCGGCCAGGCATGGCCCCATTGGCCCAGCCACGCCTTGAACGGCACACCGGTCGCCTGCACCGCGGGCAGCCAGTCCTCCATGTTGTGGGGTTTGACGTTCCAGTCCTGTAGGCCGTGGATGTAGAACACGCTGGCGCGCTGGCGGTCCGGGTCGGCGTCGAGGCTCGCCTCCAGTTCGGCGAGGAAGTCGCGCTCCTGCCAGTAGGGGTCCTTGTTGCCGTCCACGGTGCTGGAGACGCCGCCTTCCTGCACCTCCGCCTGGTCGGTGCAGGCCTCGCCGGCCACGGCGCCGGGCACGGAGACCGGGTCGCCCAGTTGGTTGCCGCCGGAGAGCCCTGCGGGGCCAAGGCCGACGGTGCCCCAGTAGTAGGTGTTGAACCCAAAGCCCTGGATGTTGATCGGCACGCCGTTGACGAAGTTGTACTTGTAAAGGTCCGAGATGCCGCTGATCGGTACGATCGTCTTGAGACTCGGCGGCGCTTCCACCCAGACGTCCTGGGGCGTGGTGCCGGGGTAACTGACCCCCATGAGGCCCACGTTGCCGTTGCTCCAGGCCTGGCTGGCGAAGTATTCGATTGCCGCCGCCGTGTCACGGGCCTCTTCGACGCCGCCGATGGTGAAGCAGCCGCCGCTGTTGCCGGTGCCGCGCACGCTGACGATGCCGACCGCGTAGCCACGGCTGACCAATTCGTCGCCCATGCGTCCGAACGCGTGCCCGTCGAGGCCGCCGAAGGCGTTCTGCGTGCCGAATCCGTTGACAGGGTCGCCGCCGCCGTAGTAGGGCGTCACTTCGAGCACAAGGGGCACGGGGCCGTCCACCATGTCCTCAGGAGGACGGACGATCCAGGAGTCCAGTTGGATGGCTTCGCCGATGTCGATGCGATGCTGTTCGACGAGGCTGGTCACCACCTCCAGGCCATCGATGACAGGGGACAGGTCGTGCAGGTAGGTGGCCACGCCGGCCGCCGGGGGCAAGCCGCCGGACCCCGCGGCCGCTCCGTCGTCGCCGCCATCGTCATCGCTCAGGCACCCGGCCCACGCGGTCGTCACCAACAGAAGGGCCACCCACTGCTTCATGGGCGACCAGCGGTGGGGGCGGGCTATAGGGTTTGGTGCAGCAGCCCTTTCACGGCCCACGCCGGTCCTTTGGCCATGGCGAGCCTCACCAGCCGCGACCCGGCCAATGACGACGTGCTCGGTACGGTCGAGGTGGCCACCAAGGGCGCCGTCGTGCAGGCCGTGGAAGCCAGCGATTCCGTCACCTGTTGCAGGAACGCTCGGACGAGGCCGCCCGCCTGGTGACCCGGGAGTGCGGCAAGCCCCTGGTGGAGGCCCGCATGGCCGACGTCTTCACGACGCTGGAGGCGGCCCGCCACCTGGTCAAGGAGGCCGAAGGGACGCTTGCGCCGCGCCGCATCGGCATCAGCAACCCGTTGCTGGTCGGTCGCCGCAGCCGCATCACGCGTCATCCCCTGGGGGTCGTGGGCATCGTGGCGCCGTGGAACTATCCCCTCGCCATCCCCGCCAGCGGCGTCCTGACCGCGCTGGCGGCGGGCAACGGCGTCGTCCTCAAGCCGTCGGAGCATACACCCCTCACCGGGGCCTTCATCGTGGACCTCCTCGCCGAGGCCGGCGCGCCGCAGGGCCTCGTCGGCATCGTCCAAGGCGCCGGCAAGGTCGGCGCGGCGCTCGTGGATGCCACCGATGCCGTGGTCTTCACGGGCAGCGTGGCGACGGGACGCCTGGTGGCCGAGGCGTGCGGCCGGGCGCTCAAGCCGTGCATCGTGGAACTGGGTGGGAAGGACCCCATGCTGGTGCTGCCGGGCGCTGACCTGGACGCCGCGGCGCGGGGGGCGGTCTGGGGCGCCTTCACGAACGCCGGCCAGACCTGCGCGGCCGTGGAGCGGGTCGGCGTCGCCCGCCCAGACCATGACGCCCTCCTGGAACGGCTCGTGGCGGGCGCCGGCGCGCTGCGGCTGGGGCACGGCCTGGCCGACGGCGTGCAGATGGGGCCGCTGATCAATGACGATGCCGTGCGGCGCGTGAAGGACCACCTGCGCACTGCGGTGGCGGCCGGCGCGGAGGTCGCTTGCGGCGGCGAGGTGCGAGGCGACCTGGGGCCCCGTTTCTTCGAGCCGACGGTGCTGTGGAACGTCCCCGACGACGCGCCGGCCATGCGGGACGAGACGTTCGGGCCGCTGCTGCCGGTGCGCTCCTACGACCAACTGGACGAGGCGGTGGCCTGGGCCAACGACAGCGACTATGGCCTTACCGCGAGCGTCTGGGGCCCTCAGAAGGAAGCCTCGGCGGTCGCGGCGCGCTTGGAAGCAGGCACGGTGATGACCAACGACTGCCTCTACAGCTACGCCATCCCGGAATCACCATGGGGCGGCTGGAAGACCAGCGGCCTCGGCGCCAGCCACGGCGACCTGGGCCTGCACGCCCTCACCCGTTGGCGCCACGACCACCGGGTCCCCCACGGCAGCCGCAGCCCCTGGCACTACCCCTACGACGCTGACCTGGACCGGATGATGGCGGGCGGCGGCACGTTCCTGCACGGCCAAGGCGCCGCCAAGCGGGTGCGGCCAGCGCCGGGACTCATGCGGGCCTGGATGAAGCGCCGCCGTTGAAGACGGCGCGCCCACAACCCTCTTGGCCCCGCGCCTGGCTGGGCGCCCATGCACCTGCGAACGCTCCTGCTCACGGCGCTCCTTCTGACAGCCGGCATCCCCGCCGCCATGGCCCAGGAACCAGGCTCCGAAGCCCCGCCCGTGACCCCCGGGGAGCCGTTCCTGACCGACCCGGAGGACGACGTGGTGTTCCTCATCGCCGAAGACCAATCGGCTCCGGCCGGCGACGTGGGGCCAGCGGACCTGACCAGCCTGACGATCAGCGAGACCGACGACGAGATCATCTTCACCGTGACCGTCAAGGACACCGAGGAGACCGGCGGCGGCATGACGCCCGACGCGGCGCGCCTCGACGTGCGCTTCCGCCACGGGGATGTCTTCTACGACGTGGGCACCGGCATCGGACAGCAGGGCAACAGCTTCGCAGAGCTGCGGCGCATCCAGTTCGGCTTCGAGCAGTTCGTCGCCATCCTCGACCACACCTACGACCCGGCCACCGCCACCTTCCAGGTGACCACGCCACGCCACCTTCTCTACGACCTCAACGGCGCCCCCGCTCAGACCGGGCGCCAACTGGAGGACCTCCACATGGACGCCCATGTGCACGCCACCGGCCTGTTCATCCCCAACGGAGACGGCACCCTGTTCCAGCCGCTGGGCATCAGGGACCGCATGCCGGACACCGAGGACGCCGTGTACGATGTGCTCCTGGGCGGGCCCCGCACCCAGGGGGTCGGCCTTGAGGTGGCCGCCCCGTTCCGGGCCACCAATGGAGGTGCTGCGACCTTTGCCTACAGCCTTCTTGTGACCTCCGAGAGCGAGGCGACCTACCGTGTCAATGCCTCGGACGCGCCGGAGGGTTGGACGTTGGAGCACCCTGGCCGCATCGAGGTGCCGCCCGGCGCTCCGTTCGAACTGGTGGTGCTGGCCACGACGCCGGACCGCCACCAACATGGCGGCAGCGAGCAGTTCATGGTGCGCCTTGAGGAGGAAGGCGGCCCTGCGTGGGGTGAAGCCGACCTGGGCGTCTACTTCCTCGACGTGCCGCAGCCGGCCGGCCACCACGACCAGGTCTGGTTCCACAACTTCGCTGGCCCCCTACCGTCCGTCAACACGGGTTTCCTGGCCACGATCCCCGGCGCGGTCAACTTCAACACGATCCAACAATCGGCCGACGGGGAAGCGCCGGTCGCCGGCCAGACCTCCCCTGGCAGCGCCGAACACACCTGGACCGCCTGCCTCTCGCCGGCCCTCCAGTTGGGTCTCGATTTCGATCCCACGGCGACCGGTGAGGCGTTCATCCCCATCACGAGCCAACTGCCGCTCCAGGGTTCCCTGCGCGGCGAGCTTGTCTGGCTGCCCCCGGCGCCGCCCGCCAACAACTGCTCCTCGCTACGGACTGACGGCATCGTGGTCGCCACCCTCACCGAGACCGACCCCATCGAGCTCGCCGATGCCAGCGGCTTCACGACGACGATCCTCTCCACTCCGGAGGGCGACCGGGTGCCCTACCAGCCCAACGCCCACCTGGCGCTCCGGCTGACCCTGACCCTTGCCGCACCCATGCCGGCCAGCGACCTGGGCCCGGTCTGGAACCCCGGCGGCTGGATGCGTCTGCCGCTCCTGGAGTACGCAGACGAGCGCCCCGCAGGCTTCGTGGGCGAGGACGTGGTGCTCGTGACCCCGGTGAACGCCACGCAGCAGGAGGCGCCGCCCATCGAGGACGATGAGGAGAGCCCCGGCGTGGGGCCTCTGGTCGTACTGGGGCTCGTGGCCGCGGCGGCCGTCACCGTTCGGCGACGACGGTGAGGCGCCACGTCACGTCGTGGACCACCAGCTCGCCTGAGGGTGGCGTGGGCGCGATGTCCCAGTCGCTCACGGGGCCGTCCGCGTAGAACCGGCGCTGCTCCGGGTGTTCCCACCAGAGCGGGGACACCTCCGTCTGGAACGTGGCGGCGCCATCGTCGCGGGTCAGCTCCTCGGGGACGAAGAAGTAGGGCGTGCCGTGGGGACTGAACCGGAGGCCCAGGTCCCAACCGGGCACCGCCGGCTCCCAGGTCAACTCGAACCGGACACGCTCGGTGCCCGGTGGCACCGGGTCGCCGGGGAGGCCGAAGCCAGGGTAGCTGCTGCCGAGGCCCACGTCGTTGTGGCCGCCGCCTTCCAGGTAGGCGCCGGTGAAGCTGCCGCTGCGCTCCGTGAGCACGCGCTCCGTGTCGCCTCCCCAGAGCGCATCGATGGCGGTCCGGTTCCACGTCTCTGGCCCGGCCGGAGACGGCGCAGGGCCCTGGACGGGGCGGAAATGCTCCTGGAACGGGCTGGCATCATAGAGGTCCCAGTCACTGTTCTCGTACGGCGCATGGTCGTGGTGCGGCCGCAGGCCAAGGGTCACCTCGGGCGGCTCGCCGTCGGGGCCCGCGGGGAACGTCCACGTGCCTACGTCCAGGTCGGACAGGCGCGGCGTGACGTTGCCGGCCAGGATCTCCGTGAAGGCGACGCCGGCAGCAACAGGCAGGTCGCCCGCCACCAGGTAGGCCTCGAAGCGCCAGGTCCCGGGCGCGGGGTCAGGAACGGCGATCATGTTCAGGTCCGGGTCGGGCCCATCGGCCCCGTGGGCGGTCCCGTCCGGGGCGACGAGCGTCAGCCTCGTGACGTAGTCGTTGGGCTCCGATTCCAGTTGGGCGAAGCCTTCGCGGGTGGCCGGTTGGGCGTGGACGCGGGCGAAGAGGCCGCCGGCGCCTTCTGGCACGTCGATGTCGAATGCCCAGGGCTGCCTGGGGGCCCAGAGCTCCAGGTCGTAGCGCGTGGCGGCGTCCAGGGGCGCGTCGTTACCGGGCGCAACATGGACCGCGAACAGGGAGACCTCCGGGTAGCGGGGCACTACGTCGAGCTGCCAGGTGGCGTTGTCCGGCTGGCTCCAGGTCGCCTCCCACATGCGGTGCAGGCCATAATGGCAGTCGCCGCAGAAGCGGTCCGTGAAGCTCACCGTGCCGTTGGCGTGCCAGACCGGCTGTCCCAGGCTCGGCTCAGGTCCCTCCGGCGCCGGCCACACCAGCACCGCCACCGCCACGCCGAGCACGACGGCGACCAGGAGCAGGACGGGGAGCAGGCGCACGAGGGCGCGACCCCTGGAGCCCGCATAGCGCTGACGCCGCGCCGGGCGGCTGCGCCCTCCACCACCTTGAAATATCGGCTTTCCTGGGCCGCAACAGGAGAAACGCATGGCCGTCCAGATCGAATCCACCCCGGAGTTCGTCCGGGGGACGTACGCCAAGATGCAGGAACGCCTCAAGGTGGTGCGCGAGCGCCTCGGCCGCCCCCTGACCCTCGCGGAGAAGATCCTCTACGGTCACCTGGACGACCCCGCGAACGCCGACCTCACCCGCGGCAAGGCGTACCTCGACCTGCGGCCCGACCGCATCACCATGCAGGACGCCACCGCCCAGATGGCGCTGCTGCAGTTCCTCACCACCGGCAAGAGCGAGACCGCCGTGCCGACCACGGCCCACGCGGACCACCTCATCGCCGCCAAGGTGGGCGCCACGGCCGACCTGGAGGCCGCCAACACCACCAACGCCGAGGTGTACGAGTTCCTGCGCACCGCCTGCGCCAAGGTGGGCGCCGGTTTCTGGAAGCCGGGCGCCGGCATCATCCACCAGGTCGCCCTGGAGCAGTACGCCTTCCCCGGCCAGATGCTCATCGGCACCGACAGCCACACCCCCAACGGCGGTGGCCTGTGCCAGTGGGCCAGCGGTGTCGGCGGCGCGGACGCCGTGGACGTCATGGCCGGCTTCCCCTGGGAGGTCCTGCACCCCAAGATCATCGGCGTCAAGCTCACCGGCAAGATGTCCGGCTGGACGGCCCCCAAGGATGTCATCCTGAAGCTCTGCGGCATCCTGACCGTCAAGGGCGGCACCAACGCCGTCATCGAGTTCTTCGGCGACGGCTGCGAGTCCATCAGCGCCACCGGCAAGTGCACGATCACCAACATGGGTGCCGAGCACGGCGCCACCACGAGCGTCTTCCCCCACGACGCCCGCATGGACACGTACCTGCACGCCATCGGCCGCGGCGACATCGTGGACATCGTCAACTCGGTCCATGACGACCTGCTGGTCGCCGACCCCGGCGTCTACGATGCCCCCGAAGAGTTCTACGACCAGGTCATCCACATCGACCTGGACACCCTGGAACCCCACCTGGTCGGCCCCCACACCCCTGACCTGGCCCGCCCCGTTTCCGCCATGCGCGACGCTGTCGCCGCCGAAGGCTACGTGGACGATGTCTCCGCCGCCCTCATCGGCAGCTGCACCAACAGCAGCTACGAGGACATCGTGCGCAGCGTCGACGTCGCCAAGCAGGCCGCCGCCCACGGCGCCAAGGCCAAGACGCCGCTCCTGGTCACGCCCGGCTCCGAGCAGGTCCACCTGACCATCAAGCGCGACGGGCTCATGGACGAGCTCAACGCCGCCGGCGCCACGGTGCTCGCCAACGCCTGCGGCCCCTGCATCGGCCAATGGGACCGCGAACCGTCCGCCAAGGAGCAGCCGAACACCATCGTCAGCTCCTACAATCGCAACTTCCCCAAGCGCAACGACGGCAGCGCCCAGACGCTCTCCTTCATCGGCAGCCCCGAGATCGTCATGGCGTACGCCCTGGCCGGCAGCCTCAGCTTCAACCCCCTCGAAGATGAGATCCAGGTCAACGGCTCCAGCTTCAAGCTCAGCCCGCCCGCCCCGGCCCCCGAGGTCCCTGAAGGCGGCTTCGTGCCCGACCCGCACGGCTACCTCGCCCCACCCACCGACGGCGGCGCCGTCGACGTCGTGGTGAGCCCCGACAGCGAACGCCTGCAACTCCTGACGCCGTTCCCGGTCCGCGACGCAGCGCAGCTCCAAGGCATGCCCCTGCTGCTCAAGGCGAAGGGCAAGTGCACCACGGACCACATCAGCCAGGCCGGCCCGTGGCTCCGCTTCCGCGGCCACCTGGACAACATCAGCGACAACTGCTACATCGGCGCCATCAGCGCCTTCCACGACCACGTCGGCGGCCGCGTCGACGAAGCCGATGGCAAGGTCAAGCTCTACCCCGAGATCGCCCGCCGCTACAAGGCCGAAGGCGTCACCTGGGCCGTCGTGGGCGACGAGAACTTCGGCGAAGGCTCCAGCCGCGAACATGCCGCCATGGAGCCCCGCCACCTCGGCTGCGGTATGATCCTCACGCGCAGCTTCGCCCGCATCCACGAGACGAACCTGAAGAAGCAGGGCATCCTTCCTGTGACCTTCGTGGATCCGGCTGACTACGAGTTGATCCTCGAAGACGACAAGATCAGCGTCGACGTGGAGAACCTCGCCGCTGGCAAGGACCTGACGGTGACCCTCGCCCACGCCGATGGCTCGTCCGACTCGTTCGCCGTGAAGCACACGATGAGCGAGGATCAGATTCGGTGGTTTTGGGCGGGAAGTGCTCTGAATCTATTGCGCCAGCAATAGATGAGGAGGACTTCGCGCTTCGTGCAGGTACTCGCGAAGCGAGTGCCAGCACGGGGCCGGCCGAGCCCGAAGGGGTCGGACGGAGGCAGCTCGTTGAACCTCCTGCGAACGCAGTGAGCAGGAGTTCGAGCACTCCCAGCCAGACTCCGCTATTTGCGTAGCAAATGCCGGACGATGGCGGGTACTGGCCAGCAGGCCAGTGCCAGCGCGGGGCGCACGGCCCATCAGGGCCGGGCGGTAGCACGCCGGTTACCGGTATCGCCGCAGCAAAGGCCAGACGATGGCGGGTACTGGCCAGTGCCAGCACGAAGCCGGCCGAACCCGAAGAGTTCGGACGCAGGGAGCGCTCGACCTCCTTCGTCAGGCTCGACGAAAGCCACCGTTCTATCGACCATCGTCCTGCAACCTTCAAGTGCAACCGACCCCGATGGGGGCGCATGCGTGCCTGGTTGCTGTTGGCCGCCCTCCTGTTAGCTGGTTGTGCTGGGCCTGCCAGCGAGACGACGGATCGGCCGGTCGATGATCCGACGCCGGCCCCGATGACAAGCGAAGAGCCCGTCGACCCACCTGCCAATGCCACGGGAGAGCTCGGCGCGGATCTGGTCGCGGATTCGCCGCTTGCTCCTGTGCCACTGCGACCGGACGTGGGTCATCGGCTCACGGTGCCCCGTTCGGCGTCGGGCGGCGTGGCCGCCTTCGTCTTTGAGGCCACCGACGCGGTGATCGAGGTGGATGAGACGTTCGGCTACGGGGAATTCGTCTTCGAACACATGCCGATGGACGGCACCAGTACGGACGTCTGGGCGGCCAGCCTGTTTCTCGAACGAAACGGGACCCTGCACCGCTTGGCCACCGATTTTGGCGGCCAGCGCACCGTCCGCACGATTGAACCGGTCTTCGAGACCTGGACATCGTTCGATGAAGGGCGGATCGATACGCGGGTGGCCCACGATGAACTTCGGGCGGGGCAACGTCTGGTGCTGCTTCTGGGGGCGGCCGGCGAGCCTGGGAACGCCACGTTCCTGTTCCACCCGTTGGCCGAAGACCCCGGGACTTCCTACGACCGCCCCGACAACAGTACGGCCCTGTTGGAGCGTGTGAAGCGTTGGACTGCGGTGCCTGCGTGGGGTTCCGACGCGGAGGCGGGCTTGCATGTGGCGATGTACCGGGAACAGTTCTACGCGCTCTTCCCGATTCCGAGCGTCTCGTGGATCGGCCGACCGGAGACCGGGCACGGGCTGGCTGAAGAACCGGGGCCCGGTGGTCTGCGAGAGTTCCATGCCACCAGCACGGCGCCGTTCGAAGGCGGCTGGGGCTATGCGGCGACGACGTTGCGAGGAGATGTTTCGGTGGCCGAGTGGTCGGCTACGGGGAAGCTTCCCCGCGGCGAGGTGGACGAAGGTGGCGTCGCTTTGGATACCCCCGTTCCCTTGACCAGCCTCGCGACATGGATGTTGATCGGCTATCCGTTGCTGGTCGCCTCCGGGCAGGGAACGGGAGGAACGGCCCTGACGGCCACCATCGACGGCATCAGCACGGGGACCTTCACGTCCATCTCGTTCGTTGTCATCGCCTTCGGGCGCTCGGCGGGCGACTGGATCGGCGCTGAGGCTGCGCCGGAGCGGCTGGCCATCGATGGCCTTCTCTGAGCCATGACGCGCTGCTCTTTCCGAAAGGCCAACGACCGTGCGAGTCCGGTTAAGTCCTGGACGCCATGGCTTGGGCATGGTTCGTTGGTCGGTCGTGCTCGCCGCGACGGCGTTGCTTGCTTCAGGATGTCTCGGGGAGGAGGCCGCGCCTTCGACGGCGGAGAACCTTGAGCTCGACGGCACCCCCGCAGCGCTCCAAGTGCTGGGTGACGAGCCGACGGCCCTGGAGGTCTGGGTGCTGGACGAGGCCCTGTACCCGATCCCCGGCGGCCGCGTGATCCTTCCCGAGGCCGATCGGACGGCGACGACGGATGCCGACGGCAAGGCGCGCTTCGAAGGCCTGGAACCGGGGCCGGAGATCGTCGAGGTACGCGTCGTGGGCATGGTCGAGGCGAGCGCTCTTGCGTTTGTGGAGCCGCGGGGGACCACGTCATTGAACCTCATCCTTCAACCGGACCCGACGTACATCGCCCCCGCGATCACCACCATCGCCTTCGAGGGTTTCATCGAGGGGACCGAGACGGGGTTCACCGCGGGTAGCGGCGACGACACGTTCTACAACGACTGCCAATGCGTCTTCCAACGCGAAGGCGAACAGGGCATCAAGGCCCATGTGATCGAGATCGTCTGGGAGGACAGCGTCGAGAAGCCTGTGGGCGACCCACGCGAGTTCAGGTTCCTGCTCGACAGCCGGGAGAGCACCTTCGATTGGTTCGTCGCCCAGGGCCCGAGCCCGCTCCAGGTGACGGTCCCGATCCAGGCGTTCGAACACGCCGACGGCCCCTTGTGGGAACTGATGGTCTACATGGAGGAGGACTGGGTGCGATACCAGCAGCCGTTCCAGGTGTTCTGGACGACGTTCGTGGAGACGGACGTGCCGGACGGCTGGTCGGCGTTGGACTAGCGCGAACACGAACGAGGCGCCTGAAGATGCTGGACCATCCGTCCCGTGGCCGCCAACCCTTTTATTCGCCCGGCCGGCTCGAACGGCATGCGCCACCTGTTCATCCCCTGCTTGTTGCTTCTTGTGGGGCTTGCTGGCTGTTTGGATGATGCCGAGGAACAACCGACGCAGGACGTCGATGAGCCTGTGTCCGCGGGGCCCTTGCCTGAGGGTGTCCTGCTTGAGGAGCGCGTGCCTGGCGGCGGCACCCACCTGATCCCTCTGGCCGCCGAGGCGCCTTCGGCGCACGGTTTCCACCTGCCGGCCAACAAGACGGAATGGCGGGAGAACGGCATCGGGTGGCTGGAAACGAACCTCCATGTGCAGGCGTACGGCAATGTCACGGACTGGGCGCTCTTGGTGTTCTCCGAGGGCGGCGACCTGTTGCATGTCCTGGCTGCCGACGATGAGGTGTTGTTGAGCGAGGTCTACGGGGCCTTTGTGGGTCTGTTGGGGCTGGACTTGGAGGGTCGCACCTCGGTGCGTCTGGTCGACTTCGACGGGCGCCCGCAGGGGCTTCGCGTGGTCGCGGCGGGGCAAGGTGATGGTGGCCTGGCGGTCCGCATGGATCCCAGCCCGGAGCAAGAGCTCGCTGAGATGCTGCGGGGGCCGGTGGGCTTGGCCGATGTGATCGGCTCGACGGACTGCTATTCCGTGGCGGGATACCAGTTCATATGGGCGTTCCTGGCCCTTGGCCTAGGCTTCCGGTACGGTGACATCGAAGTGGAGCAGCTGCTACCGGACATGGAGGCGAACAAGGTGGTGACCATCCTCACGGAGGCACCGGAGGGCTGCGCTGGTTGGCATCATGCGAGCGCGTTGTTCATCGCCTATCAAGGCGCGTTCGCGTGGGACGCCCACGTGACGGGCGATGGGCCGGAGCGTTTCCGTGGCGTGACGGTCTATGAGGCGAACACCCTCAACGCGGCGACGTTGGTCACGGGCATCCCTGTCTGGCGCTCCCTGGGCCCCAACGCCGCCGGCTTCGGCTCGTCGTTCGAGGTCAACGGTGTCTCCAACGACCTCATCGAGCTGTACGACCACCACCAGGTGACCTTGGGGGCGCCTTTGGAGCAGCTGATCCGCACGCCGGGTGCCTTCGAACAGGGGGCCGCTTACGGCCTCGCCGGCGAGCTGCCGGTCCCTCCGACCATCCGGTTCGCCGGTCAAGCCCTCCACTTGGACTTCACGACGCCGGCCGTCCCCCTCAAGTAGCCCGGCTGGGCTGCCACGGCGATGGCGGAACTGGAGACGAGCATCGTCACGGACGTGTTGCTGCCCCTGGTGCTGGCGGTGATGATGTTCGGCATGGGCCTGTCCACGCCGGCCAAGCTGTTCGGTGAAGTGGCCAGGCGTCCCAAGGGACTCGTCCTGGGCCTCGTCGGCCAGATGCTGGTGCTGCCGTTGGTGGCGATCGGTGTCGTGGTCGCCTTCGACGGCACCGGCATGGAGCGGGACATCGCCCTCGGTTTCCTCCTGTTGGGCGCCCTGCCCGGCGGCGCGACGAGCAACGTCTTGGCGCACATCTGCCGCGGCGAGACCGCGCTCTCCATCGTCCTGACGGCGATCACGAGCCTGACGGCGCTCCTATGGACGCCGCTGGTGGTGCTGGGCTCCACGCGGCTGCTGTACGGTGACGGCGCCGAAGTGACCCTTCCCTTGGCGAGCGTCATCGGCCTGGTGCTGGCGGTCATCACGATCCCCGTCACCTTGGGCATCCTGGTCGCCCGGAAGTGGCCGGCCTTCGCGGCGCGCATGGACAAGCCGTTCCGCATCAGTGGGATCCTGGTCCTGGCGTTCGTGGTGGGCTGGGCGATCTACGAGAACCGCGTCGGCTTCTGGGACAACGTGGCCCTCACCGTGCCGGCGGCCGTGGTGCTCAACCTGGCCGCCATGGGGGCCGGTTACCTCCTGGGGCGTTTCACGGACGGCGCCCGCCGCCGCAGCATCGTTATCGAGGTCGGCTTCCAGAACGGGACGTTCGGCATCCTGCTCGCCACGACGCAGTTGGACAGCGCCACGGCGGCCTTGTCGCCGGCGTTCTACAGCCTGGTCATGTTTGTGACCGGGGGCCTGTTGGCGTGGCGCTGGGCCTCCAGCGAACCTCGTTAGCGCTAGGTTTTTGTACGAGTCCCGATTGTTCTTAGGCCATGAACGTGATTCGGACCTTGGATGCGTTCTGTGTATCCTGTGACGAGGTCGTGCCCCACGCCGTGGTGGCTGAAGATCCGGGAGCCTGCTTCTGTGACCACTGTGGGCGTTGCCAGCTGCTTCCGCAACCGCTGAACCTGCCCCTTGACCCTCCATCCAACGACCAGGCGAGGGGGCAGCGGGCAGCCGCAGCCTAAAGTTGGCAAAGTGTTATAACGAAGTGTTAACAGATACTTCATGCGGCAAGCGGTGAAGCGCCGACCGGCGCCACGCGCCGCTGCTGGAGGAAACAAACGTATGCTGAGCGCAAGCCTTGCCAACAACGACCGAACCTTTGGCCGCCTCTTCGGCAGCCTCTGGCGCGACATGGAAAGCGAGTTCGCCGAGATGGAACGGCGCATGGACCACCTCATGCACGAAGGGCTCCGCGGCCACGTCCGCCCGCCGCTCGTCTGGGGCTACACCATGCAGGTCTCCCCCGACGGCCGCACCCGCTTCCAGCCCTTTGGCAACATCTCCCAAGGAGACAAGGCGCTGGAGGACGGATGGCGTGAACCGTTCACGACCACCGTCCTGGACGAAGAGAACAACCTCGTACGCCTGACCGTGGAACTCCCCGGCATCGACAAGGACCACATCGACGTGGAGACCTTGACGGACCGCGTCCGCATCAGCGCCGAAGGTGAACCGTGGAAGTACCGCACCGAGGTCCCCGTCAAGGTCGAACTCGACCCCGACGGCGCCCGTGCCAGCTACAACAACGGCATCCTGGAGCTGACGCTGCCCCTGGCCAAGCCCGTGCGCCCCCAGGGCCGCAAGCTCGCGATCGTTGGTGATTTTCCTGACGCCGAGAGAAGCGGCAAAGATTTTCGACCGGGCATCCAGCGCAATGCCGAAATAGTA
>JBMYRW010000056.1:0-12142 GCA_049602735.1 Thermoplasmatota archaeon
TCAGGCTGCCGTCATGCTCCGGCGCGGTGGTGAGGTAGACGACCGTGTCGAGGCCGTCGCGGAACTGGCTCCACCAGATGACGTGGTGCTTGCTGATGCCGCCGCCGATCATGAGGCTGCCCAGCTTGGGGCTCGCGAAGACGAAGTCGAAGAGCTCCTGCTCGTCGGCCAGGAGGTCGAAGCGCAGGTCGCGGTGGTTCTGGTAGGTCATCCAGACCTGGGCACCGACACTGCCGTCGGTGGGGCCGGGCACGAAGACCGGGATGTCGTTCTTCCAGGCCCAGTACAGGAGCGATTCCTCGCGGTTGTCCTCTTCGCCGGCCCATTCGCCCAGCTTGGCGCACAGCTTACGGGTGGACCAGTCCTTGTCGCCGCTCTGGTACCATTCCTCCAGCTTGGGGCGCAGCTTGTATTCGAGGATCTCGCCGTAGCTGCTGTTGGGCACCAGGACGTTGCCGAGGCGGTTGACACCGTGTTGGTGCAGTTCGCGGTCGTCCAGGTCGAAGCGGCCGGCGTAGTAGGGCTCCCAGAGTCGTGCCAGGTCGTGGTCCAGGGTGCCGCAGGTGGTGATGATGGCGTCCACCTTGCGGTGCTTGACCAGGTCGCGCAGGACGCCACGGGTGCCCGTCGCCATGATGCAGGCGGGGAAGCTGAGGATCACTTTCTGTTCGTCGTCCACCACCATGCGGTGCAGGAGGTCGCTGGCGACGGCGAGCTTCTTGGCGGTGAAGCCGCCGGCCTCGCGCCAAGCGTCCATGAGCTGCCGCACGGAGAGCGGTCGGGTGGCGTCGATGTCAGCCACTTCCGGCAGGCTCTCCACGCTGTCAAGGTCCATGCGGCGGCGAACTGTGGCCGGTACTTGGCCGCTGCGGGGAACGGGCCGGAGCCGGCGGAGCGGGACCTAGATGAATCGGTTACACGGACCAATTTAGTTGAACCTTGTGGAAGATTCACGTGCGGCCTTCGGGCCGGTGATTGGAATGAAGACATGGTTGGTGGCCGCGTTGCTCCTAGGGGTGCCCCTAGCAAGCGGCGGCGGATTGATCAGTGAAGTGAACGACCTTCTGGGACGGGCCGACGACGCCCTCCCCGAAGAACTTGGAGCCCCGTCGATCGAGATCGAGGGCCCCGGGGCCTACGTGGTGGGCCTCCACGCCCTGGAGCGTGATGTGGCGGCCGGCGACCGCTACCACGGCGACCCCATCACGTGGGTCAACCACGCCATCAAGTTCCTCGTCGTCGACGTGGATGACCCTGAGTCGTTCCGCCGCGCCGTCGAAGAGGACGCCCAGGTGCGCTACGTGCTGCGTGACGCCCTCGACTTCCACGCGAGCTACGTCCCCAGTGAGACCTACTATGGCTGCTGCCAGTGGGGCATCCAGGACGTGGGCGTGGAGACCGCGTGGGACACGACGCTGGGCAGCACCAGTGTCACGCTGGCGATCCTCGACTCGGGCCTGCGCAAGAGCCACGAGGACATCGGGAACTACCTGCAAGGGTACGACTTCGTCTACAACGACAACAACCCCAACGACGCCAATGGCCACGGCACGCACGTGACCTCCACGGCAGCCGGCCTGACCGACAACGGCCTCGGCGTGGCTGGCGTCGCCCAGGCGACCGTCCTCCCGGTGCGTGTGCTCAACGGCGCCGGCAGCGGCACCCACTCCCAGATCGCCAACGGTGTCACGTACGCCGCTGACCAAGGCGCGGACATCCTGAGCATGAGCCTCGGTGGTCCCGGCAGCCAGACGATCCTGGACGCCATCAACTACGCCGATGCCAGCGGTGCCCTCATCATCGCCGCCACCGGCAACGACAACGGCCCCGTCGGCTACCCGGCCGCCTACAGCAACGTGGTGGCCGTGGGTGCCTACGACCAGAACCAGAACCGGGCGAGCTTCAGCAACTACGGTTCCCAGATGGAGATCAGCGCCCCTGGCGTGCAGATCGCTGCCGCGTACAACCGCAACGACAGCGACTACGTGTACCAGGACGGCACCAGCATGGCGACCCCGATCGTCAGCGGCGCTGCCGCCTTGGCGCTCACGGTGGACCCGACGCTCACGAGCAGTGAACTGCGGCAGATGCTGCGCGACACGGCCCGTGACTTCGGCGCTAGTGGCTGGGACCAGTACTTCGGCTACGGTGCCGTGGATGCGGCCGCGCTCGTCGCCTCGGCGGCCTCTGGCGGCGGTGGCGGTGGCGGTGGTGGCCCCGTGACCGTCTACGAGGACGACTTCGAAGGCACCACGAGCTTCGTCAAGAGCAGTGGCTCCAGCGACCTGTGGCGCCTGTCCAGTGGATGCCTGGGCGGCAACCCCACGACGAGCCTCCAGTTCAACGAGGCCTCCGACTGCCAGTATTCCACCGGCGCCCAGACGACCGGTTGGAGCCGCGTGGAGGTCGACCTGTCGGGTGCCTCCTCGGCGACGTGGAGCTTCGACCACCGTTGGGAGACGGAGAGCTACGGCGGCGGCGCGTACGACATCATGCGCGTGCAGATCAGCGGCGACAACGCCAGCTGGACGACCCTGGAGCAATGGGACAGCCGCGACGCGAACCAGGCCTCTTGGACGGGCGCCTCCTATGACATCTCGTCGTGGGCCGGCGACAGTACCGTCTGGCTGCGCTACTTCTTCGACAGCGTCGATGGTTCGTACAACAACTACGACGGCTGGGCCGTGGACAACGTCCTTGTGACCAAGTCCTGAGGCCAGCCGCTTCTCTCCCCTCTTCCTCTCTCTTCTTGGGCGCCGCTTTGCTGAGCGGGACCTAGGCCTCGCGGCGCGTCGCGACGAGGCAGGCGTACCCGAGCTGCCCTTCGTCCAAGGCCCGCTCAGAGGTGGCGACCAGGCCACGCAGCGGCGCGGCGGGGGCGCCCAGCGCATCCAGGATCGCTTCCACGTTGACGCGGCTACGGATGCGGTCCCGCAGGGCGGCCAGAAGCGCGGGGCGGTTGTCGTGCCACGTGAGGTCGAAGCCCGCTGCGGCGACCGCGTCCTGAAGCAGGGCGTCGGGCCCGGCACCACCGAGGCAGGCGACGAAGCCGGCGGCGTTCCGGAACGCCTCGCCGGGGGCTCCGTCCTCCACCGTGACGTCCGACAGGAGCAGGCGTCCACCGGGTCGCAGGTGGTCATGGAGGGCGGAGAGGGTCGTGGCCTGGTCGCCCAGCAGGCACAGGGTGCATTCAGAGAGCACGGCGTCGAAGGCCCCCGCGCCAGGGGGCAAGGCGCCGTCTGGAAGGACCTCGAACGTGACGCGCTCCGCGAGACCGGCGGCAGCGGCGGCCGCCTTGGCCGCTGCGACGGCATCGGGGGAGACGTCCCATCCCGTGACACGACAACCCGTCTCCTTGGCCAACAGGATGGCGCTTCCGCCTTTGCCGCAGCCGACGTCGAGGACGTGGTCGTCCGGTCCCAGGCGGGCCCGCTGGGCGAGTTCCAGGGTCAGCTCCGGACCTCCCGGGTGCAGTGCGCCACCAAGGACCACTTCCACCATGGGGTGGCTGTAGAGCAGGCCGGTCGTGCAGGCGTCGGGGCGGGTGGCCGCCAGGAGATGGTCGAGCATCAGGAGACCACCGGGAGGCTGCCGGGCGCTGCGGCGGCCTGCTGGGCCTGGATGGCGTCCCTCGCGTACTGTTCGCGCAGGGCGTACCGGCCGTCACGGGTCGTCAGGTTGTAGCCGCAGAACGGCACCAGGCGCCCTTCCTTGGTGGGGACATTGATGCAGCATTGGCCCAGCCGCTCCACGTCGACGGTGTCGGCGTCCATGAAGCCCGTCACGGTCACGGCGAGGGTGCGGGGCATGAGCGCGTCGAGGCCGGCGGGTACGTCGATGCCACAACAGGCCGCCGCCTCCACGGCCGCGTCGACCCCGTCGGCGCGTCCCGCCAGGAGGTCCATGAACCGCTTCGCTTCGAAGGCCGAGACCACGTCACGGTACGCTTCCTCCGTGACGAAGCGTGTCAGCGGCATGGCCGTCGCCGACTCGCCCTGGCCGTCGCCGATCGCCATGAGCATGGTGGCACTGGAGCAGTTGGGGCTGCAACAGGGGACCTGTCGGAGGTCGTCGGCCTGGAGGAACCCGGTCTGCTCGGCCAGCAGCTCGTGGATGCGGGGGAGGCTCAGGTGGCCCGTGTCATGCTTGTGGCGGCCGAAGTGGCTCACGGGCTGGAAGTTGATGCCGCGCACCACGTCCAGGTTGGCCAGCGCGAACCGCACGATGTCCCCGAGTTGATGGTCGTTGACGCCGGCGACTACCGTCGGCACAAGGATCACCGGCAGCCCCGCCGCGCGGCAGGCGGCCACGGCGGCCTCCTTGATGGGCGTCAGGTCGCTGCGGCTGCGGGTGGCCGTGTAGACGTCCTCGCCGAAGCCGTCGAACTGGAGGTACACCGTCGTCGCGCCGGCCGCCTTCAACTGGGCCGCGTACCCTTCTTCCTGGGCGATGCGGATGCCGTTGGAGTTGACCTCCATGTGCTCGAAGCCCAGCCCCGCAGCCGTGAGCAGCAGCTCCGGCAGGTCGTCGCGCGTCGTCGGCTCGCCCCCCGAGAACTGGATCGGCGTCGGGCCGCCACTCTGGTCAATCACTGTCCGTAGCAGCCCCTTCACCTCCTCGAACGGCACGTCCGCCAGGCCGGGGCGACTGCTGGCGAAGCAGTACGAACAGGCCAGGTTGCAGTTGTCCGTGACGTTGACCACGGCGAGGCACTTGCGGCGGCCCGGCGCACCATCACAGCAACCCGCCGCCTCCTGGGCCCGCTCCGGTTCGCGATACGTCCGCGTCCACCGGTAATGGTCGGCGTCATGCCAGTAAAGGGACGAGAACGCACCGTGCTCCGAGCAGCGCTTGGTCTGGAACACCTGGCCGTCCCGCTCCTCGTACTGGCAGGGCACGGCGGCGAAACACTCGGGGCAGAGGCTCGTGGCCTCGTCCAGCACCTGCGTCATGGCGGCCAGCAACCGCCGGGGCGGTGTAAAGGGCGTGGTCGGTGCCCTCATGATGCCGCCCCGTTTGGCCGCCCGCGTGACGTCCGTCGCCGTGGTGGGAGGGGGCCTAGCGGGCCTTGTCACGGCGCTCCACCTGCAACGGCGAGGTATCAACGATGTCCGCGTCTTGGAACGCCGCCGGGTGCCCGCGACCACCCTGTGCGGCGAAGGGCTCAGTGCCGCCACGCTGCGCCTCCTGGAGCCGGTGATCGACCCTGCCCCGTACGTCGACCGGACGTTCCAAGGGGCCCGCTGGGCGTTCCCGGGCACCACCGTCCACGTCCACCAGACCTGTCACACGCTCGCCCGTGAACGGCTCATCCCCGGCCTTGCGGACGCCTTCGAAGCCAGCGGCGGCACCATCGAGTATGGCTGCAGCACCACCACCGACCAGGCCCGCGCCCTCCTGGGGGACCATGACCTGGTGGTCGGCGCGGACGGCCCAGGAAGCCGGGTGCGCCCCCTGGTCCCAGGAGCCCACGTGAAGCTCCGCACCGGGCTCCAGGTCCGCCTGGAGACGGACCGCGAGACGCCGTGGCTGGAGTTCGTGACGTCCAAGCGGTTCAGCCGCGAGTACGCCTGGTGGTTCCCCCGCAGCGGCACCCACAACGTCGGCCTCCTGGCGGAGCAGGACGGCTCGGGCAAGGACCGCGCACGGCTGGACGCCTTCATCCAACACATGGGCCTCGCTGACGGCCGCATCGTCAAGGAGGAGGCCTACCCCATCGCCTTCGGCGGCACCCGGTTCGGCTCCCCGGACCGCCGCGTACTGCTGGTCGGCGACGCCGCTGGACTCACCAACCCCGTCACCAAAGGCGGCATCGCGGCGATCCTCCACGCAGCACCCCTCCTGGCGGACCTGGTCGCCAGGGGCCGTGCCAAAGCGTACGACGCCACGCTCCAGCGGCACCCGCTCACCCATCCGAGCTACCAGCGCGCCCTGCGCCGACTGCGCCGCTGGTCGGACGACCGGCTCCGGCGGCTGTTGGCGGTGGCCCCCGCCGAGCTCCACATCGGAGGTGGTCGCACGACGGATCCACGACCCATCGCCGCGCGGGCGTTGCTCCGGCGGCCCTGGCTGGCGCTCGGCGCGCGGACGTTCTACGACGCGGCCCGGTACAGCGCGCGCTACTCCTGGTGAGGGCGTTGGCGGGTCATGGGATGCCGACCCAGACCAGCACCAGCAGCGTGGCGCAGAGCACCATGGAGACCAGCCAGACGATCCAGTTCCAAGAGAGGACCTTGCGGCCGTCGAAGGGGCCGAACGGGATCAGGTTGAACACCGCCAAGAGCGCGTTGACGAACGCCACCACGTACAGGATCGTCGGCAACGCGGCGGAGGTGTCCGTGACCAATGTGAACGGGTAGGCCGCCAGGGCGATGACGAAGTTGATGCCGGGGCCGACGAGGCTGATGAGGCCGTTCTCCTTGGGCGTCACGCGGCCATAGATGACCACCGCGCCGGGGGCGGCGAACAGCGCCTTCAGGAGGGCTGCCAAGAGCAGGGTGATGCCCAAGCCGGCGAACTGTGCCCGGAACTCCGCCCAATGGCCGTACCGCTGGGCGACGATCTTGTGCGCCAGTTCATGGAGGACGAAGCCGCTGGTCACAGCGCCGAAGGCGGCCAGGAGCACCTGCCACCAGGCCAGGTCCGCCTCCTCGACGGCCGCGAAACTGGGGGAGTTGAGCACCAAGGTGAACGCCGCCGTCAGGATGAAGACGGCGCTGCCCAGGTGGAACAGCTCCGTCAGGCTGTAGCGGATCTTGGGGGGCCCCGGCGGCTGGTAGTCGGCCTCGTCGCCGGCCAGCCATGGATTGTAGTTGGTGCCCCGGACCACGTCACGACCCCAGGACGGTGCGGACGATCTGTGCGCCGGCGACCCAGGTGGCGATGGCGCTGCCCAGATTGGCCAAGGCGGTCACCAGGATGACCCGCACCACACCGTTGCGGCGGAAGTCCCGGAACGTCTCCATGTGCTTGATCGCCTGGAAGTCGCCCACGGTCGGTGTTCGCACCTTGGCTTCCGTGAGGCCCGCGAACCAACCCGCCGCGAGGGCCGGGTTGAGGCTCGTGATGGGGGCCGCGATGAAGGCGGCGATGATGCTGAAGAGGTGACCGCCGGCCAGAAGGGCGCCAAGGGCGGCCAGGCCGCCGTTGAGGAACACCCAGGTCTGGATGGAGTCGAGGAAGTCGCTGTAGTTGCCCTCCTGGTAGCCTTGGTAGCCGAGGTAGGCGAACAGGCCGAGGATCAGGAGCGGGACACCGATGCCGAGCACCTTGCCGACGGAGATGGCCGGCGGCGTGGGCAGCTCGTCGAGAGGCGCCCTTTCTGGCACCTCGCTGGCGGCCAGGTGGCGCTGGATGCCGGGACAGTGACCAGCGCCCACGACAGCGACGCAGGTCCGCCCCGCCTTGTCCTGCGCGTCGATGTGGCTGGCCATGTAGGCGTCCCGTTCATCGATGAGCGCCGTCTTGATGTCCGGCGCGAAACGGGCGAACTCCTCCGTCATCTGCGTGATAGCGTCCGTCTCCAGGAGATCGTCCACGTCCACCTTCTCGTTGGGATCGGCGGGCGTCAGGACGTCGAGGGTGACGTTCCAGAAGAGGCGCATGCGGCGCCAGAAGCCCATGGAGGCGAAGCCGCGCTTCAAGGTGATCGAGACGTCGCGGTCGATGAGCACCACTTCGGCGCCCAGTTCGTCCGCCACCTCGATGGCGCGTAGCATCTCGCCGCCGGGCGCCACGCCGGTCTCGCGGCCCATGCGGGCCTGCATGGAGGCCAAGTAGAGCTGCAACAGGAACAGGTGCTGCTTCTTCTCCCGCAACACCTGGATGATGTCGGTCTTCTGCCAGGCGTCCGGGTCCTTGAGCGCCTCGAAGCGCCGCTCGTCCAGTTCCACCAAGACCGCGTCCGGCTTGCGCTCACGGATGGTCGCTTCCACTTGCTCGACGCTCTTGGCCGAAACATGGGCCGTGCCCACCACGACGACGCCCGGGCGCATCTCCTCGATCACAGGTCCACCTGCCGCGACCGATGACCGCGGTGGCCGGGCACCCTGGGAGCGCTACTTGGCCGTTTGGAACAGGGGCCGCCGCGTCCCTCGTGGTCCGCCCCTCGACGAACCCCTTTAATGGGCACCTTCGTCGCCGCTCTCCATGGGTGCTTCGGCCGGTGCTTGAGCACCGGCGTCCGGCACCCAGGCCCCTCGCGCCGCCGCCCCGTTTATCAACGAGGCGCCTGTCGCGCGCGACATGGGCGCCATCATCGTCACCGGTATCCCTGGCGTGGGCAAGACCACCGTCATGGAGGCCGCCGCGGAGCACGCCGACCGGACCATCGTCGTCTACGGCACCGTCATGTTCGAAGTGGCCAGCGAGCGGGGCCTCGTGGAGCACCGCGACGACATGCGCAAGCTGGAGCCGGCCGTGCAGAAGGAGGTCCAGAAGGCCGCCGCTGCCAAGATGGCCGAGATGGGTGACATCATCGTCGACACCCACTGCACAATCAAGACGCCCAAGGGCTTCCTGCCCGGCCTGCCCGCCTGGGTCCTCGAGGCGCTCATGCCGGAGGCGATCATCCTGGTGGAGGCGGACGCCGCCGAGATCCAGGGCCGCCGCGCCGACGATGCCACCCGCGTGCGCGACGCCGACAGCATCGAGGCGATCGAGCAGCACCAGGAGTTCAACCGCCGCTTCTCTGCCGCCTACGCGACCCTCACGGGCGCCACGGTGCACACGGTGTACAACCACGACAACAAGGTCGATGAAGCGATCGAGCAGATCCTTCCCGTCGTCGGCCAGGTGATCGCGTAATGGCCGACGCCGCCGAGCCCCCCAAGCGCAAGAGCAACCTGATGACCTTCCTGGGCATCGGTGCCGTCTTCCTCATCCTGTTCGACAACAACCTGCGCGAAGCGACCGGCAACGCCGTCGGCTTCGTCATGGACCCCGTCGTCGGCTTCAACGGCGACCTCCCTGTCCTCACGCTGGTCTTGGCGGGCACGTTCATGGTGCTGCTGACCACCGTCGTGCGCCACTTCACCACGGACTGGCTGGAGATGGCGCGCACCCAGGGCTACATGCGCCACTTCCAGAAGGAGATGGGCGACGCCCGCAAGGCCAACAACACGTTCAAGCTGAAGAAGCTCCAGGACAAGCAGCCGGAAGTGCTGATGCAGCAGCAGGCGATGTCCACGAAACAGCTCAAGACCATGCCGCTCACCATGCTGCTGGTCATCCCGCTCTTCGCCTGGATGTTCACCTTCGTGAGCAGCCTCAACTACACCCACTACGCCACGCCGTGGAACCCCGCCGTCGACATGTTCGCCACCAACGGCATCCTGTTCGGGTCCAGCGTGTTCCCCCACTGGATCCTCCTCTACATGGCCGTCAGCATCCCCTTCGGCGCCGTCGTGCAGCGCATCATGAAGTGGTTCAGCTGGAAGGAGCGCTGGGCGCAGCGCCACCCTGAGGTCAACGACTAATGGCGGACCGGGCCCCCGCCCGCGCCCCAGCCCGCACCGTGACCGTCGGTGGCCTGCCCGGCACCGGCACCAGCACCCTATGCCGCCTGCTGGAAGCCCGCTTGGGCCTTCCCTACACCTACGCCGGCGCCCTGTTCCGTGCGGAAGCGGAGCGTCGCGGCATGAGCCTGGCCGACTTCGGCGCCCTGTGCCAACAGGACCCGGCCGTGGACCAGGCGTTGGATGACCAGCAGTTGGAGCTGCTGCGCGCCGGCAACGTCCTCCTGGAAGGGCGCCTCTCGGGGTGGCTCGCCCACCGCCACGCCATCCCGGCGCTGAAGGTCTGGGTCGCCTGCGACGACGGCGAACGGCTGCGGCGCCTGGTGGAACGGGACGGCGGCGACCCCGAGGCCCAGAAGAGGGCCACGTTGGAACGGGAGGCGAGCGAAGCGGACCGTTACCGGCGCTACTACGGCGCCGACCTGGCGGACCTAGCGCCCTACGACCTGGTCCTGGACTCCACGGCGATGACGCCGGAGGAGCTCGCCGCGTCCGTGGAAGAGGCCGCGGCCGCCCACGCCGCTTAAGAGCCAGGCCCCTTGGGAACCACCGTGCCCGAGCGCTCCGGCCTGCTGCCCGCCGACCGCCCACGCAAGCGCCTTGTGCGCATGGCGTCCACGACGGACCCCAAGCACGGCAAGAAGCCGGAGGAGCGCAGCATCGAGGAACTCCTCGCGCTCGGCGTCGTCCCCCTGGACAAGCCGGCCGGGCCCACGAGCCACCAAGTGGCCGCCTGGATGAAAGGCGCCCTCGAAGTGGAGCGCGTCGGCCACGGCGGCACCCTGGACCCCAACGTCACCGGCGCCCTTCCGGTCGCCATCGGCGGCGGCCCCAAAGTGGTCCGGGCGCTCCTGGAGGCGGGTAAGGAGTACGTGGCGGTCATGCGGCTGCACGAGGACCGCT
This sequence comes from Thermoplasmatota archaeon, assembly GCA_049602735.1. GTDB lineage: Archaea > Thermoplasmatota > E2 > JACPAO01 > JAHFTW01 > JBMYRW01. The sequence goes on from JBMYRW010000056.1 coordinate 10,419, forward strand.
CGGAGGAGCAGGTCCTGGCCACCGCGCGTCGCTTCGTCGGGAAGATCAAGCAGACGCCCCCGGTGCGTTCCGCCGTCAAGCGCCGCCCCCGCATCCGCCGTGTCTACTACCTGGACGTGCTGGAGGTGAGCGGCCGCGACGTGCTGTTCCGCGTCGGCTGCCAGGCGGGCACCTACATCCGGAACCTCTGCGTCGACATGGCCCGCGACATGGGCACCCGGGGCCACATGCAGGAGCTGCGCCGCAGTCGCACCGGCACCTTCCAGGAGAACGAGCTCGTGACCCTGCACGACGTCCTGGACGCCCGCATCCACTGGCAAGAGACCGGCGACGAAGGGCCCCTGCGTAAGTGCGTCCTGCCCGTCGAGCGGGTGGCCGCCCACATGGACGCCGTCGTGCTGCGGGACTCCGCCATCGAATCGGTGTGCCACGGTGCGCCCCTGGCCGCCATGGGCATCGCCCAGGCCGACGCCGGTATCGAGGTGGGCCAACCGGTGCAACTGCTCAGCCTCAAGGGCGAACTGGTGGGCATCGCTCAGGCGGACATGACGACCAGGCAGATGCTGGATGCCGAGAAGGGCATCGCGGCCCGGGCCGGAAGGGTTGTCATGGCGAAGGGCACCTATCCCAAGGTGTGGAAGCGACGCTGACCGCGCCGGTCGCCTTTGGCGCCATGGCCGAATGGCTGGGTTACGAGGAGAAGCTGCTGCTCTCGTGGGCCGGCGGCCTCCTGGTCGCCGTCGCGGCCATCGCCATCGGCCGCCGTAGCGCGCGGTGGGCCCTCGGCGCCGCACTGGTGAGCGTCCCCATCTGGTCGACGTTCTGGGGCATCATCGACTCCATCGAGGTGCTCACCGACCCCAACAGCGTCCTACGGCCGTACAGCCAACGCGTGCTCAGCCGCGTCTCCTTCTTCAAGATCCTCGGCGACGTGGGCTACATCGGGGCCGGGTTCCTCCTGATGGCAGCCCCCTCCTGGCGTGGCGTCCTGCGGCAACGCCTGGACGACCTGGCCGCAGCGGCGAGGCGCATGGGACTCCCCATGGGCGGCCGGAGCGAAGGGGCCTCCATCCGGTTCGGCCTCCTCATCTTCCCCTGGTTCCTCATCGGTGCCGCCCTGGTCAACTTCGTGCTCTTCAGCGCGCCCGCGCTCAACAACGGCGACGAGCTCTCCGTCTGGAACAACATGACCGTGTACCACGTCCTGTTCCTGGCGCTGGCGGCCGGGTTCGGCGAGGAGCTGCTCTACCGCGGCGTGCTGCAACCTTGGCTGGGCCGTTGGATGCCCGTCGGCGCGGCGATCGCGGTCCAGGCGGTCTTCTTCGGCTTCGCCCACGGCGGCTACGGCACCTGGGCGCACGTCCTCTCGCCGCTCCTCTTCGGCGTCCTGACCGGCATCCTGGCCCATCGCTGGGGTCTCTGGTCGGCCATCGTGCTCCACGTCGGCGTCGATATCGTCGCGTTCGCGGCCTATGCGGCCCCCGATGCGCCCTGGTTCGCCTGGCTCCTGGGCGTCGCGTTCCTGGCCAATGTGGCGTGGAGCCTGACCGTGGGGGCCCGTTGGGCGATCCGGCGGTGGCGGCAGATGGGCACACCGCCCGCTTCCTTCGGATGAGGCCCCTGGCTAAGGCGTTGAAAATAAGCGCCGAGAGGCGACGGCAAAGGCCGTGGCCTTTGTCGGCGACGTTCGCGGAGCGAACGGGATGCTCGGCTGCTCGAACGAG
>JBMYRW010000057.1:0-12124 GCA_049602735.1 Thermoplasmatota archaeon
GCGAGGGAAGCCAGCCAGAACGTCTTCTTTCCATCAGTGAACAACGAACATCACCGTGGGCAAGACGGACGGTTCCGGCTTAAGCGTGTGGAGCGGCAAGAACCGTCAGAGCAACGAGGCGCAGGGCGCAGTCCGCTTCGGGCGGGCGCTTATCAACGGGGGCCCCGTCGCCGACCATGACCCGGCCCCGTGACCGACCCTAGTTTATGGCTGCAGACAGCAGCCCTCGCTGCCCTCTTGGCGGCCTCGGCGTTCTTCTCCATGTCCGAGACCGCGCTCATCAGCTCTGACCGCCTGGCGGTCAAGCACCTGGCCGATGATGGCGACCGCCGCGCCCGCCACCTATCACGGATGCTGGAGGACCCCGAACAGATCATCACCACGGTCCTCGTGGGCAACAACATCGTCAACATCGGTGCCAGCGTGCTCTCCAGCCTCGTGGCGCTCGAACTCTTCGGGGCAGCCGGGCCCGCCGTGGCCGTGGGCGTCATGACCTTCCTGGTCCTCGTCTTCGCCGAGATCACGCCGAAGACGCTCGCCGTGCGCCACTCCCAAGCGATCGCGCTGCGCGTCGCGGCACCCCTGCGACTCATCCAGATCCTGCTGCGTCCGCTGGCTTGGCTCTTCACCGGCATCGCGCGGTTCTTCCTGCGTGCCTTCGGCGTCCAGGACGTCGCCACAACGCCCGTGGTGACCCAGGGTCAGATCGAGACGATGGTGCGTGTCGGCATCGACGAAGGCGAAGTGGAGAAGTTCGAGGGCGAGGTGATCCGTGAGGTCTTCGAGTTCACGGAGACCCCTGTGGCGGAGGTCATGACCCCGGCCAAGGAGGTCCATTTCCTGGACAAGGAGGCGACGCTCCAGGAGGCGCTACAGCTGGCGGCGCAGACCGGCCACAGCCGCATCCCGATCGTGGCGGGCAGCTTCGACCATGTGCTCGGCTTCGTCCACGCCAAGGACCTGCTGAAGTTCAGCGACGACGAGCTGCGCGAGGAGCCGGTGACAGACGCGATCAGGGACCTGATCTACGCGCCCCACCGCACCCGTAGTGACCGCGTCCTGGCCCGCATGCAACGCAAGCACCGCCCCCTGGCCATCATCACGGATGACGATGGTCACAACGTGGGGCTCGCGACGGTCGAGGACCTGCTTGAAGAGCTGGTGGGCGAGATCCACGACGAATTCGACGAGGAACCGGCCGGGCGCCCCGGCCGTTCCAGCTGATCCGGCCACCCGGCCAGCACGGCAACATCAGGCGCCGCGACGGGACGAGCCTGAGGAGGGAAGGAGAAGGAAAGGAAGAGGGGGGGCCGACCGGCCGACGGCCTCAGCCGTTCAGGAGGGCTTCCAGGGTAGCCAGGCGGGACTCCAGGTCGTCCACCTGGGCCTGCAACGCGGCGTTCTTGGCCTCCAGTTCCGCCGTGTCGCCGGCGTCACGGACGAAGACCTCGACCGTCGTGCCGACGCCATCGAAGGCGGCCAGCGCATGACCAAGGACCGGTTCGCCGTCGGCGGCCTTCTTGGCCACACCGGGCACGCTGGACAACGTGATCGCGTCGCCGGGCAGGATGGCGCCGCCCTCCAGGTTCACCAGGGTCGGCACGCGGCCGGAGAGGGCGATCGGGTAGGTGCCGGGCAGGTAGGCGCTGGGCAGGTCGACCTCGTCGCCTTCGTCGCCGATTTCAAGCCCGAACGCCTCCAGCAGGGCTTCGCCATCCGCAGCACCCAGCACAAGGCCGGGCTCCGTGGAGACGACGCGCAGCACCTGGTCGCCGGGCGCGGCGCGCTTGAAGCCACCGGGGTTGGCGGGGTCCAAGGCGACCACTTCACCGGGCAAGAGCAGGTCGTTGCTGGGGTAGACCTCCGCCAGGTCGCTGGCGCCGGTGTTGTACGAACGCGCGGTGATCTGCCCATCGGCCGGCGGCAAGCAGCTGGCGTCGTTGTCGACGCAGATGCCACCGTCGGGGAAAGCGGCACTACCATCACGGATATCGGGGCAGGTGGCATCTTTGTGGACGCAGAAGCCGCCGTCGTGGATGTAGAAGTCGACGCCTCCCGCGGCGCCCGCGGCGCCGATCTCCACGTCGTCACTGACGCCCATGTCGAACGTGAGAGCCGTGCTCGTGTGCGTGATGTCGCCGGTCAGGAAATCCAAAGCGCCATCGAGGCGGAGGTCCGCGCTCACGGCGAACTCGTTGGCGGAGTCGTCCCAGCGGAAATCTTCGGCGGTGCGAGAGCCGTCGTTGTAGAAGTAGATGATCTGGTCGGTATCGCCGCCAGCCACCGAAGATCCCTCCATGTACAGGCGCTGGGAGAGGTACAGGTTGTTGCCGACCTCGTGGTCGTAACGTACGAACAGGTCACCCTCGTTGCCCATGGAGCCGGATTCCGGCGTATCCAAGCCACAGCCTGCAAAGGCGTTGTAGCCTGTGACGGCTTCCGTCATGCACCCGACCCGGAGGGCCCGGTCGACGGCAAGATCGTCGGTCGCCTCGAAGCGATCCTCCGAGTCGTCCCATTCGAGGGCCTCGCCGAACAGCGACCCGGAATCTGCGAAGTAGATCGTCTGGTCGATATCCGCCACGCCACTGCTCATCATGAGTTCCGCATCCAGTCCCAGCCGGTCGCTGATCTCGAATCGGTTTCCTGCGTCGTTCCACTTGATGTGTTCCGCCGCCCGGTTGCCCGTGTCGTAGAAATAGATCACCTGGTCCCCGTCCGCGCCTCCCGCGGAACTGCCCTCCATGAAGAGCTCCTTGGACAGGTAGGCTTGCTGGCCGACCTCGAGGTCGAACTCGACGTACACGTCGGATCGGCTTCCCATGTCCCCAGAAGTGGGCGAGATGATGCTGCAGGTGGCGAACGCATTGTAGCCAAGCGGCGCGTCGGTCTCGCACCCGGACCGGATCGGGCCATAGATGGCCCATTCATCGCTCGATTCGAAGCGTTCCTGAGCGTCGTCCCAACTGATGGATTCGCCGGTGTTGCTGCCGAGGTTGGCGAAATAGATGTGTTGGTCGCCGTCGGTGCCGCTGGCTTCCATGAAGAGGTCGCTGTTGAGGGCGAGGTCGTTCGAGAATTCGAACCAGTCGTTGGTGTTGTCCCAATGCAAGGATTGGCCGGATTGGTCGAAGAAGATGGCGTCGTCATCAGCGGCGTCGGCGTTTCCGATCACGATGTCTTGGTCAAACGTGTTGCCCGTCCCAGCTGGGAGGCCGGTCAATTGTGAGCCGTCGCCGGCAAAGGCGGTCGCGGTGACGGTGCCCGCCACATCAAGCGCCGTCGCCGGGTTGTTCTTGTTGATGCCAACACCTCCGGCGGCGTCGATGAGGAATTGGTTGTCGGCGGTGCTGGCGAAGTTGCTGGCACTGCCGTCACTGAACACGAAAGACCCACGGTGGGCCGCGGTGGCATCGCGGCCCAGGGCGACGCTGAAGACGCCACTGGCGGTGTTGTCCTGGCCACCGATCGTAGCACTGTACGTGCCGCTGGCCTGGTTGTTGAAGCCCGCGGCGACCACGGCGTTGACACCACTCGCGGTGTTCTCACGGCCACCCAGGACGGTGCTGTACGTGTTGCTGGCGGTGTTGCCAAAGCCACCCATGACCACACTGTAGCGTCCCGTCGTGGTCATGGCATTGCCATCACCGGCCGTGCCACCGTTGCCACCCCCCACGAAAGCGTACGCGTCACTGGCCGTGTTATCACGACCACTGCCCACACCAGAGTAATCGCCAAGCGCCTGGCCGTTCTGGCCGCCATTCACCGCGCTGTACAAGCCGCTGGCCGTGTTGCCACGCCCTGCACTGACGCCACTGTATGCGGCACTCGCGGTGTTCCCATCACCACCACCCACGACCGCATCGGTACCGGTCGTCGTGTTGGGGGTCAGGTGGCCGGCCATCCCCGTGCCAGAGACGACGAGGATAGCGATCGCGGCGAGGGCCCAGTTCTTTCGAGCATGATGTGGAAGGGACATCGGGGCAGGAGTCCCGCACGCTACCTTAATCCTGCCCGTGGCCCAACGGGGTGCTACGTGGTCTGGCCTTGCTTCTCCAACTCGATGGCGAGCGCTTCCGGGTCGGCCTGCTGCGCCACGCTGCTGCGGTCGCCCGGCTTGAGGTCCTTGATCTTGCGGGCGGGGACGCCGCCGTAGACCGCGTTGGCGTCCAGCTTGGCATCCTTCGGGACCAGGCTCATGGCGCCGACGTGGCAGTTGTCGCCGATCGTGGCCCCGGGGAACACGGTCGTGTATTGGCCGATGGTGCAGCCCTTGCCGATGCGGACCTTCTTGCGCACCAGGTGGCCCTTCTCGCCGATGTGGCCGATGATCGCCGCGTCGCCGCCGATGACGGCGTTGTCCCCGATCTCCAGCATGTCGTGGTCGTAGACCGTGTTGCTGTTCACGATGACGTTCTTGCCGATCTTGGCCCCCATGGCGCGCAGGAAGAGCACGTAGAGGCTGCTAGAGCGCCAGAACTTGCCGAACAGCGTCTGGAACGCCAGGATGAGGCCGTTGTAGTTGTACCACGACCAGACCTTGAACGAGCGGATCGGCACGGTGCCCTCTCCCGTCGAGAGCCCCATCACGACGCGCAGCACCGGCAACAGCAGCATGAGGGCGATGCCCATCACGAAGTAGCCTGCGAACGAGAACACGGTGCCCCAGAGGAGCCACACCGGCTCCGGCATCACCCAGCCGCCCAGCGCCTTGGTGGTCCAGGCCCAGTGCGCCAGCAGGACACCGGGCCAGGCGGCGACGCCGAGCACCAGGGCGAGCGTGATGAAGGAGTAGATCCACAGGGACCGGGCGACGAGCTTGACGGCCAGGTTCACCCGACTGCCACGGGACGGCCCGCCTTTAGAGGGTGCGACGTCGGCCCGCGCCGCGACCGCAAAGGCCAGGAGGCTGCCCCCGCTGATGGCACCGTGGGCCTGCGGGAGCCGTTCAACAGCATCAGCCACATGGTGGGCGGCGGCCTCGGCATCGCCGGCCTCGTGACCCTCATCCTGCTCGCCGACGGTCCCTTGGAGGTCGTCGCGGCGGCCCTGTACGGCTTCGGCCTGGTCGCCACGTACACCTTCAGCGCCGTCTACCACGGCGTCAAGACCCACCGCGACAGCGCGGCACGGCGCTGGCTGCAACGGCTGGACCACGTCGCCATCTACCTCCTCATCGCCGGCACCTACACACCCGTCGTCCTGGTGAAACTGGGCGGCGGCTGGGGCTGGAGCCTGTTCGGCACCGTCTGGGGCGTGGCGCTCGTCGGCATCACGCTCAAGCTGACGCTCCCCATGGGACGCAACTGGCCCTACGTGGTCAGCTACATCGGCCTCGGCTGGATCGCCGTCGTCGCCGCGCCGGTGCTGTTCCCTCTCCTGACAGGCGCCGAGTTGGCCTGGTTGCTCACCGGCGGCATCACCTACACCCTGGGCGTCATCTTCTACGCCTGGGACAAGCCCCGCATCGTCGGCCCCCTGGGCGCCCATGAACTGTGGCACCTCTTCGTGCTGGCCGGCAGCGTGGCGCACTTCGTCTTCGTGGCGGCGTACGTACTCTAGGCTCGCCAAGCAACCCCTTCGCAACACCCATGTTGCTGGGCTTGTTCAGGAAGCCATGGGGCCTCCGGAACGCGCCAGGGTGGCCGCACGACTGGCTCCACTGGGCGGGTTCCTGTCGGCATGGTTGCTGGCCTCCGTTGCTTTGTGGACCCGCGCTGGATCCATCGCAAGGGGGTGGCCCTCGCTGGCGATCACGTTGGTCTGCCTGCTGGCGCTCGCTGCTTGGTGGACGAGCGAACAGGACACCCGCAAGGTGCCGCTGGCTCTCGTGCTGGCCTCCTGGACCGGCGGCCTTGTGGCCTACCTCATGGCGGAGGCCCGCGCCGGTCGCCCCGCGTGGTTCGGTGGCGATCCCATCGTGTTCTCTGTCGTGGCGGGGACGTACCTGATGGTCTTCGGGGCGCCGTGGCTTATCGGCTGGAGGATCGGTCGCCTCATCGGTCGGCGTCGCGGAACAACCGCGTAGGCTCGACCGATTGGGTCAGCCTTGGACGCGTCGGATCTCCGGCTGCGCCTCGTACAGTGAAACCACCTCGCCAACGGTGGTCGCCTGTTCAGGGGCCTTGTCGTCGCGCCAGCGGCCGCTGAACCGGGGGAAGCGGGCGGCGATGCCGGCGTCCTTCCGGATGAGGCTCCAACCGGCCTTGTGGGTGGGGCTGACGGTCAGTTCGGCTGCCTGGACCTCCATGACGATGGCTGGGCGGAACCAGATGTCGGGCTCCATCTCCGTGTCCACGGCGTCGGGGCGTTGCGGGGCGACGTGGTCGGCGAAGCGCTCCTTGAGCCCCTTCAGGGTCTCGTCGTCGAAGCCGGTGCCGAGTTTGCAGAGGCTCGCCCAGCGGCCCGCGTCGGGGTCGTAGGCGGCCATGAGGAGCGCGCCGTACCAGCCGGCGCGGCGACCGCGGCCATGGAAGGCGCCGATGGCCACCAGGTCCATGGTGTCCACGAGGTCCTCCGTGTAGTCGGTCTTGAACTTGATCCAGTCGTAGCCCCGGTTGCCGGCTTTGTAGGGGCCGCCAAGGGACTTGCACATGACGCCTTCGGCGCCGTCGGCGACGGCGCGGGCGAAGAACGCCTCCATGGCCGCTTCGTCCTCGCAGACCTCCATGTCGGCGAGTTGCACGTGGTCGTCGAAGGCGAAAGCTGCCTCGAGGCGGGCGCGGCGCTCCAGGTACGGCAGGGGCATGGTGCTCTCCCCTTCGGCGGCGAAACAGTCGAAGAGGAACACGGCGACGGGGATCTCGTCCATGACCGTCGCAGCGGCAGCGCCCCCTTCCGAAAGTGCTGCTTCCTGGCGGGCGTCCTCGCCGAGTCCGGTCTTGCGGCCCCGGCGGCGGCTGACGTCCTGGAAGGGCCGCATCTTGCCGTCGGCGTCCACGGCGACGCATTCCCCTTCGACGATGACGGAAGCGCCCCGGAGCGCGGCCGCGAGGTGGGCCTGCACGTCGGGGAACTGGTCGGTGAGCTCCTCCATGCGGCGACTGAAGAGTCGCACGCCGTCGGGGCCGACGTGGCATTGCAGCCGCAGCCCGTCGTACTTGTACTCCATGGCGGAGCGTCCTTCGTGCTTCTCGAGGATCTCCGGAATCGTCTTGAGGCGCTCGGCCGCCATGGCGCGCAGGGGCACGCCCAGTTCGCTGCCCAGGCCGTCCACGCCCTCCAGGCCGTCGGCGGCGAGGGTGGCGGCCACGAGGGCGAGGTCGCTGCGTTCGTCGTAGGCCCGTTCCAGGCGGCGGCGCACGTCTTCGTGCTCGGCCCGTTCGTCCTCTTCCATCTCCACGACGCTGCGCACGCCGCGGCCCAGGTGCAAGGCCGCGAGGGCGTCCAGGAACGTCATGTCGGCGACGCCAAGGCGCAGGCGGCCGGCCACCATGCGTACGAGGTAGCGGGCCTCCAGGGGCTCGGCATCGGAGAGCAGCTTGGCCAGCAGCTTCTGCTTCTTGTCCTGGCTACCGGCCCCCTCCACATGCGCGATCTCCAGGAGGCGGGCGTAGGCATCAGCGACGGTGAGAGGCTCGGGGCCGAACAGGGTCGCCTGGCTGCTGCCGGCCCCCTTGACGGCGAGTTGCGCCACTTCACCCAGGTCGCCGCTCTCCTGGTACGCCGCCGTCACATCGCGCCCGGCGGCCGTGGAGAGGACGCGGAGGATCATCTTCTCCGCCAGGCCCAATTCGACGCCCTCCCAGTCAGGGCGGACCTTGCCTTGCGCGAGCCGTGCTGTCGCCTCCATGTCGCTGGCCGGGACGTCGCCCAGGAGGTCCACGAGGATGGCGACGCGCTCCAGGCGCTTGGTGGTCCCTTCGAGCTTGTCGAAGGCCGCGGCGAGGCGGGCGAACTGCACGTTGCCGCCCAGGCGGGCGGGCCGCTTTAGTCCATGGTGGTCCGGAAGACCAGGAGGGTCTTGCCGAGGCGGACGATGCTGCCGTCCGACAGGGGGGCGGTGGCGCCGCGTTCGAGGGGCTTGCCGTCCACGGAGGTGCCGTTGCTGCTGAAGAGGTCCACCAGCTCGTACTTGGCGCCGGTGCAACGCAGTTCGGCGTGGCGGAGGCTGATGAAGGGGTCGTGCTCCAGGCAGGCGGGGCTGGAAGTGTCGCGGCCGACGATCCACGGGCCGCTGCCCGTCAACTGAAGGGTGCGGCCGATGGGGAGGCCGTACACGATGGTGAGGACCGGGTGGCGTGCGCCCCGTTTGGCCTCCGCGCCGGCCATGGTGCCCAGGAGGTCCGTGGCGTTGCGGCTGCGCATCTGGTCGTCGCTGGTCTCCGTCTCCAGGCTGCCGAGGCGACCCAGTTCGTCGAAGATGGTGAACAGTTTCTGGGGCACCGTCATGTATTCGACGACTGCGCCGTGGGGGCGGCGGCCGGCGAGGCGTTGCAGGACGCCGAGCTCCACCATCTGTTCGACGTGCTTGAGCGCCGTCTGGCGGGCCACCTTGAGTTCGCTGGCGATCTCTTCGATGTAATGAGGGACGGCGAGGAACCGCAGGAGGTGGAGCCGCTTCTCGTTGCCCAGCACCTTGAGGGCCGCGGAGAGGTCGGCCAGCGGGTTGGCGGGCGGGGCAGCCGCCGCCGTCGCATCGTCCGGTTCCGTCACGCAGCGGCGACCGGCTCCAGGGGGTAGAACCCTTGCCCTTCCGCCACACCGCCCCCAGAGACAAGGGCGTCGTGCAACGCGGCGCCACTGGGCAGGCGGTCGTCGGGCTCCTTGGCGAGCAGCCGTGCCAGGAGGTCGCTCACCCAGGGCGGCTGGCCCGCCAGCGGCAGGCGGGGCGGGGCCTCGATGATGGCCTTGCGCAGCTTGAAGTCGTCCGCGCCGGCCAGGTCAAGGTAGTACCGCCCGGTGAGCAGCTGGTAGAAGAGGACGCCTGCAGCGTAGAGGTCGCTACGGCCATCGAGCGCCCCGCCGCGCACCTGCTCCGGGCTCATGTAGAGGAGCGTGCCGACGCCTGCCCCTTCGATGCCGGTCGTGGCCGTGGGCGTCGTGTCGAGGGCGACGCCGAAGTCGGCCAGCTTGACCTGCCCCTCCCGCGTCAGGAGAAGGTTCTCCGGTTTGACGTCCCGGTGGACCACGCCCACCGCATGCGCCGCATCGAGGGCCAAGGCGAGCTGGTCGAGGACCGAGCAGGCACGGTAGAGGTCCATGCGGCCCCGGCGTTCCAGGAACGCCTGCAGGTCGCCGCCGTCCACGTAGTCCAGGACCACCGCCGCTTCATGGTCGGTCTCGATGACGTCGCGGACGCGCACGATGTTCGGATGATCCAGGGACCCAGCAAGACGGGCCTCGCGCACCAGCAGCCGCGCCGCCTTGCCCCCGTGGGCCGCCTTGGCGACCGCCTTGACCACCACGGTCTCGCCGGTCCGTTCATCCGTGGCGGCGAGCGCCCGTCCGTGGCTGCCTTCGCCCAGTAGCCGTTCCATGCGGTAATGGCCGCCGATGACGTTGCCCAAGGCCGATGGCGAGGCTGCCGTGACGGGGGCGCCTCCGTGAGCAGCCGGGACATGCAGGGCCAACTGTTGCGCGTCGGCCTCGCGGACGCCCAGGGACCTTCGCAGCCGCTCCAGGACCCCCTCGGCCTCGGGGTCGCCCGCGAGCTGCTGCAGGCTCGCCTGGTACACCTCCAGCTTGCGTTGGTAGAGCCCCGCGTCGTCCTTCACCGGCAGCCACCGGGCCGCTGCGACCGGGGTGCCGACCCACACCGCGCCCGCGAGCCCCACGCCACCGAGACCCAGGGCGACCGTGCGGCCGGCCGGTTCGTCCCCGACCCAGGAGGCGAGGACAGCGACGGCGAAACCGACGAGCGCCACGGCGGCCAGAAGGGGACCCGCTTGTCGCTGGAGCCGGACCTCCATATCGAAGAGCTGGTAGCGGGCGACCGTGGCCAGGAGGACGCCGACACTGGCGAGCCGCCACAGGCCCAGGGTGTCCACGTTGAGCTCCGCGTAAGCGGCCAGGGCACCGATGAGGGCGAAGCCGGCGGGGACCAGGAGGGCGGCCAGGAGGACGCGGTCCCGGCGCTCCGGTGGCGGCGGCCGGACGATGAGATGGACCACCACGGCGGCGAGCACCAGGGTGGAGAGGCCGTAGAAGAGGCCCAGGCTGACCCCGAGGCCCGGCCCGTAGACCTGGACGATGCCAGGTCGAAGGAACACGATCGCCCCCCGCACGGTGTTGTACGCCAAGAAGAGACCGAGGGCCGCGAGGAGGCCGCGGCTACGGTGGCGCACGGAGCCCATGGGGTCGCGGCGGTAACGCTGGTAGACCGCCAGGAACGACAGCAGGAACATGCCGTGGAACGGGATGATGAACAAGGGCACCGTCGCCGGACCAAGGGTCACCGTCGAGACCCCGGTGGCCTTGTCGGCGACGATCGCTTCGATGACCCAGTCCGGCCGACGCAGCAGGACCATGGCGGCCGCCGCCGCGACGCCTGCGGCAAGCGCTGGGAGCGCCCGGCCGATGCGGCCCCCATGCACCAGGGCGGCGAAGCGCGCCAGGTACAGGCCCAGGACCGGAGTGAGCCCGTACGTCAAGAAGTAGAGGACCCGCAGGAAGCCCTCGTCGTAGGTGAACCAGGTCAGGTTGGCCGCCGTGATCTGCACGCCCCACAAGGCCGCAAACAGGCCCAAGGTCAACTGTTGGCCGCGCAACGGCCGCACCGAAAGGGCGGCCAGCCCCAGCACGACGAGGGGGACCCCGGACGCCAAGGAGAGCGTCGCCTGCAACGGGACGGCCACGCGCCTTCAGGCGGCCGGCCTTGTGAAGCTGTTGCGCTTCAGATGCTGGAGAACTTGACGACGTACTGGAGGGGCTCCAGGACCGTGTCGTCGAGCAGCTTGCCCATGCAGACCGGGTCGCACATGAGCGGGATCACGATGCTCACGGAGCCCACGTCGAGGGTGGCGCCATTGGAGACGACGCCGAGGCGGACGGAGGTGCCGCTGGTGGCACCGGGCATCTCGTACTCCAGGTCGGAGACGCGGCTCGCCGGCGAGGTGCCGCCGCCGTCGCTGTCCGTGGAGCAGTCGGTCTCGAGGACCTCCAGGTAGAGGTCCACGAGGGGACTCACCAGGCCGGAGGGCTCCAGTTCGATGCCGATGCCGCCGGTGGTCGCCACGGTGCCGTCGTACCAGTCTTCGCGGTCTTCGGCGGGGAACAGGACGCCCGTGAAGCTTCCGGAGGTGTCGATGGAGACCCCGACGGCGGCGTCGTTGCAGTCGTCATGGGCGTCACCGGGTTCGTCGGCGTCCGCCTGCAGGGTGCAGAACTGCATGGCAGCGTCGTCGCCGGCGGCCAGGTCGCAGGCCTGGTAGAGCTGGTCCTGGACGAGGCCGGCCTGGCCGGAGGCGGTGGCCAACAGGAGGGCGGTAAGGATCAGGGTGGTCCGCATGGTATCGGGTCGTGAAGGGGTGGTCGGTTGATAAATCGGCCCCGGCAGGGCGGCGCGGGGCGTTCGTGAAAAGAGGGAAGGGAAGAAAGTGGGGCAAAGGAGGGACGCGCAGGCGTCCTAGAGGGGGACGCAGGTGCCGCCGGGGGTGCAGCGGGCCGGCGGGGAGACCAGGCCGAGGACCTTCTCGAGGCCGGCGACGTCGTAGTTGTTCAGGAGGGCCATGAGGGCGCCGACGGGGATCGGGTTGTTGGGGTCGGTGCAGTCCGGGGGGGCGCAGGGGGCACCGGCGGGGCCACCGGCGGTGTTGCCGGCCTGGCTGTTGAGTTCCAGGATGGGCTCGACGATCGGCTTGCCGCGGGCACAGTGGGCGGGGTATTGGCGGCAGAAGCGCTCCCAGCAGGCCTCCATCTCTGCCTCGGTGAGGTGGGAGGCCATGCAGTTCAGGGTGGCAGCGGCGAAGCGGGCGTGGTTGGCCGTGGCGGCGCCGGTGCTGGTGAGTTCCTTGCCGGGGCCACCGAGGGGGCGGCCTTCGCAGGCGTTGGGGTCGCGGATGCACGTGTCGGGCTTGGCGGCGAGTTCCAGGATGGGCTCGACGATGGGGCGGCCTTCACAGGCGTTAGGGTCGCGGATGCAGGTGTCAGGGATGGCGGCGATCTCGAGGATGGGTTCGACGAT
>JBMYRW010000058.1:0-11715 GCA_049602735.1 Thermoplasmatota archaeon
TTCGCTCTCTACGGACCCAGAGGGATTCGAACCCTCGTCTGAGCCTCCGGAGGGCTCGGTGATATCCAAGCTACACCATGGGTCCAGGTGTGCGAGGGCGCGCCAGCCAGGCCCCGTTCTTGTAGCCATCGGGCGGAGGAGTTCCACAAGAGCGGCCTTAGAGCCCCCGCGCGTCGCCGCACCGTGGACCGTCGCCTCCTGATCGTCGCTTACGCTGCCGCCTGGTTCTTCCTCGCTGCCATCGCCTTCGCCGACGCGGGCACGCCGGGCCAAGAGCCGACTCGCGACACCATCAGCGACCTGGTGCACGGCCCGCGCGGCTGGGCGGTCGAGGCCGCGTTCGTGCTGCATGGCCTGGGCGATGTGGTGCTGGGCCTCGCCTTGATGCGCGCTGCAGCCGGCCGACAGGCCTGGTGGGGCGGGGCCCTGGTGGCGGCCAACGGGGTCGCCCTGGCGCTCCTGGCTGCTTTCCCCGTCAATCCGCCTGGCCATGAGACCTGGGTGGGCACCGCGCACCTGGTGCTCGCCAGCGTGGCCTTCATTGGTCTTGGCGCAGGCATCCAGGCGACGACGTGGCAGCGGCGGCGCGGCCGCGACGTCCTCAACGTGCTGGCGGTCGTCGCGGGCGCCGCGCTCGTCTGGTTCGCGGCGGTGCTTTGGGGCGACCTGCCAGGGTTGGGCCTCGCCGAGCGGGCGGTCGCCGTGGCCAATACGACGTGGGTGCTCGCGGTGACGCGGCGGCTCTGGGTCGGCCGCCCCATTTAAGCCGCCATCCAGGGTCGCGCCGCCGTCATGGTGCACTGGGCCGACGTGGAAGCCGCCACACTGATGGAACGCCACGGCGACGGCAAGCAGGTCTTCGCCACCGCGATCACGCCCAGCGGACCGATCCACGTGGGCAACATGCGGGAAGTGCTCACCACGGAGGCGATCTTCCGCGCCACGCGGGAGGCCGGCGGCGACGCCGAGCTGATCTACATCGCCGACGACTACGACCCGCTGCGCAAGGTGTACCCGTTCCTGCACCCCAGTTACCAGGAGCACGTGGGCAAGCCGCTGCGGGAGATCCCCTGCCCGGACGCCGACGGGCGCCCCAACGGCTGCGGCGACCACGACTCCTACGCCGCCCACTTCTTGGCACCGTTCCTCGCGGACCTGGAGGCCCTCGGCGTGGCTCCCACGGTGCTCTCGGCGTATGACCTCTACCAGGAGGGGCGTTACACGGACGCCACGGTGACGTCGTTCGACAAGATGGACGACGTGCGGGGCATCATCGAAGAGGTGAGCAAGCGGCAACTGCCCAAGCGCTGGGCGCCGTTCAACCCCCAATGCCCCGCGGCGGGCTGCGGCCGCATCGCTGGCACGGAGGTGCTCTCCTACGAGTTCCCGGAGATCCTGTGCCGCTGCACCCACTGCGCCAAGGAGGCCGGCACGGACGACCCGGACGCCGGCACGTTCACCCTTGACGTGCGCCAAGGCGGCATCGGCAAGCTCCCGTGGCGCCTCGACTGGCCCGCCCGCTGGGTCTTCCTCGGTGTTACCTTCGAGGCGTTCGGCAAGGACCACGGCGCCGCCGGCGGCTCCTGGGACACCGGCATCCCCCTCGTGCGGCAGGTCTTCGGCGGCCAGGAGCCCCACCACCTGATGTACGAGTTCCTGCAACTGAAGGGCAAGGGCGCCATGCACTCCAGCAGCGGCCTCGCCGTGAGTGCCACGGACATGCTCTCCATGACGCCCCCGGAAGTGCTGCGGTACCTCCTGGTGCGCCAGAGCCCCCGGAAGCACATCGACTTCGACCCCGGCCTGGGCATCCTGAACCTGGTGGACGAGTTCGACCGCCTGGAGCGCGTCGCCCACGGCGCCGAAGAGAACCCCGGCGACCTCACCGAAGTGGAACGCACGTACGCCCTCGCCTGCCCCCGCGGCCCCCGGCCCGGCCTCCCCATGCAGGTGCCGTACCGCCACCTGGTGACCGTCGTCCAGATGGCCGACGACGTGGACGGCGTCGTCGCCGTCCTGCGCCGCAGCGGCGAACTCCAGGACACCCTCGACGACGACAGCCGACGCCTCCTCGCCCGCCGCATCGGCAACGTCCGCTACTGGCTCGACCACTTCGCCCCCGAAGCGACCCGCTTCCAGGTCCAACCCGACCTCCCCGCAGACCTCGACCTCGCGCCGGAGGAACGCGGCTTCCTCGCCGACCTCGCCACCCGCCTCGACGCCCTACCAGACGACGGCTGGACCGGCCAATCGGTCCACGACGCCATCTACGACGCCAAAGACGCCGTCGGCATCAAACCCGGACAAGCGTTCCGCGCGGTTTATCGGGCGGTTTTAGGGCAAGATCGAGGGCCACGAGCCGGGTTCTTCGTCGCCAGCCTGGACAAGGCGTGGGTCGTGGGGCGGTTCGGGGAAGCGGCGGGGTGAAGCGGCGGGGCGGGTATCATGTCCTGTGGTACGCCGTTTCCGATTGAATCGGCGAAGCGATCCGACCAGGCGAGGTTCGAACGATTCGTGGCGTACCTTTGATGATGCGTCGCTGCATGACAAGGCACGACCTTGGTCATGGATCATGCACGCCGCGCCGTATGATCCCGCCAGCATGAAAACGTCCCCCCCCCCCTCAAGGTGAAAGAAAGTACCGGCAGGCCTGCGAGACCAACGAAATTTTCGTTCACGATTCCGATGAAAAGAGAGGTATCTAAAGGGCTGGTGGTTCCACCATAATGCAAAGATAGCGAAGGTTCGCCGTCGCTTGAATGCGCTGCGCTCCTTACCGTCATGGTTGTCGGAAGTGGATTCGCACATGGCTGGCGCGATGAAACTTGGCCAAGGGCCCTCGCTCGGTTCATTAAAGACAATCCAGGTCATGGTTGGGCCTCATGGCTGGCCTTCCCTGGCTGCTCGGCCGGAACACCGCCTGGCTCGCGTGGCTCGTGGGAATCGTGGCCTGTCTCTGGTTGTTCGCAGCCATGGTAGACCAGCTACGCTATTCGTTCACGCCTGTCCGCTGGGTAATCACAGCGATGATTGCAACGGCACTGGCAGTAGGGTCAATCCGAATGGTGGAGCCAATGACGCGCGCATTCAGGCGACGCAACGAGTTAGCCGTGCAAGAACTAGTGCCGGAGGATAGGCCTGGCGATGACGAAGTCACTCGCCCCCATCTAGCCATCGCGTTGGGGGGTCCCGCGACTCGGCTGGCACGGTGGTTGCACCTGCTGTCAAGCGAGTGGAATAGGTCGAAGCCTGCCGTGCTCTCAGAGGTTCGCTGGCTTTCACTTGCCCTCGCTGTGTTACTGCTCCCAATAGTGATTTGGGGGATGGACGGTCGATTCTGGGTAAGGTTCTGGCTTGTCATCTCCGGAGCAACCTTGTTGGCCGTCCGCTTGGGGCCGCGTCGGGCGATCCTCGCGTTCATCTTCTTACGACCTGGATGGTCCAGGACGCGCGGTTACTACTGGATTTTCCTGATGGTAGTCGCTCTCTATTTTGCGATTACTGCTGCTGCCTTGAACGGCCCGCTTGGACCAATGCTTGCCCCTCTGCTATTGGATTCTGGAGATGTTGCGGGGCTGATTCTTTTCATCCTTGTACTAGTGGCTTACACGTTTGCGATTCTAAACGATAACCGAGCCGTAAGACCACGTGAGGTTGCAACCGCATGGCTTGAGGGGGCGACCAACTTCAGCATCTTCGTTCTTGTGTTGTCTCCTTTGATTTCGTTGACTCTATCATCGACGATATTCATCGTCAGTACGGGCTTGTATGCAGCCACTGTGGGCGGATTCGTTCTCGCTCGGAGGTGGTCGAGCATCACTGAAATCGTCACGACCACGTTGGTGACGCTGATTCTGGCAAATGCATTGGTCGCGTCCCTAGGGGCCGTTCCACTTTCAGAAAATGCAAAGGAGTGGTCGGATGCCCGCCGAGAATCCATTGACCTAGCGCTTGAAGCATCACTTCTCACGCGAGATTTCGTCTATCGAGACATGCACGTGTCTCATGATGCCATCTACCTGAACTGCATAGGCGATTGTACTAGGCACCTTTTTGACACGAACCCTGATTCTTCGCTTTCTCTCAACGCGACTCGTTGGAACCACGCCCTAGCTGATTGGAACGCAGATCGTGGCGATCTACTAGGTCCTCTGGCGCATGTGCGCGAAAGTCGCGATTCTGTGCTGGCCAACTTACACAACGCCTCGGAAGGGACTCACGCCCCGACAAGTTGGCTCGTGAAAATGCTCAAGCAATCTGCGAGGGACTCTACATGGCTCCCGGAATTCCTGGCTGATTCGTACGAGCTAGTGCCCTTAGTCCATAAGGTGGTCCTCAATTGTAGTGACGTGAATCGGGCTGAGCTTGCCAACCAAGCGTGGGCCAATATTGCCAGCATCGAAGATCGAAGAGATGAGCTTCTTTCCGAAGATTATGGCCCATTGCTGCGGCGGGTGGTGGGGCAATCAACAGACATTGAACAAATAAGTGAGTATTTCATCTGGAACAATCTACATGCGCTCAATTTCGCTGAGACATGTCAAAACATTACAGTCGAGTTGGAATACTTGGCGAACGCGACTGTCGACGGCGCGCGTGACTATCACATCAAAGTGGAGGCGCCCGAGGGTTATCGCGTGCACATGCTAGAGATTGCTCCTCTAAACCAAGGAGGTTGGGAATTCCGAGACCGAGGAATCATTCGTGATTGGCCTATGGCCGCCCGTCCCGATTGGAGGTTTACACTCCTCCCACATGCAAGCCACCCAGGATTTCCAGGCGCGTTTGTCGTCACGGTTTCGGTAATCGATGAAAACCCAAACCGACCCCATGATTGGACTGGCTACCTGAGCCCAAGGTTCAACGTGCCACTAATCATCACTGAACAACAAATCACTGAAGGCTCGGCCCCCTTTTTCCGTTAGGGAAGCGGCTTGGCTCGACTGTTGTCTAGGGCTTGAACATTCCTGGGCCACCAGTTTCGTCCTATGGCCCAACAATCCGTAGGGAACCACCCCATCACCACCCCTTTCCCCACCCACCTGCTAAGAAACCAGGAGGCAACCCCGATGAAGGACATCCCCGGCGTCGACGAGGAAGGCAACCCAAAGCACGGCCCCTTCCAACTTCACTTCAAGAACGGCAAGGTCTCCTGTGAGGGCGCCTTCGACAACGGCCAGAAGTCCGGCACCTGGACGTACTGGCTCAACAACGGCCAGATGCAGTCGACGGGGCGCTACGAGGAGGGGCGCATCGTGGGGCGTTGGGAGTGGTTCTTCAAGGACGGCACGCCGCGGGCGATCGGCGGCTTCGACGACGCGGAGCAGAAGCACGGCGAGTGGAAGCGATGGCACGCCAACGGGCAGCTCTGGGACGAGGGGCGCTTCGAGCACGGCAAGAAGAAGGGCACCTGGAACGCGTACGATGAGGAGGGCGAGTTGGTGAAGACGCAGGAGTTCGGGTAGCCGACCGCCGTCGACGCCGTCCGTGCCACTCAACCGGCGCCGGACCTGTCAACGCTCTCCAGCGACAAGTCTCAAATGGGAGGCCAGGTCGCCGCGCCTGTGAACGGACGGGCGCTCTTCTGGGGATTCCTGTTCATCCTCCTGGGCGTCCTCTTCGCCACCGGCCTCGTGCCGGCCGCAGACGGCTGGGGCACGGGCCCACGCGTCGGCCTCTCCGCCGGCCTCATCATGCTCGGTCTCACCCTGGCGCTCGCCGCCAATGCGGAGTGGTTCCTGCGCAAGACGACGCGCCCGGAGGACTACAAGGGCACCTGCCCCGTGGGCTCCAGTTGCGGCCAGTGCGGGGCGTTCAACTACAAGCCGCGCACGACGTGCCGTAGTTGCAGCGCCGATCTGGCCGCCGTCGGCTCCGAGACGTTCGGGGAGCCGGAAGAGCCTCGGGAAACCGAAGCGCTATAACGGGTACTTCAGTCGGCGGCGAAGTCCACCTGGACACACGATCCGCTCCGTTGGTGTCGTGGCCGTCCGCCGGTACTTCGTACCGGCATCAAGACCACCACACCTCCGTCGCATCGCTCGCATTCGCTCACTCTGCTCCGTTGGTGTAGTGGCCAATCATCCAGGCCTTTCAAGCCTGTTACACGGGTTCGAATCCCGTACGGAGCACTTGCAGGCGGTCGACTTGCGCCGCCATCTGCCCAAGGCCGCGTTGCCCGTGGCCCGCCGCGCGCTGGACGCCTGGCACCGCGTGACCTTCCACCGCACCGCGACGGCCCGCTGGCGCGCCCTGCCGGACTTCCTGCTCATCGGCGCCCAGAAGGCCGGCACCACCAGCTTCTACCATGACCTGGCCGCGCACCCCGACATCCTGCCGGCCCGCGCCAAGGAGGTCCACTACTTCGACCGGGACGCCCCCGCCGGCCGCCCCGAACGCTGGTACCGCGCCCAGTTCCCCCTAGCCCGCCGCCTGAAGGGGGGCCGCATCACGGGCGAGGCGACGCCGGCGTACCTCTACGACCACCAGGTCCCCGGGCGCGCCGCCGCAATGGTCCCGGACGCCAAGCTGCTCATCCTCCTGCGGGACCCTGT
The DNA here is from genome assembly GCA_049602735.1 of Thermoplasmatota archaeon. Lineage (GTDB taxonomy): Archaea > Thermoplasmatota > E2 > JACPAO01 > JAHFTW01 > JBMYRW01. The sequence continues at coordinate 6,555 of JBMYRW010000058.1, forward strand.
CGCCCGCGCCGTCTCTGCCGCCCGCGCGCTCCAACGATCGGCCGACCTCCCCGCCAGCATGGACGACGTGCTCCTGGAAGCGGCGGACGTCTTCGAGGCGGCCGACTTCGACGAGCTCTGGCAGCGCCCCGGCAAGAGCCGCCAACAGATGCTCTTCGGGCTCCTGGCAAGGGGATGCTACGCCCGTCAGCTGCGACATTGGCAAGAGCACGTCCCGGCCGAACAGATGCTGGTCCTGTCCGCCGAGCGCCTGTTCGCCAAGCCAGCGGCCGTCTACCAGGGGGCCACGCGGTTCCTGGGCATCCGGGACTGGACCCCGCCGCGCCACGCCCACCACAACCCGGGCCAGGGCAAGCCTCAGGCCGTCTCCCCGGCAACGGAGGCGCGCATCCGTGCCCTCCTGCAACCCCACGACGAAGCGCTGTGGGCCCTGCTCGGCGTCGACGAACCCTGGTGGCCTCTCGGGTAGGCGCCCCCCGGCGCACAACGCCCAAATGGCGCCCCGCGTCGCGTTGCACCATGCGTATCCTGCTGGCGTTCTGCCTCCTGGCCGCCTCCACGGCCGGTTGCCTGGGCAGCGACGATGACGACTCCGGGCCCACGGTGGCCACGACGGAGGCCCTGCCCGGCTTCACCGGCCTGCCGTTGCCCGACCTGCCGGTCCTCGGCGTCCCGCAGCTCATCGACACGGTGCGCGCCGGCGGCGAACCCGTGATCGCGATCCTGCCGTCGGGGACGATCCTCGTCTCGGCGCACCCCGGCTGGACCCATTACCATCCCAGCGAGGACCCGACCCACGTCGGCGCTGAGATCCTGACGCCGGCCAATGCCCAGAGCTACCTGTGGCGCAGCACCGACAATGGCACCACGTGGCAACACGTCAACCTGGCCGGCCTGCCCGTGAACAACGCGCCCCGGAACGCCGCCCTCGGTGTCAGCGACCCTGAGTTCACGGTGATGGAGGACGGCACCGTCTGCACCACCGACCTGCTGGCGCTGGCCACCAGCAGCGTGGCGTGCAGCAGCGACGACGGCCTCACGTGGCTCCCCGGCAACCCCGTGGCGGCCGGCGGCCCCAACGACCGGCAATGGCTCGCGTCCAAGGGCGACGAGCTGTACTTCACGGCCAACTACTTCGTCGACCACCACATCCGTGCCTCGACCGACGGCGGGCTCACGTGGGAGCGCCGCGGCGACGTGCCCTGCAGCCAGGACCTGGTCACCAACCCCCTCACGGGCAACATCGTGGTCGCCTGCGAGAACGGCGTCGCCGTCAGCGAGGACGACGGCTTCACCTGGAGCGACATCCGGATGGTGCCAAACAGCACGGCGGGCGGCCAGCGCATCCTGACGGAGCCCGGCATCGATGCCGCTGGCAACACGTGGATCGCCTGGACCTCCGGCGAACGCAGCCTCTTTGCCGCCGGCAGCCCGGACGAGGGCGTCAGCTGGCCCTGGGTGTTCGACCTCACCGCCCATTTCACCTTCGACAACCTGGTGCAGACCGGCAACGAGACGACGGGGACGTACGTCTGGCCGTGGCTCTCCGCCGGCAGCGAAGGACGCCTCGCCGTCTCCTGGATCGGCACCCGTGACGCCGTCGACAGCGCCACCCATGCAGGCGAATGGCACCTCTACACCGCCTACCTGCTCGACGCCGTCGAGCCCACGCCCATCGTCCACGTCCAACAGGTCACGACGGACCCGCTGCACGTGGGCCCCATCTGTCAGAGCGGCACGGTCTGCCAGGTCGCGAGCCTCCAAGGCGACGATGCCGGCGACCGCCGCCTGGGCGACTTCTTCGAGACCACCATCGACGCCGAGGGTTTCCTGCATCTCACGTGGGCGGACACATACAGCGCCGCCCAGGACGTCATCGCCCACCCGGCCTACAGCCGCCAGACAGGCGGCGTGCGGCTCCTGGCGGACGAGGACATCGGTGTCTGGATGCCCACCCAGGGCTGAGGCTCCTACGCGCCTTCGTAGGGCGTGATCGTCACGGTCCACGAACCAGCGGCGACCACGTCCAACCCGTGGAACCCGGTGCGGGGGATGTTGACGATCGTCTGGGTGGAGCCCGACTGGGACTCCGAGTAGGGCAGCTGCGCCACCGTCGCCACCGCGGCGCCACCGGCGTCGTACAGGGTCGCCGTGAGTCCACCGTTCAGGTTGTAGTCCGTCTCGAAGAGGTACCGGCCGCAGGGCATCCAGACCGGCTCCACGGCCAGGTCGCCGTCGCCGCTGCTCGCCCCAGGGGGCTCCGGTCCCGTGGTGGGCCGCGGCTGCTCAACATCGATGGTCCAGGCGGCGCCATGCTCCACCACCAGGTTGTAGTCGCCGGGCTGGAGGCTCACGTACCGGCTGCCGTGGTAGTCACCCCAGGAGTCCACCAGGAGGTAGTCGATGGCGTGGGGCCCCCCCGTGACGCGGACGACGAAGTGGTTCTCGATGGAGGAATGGGCGAAGTCGAAGAGCACGAGGCGCTGCGTCGTCGTGAAGCCGTGCGTGATCGCCCCGGTGCCGCCGAACGCCTGGGTGGCCGGTGCCGGCGCCGGCGGGGCGGGGACACTGGCGCAGCCTTGGTGGTGTTCTTCCTCCTGAAGGACCTCGGGCTCGGCGAGCCGGAACGTCCCCACGGCGAACCAGTCCGGCCCGGTGTCCGTGGGGCTGTCGTTGGCGGAGTTGCCCTGCTGTAGCGTGCAGGAGCGTTCGGTGACGGACGGATGGTCGTCGTCGTAGATGATGACGGAGACGCGGCAGTTGGTGGGGATCGAGCCTTCGTAGTAGTGGACGCGCACGCGGTAGTCGCCGCCCTCCACGATGTCGCCCTTGGACGGGTCGAGCGTGTAATGTTCCGGGCCGAAGCCGCTCGTGTCGTCCACGTCCAGGGTGCCGCCCGTGTCCGCGATGGAGTCCAGGTAGTAGACGGTCTCTCCGTCCGGTTCCGTCACGTACAGGTCCAGGTCCGTGCCGGCCGTGTCCCAGGTAAGGGTCACCAGGAAACGGGCGCCGCTGGCCCGCTCGACGGCAAGGCCCGTGGTCGCAGCACCTGCATCCCGCAAGGGGTCGCCTTCGCCCACGAAGACGTTGACCGGGACGCGGCCGATCTGGTTGACGGGGACGTCCAGGGTGAAGCCGCCGCTGCCGTCGGTCTGGGTGGAGAACCGGTCGCTGCCGACGAAGACCACCACGGTGCCGGGGCGGTCCGCGGTGCCGGCGACGGTCATGACGCTGTCCACGTCCGCGCCGGGCAGCGGCGAGGTGAGGCGCAGGCCATCGCCCAGGGTGCCCCGTTCGGCGCTCTCCTGGATGGCCGACAGGGTCGCCTCGGAGGAGAGGCCGTCGAGGCCGTAGTAACCGAAGTTGCTCCAGTCGCGGTAGGTGCCCCAGCCGTCGAACGTCTCGAAGGGCACGCGCTGCATCTGGCCAGGGAAGTCGGGGTCGTAGACCGTGAAATGGGTGCCGTCGAAGCCGGTGGCCAGGAGGGCGTGCTCCGCCATCTTGTCGTTGCCGGCCAGCAGCAGTTGCGGGCGGTCCGTGGCGCGCAGGAGCGCTGCCAGCTGTACGCCGCTCGTGGGGCTGCCGCCGAGGACGGCGCGGTCCGTGAGGTCGGTCCAGGTGCCTTGCTGGCTCAGGCGCACGCGGCCCGCCAACAGGTTCTGGGCGTCGTCCTGGTCCACTTCCACGCCGCGCTGCTGCGCCCACTTCGCGAAGCTCGCCATGCCGATCGTGTCGCCGCCCGGCACGAGGTAGCTGCCCGAGTCCGCGACGCCCCAGCTCTGGCCGGGGTCGAACGGCACGCTGGAGGAGAGGTCGTTGCCGGTGAACTCGACCAGACCGACGACCGTGCCGGCGACCGTCTCCACGGTGGCCGTGCCGTCCTCGCGGTTGAAGCCGAGGGGTGCCGCGGCGTCCCAGGTGCCGGCGACCGGGTCATAGCTGAGGGCGACCACACGGCTGGGGTCGACGGCGTCCGTGAAGGGGATGCGCATGGTGGCGCGGCCATCGAACTCCGCCACGCCGGGTGCCTGAAGGTGGACCTGGGGGCTCACGCGGCGCGTGTCCGGCGGCAGGTCGTCCGACTCGGTATAGGCGAGCTCGATGGACGTGTCCTCCGGTAACGATCCTTGTGGGAAATTGATCTCCACGTCGGAGAGCGGCGTGTCCGCCGGGCCGTTGAAGGAGGCGCCTTGGTGGCCCACGACGCGGCTGACGACGGTCTTGGCGTTGCCGAGTGTGTAGAGGACGGCGTCGCGGTCGGGCCGGAGTCCGTCGCCGCTCTGCTGCGCCCAGACCACGTAGGCGACCGTGCCGGCCACCAGGAGGATGCCTACGCTGACGGCAGCGAAGACGAGTTGGCGTCGCTCCATGCCGGCCACGTGGCGGCTCCGGGCGGGCGGCGCCTGGGGTGCAGGGGCCACCGGGGCTGGAGCCGGTTGCGACGGTGGGGGTGGAGGCGCAGCGGGCGCGGGAGCGGGAGCAGGCGGCGCCATGGGGGCCGGTGCCGGGGGAGGCGTCGTGTCCGTGGGGGTCTCGGGGGGACTGGGCTGCGCTGGCTCGGACGGGACCTTCCGCCAGGTCTTGCGCTCACCTTCCTCCGCTGACACGGCGCTCGCTTGCCCTCAAGATGGCCGCGGCTTCATCACCGTTGCCCCGGCGCCGGGCTACGCCGGAACGTCGTCGCTGAAGCCGCAGCCTGGGCACGTGACCGTGCCGCCGCGGGGAGGGACCGGTACTTGGTGGCTGCATTCAGGGCATTCCAGCAGTTCAGCCGTAGGGTCGACCGCCGGCTCCGCCACCGGTGCGGGTGTGGGCTGAGGCGCGGGGGCTGGGGCAAGGAGCCCGGGTGGGATGTCGTCCTCGAAGCCGCAGGCGGTGCAGGCCGCGCGGGTGGCATCAGGGGCGACGACGATCTCGGCGCTGCATTCTGGGCACGCCAGTCGGACGCCGTCCTCGGGCTCAGGAGTCGCGGGGGGTGCCGTCGTGGGGGTCGGGGCCGGCGTCGGGGTGGGCGCGGGTGCTGCGGCGGGCGTCGCCGTGCCCTGGTGGGCGTGGCCGCAGTGGGGACACGACGGGAGCCGCTGGCCCGGCGACAGGCCGATGCGCCAACCGCACGAAGGGCACGCCGTCCAGATGAGGTCCGCCGGGGCCTGGATCGGTG
>JBMYRW010000059.1:0-11237 GCA_049602735.1 Thermoplasmatota archaeon
TCGGCCGCCTTGCTCCTTTTGGTCCAGCGCTTGGCGCCCAGCGGGAGCAGGACGATTCACATGGACGAAGGCGGCATCGGCATCCTGCCCGAAGAAGACCCCACCAAGGGCGGCGACGACAACGGCGAGGCCAAGCAGGCCACCGAGACGGTCGCCGACGCGCCCCCGGCCGCCGAGGCCCCGGCCGTCCCCGATGTCGAGATCCCCGACTCCTGGGCGGACGAAGAGGACGAGTTCGCGCCCGTCACCGAGATCCTGACCCTCAAGACCCAGGTCGGCCAAGAGCGCCGCGTCGCCGAGATGCTGACCGCCAAGGCCCGCAAGTTCGGCCTCCCCATCTTCAGCCTCCTGGCCCCCACCGAGCTGCGTGGCTACGTCTTCGTCGAGACCGACGACCCCATGAAGCTCGAGAAGGGCGTGCGCGGCGTCAGCTACGCCCGCAGCTTCATCAAGGGCCCCGACGGCCAGGTCATCCCGGTCCCCTTCGAGGAGATCAGCCACTTCCTGCAGCCGGTCAGCGCGGTCGCCAAGATCGCCGAAGGCGACATCGTGGAACTGGTGAGCGGCCCCTTCCGCGGCGAGAAGGCCAAGGTCACCCGCGTCGACGACGCCCGCGAAGAGATCACCGTCGAACTCGTGGAGTCCATGGTGCCCATCCCGATCACCGTCAAGGGCGAGCACGTGCGCGTGCTCAAGCGCGGCGACGACGACGCATAGAAAACAAAGACCTGCGACGCCCCACAAAGGGGGGAGAAGGGCCCGGCCGGCCCTCCTCCCGATTGGGGGTGGTAGGTTTGATGCGGCCCTGGCGCCCAAGTTGCCGATCCAGGCAGCCGAAGCCACCGCGGACGCCAGGGACGACCAGCACATCCCCCTCGGCGACAAAAGGGCTCTGCGGCGTAACCCATCTGACCATACACCGGTGTTCGGGCGCCGCGCGCGCGCAAACCGTTTAGTAACAGGTGGGGGCTCGAACCCTTGGCCTACCCCTAGCGGTGGCCATGGTCCCATGAAATCGCTTGCCCTCTTACTGCTCCTCTGCCTCGCCATGGCCCCCAGCGCCGCTGCGGACGAGGGCCCGGACGGTGAAGGCGGCGAAGGCAGCGGCGAAGAACCCGGAAGCCGCCTCCCCGCCCTCGCCCTGTTCGCCTACCGCACCGCGGAGTGGTTGTACCTTGACACCAACGAAGAGGTGGGCACCACCTACCGTGATTCGACCGGCGAGGAGTGCCAACCCGCCGAGGCCGATCCGTTCACGCCGCGCGTCTACCTCGGTAATCCTGTTCTCGGCATCCTCTACCTGCATCCCGATTGTACGCCGGATCTCCCGTAACACCGACCCACATGACGACCCCCTTCCTTCGAACGCTCGCGGCCCTTGCTGTCCTAGCCCTTGCGGTGCCGACGGCCAGCGGCATGACGGGCGCGCTGGAGGCAGAGCGGGTCACGTTCGAGGGCGACGTGGTCGGCGTCGGGGACGCGGTCGCCTTCGCCCTCCACATGGGCACCAGTGGTTCATCCAGCGCCAGTTCCCTGGCCGGGTCGCTGCGCGCGGACCACGTGACCATCGAGACGGTCACGGAACCGATCATCGCCGCCGGCACGGCGGGCGTTGCCTCCGATCTTGTCGGGGAGCAAGGGACCCGTGTCCAGATGGGCGGCGCGTTCGGTGAGACCATCAACCGGTACGAACTGAACCAGGTCGATCTTCGCGTCGCCGAGCATCAGGACCGCATCGGTGTCCATGGCTTCGGCGAAGAGGGCGAGACGACGCCCTCCCGCGCCAGGCTCCAAGAGGCCGCGCTTCAGGCCGTCGATGGCTTCTACATCGGTCAGGACGGCCTGGCGCTTCAGGCCCCGGGCGGAAGCGGCGAGCCGATCCTTCCGGAGAACAGCATCATCAAGCCCGCCAATGGCACGGACTTCAAGATCCGCGAAGTGGCCGGCGACTGGGTGCTCTCCAACACCGACGAAGGGGCTGCCTCGTTCAGACTCGAAGGGAACTTCGAGATCGAGATGATCGGCGTGACCCTCCGGGGGCTTGCCGCCGAAGGAGAACAAGAGGTCCGATCCGGGTACTTCCGAGCCCCGCTGGCGCCGGCCACGAGTTCGGAACGAGTGGTCGGCTACGACAATTTCACCATGGCCCGTCTGATGGTCGTGGGCGGTGTGCTGGAACTGACGGCGATCCTGCCCGGCCCTGGCGTCCAGATGACCTCCGGGTCGTTCCAATGGGCGCTTGCTGGCGTCAACGCCGCCTCCAAGGGCACCGTCGCGCTCAGCGGTGCGACCGGCGAACTCGAGGACGGCGGCGCGCAGCGCACGCTGCGCGGCCAGAGCGAAGTGTTCCAAGGTTCCTATGAGTGGCTGACCCGACCTTTGGAAGACGCGGAAAGGCCCGGTCTAGGCATGACCGTGGCTCCAGCTTCAGCGCGGGACCTCGCCGAATGGACGCCTGCTACCATCACTCCCTCTCCCGGATCTTCTACCTGGAACGTCATCCCGGTAGCGGCCGGCGTCGCCGTGTTCCTGGCGGCGGCTCTGGCCTTTGTCGCCATGCGACTCCGCCGCGTCGATTACGATGACGTGGAGGCCGCCCTGGAAGGGCAGCGCTTCCCTGAAGCTGCCCGTCTGGCCAGGCGACTGCTGCGGCGTGACGGAGGCCACGAGGAGGCCGCGATCAGCCTTGGCGTGGCCCTGACGAAGGCGGGTCGTCCCCATGAGGCGGTGGCGGCGGTCCAGCAACATGTGGTGGTGCATGAGCCCAGTGATGGCGTGCTGCACTATGTGCTCGGTCTGGCGTTCCTCGAGTCTGGTCAAGAGGATGCCGCGCGCGCTGCCCTGGGCGAGGCCCTGGAGCGCACGCCGGCGCTGGAGGCTGAGATGCGCCATAATCCGGCCACGAAGCCGTTCTTTTCCCCGCGCGGTGCGCCTTCTGTCAAGGGCACGACCGCTTATGTGTGATGACGTGTCATAGGTGTCTGTTCCATGGATCTCAAGCTGCTCTCCCTCATTGGCCTGGCCGGCGTCCGTGGACGTGATCTGCTCTCGCAGCCCGTCCGCCGCCGCCTCGTGGACCTGATCTCCGATCAGCCTGGCATCCATGCCAGCGAGCTCTGCCGCCAGGCGGACGAGTCCTGGGGTGCTGTGCAGTATCATCTTTCGCTGCTGGACAAGGCCGATCTCATCAAGTCGGTGAGTTCGGGGCGCGAGCGCCGTTTCTTCCGTGGTGGCGTGGAGGATGGCTTGGCGCGTCGGCTGGCGTTGGTCCGCCAGGGTCGTCGCCAGGAGATCGCGGAGTTCATCGGAGCCAACCCTGGCTGCCGTCAGGTGGATGTCTGCAAGGCTCTGGGGGTTTCCCGCAAGACGTTCCGTGCGGCCATCAACAGCCTGTCAGACGAGGGGCTGGTGCTGGAACGCAAGGGCCAGCGCAACAACATCTACTATCCGCAGGCTGCCCTGCAGCCGGTCCTTGGGGCCAGTGGGGAGGATGCGCCCGGTCCGCAGCGTTCGGACAGCCCTTTCGTCGCCTAGGCGGCGGGGGTCGCCGTTTTGACGGCGTGATGGCGTGCGCGTCCTGTGCGCATCGGCCTGGTCGGTAAGCCCAACGTAGGGAAGTCGACGTTCTATGCAGCGGCGACGTCCGCAGAAGCCGAGATTGGCAACTATCCGTTCACGACGATCGAGCCGAACCTTGGGGTGGCGGCGGTCCGCGTGCCGGATCCTGGCGCCGAGCTGGGTGTGACGAGCACGCCGCGTACGGGCAGCGTCGTGGGCGCGGTGAGGTACGTCCCGGTGGAAGTGGTCGACGTGGCTGGGCTGGTCCCAGGCGCCCATGAGGGCCGGGGGCTCGGCAACAAGTTCCTCTCTGACCTGGCGCGGGCGGACGTGCTGGTCCACGTGGTGGATGCCAGCGGCGGCACGGACGCGGAAGGCAACCCGGGCAAGGTGGGTGGCCATGACCCGTTGGAGGACGTGCGGTTCCTGGAGCATGAGGTGGATGCCTGGATCGCCGGGATTCTTCGCGATGGCTGGGAGCGACTGGCGCGGCGGGTCCAGCAGGAGGGCCGGAAGCTGGAGGCGGCGATCGAGGAGCGGCTGTCTGGTCTGGCGATCAACCAGGTCCATGCGGCTGCTGCGCTGCGCGCGGCGGGGCTGTCGGGTTCGCCGGTCGCCTTCTCTGATGAGGACGTGCTTCGCTTGGCGCGTGAGTTGAGGCGCATCAGCAAGCCGCTCGTGGTGGCCCTCAACAAGGCGGACCTGGTCTCTCCGGATGCGGTGGCAGCCCTCGAGGCGGCCATCGAGGTGCCTTCGGTGCCGGTGAGCGCGCAGGCTGAGCTCGCGCTGGGTCGCGCCGCTGCCGCGGGGGCGATCTCCTACCGTTCAGGCGAAGGCGCGTTCGAGGCGCGCGGTGAGCTGACGGCTGCGCAGCAGCAGGGTCTCGACTATGTCCGCACGCATGTCCTGGAGCGCTTCGGTGAGACGGGCGTGGCGCGCGTGCTGGAGGCGGCGGTGCTCGAGCGGCTGGGCTTGATCCCCGTGTTCCCGGTGGAGGACGAGTCCCACCTGACGGACAAGGAGGGCCGGGTCCTGCCGGACTGCCACCTGGTCCCCAAGGGGACGACGGCCAAGGGGCTGGCGTACAAGGTGCACACCGACCTCGGCGACCACTTCATCCGCGGCATCGACTGCCGGACGAAACGGGCGATCGGCGCCGACCATGAGCTGGCAGCAGGCGACGTCATCAAGATCGCAGCCAAGGCGTAGCAGGCTCAGGCCCGCCTACCGGTCGCCGGCCACGAAGGACCAGCCGGATGGGGCGCCTTCCAGGTAGAAGATCGTCACGAACAGCTCGGCCTCCTGTTGGTAGGTGACCCAGTTCTCGTCGGCGGCGAGGTTGATGCTCAGCAAGGTCTCGCCGGCGTACGTGGCGCCAGGGGCAAGGGCGCGGCCGGGGCTGTAGAAGTAGTCGCTTTCGTATTCGTTGCTGGCTACGCCGCGCAGCGTCCAGTAGTACTCGGTGGCGTTCTCGGCCGGCGTGGCCAGGTTGTCCTCCCAGACTGCCTCCACGATCGCGTCCTCGAAGGGGCCGTCCACTTCGAACTCGAAGTAGCAGACGTCGCAGAACGGCGGCACGGTCTCGTTGATGATGCCGCGGCCGAACAGGTCCACGGCGAAGTCGACCAGGGCGACGCCGGCCTCGTCGTACCAGTCGAACTTGAGGGTCTGATGGTACGGCTGAGGCGTCGGGTCGGCCAGGAGTACGATGCGGACCTTCGCGGTGTTGCCGGCAAACACGTCCGTGCTGGTCTGCGCGGCCAGGAAGCCGGTGCCGTTCGCCTTCACGACAGCCAAGCCCGGCACGACGTCCTCGAAGACGAAGAGGCCGTTCTGGTTGCTGACCGTGGTGAGGCCGGGGCCTACCAGGCTGACGTTGACGCCGGCGAGGGGCCGAATCGCCTCGTCCACCACGACGCCGGAGATGCTGCCCGTTGTGGCCGTGTTCTCCACCTCTACGAGTTCGACCTGGGTGCCGTCCCCTAGGGTTACGGCTTCCGCAGCAGGGCCGTCGTTGGTGCAGCCGGCCAGCAGCAGCGCGGCCAATGTGACGAACATGAGAATCGGTCGGTGGTCCATGGACACTGGATGATAGGGAACCGTCAAAGCCCCTTGCCCGTCCTAAGCCGGGCGAAGCCCGCGCTGCCCCAGGGTCGCTTCACGTTTTTATAGGAGGGGCTTGTCGGCCGGCGTACGGCAACAGCCGTGCTCCCATGTGCCCACAGGAAAGCCACGTGCTAGGCCGCCGGGTGAAGGAGACAGACGCGAGGAGGAATCGCGCATGAGCAAAGGACTCTACCACCACATCGGAGAAGCCTGGAAGAAGCCGGAGACCGGCTTCGACACGACCAACTGGCACCGCCTCATCGAATGGCGCGACGGCGACAGCTTCGTGCGCGTCGAGAAGCCGCTGCGCCTGGACCGCGCCCGTGCCCTTGGCTACAAGGCCAAGCAGGGTGTTGTCGTCGTCCGCAGCCGCGTGCGCCGCGGTGGCCTGCACAAGAAGCGCTTCGACGGCGGCCGTGTGCCGTCGAAGATGGGTGTCAAGAAGATCACCATGAAGCAGAACACGCAGGTGATTGCGGAAGCCCGCTGCTCCAAGAAGTACCCCAACCTGGAGGTGCTCAACTCTTACTGGGTCGGCGACGACGGTAAGAACCACTACTACGAGGTCATCCTCATCGACCCGATGCACCCCAGCATCCGCGCCGACAAGGACCTCAACTGGATCTGCACGCGCCCCGCCACCAACCGTGTGCTGCGCGGCAAGACGAGCGCCGGTAAGAAGCACCGCGGCCTGCGCCACAAGGGCACCGGCAGCGAGCACGCGCGCCCCAGTGTGGCCAAGAGCGGCCGCCGCAAGAAGGACCGCCAGGTCTGGAAGAAGGAGAAGCAGGCCGAGCGCACGCGCCAGTAGGCGCGAAGCAAGGCTTGGTGTTCCCGAGCAGGTACGTCAGTGCCTGCGAGTGGAGTGGCCGAGCGCACGCGCCAATAGGCGCAAAGCGAGGCTACGGTCTCCCACCATTCCTTTCCCTTCCCTCTCCCCTTCTCGAAGAGACTCACGGTCCAGCGTAGCTGCCGCTACGACGTCAACGTGAAGCGAAAACAGCAACAGGAAAAGGGTGGAAAAGGAAGCCGCGGGTCTATTCGCGGAGCTGCTCTTGCAGCGTGATGAACATCTCGGTCATCATGTCCTCGAAGACCGTGTTCTTGTATTCCTTCTCGGTCCCGTCCTCCGTCTCCGTCCGGGCGATGAAGTGCTGCCCATCTTTGAGGATCTCGATGTGGCAGATCAGTTCAGAGTCGGTGACCATGGGGCGGCCGACCTAGGTGCCTGTTTTCAGGGTTGTGGCGGCGCGGATGGACTCAGGAACGGCGTCGAGTGGGGCCTTGGCGACGGTGCCGAGCCCCGCGCGGCGTGGTCTTCTCAGGGGCGCCGCGGCGCCGCACGGCCACCTTCTCGCCCGCCTGCGCGTTGGCCGGGGCGGGGTCGCAGAACGCCCGGTGGATGTTCCGCGCGGCCAGGAATCCCTTGTGCACCGTGCGGTTCTGGTCGCTCTTGAGGGTCTTGACGACCATGCGCACATCGTCCACCTCAATGACCTCCCCGATCGCCACGGGCGCATCGGGGTCCATGTAGCGTTCGAAGCTCTGCGTGGTGGGGCCATCGTTGAGGGAGAGCCGTAGGCGCACGCGGTCGAACGCCTTGGCGTGCAGCACCTGCAGCGACTCGACGGCCGCCTTGGGGGGGAAGGTGCCGTCGCGGGCCTCCAGGCCGGTCACCAGAAGCCGCTGCCCCTCCAGTTCGAACTCGTCCCCCTTGCGCACTTCGTCGCCCTGCATGACGGGCAGGAACGTACGGCGACCCTGGCCTTCGTCACTGATGACCAGCGGAAGCTCCAGGACCTTGGCGTGGCGAGGAGAGGCTGCGTGGACGGTGCCACATTCGAGGCAACGGCCCTTGACGCTGTGCTCCGTGGCGCGCAGCACCGCGTGCTCTGTCTCGTCCGTGCACGTGGGGCAGTCCAGGATGGCGATGTCGTCCACGGCGCTTTCGACGTGGTCCCGGTCTTGAACGTTCCTGCGCCTACAGCTTGCGCAGGTACGGCAGGCCGGTGCGCTTGTTGACCACCACATCGTAGCCGTCCGGCTTCTCGACGGGGTAGCCGCTCTTGGGGGAGCGGCGGCTGAAGAAGTAGATGACCTGCTTGTGGCCGCCCTTGAGCTCCACTTCGCGGGCGTGCAGGGTGTAGCCGTCCTGCTCGTAGGCCATGGGTCAAAGAGGGGGTGAAGGGCGCGATAGGCGTTCCGGTCGCCTTCGCTCAGTCTCGGATTCCGTCCGTTGGGCCTTCCGGCCCAGCATCAAGGATCCGAGCCTTCGCGGCTTCACCGCTCAATCCCGAATCCCGATCTCGCTCACCGTCACGACAGCTTCGCCCTCAGGCAGGTGAGGGCTGTCGATGAGGCGGCAGATGCGCTTGCCACCCTTCGACTTGCGCAGGTAGACACGGAACGTGCTCGTGTGGCCCACGATGTGGCCACCGATAGCCCGCGTGGGGTCACCGAAGAAGGCGTCCGGCTTGGCGGAGACCTGGTTGGTGACGATGCAGGCGGCGTTGTTGAGGCCGGCCAGGCGTTGCAGGTCGTGCATGTGCCGGTTGAGCTTCTGTTGGCGCTCCGCCAGGGTGCCGCGGCCCACGAACTCGGCGCGGAAATGGGCGGTCAGGCTGTCCACCACGATGACCCGGATGGGGTACTGGCGGCACACCTCGGCGGCGCGTTCGGCCAGGAGCATCTGGTGGTTGCTGTTGAACGCCCGGGCGACGTGGATCTTGGCGAGCACCTCTGCGGGGTCCATGTCGTATGCCTCGGCCATCTGGGTGATGCGCTCGGGGCGGAACGTGTTCTCCGTGTCGATGTAGAGGGCGTGGCCTTCCAGGCCGCCCTCGGCGATGGAGCGCTGGACGTTGACGCAGAGCTGATGGGCGAACTGGGTCTTGCAGGAGCCGAACTCCCCGTAGAACTCGATGATCGACTGGGTCTCGACGCCGCCGCCCAGGAGCTCGTCGAAGCTCTTGGCGCCGGTGTGGATCTTGTTGACGGTCTTGCGGCGGTCGAGCACCTCGAGGCCCGTCTCGAAGCCGCCGACGTCGGCGAGCTTGCGGGCGTTGTTGATGATCTTCTGGGCGACGCCTTCACCAATGTCGCACTTGTCCGCGAGGTCGCTCGGGGCGGCCACCGCGATGGTCATCAGGTCCTCGAAGCCGGCCTCCTTGAGCTTGTCAGCCGTGGCGGGGCCGACGCCGGGGAGGTCTTCGACGGTCATCTTGATGACCTCTTCCTTGGCAGCGTCGTCGACGGTCATGTCCTGGTCTGGCGTCGCGGTCGGTTCGGTCATGGCGACAGGTTCCTTCTTCTTGGCAGGCATGCCGATGGGCATGGTCGCTGCTGGTAGAAACGAGGTGGGGGGAGGTGGATGAAGGTACTGGACGGGGCCGGCCCCGCCTTAGGCCCGCTCGTCGTCGAGCCACTCGAAGCGGCGGCGCTCGGACGTGCGGCGCTCCGACGTTCGGGTACGCGTCGTCTCCGTGCGCGTGGACGCCGTGCGTGCCGAGGGGCCGCCTTCGCGGCGGCGCGGGGGCTCCAGGCCGCGGGAGCGTAGCAGATCGTCGATCGTGCTGTTGTCCACGCTGGCGCGGCTGACCCGCTCGGTGCGCACCTCTTGGATGCGGCGCACTTCCCGGCGGACCTGCGGCGGCTTGTCCTGGCGCGGCTGGGGCGTGGGCGCGGGTGCAGCAACGGGCGGGGCGGCTTCGGTGGCCACCGTGACGGCGACCTCCTTCTCCTGGGCCTTGGCCTCCTTGGCCGTCTGCTTCTCCAACCGGGCGGCCTCCTTGGCCTCCAGCTTGGCCTGGCGGGCCGCTTCCTTGGCTGCCAAGGCCTCTTGGCGCTGGGCCTCCTTGGCTTCCCGGGCCGCCTGCTTGGCCGCGGCCTTCTGGGCTGCAGCGGCTTCCTTGGCCTCCTGTTCGGCCAGAGCGGCCTCTGCCTTCGCGACCTGTTGGTCCGCCGCCGCTTCCGCCTGCGCCGTGACCGATCCTTGCTTGGCAGCCGACTTTGCCGCGGCGGCTTCCGCCTTGGCCTGGACCTTCGCCTCCTTGGCTTCGCGGGCGGCCTGCTCCTTGGCGGCCTTGGCTTCAAGCTTCGCTGCGGCCGCGGCTTCCCGCTCGGCCTTCTTCTGGGCAGCCAGTTCGGCCTTCGCGCCCTGTTCGCTCGTGGCGGCGGTCTGCTTGGCCTGTTGGGCTTCAGCCTTGGCAGCGGCCTTGGCGGCAGCGGCTTCATGCTTGGCGCGGGCCTTCTCTTCCTTCTCGGCCTGCTTGCGCGCCGCGGCTTCGGCCTTTGCGGCCAGGGCGGCCTCTTTGGCGGCCTGCTTCTCGGCGAGTTGGGCGGCCTTGGCCTCTTGCTTGGCTGCCAGCAAGGCGGCCTTCTCGGCCTCCTTGTCGACGGCCGGCCCTGGTGACGCTTCAGGTTCTTCGACGGGGGCCTCAGGTGCGGCTTCCGCAGCCGGCTCCGCCTGGGCCTCCGGTTCGGTTCCCTTGGCGGCCTTTGCGGCCTCCTTGGCTTCCAGCGCGGCCTGCTTGGCGGCTTCCTTCTCCGCCTCCTTCTGAGCCTTCAGGCGCTCCTTCTCCGCCAGGGCCGCGGCGGCAGCCTCTTCCTTCTCGCGGCGGGTGGCCTCCTTGGCCTCCAACGCCGCTTGCTTGGCAGCCTCCTTCTCAGCCAGCCGGGCGGCCTTGGCCTCCTCCGCCTCAGCGCGCTTGCGGGCCTTCTCACGTTCCCGCTCTTCGGCCAGGCGGGCCTTCTCGGCGGCCTTCGCTTCGGCCTCGCGGGCCTTGGCTTCCTGTTCGAGGACCTTCTCCAGCTTCTCAGGGGTCGGTTCATCCGGCAGCGGCACGGGCTCTTGCGCCACCTCGGTGGCTTCCTCCTCGTCGGCCTGGTCGCGCTTGAAGCGGCCGGCCAGGGCGGCGAAGCGCTTGGGCTTCGGTTGGTCGCCGTCCTCGTCGCTGGGCGCCTCCGCCGTGGCGTCGTCGGCCTTCTTCTCCGGCTTCAGTCTGCCGAGGCGTTCCTTGAGGGAGAGCTTCTCGGAGGGCTCGTCCTCCGTCTCGTCGGGGGAGTCCTCGTCGTCGGCCTTCTTCTCCGGCTTGAGTTTGGCGAGGCGTTCCTTGAGGGAGAGCTTCTCAGAGGCCTCCTCTTCCGTGGGCTCCTCGGCCTGCTTGGCGGCGGCCTTCGCGGCGGCCGCCTCTTCCTTGGCCCGACGCTTCTCTTCCGCCTTCTGGGCCTTCAGCTCCTCCTTGGAAAGCTTGGGCGCCTCGGGCGCCGCCTCGTCCTCGGTGGCGTGGGTGGCTTCCGATGCTTCCTCTTGATCCTCTTCGTCGTCGGCCTTCGAGCGGCGCAGGCGTCCAATGGCGGCCAGGGGGCGCTTGGGGCGGCTTTCGGCAGCGCTCTCGTCGTCGCCATCAACGGCACCTTCGGTGGCGTCCACCTTGGCGGCCTTGCGCTCCTCGCGGGCCTTCTTCGCCTCCTCCTTGGCGGCGAGCTTGGCGGCCTTGGCCTCTTCCTTGGCCTTCTGCTTGGCAGCCTTGGGATCCTCTTCGTCGGCAGCTTCGCCGTCGGACTCCGCCTTG
>JBMYRW010000060.1:0-11170 GCA_049602735.1 Thermoplasmatota archaeon
GTATATCATCACCGGCGATGAACCCGACGAGTGGCGCGACGAGGATGACTTGGAGCCGGAGCCGGAGCCAGAGCCAGAGCTTGCCCTCGGGGGACCGAGTGAGAGCCAGGCGAGCGAGCAGGAGGAGGAGGCGGAGTCGGAGGAGTACCAACAGGCCGCGGTGCTCCTGGAGGAGAAGGTCGTGTGCAACTTCTCGCTGTTCCAGAGCCTGCCCGACGTCTGGGGCGTCAAGCAGCAGTTCCCCATCGTGCCCCTGCACCGCTTGAAGGAGCGGCCGGCCGGTTCTGCGACCGTCGCCGACATCACTTGCGACTCGGACGGCGAGATCCGCCGTTTCATCGACCACCAGGGCACCAGCCCGCGCCTGGCGCTGCACGCTGATCGACCCGGCGAGCCCTACCATCTGGCCGTGGCCCTCGTGGGCGCCTACCAGGATGCCCTGGGCGACTACCACAACCTCTTCGGGGAGACCAACGAGGCGTGGATCACCATGGAACCGGACGGCTCCTGGTCCGCCGGGCGCCGCCTGGAGGCGAGCCGCGTGGTCGACATGCTGGAATGGGTGCGGTACCAGCCCAGTGACCTGCGCCGTCGCCTCCGTCGGCGCATCGCCCGCCTCGAGGAGAACGGCCGCGTCGACGCCGAGGAGGCGAAGCACCTGATGAAGCAGTTCCAAGAGATCCTGGCCGGCAGCAGCTACCTGGACGTGGGCGCATGAACGGCGGGCCGTCCCGTCGCGCTTGGCGCATCTTCCAGGCGAGCCTCGCTGCCGCTTTCGTCGCGTTCCTGCTCTTCATGGGGCTGGCGTTGGCGGCGCGCCTTGTGAAAGGGGAGTTGCCGGCCGAGGATGCCGACCGGCTCCTGCGTTTACTATACTGGGGCACCTATCCGTTGGTGTTCATCGCCCTTGGAGCCCTCACCGTCCACTTCGTGCAGTACTACCGCGGCTCGACAGTACGATAAGGCGCCCCGGCCCTTGCCGCGCGTGGTCGCGCTGGAGCGGCGCATCGGTCAGGCGCTTGGCCGCCTCTGCCTTGCCAGTAGCCGCCAGGCCAAGCGCACGCTCCTGCTCGTCGGCCTCGTCACCCTGGTCGCGGGGTACGGTCTTGCTGGGTTGTCCACCGACGCCGACGTGGCGGGCGTCCTGCCTGACGGGGAGCCCACCACGGCCGCCACGCACGACCTGGCCGAGGCGTTCGGTGCCACGTTCCTGGAGAAGGTGACGTTCCTGGTCCAGGTGGATGAGCAGGGTGAAGCCTGGGCGCAGGACGAGGCGAGCCTCGGCTTCCGCGAAGCGGCGGCGGCCATGCAGCCCGACACGGAACCACGCCTCAACATCACGGACGAAGTGTACGTCCGGGCGATCGCGGAGCTGGAGGCGTTCATCCTCGAACGCACCGGCCTGGCGCGCGTCGTCTCCTTGCACACGTTCTTCGCCATGATCAACTGGACGGTCGCCGGCGGCGAAGAGGCGCCTCAGGCGGCGTTCACGCTGCCGAGCCCCGACGACCCCGCCGGGGCGGCGCGGTACCAGGCGGTCGACCAACTGGGCCGCGACGCGTTCATCCAGGCGTTGGCCGCCGTGACCGATGACACGTGGCGTTCGTCGTTTCTGATCTTCATGCCGCCCCCTGGCCCCAGCGGCGACGCCGTGGCCTTGGGCAAGGAGGTCCTGGCGGCCCGGGACGCCTACGTGGATGCGGTCGAAGCCGGCCAGACGCGCTTCACGGTCTTCGGCGCCGACAACCCACCGCTCCTGTCCCTCGACGACCCCATCGCCTCCGCCGTCACGGCCGACCGCGCAGCCACCGACAACGCCTGGGTGCTGCCCCTGGCCGGCGCCGTGCTCCTGGTGAGCCTCTTCTGGGCGTTCCGCAGCAAAGCGGCGGTCGCCGTGTCATTGGCGACGGTCGTGGTGGGCCTCGTCTGGACGTTCGGCATCATGGGCCACGCGGGCATCCGGGCCAACCCCCTTAACGCAGTGCTGGCGCCAGCGATGCTCGGCGTCGGCCTCGGCTACGCCATGCACATGGTCAACGAGTACCTCGAACACAAGGCGCTCGGCCGCACCGACCGGGAGGCGTTCCATCACGCTGGGCTGCGCGGCGGCTCCGCGACCCTGCTGGCGACCCTGGTGGCCGCGGGGAGTCTCCTGTTCTTGACCCTGAGCCCCACCGCCTGGGTGCGGGAGGTGGGCTTCGTGGCGGCCGCCGGCGCGGCAAGCCTGCTGGTGCTCAGCCTGACCTTCCTCCCGGCGCTCTTGACGCTGGTGAGTGGGTCGGAGAGCCTGGCGCGCAACTACCGCCCGAACATCTACGTCGCCGGCGCTGCCACCGCCCTTGGCCGGGCACGCCTCCCGATCGCCGTTGTGCTGGTGGTGGCCGCCGGTGCGGCCTGGTCGCTGGTCCCCGAACTGGAGCAGGAGCCCTTCGGCGACCCGGTCGCCAGCCTCGAACCGGACGACCTCGCCCGCCTGGAGCACGAGGCGGTCGCCCAGGCACGCTACGGCTTGGGCCACGCGGACGTCACCTCCAATCTGCTGGTGCTGCAAGGAGACGGCATCCTGACGCCGGCCGCCATGACGTACCTGGAGCGCCTGGCGGACGCCCTGGAGGCCCAGAGCCTGATTCTCGACGGCTCCGTCAACTCGCTTCCGCTCTTCCTGGACCTCTGGTTGCTCGTGAAGGACGGCGCCCCCTGCGCCGCCTTGACGCTCACCGACGGCGCGGCGGGGGCCCCGAGCCCCACCGCGTTCCTACAGGAAGCACGGCCCGACAGCGCACCGGCCACGCCGGCGTGCGGCGGTCAACTCGTGCCACCGGCCACCCAGGCGGCCATCCAGGAAGAGGTGGATGCGCTCTTCGCCTCGCCGTTGGCCGATCTGGCCTCCTTGGTGCTCGACCACCCACAGCAGACCATGAGCGTCCTGAGCTTCGACGTGGAGGGCGCGAGCTTCGAGGAGGCCACCGAGGCCTGGGAGCAGGTCCATGCCGCCCTCCACCAAGTGGAACGCCAGTTCGGAGGCGCCCCGCCGCCGGGCGTCCGTACCGCCTATGTCGGCCTTTCACCGGTCAACCACCTCTTCGTCGAGCACCAGACGCCCTGGCTCCTGTACATGGGCGTGGCCGCCTCCGCGTTCATGCTGGTGCTGGTGCTGGTGGCAACGGGATCGCCGCGTGCGACGGTGACCGCCGCCGTTGTGATGGGGCTCTCCCTCCTCTTCTGGCTTGCCCTCCTTCGCGTCCTGGGCATCGGCGTCGGCGTCAGCCTCCTGCTGCCCCTCGTGCTCCTGGTCGCCATCGGCAGCGACCACCTCATCAACATCCTGTGGGGGCTCCACCGGGACGACGACAGCCGCCACGTCTTTGCCACCACCGGCAAGGCCGCCCTGTTCTCCGCGCTGGGCACCGCCGGCGCCTTCGCCTGCTTCCTGGGACTCAGCGACCCGGTCGCCCGCCAGTCCATGGCGGCCACCACGCTGGCCCTCGCGGTGACGTTCCTGACGACCGTGCTCGTCGTGCCGCTGTTCTACCCGCCGCACCTGGCCCATCGGCATCCCGTCGACCATGCTGGCCTTCGACAACCGCTTTAAATCGGCTCCAAGTCTTTGGAAGAGGTGGTTTTCCGTGGTCCGTCCGCATGAACTGGTCAGCCGCGCCATTGCCGGCACCTCCCTCTGGAGCAGCAGGCATGCCAAGACCGTCGTGGCGGTCACGTTGTTCCTGACGATCGGCCTCGGCTACGGGATCACGCTCATCAACACGAACGTCGACGTGGCGGACGTGCTGCCGCGCGGCAACCCGAACACGGCGGCCGCGCAGAACCTCACGACGAACTTCAAGTCCACCTTCACCCAACAGGTGACGTTCCAGCTGCACGTGGACGAAAGCGCCGATTATTGGAACCGGGACAACGCCTTACTGGAGTATCGTAACCTCGGCATACCGGTCGGCAACGCCAACGGGAACCCCCAGGCGCCCCTGCCCGTGGAGCCCGACCACCTGAACATCACGGACGAGGTCTACATCCGGGCGATGGAGGAGATGAAGCTCTTCATCCAGAAGGAGACGGACTTCGACCGCTCCATCAGCATCAGCAACATCTACGCGCTGATCAACTGGACCATCGCCGGCGGCCAAGGCGTCGCCGAGGAATCTGCGTTCCGCCTGCCTGGCTACGATTCGCCCCAGGAGGCATCGCAGTACCTCCTGGTCGACCAGACGGTCAAGGCGATCGTCCTCGACACCGTTGACGCCATCGTCAGCCCCAGTTGGAACCACGGCGCCATGCTGTTCATGCCCGCCTCCGACAACGAGGAGGACATGCGCGTGCTGGGCGAGTCCATCATCGCCGCCCGCGACGCCTACGTGGAGGCCGTGGACAACGGCGAGACGGAGTTCACCGTCTTCGGCAGCCACAACCCCCCGCTCTTCACTGTGGACTTCCCCGTCGCCAACGCCCACAGCAGCGCCCTGGTCGAGGAGGACATGGTGAAGCTCATGCCGCTGGTGGCCGCGTTCATCATCATCTGTCTCTTCATCGCCTTCCGCAACGTGCGGGCGATCCTCATCTCCTTCACGGCGCTCGGCGTGGGCGTCACCTGGACCTACGGGACCATGGGCTACATGGGTATCGCGCTCAACACGCTCAACATGACCATCGTGCCCCTGATCATGGGTGTCGGCATCGATTATGCCATCCATATGATCAATGAGTTCCTGGAGCACAAGGCGCACGGTAAGACCGATCCAGAAGCGTTCGCCGAAGCGGGCCGACGCGCCGGCCTGGCCATGTTCATCGCGACGCTCACGACGGTCCTCGGCCTCATCGTCATGATGGTCAGCCCCAGCCTGCTCATGGCACAGTTGGGCTTCCTGTCCGCGGTCGCGATCGCAGCGATCTACATCCTGACGATCACGTTCATCCCCGCCGCCCTGACGCTCGTGGGCGGCTCGGACAAGATGGGCGCCAGCTTCAGCCCCAACCAGTTCATGCCGTCCCTGGCCCACGGGGTCAGCCGGGCGCGCTACCTGGTCATCCTCGTGGTCATCGGCCTAACCGCCCTCGCCTACGCGGGCAGCGCGGCCCTGGAGCAGGAAGCCTTCGGCGATCCGGGCAAGAACTTCCCCGAAGACGACGAGATCCGCCGCGAACACGAGCAGGGCCTGGAGTACTTCTATGAACGCGAGGACCCGGACATCAAGACCAACATCCTCACCTTCGAAGGCCCCGGCATCCTGACGCCAGAGGCGATCGAGTACTACCGGACCATCGAGCGCAACATGCAGGCGCCCGACAAGGACCTCATCATCGCGGACACGCTGCGCACAGTCCCCTTCTTCATCGAGACCTGGCTCACCGTGAAGGGCGGCGCAGGTTGTGCGGCCCTCAACGTGGGCGCCGGCAGTGCCCCCGGCGCGCTTGAGCCTGTGATCGGAGCGGTCTCCGGTACGCCGCTGCCCTGTTCGGACCAGGTGGAGTTCCCTGACACCCACGACGAGATCATCGCGGAAGTGAACACCATGTTCTCGTCACCGATGAAGGAGTTGGCATCGGTGATCGTCAACCATCCAAAGCTCAACATGGCTGCCTTGACGTTCGCCGTGGACGCCGGCACCTACGACGAGGCCGAGCGGGTGTGGGACCAGGTCTGGGAGGCTGTCGGTCAGGCGAATGCGACCTTCGGCGGCAGCCCGCCGCCTGGCGTCAACGTCGCCTTCGTGGGCAACTCGGCCACGAACTACCTGTTCGTCGCCGAGCAGTTGCCGTGGCTGGGCTACATGAGCATCGCCAGCTCCATCATCCTGTTCATCCTGGTCTTGGTCTTCACGGGCAGCCCCAAGGCGACCATCGTGGCCACCGCGACCGCCGGTCTCACGAGCCTCTGGTGGCTCGGGCTGCTGCCGTCCATGGGCATCGGTCTGGCGATCACGTTGATGCTTCCACTGGTGTTCATCTTCAACATCGGCACCGATTACGTGGTGCATATCATCTGGAACCTGAAACAGGTGGAGCGTCCACGGGAGGTCTTCGAGACGACCGGGAAGGCGATCCTGTTCTCGGCGATCACGACGGCGGGCGCTTTCGCGTTCTTCATCCTGATCCAGAACGTTGCCGTGAGCCGCACCATGATCGCCACGACGGTGTCGATCTTCGTCATCTTCCTGGCGACGATGCTGATGATCCCTGCGTTCTACAAGGTGCCCTCGAAGAAGGAGGACCTGGAGCAACAGGAGGCGATCGCGGCCCGTGAAGCGGCTGCGACGGCCGGGGCCGAGGCGCCCGCCGTGCAGCCCTTGGTGGCCAAGAAGCGCGTCAAGTCGTCCTGAGCGGGTCCTAGCCCCTGCGACGGGCCAGCCCCGCCGCTGCCGCCAGCGCCAATGGTAGGGTGCCCAACGGGAGGGGAGCTTCCTGGGTTTCGCCGGGCACGACAAAGGAGGCCTGGGCGATGGCGCTCGTCCGATTCGCGACCAGGGCCCTTGCCTCGAGGTCATGGTCGCCGCCAGGAAGGCCTTGGTAGGTGACCTGCGTGGCGCCTTCCAGAAGGGCTTCCGTCGTCTCCCAGGCGCTCCCAGTGATGCGGTGTTCGAAGTGGCTGGTGCCTACGGGTCCCGTCAGGAGGAACGTGGCCCGGTCGGCGGTGACCTCCAGGAGCGTGATGCTGGGGGCGCCCAGCGGGTGCGTGGACCATTGGGTCGTCGCGGCCGCGCTGGGGGCGACCTGGAACGCCTGGGCGTCGGTGGCGTCGCCGAGTTCACCGGCCGTGAGTCCCTCTTGACCGATCACGTGGTTGCCGTTGGCCGCGACACCGGCGACCCAGAGCTGGATGTCGGTGGCGGGTGCCGGCAGTTCCGGCGCGATCCAGGTGACCTGCCAGCTGCGCCGGAGGCTGCCATCGGCCGTGTAGGTCGCTTCGCGGGTGTCCTCACCGACGAGGCGGACGAGCCCCGTCATCGAGGCAGGGACCACCAGGTGGCCGCCTTCCACTTCCAGGTCGAAGCCGCCTTGGGGTTGCGTCGGGGCGGGGTGCGCGGGCGGGCCGCCTTCCATGCTGATGGTGAGGTCGTAGCTGCCGCCGTAGTCCCAGGCGTCAGGCAGCCCTTCCACGAAGACCCGGGCCGAGGGCGTCGCGCCGAGGGGGTCGAGGGTGTGGCAGAGGTCGCAGGTGGCGCCGCGGCGGCCGCTGAACCCTTCGGAGCCACCGAAGTCGGCGCTGCTCACGGCGGCCAGCGCGGTTGCCGTGACGGCGGTCAGGATGAGGAGGGCGGGCGCCCGCTTCATTGCACGTCGATCCAACCGCGCATCCAGGGGTGGATGAGGCAGTAGTAGGCGTGCAGCCCCTTCTCGAGGTCCGCAGTGTCGAGTTCCCAGATCGGCAGCGCGTCGCCGGCGACGGCGAGGCCGAGGGGGCCCTCGCCGTTGGTCTGGAGGCCGCCGCCGTCGATGGGGTCCAGGTTGCCCATCTTGCCGGAGTGGAAGACGCCGTCAGGGTGGGGGTAGTTGGCCACGTACGGGCCATTGCAGGGCCATTTGCAGCTGGTGACGGTGTGCCGGATGCCGGCGGCGGCATCCTCGTTGACGAACGTCACCGTGTCGCCTTGGCTGACCGCGATGGGGGCGCCGAGCTCGCCGTCGAGGCTCTGGTCACCCGGGAGGTACAGGAAGTCCGCGATGTGGACCTGCGTCGCGGCGAGGCCGTCGGGCAGGCTGGCCGGGTCGAGTTCCCGTTCGCAGGCGGGCAACCCGATCTCGATGCCGCAATGGGCCGGCGCATCGTAGCTCCAGCCACGGTTCCAGATGCCCTCGGTGGGGTCCTGGTCGGGGGCCCCCAGCACCGTCGCCTGGGTGTTCTCCAGCGTGCAGCCTTCGGGGCCGCGGGGCTCGGGCACCTGTTGGCGGTCGGTGTAGAGGCCGACGAAGCTCATGGCCGCATAGGAGGCGTAGTCGTCGTTGTCGTACACGGCGTACTGCGTGATGCGGTCCCCTTCACGCATGGGGGCGCGCCAACCGAAGGCGCTGGCACCCATCTGGTATTCCTCGGAGTGGGGGAACGCCTCGGGCACCTGTTCGATCTTCTTGGAGCGAAGGAGCGTCACACCGGGAAGGCCGTCACCGTCCAGGTCCGCTTCGCAACCGCTGCCTTCGGGGCCCAGGTTGGCCAGGACGACCTCGCTGCCGTTGGGGTGCAGGTGGCCGGCCGTGGCGATCATGGTGCCGTCGTGGCTGGCGGTGTAGAAGCGGCCCAGGTGGTCCGTGTCGCGGCGGGTGTCCCATTCGGGCGCGATGTCGATGGGGTGGATGTAGAGGCCGTCGCCGCCGTCGGCGATAGGCTCCCGGGGCACGTCGAACGTGGTACCCCATAATTTCCCGTGGAGATGATGGAATTCTTCGCCGGCGCGGCAGACCTCGCCGTCCAGCTCCTCGCCGCAGTCGCCGGCGGCCAGGATGCTCTCCTGGTCACCGTACACGAAGCGCACGTCGAGGCTGACGTAGACGTTGACCGCCTGCGCCATCTTGTTGTGGAGCATGTAGATGAGCGCCTGCGGCTGGAGGGGTTCGATGTGGATGCCGTAGCGGGGGCCGTCCGGGTCGGCGTCGGCGCGGTCGTGGAAGGAGCCACTGGTGCGCTCTTCGCCGGTGCCGAAGACCCAGGCCAGGTTGAGCGTGTAGTATTCGTCGTCCGCGTCCTGGCTGGTGCGGAACCAGTGGGCGTGGTGGATGTGCAACTGTTGGTTGCTGGGCACCTCGCCCGTGTCCGCGAAGTAGAGGTTGGGGTTGACGGCCACCAGGAAACCGTCGTTGACCGGCACCTCGACGGTGAGCCGGTTGAGGTCCTGCCCCGGGGGAATCGTGAACGGGCCGTACAGGAACCGCATCTCGCGCTCGATGCCCACGGGGCGCTCCTCGAAGCGCTCGTAGAGTTGCGTCGGTTCCGCCTGCCGCGGTTCGTCCTCGCGGGGGATGTCCGGTGCGCCGTCGTCGGTGGGCGTCAGGGCATCGCTGGCGCCATCGTCGGCGAGGCAGCCGGCCAGGGCGGCGGCGACCAGAAGGGAAGCGATCATCGCTGGGAACGGACGCATCGAAGGGCCTCCCGTTTCCAGCCGGACGCCATCACATAAGGGTTTGCGGCCGTGGCGCGACCGCAGCAAGCCGTTATGCCAGGGGACGGGGTTGGCGCTGCATGGGCCGCCTGCTGGTCGTCGTCGCTTTGTTCCTTCTTGCCTCGGGTGGCCTCGCGGTCGCCCTGGTGGGGCCGGACCCCGGATCGGCCGAACTGGCTGCGCTGGCCGCGCCGACGCCTTGGCGGCTCGCCAGTGACCTGGGTGTGGCGGAAGAGCCCCACATCGCGGTCCGGGACGCTCCTGGCGGCCCCGTCGTGGTGGTCGCCAACATGGATACGGTCCCCAGCGACAGCCCCGTCGCCGCGCTCGGCACGCAGATCGTCGTCCATCGCAGCCTCGACGGCGGCGCTTCGTGGACGTCGCAGCCCCTGCCGGGCCATGTGTTCGAGCCGTTCGACCCGCTGGGGCGGGCCTGGGGCGCCGGTGATCCCGTCCTCGTCTATGGGCCCGATGGCACGTTGTACCTGGCCGGCGTGGCGGCGGTCTCCATCCAGGCCGTCAACGTGCCTGACACGCTGCGCTGGGACATCCTTGTCGAACTCACGGTGTTCATCACCCGGTCGGATGACGATGGCGCCACGTGGGAGCCCGCCTTCCATTGGCAAAGCGGCGTCGGGCCGCTGCAGGCCGTGGCGCAGGACAAGGAATGGCTCGCCGTGGGGCCCGATGGCACCCTGCACTTCGCCTGGACACGCTTCATCGGCCTCCTCCACACCACGATCTACTACCAGCGCTCCAGTGACGACGGCGCGACATGGACGGAGCCCGCCGTCATCGCGACACCTGCCGCAGACGACCTCAAGACGGTCACGGCGGCCAGCATCGCGGCGCCCGGCGCAGACCTCGTCTACTTCAGTTACACCCTCATTCCGCCCTTCTCGCCGGACCAGGCACAGGTGGTCCAGACCAGCCGCGACGGCGGCGCCACCTGGAGCGCCCCGGTCGCGGTGGGACCGGCCCAGTTCCCGACCCGGATGGGGCACGTGGCGGCCGATCCAAGCGACCCGCTGCACGCTGTGGTGTCGGGCTCCGGACCGGGCGACGGCTCCCGCGTCTGGATCTCCGAGACCCACGACGGAGGCACCACTTGGTCGCCCACCACCTACCTCGCCCCCGGTCGCAGCGGCACGCAACAGCACGCCGCCCCTTGGATCGACGGCGACGGCACCGTCCACGTCGGCTTCTACGACAAGGGCTGGGACCCCGCCGGCGAGACGTTCGTCATCGCCACGCTCGATGCCGGTGGCGTCGTAGAGCAAGCCGCGGACACGGTCATCGACCCCGGCATCTACCGGAGGGAATACGTGGGCGTCACCGGCCTTGGCGGCGACGTCTGGGCCGCCTGGGTCGGCGGCACGGAGGCGACAGGGACCCACATCGAGGTGGGGCGGTTCCCGGTCGGGAACTGAGGCTGGCGCTAGCGTCAACAGGTCGTCCAAAAGGGGAGAGGAAGAGGGAAAGGAGACGTTGGTCGGCGGTCGCGGCGCCCGGTGATGCAAGCATCACCGGCTGCTTGACAACACTTCCTCGCGAGGCTCGGAAGCCTCGTCAGAAGTCCATGCCGCCCATGCCACCCATGCCGCCCATGTCGTCGCCACCGGCGGGGGGAGAAAACGCCTTGGCGGCGATGACGTCATCGATGCGGAGGATCATGACGGCGGCCTCGGTGGCGGCCTTCACTTCCTGGGTGCCGACGCGCAGGGGCTCGATGACATTGTTCTCCACCATGTCCTCGATCTTGCCACTGTAGACGTTGACACCGAAGGTGCTCTTGCCGCGCTTGTGGGCACGGCGCAGGGCCAGCAGGATGTCGATCTCGTCCAGGCCAGCGTTCTCGGCGAGGGTGCGGGGCACCACTTCGACGGCGTTGGCGAACGCCTCGATGGCCATCTGCTCGCGGCCGCCGACGGTGGTGGCGTAGTTGCGCAGCTGCATGGCGATCTCGGTGGCAGCAGCGCCGCCGCCGGGGGTCATCTTGCCGTCTTCGAGGGCCACGGCGACCACGTTGAGGGCGTCCTCGAGGGCGCGCTCGGCTTCGTCGACCACGT
>JBMYRW010000061.1:0-11153 GCA_049602735.1 Thermoplasmatota archaeon
GCCTTCCTGGCCGGCCAGGAGGTCAAATACGCCGGTGAACTGAGCCGCGACCCCACCTACAGCCGCGACGCCGTGAGCGTCGGCTACGATGCCGCCACGCGCCCGTCGCCCCTGTTCCTGGACGCCCGCGAGGACCTGTGGATCGCCCAACCCCTCGCCATCGCGCTCCTGGTCACCGCAGGTCTGCTGGCGGCCATCGGTATCCGTTGGCGCTCCTGAAGACGGGCCCTTCAGAGTTCGACGAGACGCCCGCGCGGCGTCGCTTCAAGCTCAGGATCGGGCTCCGCGACCTCCGCCGGCTCGCTGGCAGAGACAGGCCAGACATGCCACGAGCCGCCGACGCTTGCCACCAGACAGGCCAAGGCGGCCGCATAGCCAAGGATCGCCGTGGCGACATTGGCGGGGTGACCGCGTAGGACGGCCACGAACCGCCAGGAGATGCCACCGGAGCCGGATTCCACCACATGGCCGGTCAGGTCCCATGTGGCCGCCAGGGAGAACGCCAGGAGGACCCAGAAGGCAGCCCACCAGAGAACGAAACGGGTGCCGACGAAGCGCCAGCGGGTGACGTCGGGGCGCCACGACGACATGCCGATGGCGACCAGGAGCAGCACCAGCGCCGCGACGCCAAGCGTCCCCTGCCACCAGGGATCGAACCACAGGTCCGGGCGCTTGAAGAGGACCGCGACCACCGCTTCGCCGCGCCCCGCATCACGCACGCGGACATCGACGAGCAGGAAGAACGCGGCCACGGCCGCCAAGGGCCCAGCGATCCAGGCCGGCACCCAGATGGGACGACCACCTCGGCGCTCCATCTATTCCTCCTCCCCTGAGCCATCGACGGCTGCGGCCTCGTCGTCGCGGCCCTTGTAACCGGTCGCCACCAGGTAGACCTCGCTGCTCGCCTTGCGGCTGGCGGGGGGATGGTAATGATGCACGCGGCGGAACGCCGACCGGAGCCCCTCCCGGAACTCCTGGAAGTCGGCCCCCTCGAACACCTTGAGCACGAACGCGCCGCCGGGGCGCAGGTGGGCCTGGGCGAACCCCTGCGCCAACTCGCACAGGTGGACGGAGCGGGACTGGTCCAGGTCGTAGTTGCCTGTCATGTCGGGCGCCAGGTCGCTCACCACGGCGTCCAGTTTGCCGCGGCCGCTGTCGGCCAGCTCCTTGGCGAGGCGACGGTGTGTCGCAGGCTTGGTGAAGTCGCCCTGCATGAGCCGGGCGCCTTCGATCGGGGCCACCCGTTGCAGGTCGACGCCGATCACCAGCCCTTCGGGCCCCACGAGCTCTGTCAGCACCTGCGACCAGCCGCCCGGCGCACAGCCCAGGTCGGCCACCGCGTAGCCTTTCTTCAGGAACCGGAACCGCTGCTGCAACTGCTGCAGCTTGTACGCGCTCCGGGCCCGGTAGCCCTCCTTCTTGGCCTGCTTGTAGTACCCATCGCGGACGCGATCCTGATACCAACGGGTGCGGGCCACACGCCGTGGACGCGCTCACAGACTTGGCTGTTGCCACCGGCGCGGTGTCCGCCGTCCGGTCTGCCGGCACGTTCAAGAACCGGGACCGACCCCTGCCACCTGGACCCATGGCCATCGGCAACACCGAGATCATGCTCATCATCGGCGCCCTCGTGCTCCTCTTTGGCGCCTCCGCCATCCCCAAGCTGGCCCGCTCCATCGGCCGCGCCAAGGGCGAGTTCCAGCAGGCCCGGTCCGAGTTCGACAAAGAGGTCAAAGGGGGCGAGGCGGAGGCCCAGGACGAGGAGAAGCTCCGTCAGGCCGCCCGCGCCCTGGGCATCGATGACGCCGGCAAGAGCCCCGAAGAGCTCAAGGCCGCCATCGCCGCCAAGACCCAGTAGTCCACCAGGCCCGAGCGGCCCGGAGGCGCGGAGCCTCAGACCTGTTGGTTGCCGCTGATCTGCGGCGGCGACTCCACGTTCACGTGCTCACAGAACAGGTGGTCCAGGTCCGCCTCGTAGGTGTTCTCCACGATGCGGTAGCCGACATCCGCGGCGATGTCCCGCGAGCGGACGCCGCAGTAGAGGTCGCTGGCGAAGTGGTTGCCGCGCAGGTCCAGGTCGGCGTCGCTGACGAAGTCGATCTGGACGCCCCACGCCATGAACGGCTCATCGCTCCCACTGGAGCCGCCACCGCCACCGCCGACGCCGCCGGGCAGACCGCCGCCACCTGGAACGCCGCCGCCACCGCCGGGAACGACCGGGTCCTCCTCCGGGGCGTAGGCGAACGAGATGTGGTTGCCGTGGACGCGGACGTCCACTTCCTTGGCGGTCTGGATCGCCATGGCGCTGCGCATAGTGACGAACGGCAGCTCCGAGTCCTCGTCCTCGATGCGTTCGTTGAGGCGCACGGTGTTGTCCAGGATGTCCAGCCAACCGTCGTTGCGCCACGGGTGGTAGTCGATCCATTCGTAGTCCCAGGTCAGGACGTTGAACGCTGATTGCGAACCATCGGGGTTCAGCTGCTCCACCCGGTCGGCGTTGAAGACGTCCACGCGGAGGCCACCGTCACGGACCTCGTTGCGGGCCAGTTCCACGTGGGTGAAGTGGCGGTGGGGCTCGTTGAGGTGCTCGACGTTCTCGCTCTCGGCCCACCGGTCGTCCTTGCGGTGCAGCTTGTCCTCATAACGGAGGCCGTAGCCATCAGGGTCGATGATCAGGTTGTCCACGAAGCCGATGCTGTGCCAGCGCTGCGTGTGGTCACCGTCTTGGTGCAACCGAGCGGGGTCATCGCCGTGGTAGTGACTGTGCGGCGAGAAGAAGCCGGTGCCATGGTAGTGGCCATGGAAGTCCAGGTCGACGCTGCCGTAGAACGTGTTGTTGTGGATGCGACCCTGGTTGAAGCCGTCCACGGCCATGATGCGGTGGGCGGGCCAACCCGTACGCTGTGGGTACAGGTTGTTGTCGCAGCCGGCGCAGCCGATCTGGTTGTGCGCGAAGACGCCGTCATGGTGGCGCAGCGACTCCACGGTGCGGAACTGGTTGTGCTCGATCAGGCCGCCGGTGGCGTAGCCGGTGCGACTGTTGAGGGCGTTGACGTTGAGCTCCGTGGCGAAGTTGTGATGGACGTGCACGCAGCGCCCGTTGAAGTTGAGGTTCAGTTTCCCGGTCCGGTTGGCGCCGTCGGCGTCCTCCCACCAGGAGACGTAGCTGTTGCGGATGACGAAGCAGGCATCCGTGTTCTTGATCTTCAGTTCCTGGCGCACGTGGACGTTCTCGATGATGTAGGGGTCCTCCGGCGTGCCGCTGCCAGGGATCTCGAAGGTGCCCGCCGGCTCCAGGTGGGGCTCGGCGAAGCTGAACAGGTCGTCGTCTGTGAGGACCTTGAAGATGTCGAAGGTCGGCATGGACTGGGCCTCCTGCCACGTCGGCACCTGCCCGCCTGAGAGGTCCAGGACCTGGGGGTCGGGCCTTCCACTCTGATCACAGGGATCATCATGGCCGTGGCCGCCATGGTGGTGCATATGAGAATGGGCGTGGCCGTCGGTGGGACCGTGGCCGAAGGGACCGGTGTACAGGTCGCAGGCTTCCAGGTCAGGGTTCGTGCCGTTGTGGCTGCCGGAGCCTGCTGCTGCGGGTAGCAGCAAGAGGCCAGCTACCAAGAGAGAGAAAGGGGACCGCATACCCCGACGAGCGGAACCGCTTTCTTTAGCCACTCTGGTGAGATTGGTTACGTCCTTTTGCGAGGCGCGCAACAAATCCCAAATACGGGAACGGGTGGCCAAGCGTTTTTTCTCTTCCCGTGGGAAAGAAAACTTTCCGACCGCTGAGATACTCTGCGGACGGCCCGTAGGGTTGGCCCGGCCACGGCCCACAGGCCGCGCTTTCGGTCTTCGGTCCTTGAGAACAGGGGAGAAGGGGGCAGACAGGTGATGGAAGGATGAAGGGAGTGGCAGATCAGGGTCCCTGCGCGCCTAGTCTTCCGTCGGGCGGTTGGCGACCGACTCGTCGTAGTAGACCGGGTGGGACGCGGCGCCGAAGTCGTTGCCGCTGACGATCCAGTCCACCAGTTCGTCGAACTGGGTGGCGCGGACACCGTACGTGAAGCCCGTGGCGGTGTTATCGCGCACCTGGATGTCGGCGTCGGCGATGCGGATCAGGTCGATGGCGGCCGGCTCCAGGTCGCGGGGACCGAAGAACATCCCCGTCAGGTCGTTGACCGGGTCGAGGGGGTCGCTGCCCTGGTCGGGGAGCGCCTGGAAGCTCAGCTCGTTGCCGATGATGCTGATCTCGGCCTCCTTGGTGGCAAAGACACGCAGCGCGGAATCGGCGGGGATCTCGCCGCCGAACCAGGGGAGGTCGAGGCCGAGCAGGTCGTCCTCTTCACGCTCGATGAGGTGGACCTTGTTGTCCGTAAGCTCCACCCAGCCGGGGTTGCGGTCGTAGTGGAGGTCGTCGTCGGCGTTGAACACGTCGATGGTGAGGGGGCCGCCTTCGATGACGTTGCGGGCGATCACGGCGCGCGTGTAGTGGCGGTGGGCGTCGTCCAGGGTCTCCTCCTGTTCGGAGTTGGCCAGACGGTCGTCGCCGGCGTGGCCACGGTCCTCGTAGCGCAGGCCGTACCCGTCGGGGTCGACGATCTTGTTGTCGGTGAAGAAGACGCTCGTCCAGCGCTCCGTGTGGTCGTGCATCATGCCGCGCTCCATGTCATCGCCGTGGTAGTGGCTGTGGGGCGCGTAGAAGCCGGTGCCGTGGTGGTGACCGTGGAAGTCCAGGTCGACGGAGCCGTGGAACGTGTTGTGGTGGATGAGGCCCTGGTTGAAGCCGTCGATGTTGGCGACGCGGGGGTCCACGCCGAACATCCACGGGACGGTCTCGAGGACCTCGTCCCACATGCTGTTGGGGGCGCGGGGGCCGACGATGTTGTCGCGGAACTCGCCATCGTAGTGGCGCAGTTGGCCGATGTACTCGATCTTGTTGAGCTCGATGAGGCCGCCGGTGGCGTAGCCGTCACGGGCGACGTTCTCGTTGACGCGCAGGTCGCGCACATAGTTGTGGTGGGCGTGGACGCACTGGCCGTTCCAGTTGAGCGTCAATTGGCCGCCGATGTAGTTCTCCTTGACGATGAAGCAGGCGTCGGTGTCGGCGATGAACAGGTCGCCGGTGACGTAGTAGCCATCGATGACGAAGGGGTCGTCGATGGTGCCGCTGCCGGTGCGGATGCCGGCGTCAGGGGTGGCGCCGTCGTCGCCGCGGATGATGATGCGGCTCACCTGCTCGAGGCTCTGGGCCGCGGAGGCAGTGGGGACGGTGCCAGTGGCGGGCGGGAACGCGGGGCGCTCCATGCCGACGGCGCTGTGGTCATGGTCGCCGGCCATACCGCCTTCGTGGGCGGCTTCGTCGGCGCCAGGGGGCGCGAACTCGGGCACGGCGTCCGTTTGGCTGGCGTGGTCGCCGTGGCTGTGCGCGGTGCCGCTGGCCAGCCCGGAGGTGCCGTCGTCATCCGCGAACGCGAAGGACAGGGCGATGCCGGTGAGGGCGGCGGTCATGAGCGAGGCCACGACGATTGCTGCGAGGATCGGGGTCTTCATCGAACCACTCCAACAGGAAAGCCCGTTGAAATGATACTTAAGTTCCATGGTGGACACCTCGGATTGAGGGGTCATCCGGGGCTTTGCTTCGAGGACGTCTCTACGGATGTCGTCGAAATGGCCGCCCGCGCGTCAGCGGGGGTCGTTCAAGCCAGCGGATGGTACTCACAGACGCGGCTTTCGTGCAGGAGGCTGCTCACGGCGCAGCCGAGTTGTTGGGCGCTGGGGATCGGGTCATCGTCCCAGATGTGGACGAACCGGTTGGCGGGGTCGGCGATGTTCCAGTGCTCGGCGAGGTAGCTGCCGGGGGCCGGGTTCGCGTTGAAGTAGTCGTCCTTGGAGCAGTCCCAGACGGCGCCGTGGGGGCAGTCGCGGTTGCTGTACTGGTTGGCGGTGGGGCCGCCGTCGTTGTAGCACATGATGTCGCGGCCGTCGATGCAGTGGGCGGCGCCGGAGGTGTAGGGGCTGTTGGTCTGCACGGCGCCCATGTTGTGGCCCAGTTCGTGCAGGAGGATGCTGGCGCTGTAGTAGAAGCTCATGGCGTAGAGGGGCCCGGCGTTGCCGTTGTTGGCGTTGCCTTGGCCGGGGCTGCTGTCGCCGATGAAGTGGCCGAGGCCGCCGCAGCCGCAGGCGCCGGGGTCGTCGTAGAGGACGAGGTGCTTGTTGCGGCCGCTGTCGTAGCCCATGGCGCGCAGTTCACTGACAACGGTGCTGAAGCTGGCGTCGTCCTTGTCAGTGGTGAGCACGAGGTCGATGACCTCCACGTCGCCGTCCTTGCAGCGCAGGTCGAGGGCGGCGCGGGCGCCGGTCGCCTTGGCGGCGTCGTCGACGAGGGCGGCCGCAACGTGGATCAGTTCGCGGACGCGGTCGGCGCCGGGGCCGTTGTTGTGGTCGTCGTGGGCGCGGGCGTAGAAGACGATGGTGTGGTAGCTGCCGTCGTCGTCGTGGCATTCGATCTGGGACGAGGCGTCCATGCCGGCGGAGGCCGCCGCGGCTTCCATTTGGGCGTCGAAGAGCGGGTCGGGGACCGGGTCGAGGCCGTGGGTGGTGCCGAGGCTTTCGCCGTGGGGGTCGAAGACCTCGTAGAGGCCGTTGTCAAGGAGGCAGGCGGGGCCCATGCCGGGCACGTCGCGGATCGTGCAGCCTGCGCCGGTCGTGTCGGCGGCACCGGTGGAGGCGAGGTTGAAGCCGGCCAGGAGCAGCGCGGCGGCGAGCAGGAGGTTGCGGGGGAGGGGACCAGCCATGGAGGAGCCTCGTTCGCCAAGGCATCCCTGGCGCCACTTAAGGGACCCGCGACGGCAGGGATCGGCGTGGGCCGTACGTCTCGATGTCAAGGCCGGCGGCTGTTTCGGGGGCGGCCAGGAGCGCTTCGTGGCGCGTCAGCAAGCGGTGACCCGTGGCTTGGGCGACACCGGCGGCCAGGGACGCGGCGTGGGTGATGCGGTGGCCCCTGGAGAGCAGGCGGGCGCGCAACCGGGCCGCAAGGAGGGCCCCGTGGGCGTCCACCGGTAGCACGCGGTGGGCCTGCAAGGCGTCGGCGAGCTCCCGCGCCGCTTGGTCCCCGTGGGCGTACTGCGTGGCGGCCAGCACTTCGTACAGCGCGGGGGCCGGCAGGACCACTTCGAGGCCCCGGCGGTCCAGGTCCCGGGCGGCGTCGACGGCGTCGGCCTCTCCGGCCAGCAGGTCCAGGAGGTAGGCAGCGTCGACGGCCACGGCGCGCTTGGCCCCTTGCGCGGCGGGCGGCATCAGGCGCCTTCCTGGTCTTCGCGGCGCAGGCGGCTGAGGGTGGCGGCGATGGGTGCCGCTTCCCGTGGTCCCAGGAGGCCGGCCAGGTCGCCCAGGCGCGGGCGCTCGGTGCCCACCAGGCGGTGGACGGTGCGGCTGAAGCTCTCTCCGGGCCGCTTGGCCGCTGCCAGGGCGTCGTAGGCGGACTGTTCGAGGCTGATCGTCCGGCTGGGCACGGCCGCAGCAGCATGGTCTGTGTATCTGTGCATTTCGCTTGTCGTGGAGGGGCAGCCGGTGGCCAACGGCTAAGAAGGGCGGCAGGTCGGCCAGGAACGGGAACGGCCCCACGGGCCGCCCAGGAACCTTCCATGAGCCAGAAGATCGTGCACGTCGTGGGCACCGGTACCATCGGCGAACCCCTCATCGCCCTGTTCGCTGACAAGAAGGACGAACTGGGCATCGACGAGGTGACGTTCAACAAGCGCACCCCGCAGTTCACCGACCGCTCCAAGATCCAGGACCTCATCCGCAAGGGCGCCAAGCTCGCCTGCGGCGAGAACGTCAAGGCCGACTTCGAGAACCTGGGCATGGAGGTCACCTACGAGACCGAGGAGGCGATCGAGCGCGCCACGGTGGTCATCGACTGCACCCCCAGCGGCATCGGCGTCGCCAACAAGCAGCAGTACTACGAGAAGTACGACCGCCCCGGCAAGGGCTTCATGGCCCAGGGCAGCGAGTTCGGCTTCGGCAAGCCCTACTGCAAGGACGTCAACGAAGGCGCCATCGACCCCGCCGAGGACCGCTTCACGCAGATCGTGTCGTGCAACACCCACAACATGAGCGCCATCATCAACGCCATCGCGCTGCGCCACGGCGACGACAACCTGGTGGAAGGCAACTTCAACTGCATCCGCCGCGGCAGCGACGTCTACGAGGACAAGAACATCGGCAGCCCCGAAGTGGGCGCCCACAAGGATGGCGAGTTCGGCACCCACCACGCCCGCGACGTCTGGCACCTCTACCAGACCAAGGGCCTCGACCTCAAGCTGTTCTCCACCGCCATGAAGGTCCCGACGCAGTACATGCACACGCTGTACTTCGACATGCGGCTCCAGCAGCCCACCACTGAAGCGGAGATCATCGAGCACTTCACCACCACGCCCGGCCTCAGCACCACCTACAAGAAGAGCAGCAGCACGGTGTTCGCCTTCGGCCGCGACCACGGCTACATGGGCCGCATCCTCGACCAGACCGTCCTGGCCCGCAACACGCTGAAGGTGCTCGAAGGCGGCAAGCGCGTCGTCGGCTACTGCTTCACGCCCCAGGACGGCAACAGCCTCCTGTCCAGCGTCGCCATGACCCTGCGCTACCTCTACCCCGACAGCTGGGAAGAGAAGGTCCAGGTGTTCGACGACTATCTGTTCAGCGAAGTCTGAGCCCAACAGGCCACGCTTCGACCGCCCGGCGAGAAGCTTCAAAAGCCAGCGCCCGGGCTCCTCTTCGTGCCTCTTTCTCCCCGTCCCGCCAAGGCCACCGCGTTCACACTCGGTGCCGCCTGCGTCGTCCTCTGGTTCACCCTGACGGACGCCCTCTGGGGCACGGACTGGTTCTGGCACCCTGGCTGGGACGGTGTGGCGCTCGTGGCCGCGCTGCCCGCCGGAGCCGCCCTCACCTTGGGCATCCGATGGCTCGCAGGCGCTCATCCCACCGGCCACCACGGCAGTTGGGCCTTCGCGGGCGTGGTCGTCGTCCTGCTTGCGGCCGGCGCCGTGTTCTTCGGCGTCGTCATCAACCAGGAATGGGGCCACTGCGGCCTCACCCCCGAGGGGGCATCATGGGTCGATGAGGACCTGTTCGACCGGCTTGAAGGCTGGCCGCAAGCACCAGACCGAGGCTGGGTCGTCGACGACCATCTTCCGGACCAATGGCGCCTGCGCAGCGTCCAATGGTCGCCGCCCACCAACCACCACAACCCGACGTTGCGCGTCTCCGACAACGGCATGGTACATGCCCAATGGCTGGACGGAACGAATGAGACGCAGATCCATCAACAGCTGACAGAGTTCCTGGGGCTGCTTGGACGAGCCGAGCCAAGCAAGGATGCGACGGAGGTCCTATCAAGGCCCTCCACCGAAGGACGAGTTCCTGGTGACCCGCCGCCACCAACAACGTGGGGTCATGCACATGCTCGCTTGCCAGGGGCATGGAACTTCACGGGTATCGTTCCGCGTTCGGACGATGCCTGGGACCGCAGCGGCATCGTCGGAACGTTCTGGGCCCAAAATGAAGGGCTCCGCCTCAGTGCTTCGGCACCAACCAAGTCCCTCCATGCGTACGATCTGGTCCTGATCGTGGATGAACGCGGCCAGGCCCATGCACACGCCAGGTGGGGCGAAATGAGTGAGGAGGACTGGCTCGTCCGCGCCCAATCAGCGCTCGCAGAGTGGGACATCGGTATCCCCTCTGACGCCGAAGTGGATGCGTCCATCTGCTGAGCAACTCGTTCCGAACGTTCTCCAAGGACAACCCTCAAGCTGAACGACCCACTGGCCCGCCCATGGCCGAGCCGGCAGGCGACCGTTACACCACGCCAGCGGGGACGACAACGGTGGCCAACCCGGTGCAGCGGCGCATCCTGGCCGCGCTGGCACAGGGTGAGAAGCAGTTGCCCGAACTGGTGGAGATCACCGGCAAGGCGAAGCCGGCGCTCAGCGGGACCCACATGAAGGAGCTCCTCGCCTTGGGCCTGGTGGAGGAGACGCCGCACCCGACCGACAGCCGTCGCAAGATCTTCCGCTTGGCCGCCAAGCCGGAGGCGGATGGGCGAACGACGGCCGCGAGCCCGACGGCCCCCCACGGCGGCGCTTCCCTTCCGTTGGCCCAGGTGTTCCAGGCGCTCGCGGCGGCCCCCGCCAAGGCGAGCGAGACAGTCCTGCGACGGCAGGCGGAGGCAATCGGCGCCGCATGGGCACCCCGCTTCCCGCCGGCCGCATGGAACTCCGCGCACGACTTTGCGATGACCTTGGCGAGCTTCGTGGAGGTGGAGAAACTGGCCCATCACCTACAGATCGACTTCGAGGCGCTGTCGTTCCGGTGCCGCCCCGGCGAGGCCGTGGCCAGCGTGTCGCCGGGCCGCTTGGGGCTGCTCTTGGCGGCGTTCGCCCAGGGGGCGGCACAGGCAGGTGGGCTGGGCCCGGTCGGCTTCGAGGCGGCAGCGGACGGCGAGGCGTTCAGGCTCCGGCCGACCGATTAGAACGTTCGTAACGTTCATGAACGGATGGCGGCATGCGTGCTTGGTGACACCATGACGGACTACGCCACCACGACCCCCCACGCCAGCCCCACGATCCTCGACGTGCGCCTCTACTGGCGCGCCAGCGCCTACCTGCTCGCCGCCGCAGCCGTCGCCGGCGCGCTCCTCAACGCCATCACCGGCGAGGTCGTCGGCATCCCCAACGTTCTCATGTTCGACTGGGCCCACAACGGCCTCCACGCCGTCCTCGCCGCCGCCTCCTTCACGTTCGGGTACGCCGCCCTCAAACCCGCCATCGTACGCGGCGCCGCCATCACGTTCGGCATCATCTACGGCGGCCTCGGCGTCCTCGGCCTCATCCTGGGCCTCGAAGCGGAACTGTTCGGCCTCATCGGCATCGAACTCGGCGAGAACCTGCTGCACGTCGGCCTCGGCGCCTGGGCCATCGCTTCCGCGGTCGCCTCAAGGTGAGGCCCAGCAAGCTCGGCCGGTGCCGGTGAAACCGGCACCGTCCGTGATGATCCAACTTTCTGAAGTTGGGCCGTAAACCCCTTCTTCCACTCCACCACTCCTTGGCTTCCCATGCGGCTCATGGCTCCCTTCGTCCTGCTTCTTTTGCTCGCAGCGG
>JBMYRW010000062.1:0-10815 GCA_049602735.1 Thermoplasmatota archaeon
AGGCGTCCGCGTTGCCCACCGTGCGCACGGCGAGGTTGTACGCTTCACGGACGTTGATGTAGCCGGCGCCGACCCGTTCGACGCCGTCCGCCATGGGTCGCGCCGTCGCGGTGAGGATGTCCATCACCTGGTCGGGTGAGAGCTCAGGGTTGGCCGCCAACAGGAGTGCGGCGGCACCGGCGACGTGGGGGGCCGCCATGCTGGTGCCCGAGCGTTCGCCGTAGAAGGCGTCGACTTCGAAGGAGAGCAGGTCGGCCAGCGTGGCGCCGGGTTGGATGTTGGTAGTGGATTCTGGGGCGTTGATGAAGAGGCCGGGGGCGACCAGGTCGGGGT
Organism: Thermoplasmatota archaeon; assembly: GCA_049602735.1. Taxonomy (GTDB): domain Archaea; phylum Thermoplasmatota; class E2; order JACPAO01; family JAHFTW01; genus JBMYRW01. The sequence goes on from JBMYRW010000062.1 coordinate 334, forward strand.
GGTCGTACGGCGGCGCATCGGGGCCCCTGGCGCCTTGGCCGCTGAAGCCGACGCGGGCGCCTTCCAGGTCGCCGGCGGCCACGCAGAGCACCCAGGGGGCCACGCAGTGCTTGTTCATGGTGCCGGGGCCTTGTTCGCCGTTGTTGCCTGCGGAGAACACGACGTTGACGCCTTCGAGGTAGAGGCGCCGCGTCGCCTGGTTGACGGGGTGGTCGGCGTCGAAGTCCCCTTCGAGGCCCCAGGAGTTGTTGACGATGCGGATGTCGAAGGCGCCCTGGTTGGCCAGCGCCCAGTCGAACGCCTCCAGCGCAGCGACCGTGTCCACGTGGTCCTCGTCGCTGCCGGTCGCCTGGTAGCTGGCCACGCGGCCGTTGCCGTACACGCCCAAGTAGCGTCCCTGGTCGCCGTCGAGGCCCGCCAGCCCGCTGCCGCTGCCGGCGACGATGCCGGCCACGTGGGTCCCGTGCCCGGCCAGGTCGACGATGGGACCTTGGTCGAGGGTGCCGACCACGAGGCCCCCGACGCGCAGGGCGAGGACGTTGGCGGCGAGGTTGCCGTCCTGGAAGTCAGGGTGGAGGCTGTCCACGCCGGTGTCGACCACGAGCACGGTCGGGCCGTCCCGTTGCGGGCCGACGGCCGTCTGCACGCGGTCCGCTTCGATGGCGGGCACGGATCGGTCCAGGTGCAGCGGGTACGCTTCATTGGGGTCGATGCGGCCACCCGTTACGGCGGCCAACCAGGTGGCCGTGGGGGCGTCGGCCTCGAAGGCGACCATGCCCAGCCGTTCGTAACGGTGCCAAGGCACCTGGAGCTGTTCGAGCGCTTCGCCGGCGGCGCCTGGGTCGTCGCCGCTCCAGATCCACGTCTCCGCCGCCGCGCCGGGCACGAGCAGCACAGCGAGCAGGAACGGTAGGAGGCGCACAGGCGTCACCCAGCGTGCGCGGCGTTAGGCTTTGCTGTCCGTGAGGCTGCGGACGAGCTCTAGGAGGGCCGGCCATGGTGCGTCGGTGCGCACGGCGGCAGGCTCCAGGTGGCAGCGCGTCGCCACGTGGCCCGCCTCCTGCAAGGCAGCCAGGAGGTGTGCCCGCTTGGGCGGGTCGGATTGCGCCCATCGGCCCAGCCGTGACACGTCGGCCCAGAACAGCGGCGTACCGCCGGGGGCTGCGGCCTCTTCACGCACCACGTCGAGGAGCCGTGTGGTGGCCCGCGTTGGCTCAGGAAGATCCGGCAAGGAGGCGACAAAGTCCGTGTCATGGAGGGGGCCGAGCCACAGGGGACCCGCCGCCGGCACGTCCGCCGGGGGCAAGCGGCCGGTCAACGCTTCGTCTCCGTCGCCCAGCCAAGCATGGCCGATCTCGCGGGTCACCGCGTCCGCCTCGCTCCGGCTCTCGCGCACCCGCACCACCACGCGCATCCAGTGGTCGCTCGCCACCGACAGCACCGGCCGCGCCGCCCGGTCGAACCGCCCCGCCGCCCGCACCGCCGACGCCGCTAAGATCCGCAGGCCCGCCTCCCGTCGCCACACCGCGTTCTGGGGCGCCGGGTCTGCGCCGTAACGCCGCCGGCAGACGCGCGGGAACGTCCCCGCCAGGCCACCCGTGTCGGTCGCCGTGAGGCAGATGAGGCCGTCGTGGCGCGTCGCCCGCACCGCCATGTCGAGGAACGGCAGTGGGCTGCCGAAGGGGTCCAGGTCGATGACGTCGAAGCGCCGGCTCGCCAGGAACGCGTGGGCCGCGCCGGTCGTCGTCCGCAGGCGCGCTTCGGGGATCTCGTTGGCCACGCGGGCCCGTTCGATCGCCGCCACGGCGTTAGGGTCGCCGTCGTTGGCATGCACGACCAGGCCGTGTGGTGCCGCGACCTCGTTGGCCAAGCGCAGGCTGCGGGCGCCGGTGCCCGCCAGCACGTCCGCCACGTCCAGTTCACGCCCCCTGCGGGCCGCCTCCGCAGCCACGAGGGCCACGCTGAGGTCACGGTTGGTCGCCATGGCCGGGTTGTAGAACGGCGTGTCCCGGTCCTTGGTACCGGGGCCCACATCGCCGCCGCTGGGGGTCGCGGCCAGAAGGGTCTGGCCTTCGCGCAGGTCGGCCAAGCGCCACCTTCAGTAGTAGGTGGTGGACAGGTGGTCCTTGAGCAGCTTCTCGATCTTGTACGGCAGCAGGTTCTTGTTGACCGAGGTGACCTCGAGGATGCGCACGTCGTCGCGGCGGCGCAGGTCCTGCAAGAGCGGGTTGCGGCTCTTCTTGTGAAGGGTCATGATGACCGGCTTGGGGCAGTCGAGCGCCTCCTTCACGATGGCGTTGAACGCCTCGGAGTGCATCTCCATCTTGCCCACCTCGTCGATGATGATGATGTCGACCTCTTCATCGAGGATGGAGTCGCGGATCGACGCCACGCCGATGCGGTCCAAGGGGTCCGTGTCGATGTAGTAGACGCCGTCGTCCGTCTCGGTCTTGTGGCGGGTGTCGAACTCCTTGGAGGAGAAGACCTCCTTCTCGCCGGTCTCCCAGTTCTCCACGTAGAAGCCGATGCGCTCCGAGCCGTCGCCCGGCCGGTAGGCACGCGTGATCATCCCGCCGACCACGAAGTCGTCCCGTTCCAGCTTCCGACAGATGGCCGCCAGCGTCGCGGTCTTGCCCACGTTGGGCAGTCCCGTGATGCCGATCTTCGGCATGGTGTTCGTCATCCCTCGCCACTCCGTAGACCCCGGCATCCCTAAAAGCGACAAAAGGGCACCGGAGGGTTCCGGCCGTCGCGGAACCTTAGATCGTCTCCATCTCGAAGAGGCAGCCGGTCCCCTGCAACGCCGCCTGGATCTGGTCGCCGAAGTCAAGGACCTCCTGCACGCGGGCCGAGTTGGGCCAGTTGTAGACGAAGTCGTGGGCGCCCGTGGTCGCCTCGAAGCCCAGGCCCTGCAAGCGCTCATGCACCTCGCTGGGCCGGGCCCCTTCGGCGTTGAACAACACTTGCAGGTAGGTCTTCATGGAGACAAGGTAGCCGCTGCGGCGGGGATGAACGTTTGCTTACCAGGCCGGGGCCGCATGGACGCGAAGGGATTTGGACCAGGAGCGGGCTCGCCCCGTTATGCGCTCCTTGCTGGTTGCCGCTGCCCTATGCCTGCTCCTGACCGCCCCCGCCGCCTCCGCGGCCCAGGACCCGCCTGTATGGGTCGTCGTGGACCCCGATGTGGCCATCAGCCCCGACGGCTGTGACGACTGCGTCCACGCCTCCCTCACCGTCGCCCAGGTGTACGATAACAGCTGCGCCGACTGCCCCGGCGTCTGGGCCACCGTCAGCGTCGACCACGACGGCGAGAACACCACCGTGGGTGCCGAAGTGTGCCGTGGCGGCTTCGTCGTGATCTGCGTCGTCGACGACGAGATCACCGTCTAGGCCCGCATCCGGGCCGGCTGGCCCTTCTGGTCCTTCTTCCCCTTCCGTCCCTTCCGTCTCCCCTTCTCTGGCTCCCCGTCCAGCCCCAGAAGGCCGTCGAAGCGTTCATGCGGCCCCGGGGGCATGAGCGCCCATGCACCGCACCCTGCCCGTGCTCGCCCTTCTCTTGTTGCTCACCGCCGCCACGCCCGGTGAAGCGCGCCCGTTGCCGGTCACCGTAGACCACGGCACTGACTGCGCCAACTGCGCCGGTGCCTGGGCCACCATCGCCGTGACCCCGTACGGCTGCGCCGACTGCACCACTAGCGTGGGCGTATCCGCGTCTGCTGGCCCCAACGGGCCGGAAGCGTCCGCCAGCTACTGCCCCGCCGGTCGCGGCCAGCCCTGTACCACCGTCGGAACCAGGTAATCCCTGGCTCGTCGGGCCTGCAACATCTGGGCACACCCAAGCCATAACCCGCACTCGGGCCAAGTTCGTGTTGGAGCTGAACTCCCATGAACGCACGCGTTTGGACCTTGATGACCACGGCCGCCCTCTGTATGATGGCCGTTCCCGCCGCGACCGGGCAGGTCGCCCAGGCTTGGGCCCCCCTGCAGGACGCCAGAGAAGGCGCCATGATCGCCCCCGCGCCGCAAGTCGCTGGTCGCGTCCTCGATGAAGCGTCCGCCTCCGTGGCCACGGATCCCCGCAGCCCCTGCCAGGCGGCCCAGGACGTCCTTGACCAGATGCCCGACCTCGTCCAGCAATGGGAGTTCGCCGGCATCGGCCACCACGGCATGGAGGTCGCCGACGACGATTGCGCCGACGAACCGGACGACTGCGACGAAGGTGATGCCGGTCGTTCCAGTGGTGAAGGCGGCAGCTCCGGCGAAGGCGGCTCAGGAGGCTCGGGTGGCGGCTCAGACCCGCCCGAGGAGAGCCCGGCCGGTACCGAGGGCCTCTGGCCCTACATGCCCGGCACCGACTGGTTCGACCCCCGTGACCCCACCGGTGGCCTTGGCCCGCGCGGCTACTGCCCTGACGACCCCCTCGGTCCTCTTGGCGCCACAGGCTACTGCCCTGACGAGGTTGCCCCCACGGGCCCTCGCGCCTGCAGTGGCTAAGGCCGACGCGGTCGCCCTGCGCTCCTTTCCTCGTTTTCTCTCCCCTTGTGCTTTTTTTAAGATGTCATGGGCCGGCCGTTGGACGGTGGTCAGGCTTGGCCCATAGCCTCGACCACGACGACCGTCGGATGGACCTGGGCAGGGTAGGAGAGCAGGACCTCCTCGGCGTTGTGGCCCACGCGGTCGCCGACGCGGATGGACTCCGGATCCAGTGGCGTACAGGCACCGTCCTGGCGCAGCAGGACCGTGGCCTGGCGTAGGTGGACCACAAGGGACCCGTCGTCGACGAGGAGGCTGCTTTCGCGGACTTCGTCCACGACCAAGGTGGCTGCAAGCTCCTGGCACAGTCGGTCCAGGTCGGGTTCAGGTGGTGCTTGGGAGCAGCCGGTCAGCAGGAGGATGGCGGTGAGTGCCAGTGCGTACGTAGTCCGAGATATACTCGGTCGAGGCCATGCATCGAGAGAGGTCCGCGACCTCTCTCGAGCCCGATCCGGTCGTGCAAGCACGACCGGAGTCTCCAGCACTTCGTGCAGGCTCCGGCCTCCGAATCCCGGCGGGATCCGAAGCCCAGCGTCCGCTCGAACCTTCGGATCTCGCTGCCGACCGCCTCTTGACATCGTCCTTACAGGACGATGTCAATATCGAGGCGCTCGGCCAACTCCTTGTACCGGTTGCGGATCGTCACTTCCGTCACACCGGCGACCTCGGCGACCTCACGCTGGGTGCGGCGCTCGCCCGAGAGGATGCTGGCGATGTAGATCGCAGCGGCAGCGACACCGGTGGGGCCGCGGCCGGAGGTGAGTTCGCGGTCGGCGGCCTGCTTCAGGATGTCGATCGTCTTGCCCTGGACATCACCGCTCAGCTTCAGCTCGGAGCAGAAGCGGGGGATGTAGTCCTGGGGCGCCGTCGGCATCAGCTTCAGCTTGAGCTCGCGGGCAATGAACCGGTACGTGCGGCCGATCTCCTTGCGGGAGACACGGCTGGCATCGGCGATCTCATCCAGCGTTCGGGGCACGTCGCACTGGCGGCAGGCGGCGTACAGGGCAGCAGCGGCGACACCTTCGATGGAGCGGCCGCGGATGAGGTTCTTGGTGACGGCGCGGCGGTAGACCATGGCGGCGGTCTCACGCACGTTGCGGGGCAGGCCCATGCCGCTGGCCATGCGGTCCAGTTCGGACAGGGCGAAGGCCAGGTTGCGCTCCGTGGCGTTGGAGACACGGATACGGCGCTGCCACTTGCGCAGACGGTAGAGCTGGGCGCGGTTGCGCGTCGGGATGCTCTTACCGTAGGAGTCCTTGTTCTTCCAGCCGATCATGGTGGAGAGACCCTTGTCGTGGATCGTGTAGGTCATGGGGGCACCGACACGGGCACGCTTCTCGCGCTGTTCCGAGTCGAAGGCACGCCATTCGGGGCCTTGGTCGATGAAGGCGTCGTCGAGGACGAGACCGCACGTCTCGCACACCATCTCACCGCGCTCGTAGTCGGTCTTGATGTGGTCGCTGCCGCACTCCGGGCAGGTGCTGATCTCTTCGATCTTGTCCTTCTTCTTCTCCGCCATGAAAACCGTCCCCTGGTCCCAAACGCACTAAAAGCGTTTGCTTGCTGTGCTTTCCTACTCACAACTTCTATTTGAAGCTTTGGTGCAGGTTCAAGTGGGAGCAGCCCCTCGCAACCGGCTCCGTCGACGCCTTCATGAAGGATCGGGTGCGCCGATGGTTGCTCGCGGCCTCGGCGGGCTGGCACCGCCCCCGTTAAAAGTCCACCTCCAAGTGCCTCAAGCGCCCCGCCGCGGCGGCGGCCTACAGGAGGCATGACCACGGCCCAGGACGACGGACCCCGCAGCCTCGTCGCCCAGGAGCGGGTGGTCGAGACCACACGGGCCGGCCTGTTCGCCCTCCTGTTGGGCGGCCTCAGCCTCGCGGTCGTCGTACTCCTCGTCGTGGTCGGGACCGACCTGCCCACGGAACCGATCGCCGCCGAATCAGCACTACTGGAAAGCGACGGGGTCACGGCGCTGCTCTACGAGGCCATGGACGTGCGCGCCGCCCGCCTGGCCACCGCGTTGGCGGCCGGTCTTGCCGTGGCGGCCGCCGGGGCAGCGACGAGGCAACTCCTGCACTCGGACGGCGCCGGCCTGCTCGCCGCGTTCCTTGTGGCCGCCGACCCCGCGTTCCTGGCACGTGGACAGTTAGCCCTCCCGACCGTGCCGGCCGTCGCGCTGGCGATGGGCGCCTTCGCGTTCGCCCTGGTCGACCGCCACGCCGCACGCTGGGGCGCCGGCATCCTCCTGGCCACCGCCACCCTCCTACAACCGACGCTCCTCCTCTGGTCCGCTCCCCTGGCCGCGCTGGTGCTCCTACGTGGCAACATCTACGCCGCCCCCAAGCACCTGGGCCTTGCGCTCCTGCAAATCGGCCTCTTGCCCCTCCTCGCCTTCATCGGCGCCCTCGCCTCCGGCCACGACCTGGCCGGCTGCCTCGATCCCGCACGATGGGCTGCCCTGCGACTGGCCGTCGCCCACGACCTTGGCGCCGGCCGCATCGCCTTCCACAGCCCGGCCGTCTGGCTTGCCGGCTGGGCCGCGCTCCTTCTCCTGGGCATCGAAGCGCTCGCAACCGCCGGCCGCCACTTCCGCATGGCCCGCCTGCCCGGCCGCCTGCAACTCCGCCTCGTCGAGCCCCTCCGGCCCAGCCAAGGCCGCATCCTCTGGCTCCTCCTCCTGGCCGCGACCGCGCCGTTGCCTTCTCTATGGCTCCCGCTCGCCGCCGCAGCCCTCGCGGCCGGCATCAAGGAGCTCTCCGGCGACGCCCCAGCCTTCGGAGGCGCCGTCGCCGCCGGCACCGCCCTCTTCGCCCTCCTCTACCTGGTCCGGCTCTGGGGCGTCGTCGACGGCAGTGCAAGCCCTGAAGAAGCAGCGCGCCTCCTGGACATCGTCCCCTGGGCACGCATCCAAGGCTGCTGACGCCGCGATGCCCCGGCCGTCGCCCTCTCGTCGGAGAAACGTTCGAACAGGGAACGGTGACGGCTAAATAGGAGAGCCACTAAGCGCGGCCTAAGTCTGAGACTGGAGGCTGCCGACACCCCTGTTGGTGGCCGCCTGACTGCCGCCGAGTCATCGGTGATGGCGGGCGTCATTCAGCCACTCAGGCGCTTGGAGGAAACAAGCATGAACAGCAAGCAGATTTTCGCGACCTTCGTGGTCCTGGCCTTCGCCGTTGCGGCGCTGCCTTCCACGAGCGCGGACGTTGGCGAGTTCGGCACCTTCGCGATGCAGGATGAGGTGGACGTCGTCCACAACTACGCTGCCGCGTCCGGTATCTTCGGCACCAGTGGTGTCGGCGGTGCCGCCATTGCCCCGACTCCCATCACGTCCGACATGAGCAACGCCTTCGGTTTCGTTGACATCGATGGCGACGGTTCTTACGACACTGGTGAGAACTTCTACGTCCACATGGCGATCACGGGCCCCGGTACGGGCGCCCTGAGCGACCCCTGGGCCACCACGTGCAACCCCGCCGGTACCCCCGGCGCCGCGCCTGGTGCCTGCGCCGGTATCGGCCAGGTCATGAACCGTGTCATCGCCTTCGACGTCCGTGTCACGGGCTTCGACGACGAGTCCGGTGACGACTCCTACACCCAGGTCCTTGTGACGGACGACGACTTCAACTCCCCCGCTGTTGTCGCCGGTTCCCCCACCCTGACCAACATCGACGCTGGCGCTGCTGTGCCCGTCGCCAACCGCCTCACCTTCTACGACTTTGACGGTGACGGTGTCTGGAGCAACGATGACTGGTTCTACGTCGACACCGACCTCTCCGGCCGCATCAGCGCCGGTGACGTCCGCCTGGCCATGGACGGCGGCTTCCTGCCTTCCGTCGAGGCCGGTACCCGCGTGCAGTCCACGCACCAGGACGAGAACCGTGTCCTGACCGGCGCCACCTACGCGCCGTTCGGCTCCCAGAACCCCACCGCCGCGGGCAGCGCTGCCCCCGGTGCCTGGATCGACTACTTCGACGCTGACCGCAGCGGCCGCTACACCCTCGGTGACATCCCGTACATCGACCAGGACCAGCAGCAGCCCACGCCTGGCGTCGCTCCCTTCGTTGAGTCCGAGGACATCCGCCTCGGCTTCATCAACATGGACACGTTCCTGGCTGGCCGCACCGTCAAGCCCGCCGACGTCGACGTGGTGCACCTGCGCCGCAACGTCGTGTGCGCCCCCGGTGCGACCGGTGCCATCCTGCCCGGCTTCGGTGCTGGCCCCGCCTGCGCCGCTCACCCGGCTGGCGCCGCCGCCCCCGCTCCCGGTGGTATCATCCCCCCGAGCGCCGTGGTCCTCGGCTTCGTTGACGCCAACGCCAACGGTGCCTCTGACACCGGTGAGACCGTGTACCTCGACATCGACATGTCCGGTACCGTCAGCGCCTTCGACATCCGCCTGACTCCCTTCCCGGACAACGGCAACCCCACCTACGCGGCCGGTACCCAGGTGTTCGTCACGGACATCGACGCCGGCTCCGCCCCTGGTGCCCCCCTGACCGCCATCCGTGGCGGTGCCACGGTCACCAGCCCGGCCTTCGCCGGTACCCCCGTCGCTCCTTGCGCCGGTGGTCCCGCCCCGGCCGCTGTCCCCCGCGGCACCCTCGCTGCCCTCACGTTCTACGACAGTGACGGTAACAGCGTGTGGAGCACCGAGGACTGGGTCTACGTCGACGTGGACGGCGACGGCTTCGTCAGCCCCGGTGACGTCCGCGTCACCGGCAACGGCGTCGACGCTGCTGGCACCCGTGTCCAGACCAACGACCTCGATGAGACCCGCCCCCTGATCCTGGCCCCCACCCGCGAGGCCGGTTGCACGGGCAGTCTCCAGGTGTTCGACGCTGACAACAGCCGCCTGAACACCGCGACGGCCACCGCTGTCGGTGGTCTCCTGTACAACGGTGGCGACACCGTGTACTTCGCCCAGAACGCCGGTACCGTCACTGGCCGCCCCCACGTTGAGGACCTGCGCTTCAACATGCTCGGCGAGCAGTACGGCTACGGTACGTTCATCGAGTTCGACCACACGGACGTCGTGTACACCTTCGATGTGGCCCCTGTGCCCTTCGCGGCCACCCGCGCCAACGCTTTCGCCTTCAACGACGAGAACGGCAACGGTGCCTTCGACACGACCGAGAACATGTACTTCAAGCCCGACGGCTTCCTGGCCGCTGGTCTCGGTGGCACCGGCCTGGCCGGCTGCAACCGCGGCGCCGGCGCCACCGGCGCTGGCTTCCCCGGCATCGGTGCCGGTGGTGCCGGTACGCCTGGTGTCTTCCTGGTGTGCCAGTTCGACGTGCGCGTCACGCCCTTCGATGACGAGAGCTCCGGCATCCTCGCCGGCAGTCAGGTCCTCAGCCGCGACGATGACTTCCAGATCCCTCTGATCCAGGAAGGCATGCCCACGGCGATCCGCCTGGCCTTCTACGACTGGGATGGCGACAACACCTGGAGCGTCGATGACCACGTCTACGTGGACACCGATGTCGATGGTCGCGTCTCCGCTGGTGACGTTCGCCTGAACGCCCACGACGGCTTCGAGGCCGGTTCCCGTGTCGCCTCCGGTGACATCGACGAGAGCCGCCGCCTCATCCCGTCCCCTGCCCCGCTCAACGGTGGTCCCTTCGCGTTCTACGACGTGGACCGCTCCGGTACGCCTCCGGGCGTTGCGGTGGTCGGCGTCAGCGGCTACAACTTCGGTGACCTGGTGTACTACAGCCAGACCGGCGCTTGCCAGCCCGGTTCCGCGGCTGCCGTCGCCACGCCCCCGAGCATCCGCTGTGCGGGTCTGGCCCCTCCGGCCAGCCAGAACGTCCTCGTCGAGGACTTCCGCCTGAGCGGTAACGAGCGCCCCAGCAGCAGCAGCGGCGCCGGTACGCCCCCCACGGGCGGCACCGGTACGGCTGTCGGCAGCGGTGGCAACACCGGCGGTAACACTGGCGGCGACGG
>JBMYRW010000063.1:0-10389 GCA_049602735.1 Thermoplasmatota archaeon
TCGACGTGGCGGGCACCGTCACCGCCACAGCGTTCGTTGGTGACGGCAGCGGCCTCACCAACCTGCCCGCAGGTGGCGGCAACACGTTCGACCAGGACCTCATCATCGGGAATGCGGACGCAGCCGACGATGACACCATCTTCTTCGATCAGAGCGGCCAGAGCCTGCATTGGGACAACACCGCAGATTGGTTCGAGTTCTCCAACGACCTCGCCCTCAACAGCGACCTCTACATGGAGGCCACCGCCGCCTCGGCCGACCAGAACATCTACTTCTCCGACGGGATGTCCAACACGGGCGCTCGCCTTCTCTACGACCAAAGCGAGGCAAGGTTCGCGTTCTCGCACCAGCTGGCCACCGCACGCGAACTCAGGGTCGGCTGTGACACGGAGTCCAACAGCGCGTACTCCATCTTCGCGCAGTGTGGCGCAGCGGCGGCGCATTCGGGCCTCATGTCGGAGGCTGCCGACATCTATGTGGCCGAGGACCTGGAGATCGGCCAGGTGCTCGGATTGTCCGGCGAACTCCGCATGAACGCCAACACGAACACGGGCCAGGACGGGGACCAGAACATCTACTTCTACGACGGAGACAGCAACACCGGGGAGTTCCTGCGATGGGACGAGTCCGAGGACTACTTCGAATTCAGCAACGACCTCGCGCTCAACAGCGACCTCTACATGGAAGCCTCAGGAACCGACGGCGACCAATCCATTTTCTTTGCTGAAGGGGCAAGCGCAACGGGCGAGAGCCTCAAATGGGATGATTCACAAGAGATGTTCCGCCTGTCGGACAAGCTCCACGCCCATGAAAACATCGTCGCAGGATGCACTGCGGACCACACCCTTTCCTTCAACAGCTTCGGGGCCTGTTCAGATGCATTCACGGTTTCCGGCGACATCACCAACGACAATGATGTGTTTATCCTTGGGGACCTTGAAGTCGATGAATCAGCATATCTTGCTGGAACACTCTACATGAAAGGAAATTCGGGTTCTGGGGCTGACGGCGACCAGACGATCTACTTCTACGACGCCGGCGCCCGCGACAATGAATACCTGCGTTGGGACGAGAGCTCGGACAAGTTCGAGCTGACCAATGACCTCGCGCTTGGGGACAACCTCTTCATGTCGATCGCGGGCACGGATGTAGACCAGACGGTCTTCTTCGCTGACGGCGGATCGACGGTGGGTGAACACCTACAATGGGACGACAGCGACGACCGCTTCGAGTTCACGAACGACCTGGCCGTCGCGGGCGCGCTGCGAGGCGGTTGTGTGACCGACTCCGCCGCCGCCTACAGCATGATCGGTGGATGCGGCGCCACGGGCCCTGTGGGCTTCGGGGTCGACGACCCCAGCGACCTCTTCGTCGCAGGAAACCTGGAAGTGGCCGGCAACGGCTACTTCTCGGGGGCCATCTATGCCAACGGCAGGTCCGTAGGCGGAGGCGATGGAGATCAGCACCTGTACTTCTACGAGGATGATGGGCCTTCCAATGAGCGGTTGAGTTGGGACGACTCGGACGACAAGTTCGAGTTGACAGACCGTGTCCAAGTCTGGGACAACCTCATCGCTGGATGCTCCGGAAGCACGACGGTGGCCTACAACGCGTTTGGATCTTGCTCTGACACGGCTCCGGCCTCTGGGGACATGGGCACGGACAATGATGTCTACGTCAACCTGGATCTTGAAGTCGGCGGAGATACGTACCTGTCTCGCTCCCTTTACATGGAAGGGGACACGGGCAACGGCGCCGACAGCGACCAGACGATCTATTTCTACGACGCTGGCACGAGGAACAATGAGCGGTTCGCGTGGGACGACTCTGAGGGCGAATTCTACATCTCCGACGACGTCGAGATCTTCGGGAACCTGGATCTTGTCGGGGACCTGGACGTCGCCAGCGGCAAGATCGAGCACGCGGCCTGGGAGGTCGTCTTCAACCTTGGCGCCGGTGATGACGTGGTCATCGGCAGGGCCGGCGAGAGCAGCAACGTCGACTTCTACATCATGGACGGTGGTATCTGCCTTAGTGGCGACAACACGTGTGGTAGCGTCGTCGATGGTGACATGCAGATCGCCGCCGGGTCCATCTGCGTCGACAACGACGGCACCTGCGGGACGCCAGCGGATGGCCAGATCAGTGCCGTCCAGTACAACACGGGCAACAGTGACCTGGCGGAGGTCTACCCCAGTAGCGACCTGCTCCTGCCCGGCGAGGTCGTGGCGTTGGATCCGAGCAACCCCGGTGGGTTCAAACGCGCCGAGGCCGGCGACCGGGTGCTGCGCGTGGTCTCCACCGACCCGGGTCTCGTCCTCGGTGCGCCGGACGCGGACGAGCTGTGGACGGCCTTCGGTGTAGGCCTCGACCATGACGACGTGAAACCGCTCTTGCCCAGCGACTACCTGCCTGGCACCTACCCCATCGCTCTCTCTGGGCGCGTGCCGACCCTGGTGAACCTGGAGGGCGGCGCCATCCTGCCCGGCGACGCGATCACGTTGTCCAGCGTGCCCGGCGTGGCCAAGAAGGCGGCCGACGGCGAGCCCGTCCTCGGCCATGCATTGGCTGCCTTCGACGGCGTCGGCGGCACAGTCGAGGTGTTCGTGGGCGACGGCGACCAGGCCGCGCAGCTTGCTCAGGAGAACCAAGAACTCCAGTCGGAGCTGGCCACGGTGCAGTCCGAACTGGCGGACCTACAGGCCCGCATGGCGGCGCTCGAAGAGGCCCTTGGCCTCTAGGTCGAGCCCGGCTCCCTTCCTCCTTTGCCTTCCCTCAAACCCTCTTTCGCACCCTTGGATTCCAAATGCTTCACCAAAACGTCTAACTTGGCGTCCCGGGCGCTGGGGGTATGGCTCGGTCCCTTCCGCGCACCTGGTGGGTGCTCGTCGGCTTCAGCATCGCCCTCTTCGCCGTCTCGGCGGGCCTCGTCGCCCTCCAGCAGGCCTACACGGACCTGTACGACCTGGGGCTGTGCGACAACCACCGCACGGAACAGCGCGCCAACAGCAGCCTCCAGACCTGCAAGGACACCCGCATGATGGCCGCCGCGGCCGACGTGGGCGCGACGCTCGCGAGGGTGCCAGCGATCGGTCTCCTCCTGTTGGCGTTCGGTGTGTTGGCGCTCCATTGGAGACGGGGCCCGGAGGCAACGATGGACGCCGCCGAGGCCCAGGGGAAACCGGCGGCGATGCCGATGGTGGAAGCGTCTTCAGAAACCAAGCCGACGGCGGCTTAGGCCAACAAGTGCTCGAACGTCTTCATGTACGGCAGGTCGCCTCCTGCCACACGCATGGATGTTCGCGCCGCCTCGGGGATCCCCGCGGTTGTCCTGCTTGCTGCACTGGCCGGTTGTGTGGACCAGGAGCCTGCGCAGGACGTTCCTGATTTGCACAGTACGGTAGAAGCGGCCATGACGTCCGTCAGCTGGCCGAAAAGCCTGGAAGGCGGGGGCTGTGTCAGCTCCCGCATGCACATCGAGGGTCGCCATGCGCCGCCGCCGCCACCCCCTGAGGGATGGCAGGTTGCACGGACCGTTCCGACCTATATGATAAAAAATTTGGAATGTTGGGGCGTTGAATTCAATGGCGCTTCCTGGGAGAACATCCAAATGACGATTTTCGCCCACAGCTACTATTCGCGTGAGGGGCCCTGTTCAAGCGACCAGAACCGGGCGTGGTTCGTCCAAAAAGCGTGGACTTCCAACGAGTCGTTCGCCAACGTATTGGAGGATGCGTTCGGCCTCCCCTTCGGCATCGCGTCCTACGATGCGAGCGTGCAGATTTCGCCACCTCTTAGTGAACGCACACTAGATCTCCAGGGGCCTTTGAACGGAGACTCAGTTACGTTTCGGTGGCCAGGCGATCAATGGGTCAAAAGCGACGAACGGATGACCTTCATCCTCGACACGGAGCGCGGCTTCTTCTCTTGGAACCGCACGGGCCGCCATGAAGTCCCGCAGTTTGCCATCGTCAGCGCCTACGGATACGTGGGAGAATGGAACCACATCTATCCGGCAGGCATGCCTGTGGCCGGCCAAGGCTGGGTAACACAGAACGGGCGAATCGCCCACGAATTCCACAGATACGAGGATTCTCTCTGCCAACCGGATGCTTTGGGCGGGTAGCCGCTTCGTAGAAGAGTTGCACCTTCTCACCAACAGGTTCTTAGTCGTTGGACCGGGGTCGAAACCGGTTGTATCCATGACGCCTGAGGAGATGCCGAACGCGACGCGCGACCGCCTGCGGGTGGCGATGAAGTTCAGCCTGTGGATGTGGGCGCTGTATTGGCCCGGTGGCGGGCTGATCCTGGCCATCCATGGCCTCGACCCGGTCAGCCTCATCGTCACGGGCGCCTCCCTGGTGACCTTCGTGGCCTTGGTGCTCATGGGTGGCCTGCGCGCCACGAGCAGCCACAACGTCAAGGAGTTCATGCTGGAGCGGCCGTTGTACTTCATCGCCGGCTTCGTCGTGCTGTTCGTCTTGGCGATCTCGTTCCTGGCCGCCGAGAACGCGGCGCTCCGGTTGTTCTCGTTCTTCTACATGGGCTCCATGGCGCTGGTCGCCTGGCGCCTCTGGCAGCACGTGGAATCGGAGGGCGGCGGGTTCCTTCAGGTCAAGGCGGACCAGATGGTGGTCCTCCTGGCGATCATGGTCCCGGCGATCTTCCTGGTCTTCGCGGACGCCTGGCTGCCCCTGTTCGGCGCCGAGCCGATCGGTGGCCCGGCCGCCATGGTGGCACTGGTCAACTGGATCAACCTGGCCTATCCGCCGCTGCTGATGGCTGCGGCCAAGCCGTTCCGTGAGCCCCTGCGCCGGCCCAAGCGCGAACGCGCCCCGACCCCGGCGGAGGCGCCCACGCCTGGGCCCGCAGCTGACGGCGCGGACGCCTAAGCGGCGCCGTACTTCTTCTCCAACTCTTCCATGTCCGTCGCGTCGAACGCTTGGACGAGGGCCAGGCTGCCGTTCACGATCGTGCTGAAGCCGGCCTCGAAGTTGGGCCGGCCGCCCACGAAGTCGTAGACGTACTCCACCGTGTCGCCGGGCATGTGGTATTCGGGGTAGTCGCTGGCGGTGCGGCCGCCGGCGAAGCGGAAGATCGGGATGCCAGCCTCGCGGAAGCGGCGTTCGTCGCTGTTGCGGTTGTGGACATCCAGCACCTCCACGCCCTCCTCGGGGTAGCCCATCTCGTCGTGCATCACCTGGCGGCCGAAGTCGCCCAGGAGGGGGACGTATTCGTCGCCGCCGGTCATGAGGTACATCTTCCAGTCGTGGCCGGGCCAGTTGATGCCGGTCATGTCGTAGCCGAAGACCACGTCGTAGACGAAGTCCTCGTCCCCTTCCGTCACGTCGGCCACGTAGGCGGCGCTGGCTTGCAACCCTACCTCTTCGGCGTCGAAGAAGATGCAGCTGACGCTGCGCCGCAGCTCGACCTGCATGAGGGCTTCACAGATGGCGAACTCGGAGGCGACGCCGCTGGCATCGTCGTAGGCGCCTTGGATCGTCAGCGTCTGCGTGTCGAAGTGGCTCACGAGACCGATGCGGTGGTCCGGCATCTCGGTGCCGGTCTTGGTGCCCACGATGGCCACGATGTCGAGGGGGACCTGTTCCGGTACGGGGCCCGCCAGCAGCAGCGCCGCGGGGTAGCTGCGGACCTCCACGTCCATGCCGATGCGCTCCAGCTCCGAGACGAGGTGGCTGCGGGCGTCGCCGTTGGCCGGCAGGTAGGCGTCCCGCTTGACGAACGCCGTCGAGAAGCGTTCCCACCAGTCGATGGCCGCGGTCACGTCCCATTCTGGCAGCGCCGCGGGGCCCAGGCCGGCCGGGCCGGTGGGCGCGTCGTCGGTCGTGGCGTCGTCGCCGTTGTCCAGGCAGCCGGCCAGGGGCAGAAGTGCTGCCACCAGGAGGAACGTGGGTCTCATGCAGGCGCAGGCGGGCCGCCGCGACTTGAAGCTTGTCGGAGCGGGGCGCCTTAAAGGGCGGCCGTGGCTGGCCGCCGCATGGCGAGCCTCGTGCGGAAGCTCCTGACGATCGTCAGCGGCATCATCTGGGTCTACAGTTACATGACCCTGGGTGCCATGATGGCCGTGGCAGCGCTGCCGGGCTGGCTCTTGGCCCGTTGGGGCTGGCGCCTCGACGTGACCGTCGGGCCGGAATGGCTCTCTGGGGCCCTGGACGCCGTGGTCGGGCTCTACTTCAGCATCCTGGCGTTCTTCGTCTTCGGCATCGTGCTCATGTTCGTGCTGCCGGCGGTGCGCTTCGCGTTCGCCTGGTGGAAGCCCCACGTGGGTGAGATCCCCATCCATTCCTTCCGCATCTGGCCGTGGTACAACGTCAACGGCATGCAGTTCATGTTCAACACGGTCTTCGGCCGCTTCGCGCGCCCGACGACGCTCTACCCGGTCTTCCTGCGCATGATGGGGGCCAAGATCGGCAAGCGCGTCGTCTTCAACACCCAGCACGTCTACGACCTGGACCTCCTGAAGGTGGGCGATGACGTGGTGATCGGCGCCAACGCGAGCATCCTTGGCCATGTGGGCGAGAAGGGCAAGCTCGTGCGCGCCGGCGTCACCATCGGCAACAAGTGCACCGTGGGCCAGTACGCCAACCTGTTCCCCGGCGTCACGCTGGGCGACAACTGCCACGTGGGCGCCATGAGCATGGTCCCCAAGGGCGCCACACTCGACTCCAACGCCATCTACGCCGGCATCCCGGTCAAGAAGATCCGTGACCTGGCGCCCGGGGAGAAGGTGACCAGCGACGACGTGTCGGCCACCACCGGGGGCAAGCCGTGAAGGAGGTCGCCGTTCCGCTCGCGCTCGGCGCTGCCACCTTCGTCGCCTTGCTCCTGCTCCTGCCCGGCGTGGGCGACGATGCGTCCACGGACCTGGTGCCCGTCGGAGGCGAAGGGGCGGACGCCGACCAGATGGACGCTGGCGCGGGCAATGGTGACCAGGTGCTCCCGCCCCACCCCGAGCCCGGACCGGAACCAGGACCTGGACCGACGCCTCCCACGCCGACGCCAGAGCCGGAGCCGACCCCCGAACCGGAGCCGCCTGCCCCGGAGCCGGCCGGGCCTGAGAGTCGGCTGGTCTGGCCCTTCGACGAAGGCATCCGTGGCAGCCTCTTCGCCGCCGTGGACCCCAACCAGACCCAAGGCGCCGGCGACCCGCTGGCCGCCGAGGTCTCCTGGGAAGGGACCGGCATCGGCCTCTCCCCCGGCGGCTGCGCTGGTTGCCCGGTCCTCATCGACACCTTCGCACCGGGGCCTCGTTTCGGCGAAGAGGGCTACAACGCCACTTCCGTCACCTTCCTCGCCTTCGACACCAAGGGTCGCCTGTACGCCTCCAACGCCGACGCCGCGCTGCGTGCGCTGTTCGAACGCCACCCGGACTACCGACAACTGCCCGGCGGGACCTGGTACCTGGGTGAAGGCGAGCCCCCGGAGGGCACCCAGGAGCTGCCGCTCTTCAAGCAGCACGCCCGCGACCTCCTGGCCGGCCACCCAGAAGGAGGCGTCGCCAGCACGGTCACGGGACGCTTCTCCTGGTTCGTCGGCGACGACCTGGTCTTGACGGCGCGGGTCGACAACCTGGCCCATGCTCCCTAGTGGCATCCGAGACTCTTGTGCACGATGTGAAACTAGCCAAGCCTCAGAAGGTTTTCGAGCAAACCTCGTCGGACGAGACGTCAGGACCGCGCTATTTGTAACGTTCAGAATTGAATGTATCGGGACTGGAAAAGCGAAAAATTAGGGCACTCTTCAATTGAGTAGCTAGGTGCTAGCAAACACTGGAACCCAGGGGATTGGAGTCTCCTTCAAAATCTAGGGGGGCCACTTGCTCGATGGCCGCATAGAATTGGGCACAATCATTCGGACTACCACAATAATAGCCCTTGAGGCTGTCGCGCTCAGTCCCCACAGAAGCCAGGCACCTTTCGTCACCGTCTCCGTCTGGGCATTTCAGTTGGTTCGTCGACGCACAATAGCAGTAATCGTCTTCTTGCAGGCAATACGTTTCGGCGGCACCCGTTGTGGGCAATGACAGTAGTCCCACGACCATCGCAAAGGCCACCAGAATTTTCATGGCTGTTCTCATGTTTTCCTCGTGGGTCGATTCGGCGACCCAAGACCGTGAACTTCATTCGAACAATTAAGGTGGTGGCGCGGTTTGGGCTGCTAGAGCAGCAAATTTCCTGCCGGTTCAGGGGTTTGCCGACCCTGCGCGTCGGCGCGAGTTGGCGGAGTTCCAAGGAATGGTAGTTATGGATTCTGTAGCGGGTGTACTTTATCGCCATCGCCCTTTTCAGCTGCATGACCAAGGTGCTGCGGGGCGCCCAGCGCAGCCTGCAAGTGGAGTACGCCATCCGTGACGTGGTGCTGCCCGCCCGAGAGCTGGAACTCCAGGGCCACACCGTGTTGAAGCTCAACATCGGCGACCCGATCCCCTACGGCTTCGCCCCTCCCGCCCACATGGTGGAGGCCCTCCACGCGGCCGCCAAGGCGAACGTCAATGGCTACAGCGCCAGCGAAGGGGATCCGGAGCTGGTCCAGGCGATCCTGGCACGCGAGAAGCGCCGCAACGGCATGGACTACCACGCCGGCGACGTCATCGTGGGCAACGGCCTGGGCGAAGTGATCCAGATGCTGCTGGGCGCCGCTGTGGAGCCGGGTGACGAGGTGCTCATCCCGGGCCCCACCTACCCGCCCTACGATTCCCTGGTGCGGTACTTCGGCGGCGTGCCGGTCTATTACCGCACCATCGAGGAGGAGGACTGGCAGCCGGACCTGGACGACGTGCGCGCCAAGATCACGCCCAAGACCAAGGCGGTCTGCCTGATCAACCCCAACAACCCCACCGGCGCCCTCTACTCGGAGTCGGTGGTCAAGCAGTTCGCCGACCTGGTGGGCGAGCACCAGGACCAGTGCTTCCTCGTCTCCGATGAGATCTACGACGAGATGACCTTCGACGGCAAGCAGGTGGCCTCCGCGACGGTGGCGCCCGACGTGCCGATGGTGACGCTCAACGGCCTCTCCAAGGTCTACCTGGTGCCCGGCTGGCGCCTTGGCTACTCCTTGTGGAACGACCCCACGGGGAGCCTCGCACAGGTCAAGGCAGGGATGCTCAAGGTGGCCCGCAACCGCATCTGTGCTTCCAGCATCGCCCAGAAGGCCGCCGCCGCGGCCCTCAACGGCCCCCAGGACCACATCCAGGTCTTCAACGACACCCTGCGCCCCCGCCGCGACTTCACCGTCAAGCGGCTCAACGAGATCGACGGGATCAGCAGTGCCAAGCCGGACGGCGCCTTCTACGCCTTCCCGCGCCTCGATTTCATGGCGGACGCCTCCCCATCGCAGCGGGCGGCGCTCCCGTGGCAGGACGACAAGGCGTTCGTGCTCGACTTCCTGCGGCAGGAGAAGGTGCTCACCGTGCACGGCAGCGGCTTCGACCCCACCTACGGCAAGGACCACTTCCGCATCGTCATGCTGCCCGACCTGGACACGCTTGGCAGCGCGTTCGACCGCCTGGACGCCTTCGTGACACGCTCCCTCCGCTGAGGCGGGGTGACGAAACCCCTATGATGCGCCCTCCTGTGGGCGCGCCATCGGCCCTCCGGGGCCGGGTGGTCACCGTGCGCTTCGCCCACGCCTTCGTCATCGCTCCCCTGCTCGCCCTTGTCCTTGCCGGTTGCACCGGCCCCGCCGGCCTCGCGCCTGGCGACATGGTACTCATCGAGTTCACCGCCACGGACGCCGAGACGGGCCAGCCGATCCCCCTTGCCAACAGTGTGACGGGGCAGATGCAGGCGAGTGAGCGCATCGTCTTCGCTATCGGCAGCGGCGACAGCGGCTTCGGCACCTCCTTCGAGCGCGCCCTGCTCGGCAAGGACCGCAACGATACGTTCAGCGTCCGCACCCAAGTGGCCACGGCGCCGGCCTCGGCGTCCCGTGACCTAGGCAGTGGCCCCATCAGCAACGAGGTCCCCATGGACCTGTTCACCCAGAACTTCGGCGAAGCTGAAGTGGGCGTCCAGTTCGCCATCCCCAACCACATCTACGACGGCGTGGTCACGGCGGTCGGCGCCGACACGGTCACCTTCGACTTCGTGGTCGCAGAAGGGGATGTCTTCCCCGTCGATGACCTCGGCGTCCAGATCGTCTCCCACGTGGACGGCAGCGACTTTCGCGCCGTCCTCCACCCCCTCGAAGGCCGCTTCGTCTCCGTGCAGGCCGGCCCGACCGGTCAGACGCCCCTCGGTCTCCCCGCCGGCGGCCTCCGGGTCCTGGGTGCCAACGAGACCCACATCCTGTACGAGCACAGCGCCCGTGGCCAACTGGACCTCTGGGGCCGTGACCTCAAACTCCAGGTGACCGTGATCGACCTCGACG
>JBMYRW010000064.1:0-9686 GCA_049602735.1 Thermoplasmatota archaeon
CTCGGGGGTTCCAAGGGGCGGAGCCCCTGGGGTGGCATCGTGCGCGGCCTCGACGCCTACAAGCTCGTTTAGCCGCATCCTGGCGCCTTTTCCCCTTCCTTCTCCCTTTTGACATGGAGCGTCCTTGGTCCAGCGTGGCCGACCCGGCGCTCCGTCATCCCGACAACGTCCAGGGTGACCTCTTCGTCGATACCACCTGCATCGACTGTGCCACCTGTCGCTGGATGGCTCCGGAGACGTTCGGGCGCCAAGCCGGTCAATCTGTGGTGGAGGCTCAGCCCCCGGGCGGGCCCCAGCGCCAGGAGGCGCTGCGGGCGCTTCTGTCATGCCCTACTGGTAGCATCGGCCTCGCCACGCCGGATGCCAAGGGGCTCAAGGACGCCGCAGCAGATCTCCCCGCGCCCATCACCAACGGGGTGTATCACACCGGCTACCACGCCCGCAGCAGCTTCGGCGCGGCGGCTTACTTTGTGCAGCGGCCAGAGGGGAACCTGCTGGTCGATTCGCCGCGCTACAACCGTGGCCTAGCCCAGCGGTTGGCGGCGATGGGTGGCGTTGACCTGGTTCTGCTGACCCATCGGGACGACGTTGCGGACCACGAGAAATGGCACGACCACTTCGGCTGCGAGCGGCTGCTGCATGCAGACGATGTCACGTCTGGGACGCGCGGCGTGGAGATCCAGCCGGAGGGGCAGGACGTGCTGGAGCTGGCCGGCGGCTTGCGCGCTATTCCGGTACCGGGCCACACCAAGGGCCACATGGTGTTCCTGCACGACGACGTGCTCTTCACTGGGGACCACCTGGCTTGGAGTCTCGAGCGGGAGCATCTGGTGGCGTTCAGGCGTGCCTGCTGGTACGATTGGGTCGTGCAACGGGAGTCGATGAAGCGTCTCCTCGATGAGCGGTTCGAATGGGTGCTGCCGGGGCACGGGCGCCGCGCCCACCTCCAGGCGGACCCGATGCAGGAGAGCCTTCGCCGGTGCATCGACTGGATGGCGCGCGTGGGCTGATTCGGGCGGATATACGCAAGGGCGTGAGCGACAAGGGCTCTAGGGGGAGGGGGAGAACGGGTCGCCGGGGCCTCAGAGTGGCAGTTCGATGGCGAAGAGGTCGCAGAGTTCCTGCCCGATCGCCAGGCTGTCACAGAGGGGGTCCAGTGGGTCCAAGGGGTCGGTGGGGTCGGCAGGGGGATCGGGCAGCACCGGCGGGCAACCGAAGCCCAGGGCGTTGAGCACATCGCAGCCGACCGGCGGCAACGGCGGGAGGCCGTTGGGTCCAGTAGGCTTCGGGCCATCCACGACCGGCTCATGGACCAGAGGCGCATCACAGGACACGCCCGCATAGGCCTGGCCGATGACGACGTACCCGTTCAGGTTGACGTCGTACAGGTCGACCCGGATCAGCTCCACCAGGATCTCCGCCCCGGTGGCGCCGGCGGGCCACGTCTGCGTGTTCATGAACGTCACCGTCGCCACGCCGGGAATGACGATCGGGGCCAGGGCACCGGATTGGGATAGCGTCACCGTCCCCACGGTCACGTCGAGGAACGTTGTCCCCTGATCGCTCGTGGTCGCTGTCGTGCCATCCGTCCACGCTTCGGCGACGGCGTGCAGCACATCGGCCTGGATGTAGCCGCCAAAGAGGTTCACTTCGACGATGCGGGCGCGGCCCTTGGCGTGCACCTGCGTGGGATCGTATTCGGTCAGAGCGTCGTCGTGGATCACCTTGACCCAGCCGTTCAGGGGCGGTCCGAAGTTCACTTGCAGCACGTCAGCCTCTTCGTCGTCGATGCCCGGCCCGGCCTCCGCCGGCGCCACTTCCACCGTGACCGGCAACGGCGCGTTGAGCTCGGAACGGACCGGCACGGCATCGGCGGCCACGTGGGTCATGGAGTTGACGACGCCCAGGATCTCCAGGTAGATGTCTTCCAGGTCGGCCGCCGTCGGGGCCAGGTAGACGTGGTCGGCGTCCGGGTTGTCCGCGATGGCGTTGAGTTCGGCGATGTTGATGCCGTTGCCCAGGCCGATGGCGAAGATGCGGATGCCGTCCAGGCGGGCAGCATCGGCGGCGGCACCTGCGTTGGGGCCCGTGTTGGTCACACCGTCGGTCAACACGATCATCACGTGCGGAACGCCGACCCGGCCGTTGGCCAGGAACTCCTGATGGGCGACCTGCACACCGAGCCCGGTGCCCGTGCTACCGCCGGCGCCGAGCGCCTGCACCGCCGCATCCGTGCTGCCGGCTCCCGTGTGCATGCTGTCGAGGCCCTTGTCGAGGCTGGCGCCCTGGTTGTAGGAGGCCAAGCCGGAATGGTCGCTCATGTCAAGGAGGCCCAGGAACGTACTGGAGGCGCTCTTGGCGGCCGTCAGGCCACCGCCGCCCATGCTGCCGCTGCGGTCGAGCACCAACATGACGTCGACGTTGGTGTCGCAGACGGACTCCACCCACGCATGGGCCGTGGGCACGCCGGCGGCCAGGACGGTCAAGAGCAGGATGCTGGTCGTCAAAAAGGTCGATCTTCGAGGGTCCAATTCATCACCCGCTGTTCGATTTCCCATGTCTGATTTAAACAAGACCGTCACCGGAGGGCCGATGCGGCGCCAAATCCGCGGGCTTGGGTGCCGATGCAGGACAAGCCCTGCGCAGCGGGTGCCGGCGCCGGGCGGCCCGCGGCCATCGTCCTATAAACGACCCCTAAGTCGAGGGGCTGTGAGTGAAGAGGGCGCCCAAGCGCCACGGGAGACCAAGGACACCATCGCCGGACGCGACCTGTGGAGGCTCGTCCCTTACGTCAAGCCGTACAAGGGCCACGTCGCGGTCGGCCTCACCACCAATGGCCTGGCGCGGCTCTTCGATCTGCTGCCCTTGGTCCTGATCGGTTTCCTGGTTGATGAGATCCGCTCCAGCAGCGTCGGCGACGTGGGCGTGGAAGGGTTCCTCCTGTACGGCGCCCTCATCCTGGGCACCTTCGCCGGCCTGGCGCTGTTCCAGACCGTCAGCGACTACGCCTGGGGGGCCCTCGCCCAACGGGTCCGCCATGACCTGCGCATGGGGCTCTACGGCCACCTGCAGACCCTCGACGTCTCCTACTTCGAGGAGCGCCAGACGGGCGACCTCATGGCGGTGGTCTCCAACGACGTGGACAACCTGGAGAACTTCCTGGCCGATGCGACGACGAGCATCGTCCGCCTCGTGGTGACGTTCTTCGGCATCTTCGGCATCCTCCTCTGGATGGACTGGCGCCTCGCGCTGCTCCTCTTCGCGCCCCTGCCGCTGGCGGTGTTCGCCATCCGGTTCTTCGCCAAGCGGGTGCAGCCCCAGTTCCGCCGCGCCCGGGAGGCGGTGGGCTCCATGAACAGCATCCTGGAGAACAACCTGCAAGGGATGCCGGTCATCCAGGCGTACACCGCGGAGCGAGCGCAGCACGACCAACTGAGCGTCCAGTCGGCCGAATACCGCGACGCCGCCGTGGACGCCGCGCGCACCCGGGCCAAGTTCATCCCCATGCTCTACTTGATCGCCGGGCTCGCCTTCGGTGCGCTCATCGCCGGCGGTGGCTACCTCACGATCCGTGGCACGGGGCCCAGCCTGGGCGAATACGTGGCGTTCATCCTGTTCGCCACCCGGCTCATCATGCCCCTCTTCATCCTGGGGATGCTGCTCAACCAGATCCAACGCAGCGAAGCGAGCGCCAAGCGTGTCTTCGACGTCCTCGACCTGCGCCCCCGCATCAAGGACGACACCGATGCCCGCCCCCTGGCCGCGCCGCCGGCCCGCCTCGCCTTCGAGGAGGTCACGTTCGCCTACCCGGGACGCGACCCGGTGCTCAACGGCATCAGTTTCGACCTGAAGCAGGGCGAGGTGCTGGGCATCGTCGGCCACACCGGTGCCGGCAAATCGACCATCCTCAAGCTCCTGCTGCGCTACTATGCTCCCAGCGGCGGCCACGTCCGCCTCGACGGCCGACCCTTGGAGGAGATCGAGCTGGCCAGCCTGCGCGGCCACATCGGCTACGTCAGCCAGGAGCCGTTCCTCTTCACCGGCACCGTGCGGGAGAACATCGCGCTGGGCAGCCCCGATGCCACCGACGACCAAGTAGCGGAGGCGGCCCGTGTTGCCGGCGCGGACGAGTTCATCCGCGACCTCCCGGACGGCTTCGATACCCTCGTGGGCGAACGTGGCGTCAAGCTCTCGGGCGGCCAACGCCAACGCGTCAGCCTCGCCCGCGCTGTGCTGCGCGACCCGGCTATCCTGGTGCTCGACGAGGCGACCAGCGCCGTCGACACCCGCACGGAGGAGCTGATCCAACAGAACCTCCACGCCTACCGCAAGGGGCGCATGACCCTCGCGGTTGCCCACCGCCTGTCGACCATCCGGCAAGCGGACCGCATCCTGGTCCTCGTGGACGGCTGCGTCGTCGAACAAGGGCCCCACGATGACCTGGTGGCCTCCGGCGGCGTCTACGCCGATCTATGGCGGGTGCAGAGTGGGGAGGGAGAGCGGGCCCAGGCGGTGGCCGCGCCGGCCTGAGGCCTCCCACAAACGCCTTCAAGCGCGCCCGCCGCTCCAAGGGCATGCGCGCCGCCGCCCTCCTGATTTTCCTGCTCCTGGCCCCGCTCGCCCCCACGGCGTCGGCGGGCCTCGGCCATTACGGCCACGACGGTTGGCCCGTCAACGTGGACGGCGAGTCGACGAACCCGGTCACGGGGGGCGCGTGGAACCAGGTCGGCCCCGCGACGCTGTACCCCTACTACCCGATCCTGAGCCTGGAAGTGCAGCGGCTGGCGGACCTGTACCCGGACCGGGTGCGACTCCACGAAGCCGGCACGTCCACGGTGGGCCTGTCCCTGTGGATGCTGGAGATCGCCGACTTCGCGGCCATCGAGGCCGGCGAAGGCATGCCCTTGGAGGAGCGGGAAGTGGTCTGGGTGGACGGCGGCACCCACTCCAACGAGTACAGCGGCGTCTACTTCACCCTCGCCTGGGCCCAGTACCTGATCGAAGGCTACGGCGTGGACGACAACGCCACATGGATCGTCGACAACCGCCACACCTGGATCCTGCCCATGGTGAACCCCGACGGCAGCAACGCCATGGGGCGCCTGAACGCCAACCTGGTCAACATCAACCGCAATTACCCGGTCGTCTGGGACGGCCAGGGAAACGACGCGCTCATGAACAACCGCGGGCCGCACCCGGCCTCCGAGATCGAGACGCAGATCACCATCGAGTGGTACAACAAGACCCAGCCGGACTACATGGCCAGCATCCACTGCTGTGGCAACCTCTGGCTCTACCCGTACGGCGAAGAGGGCGTCGACCCGCCGGCGGACGACTTCGCCATGCTGGAACAGGTGTGCGACCTGGCGTTCCCGGACGTCCGTGAGGCCTGCGGCCCCATCTGGAGCACCATCTATCCGGCCAGCGGCTCCAGCGTCGACACAGCGTACGAGTACACGGGCGCCGTCGCGTTCGGTTACGAGATGAGCGGCCGCGGCGCGGTCTCGATCTGGGGCCAGCCCATCACGGTCGAAGACGTCCAGACGCAGGAGCGGGAGTCCTGGTACGGCCTCCTGCACGCGTTCCTGAACGTCCACCGCTACGGCGGCCACCCTGTCATCGATGCGGTCGCAGCGGACGGTGACGATGGCCTCCGGGTGACGGTCCGCAACGACGGCCTGGGCAACCTGACCGCCGGCACGCTGCGTTTCGAGCAGGACGGCCGCGCGGCCGACGTGGCGCTGCCGAGGCTGGCGCCCGGCGAAGTGGCCACCTTGGAGCTGCCGGCCGACGCACGCCTAGGCGAGGCGACGTTGGCGTTGGACTACCAGAAGCGCGCCATGGCCGCGCCGCAGGGCGTCTCCACGGTGCCCCTCGTGTTCGTCCGGAGCGGCGATGCCATGACCCAGGAAGACGCCGACGTCCTTACGGTCCCCCTTGGAGACGAAGGCTCAGCGATCCCCGGCGCCGGCCCCGCGTTGGCCCTCCTCGCCCTCGCCGCCCTGGCGCTCATCGTGGGCCGGAACGGACGCCTACGGCCCTGAAGGCGGGCGCCGCCCGGCCACCCGAAAACTGGTCTCGGGCTCAGCCTGAAAAGCCCCATGCGTTAGCAGCAGCGTGGACCAATGGTCCACACGAGGAGGCCTCACCATGGCCCTCACCGAGACCCCCAACAACAAGCGCATCGCGCGCCGCTACGCCGAACTGATCAACCAGCACGACGCCGCCCTCTACAACGAGGTCTGCTCGCCGCGCTTCCGTGACCACAACCCCGCCCCTGGCTTCCAGGACGACCTGGAAGGCATGAAGTCGTTCATGTCCCAGGTGTTCGCCGGGTTCCCGGACGTGCGCGTCGAGGTCGACCGGCTGCTGGTGAGCGATGAGTTCGTCACGATCCTCTGGACGGCCCACGCCACCCACGAAGGTCCGTTCATGGGCGTCGCCGCCACCGGCAAGCGCACCACCATGAACGGCATCGAGGTCATCCGCATCCGCAAGGGCCTCGTCAGCGACAGCTGGCACAGCGAGGACCTCCTGGGCCTCATGCAGCAGATCGGCGCGGTGCCCGAACAGACCGCCGTGCCCGTGGCCGCTTAGGCCCATCGGGCCATTGCGGCCTTCTCTCCTCCCGCTTCCTCTTCCTTCTGGAAGGCCACTCGTCGGCGGCCTGACTACGCGCTGTAGGTAAGATCGTCCACCTGGGCGCCGGTCTCGTCGAACAGGAACGCGGTGTCGCCGCTGTTGTTCCAGACGGCGGAGCCGCTGCCCCAGTAGAGGTCGGTGATCGTGTCGTTGCCGTCGCCTGTGTGCACGCGCACCTGGGCGGCCCCATCGAGGGTGAAGCCCTCCGGGAAGCCGTAGCCGCGTCCCGCTTCGTCCTGCAGCAGCCAGCCCGTCATCTCGACGGCTTCGGTGGTCGGGTTGCGGATGCGCACCCATTCGTTGGTGGCGCCGTCCGTCGGCGCGGCGAAGATCTCCTGGATCCAATCGCCAACAAGGCTGGGACCCGGCGCCGGCGCTTCGGGGGTCTCCGATGGCGCGGCGCCGCAGGTGCCTCCGCTCTCTTCGGCGGTGACCGTGTGCGCGGCGCCGTCGCTGGTGACCGTGATCGTGCCGCATGCGGTGGTGCTGTACAACGTGGCACCGGCGTTGGCGATGCGGCCCATCGCTTCCGGTGTCGGGTGGCCGTAGCGGTTGCCCTCGCCGGCGGAGACGACGGCCGTCGTGGGGGAGAGTTCGGCGAGCCACGCGGTGCTGGAGGCGTGCTTGGAGCCGTGGTGGCCCACCAGGTACACGTCACAGGAGATCGTGCCGGGGCGGTCGACGAGAGCCTGTTCCTCGTGATCGGTGATGTCGCCCTGGAAACAGAATGCCTGGTCGGCGTGCTGAAGGCGGACGACGAGGCTCACTTCGGCGATGTCGCGCCAATGGTCCGCTTCGTCGTCAGGCCACAACAGGGTCGCCGTGACGTCCGGGTCGCCCAGCGCGAGGATGTCGCCGGCGGTGATCGTGCTGGAGGGTAGGCTCCCCGTATCGGCGCCGGGGACCACCCAGAGCGTGGCGCCCCGATCCAGTTCGGCCGCCACGTCCTCTTGGAACCGTTCGTAGCTCTTGGGGGGCTCGTCGCCGTCGAACCAGGGGTCGTAGATGTTGGCGACGTGGTATTCGTCGAGGATCTCTTCGCAGCCGCCGATGTGGTCCAGGTGGCCGTGGCTGGAGATGAGTGCCTGGAGGGTGCTGCCGGGGGCCGCGCCGTGTGCCTTGAGGGCCTGGACGACCCGGTTCTCTGCCGCGCTGCCGGCTGCCGGGCCGCAATCGTACACCACGGTGCCGCCGCCGGGGAGCAGCCAGATCGTCGCGTCCCCTTGCCCCACGTCGACGTACAACACCCGGAGCGTACCGGCTTCGCCGGTCGAGCCCGGCGGATCAGGGTCGTTGGTCCCCGTCCCGCGCCCTTCACCGGGCCCGGCGCAGCCGGCCAGGAGGGCGGTCGCCAACAGAAGGGACAGGGCCGGGGCGGCGCGGCGGGGGGACTTCATGCGGGTGCAACGGGGCGGCCGACTTGACCCTGCTGACGTGGCCGCACCTGGGCGAGGAACGACGGCGGAACGAGGCCTGCATCGAAGGGGATCACCTGTGGCGCCGCCCAGTTCTGGAGGCTCCAGTACCAGGGGTTGGCCTTGGCGTCGGGTACGAAGGGCCGCGGGCCGATGAGGACGAGAAGCTCCTGGGCGCGGGTGAGGCTCACGTTGAGGCGCCGGTGGTCCTCGTGGGGCTTGCGGGGCATCGTCGTGGTGAGGTCGTACAGGATCACCTGCCGTTCGCTGCCCTGGAAAGCGTCCACGGTGCTCGCCGTCACATCGCCGCTGGCACCGCCCAGTAGCTGCGTCGCCTCCAGGGTCTCCTCGAACAGCCTCGCCTGACTGCGGAAGGGGCTGATGTAGCCGATCTCCTCCGCCGGAACACCGTGGCTGCGCACCAGCTCCTCCACGATGCGCAGGCTCGCCGCCACGTGGCCCCGGTTGATCCAGCTGCTGCCGACGCGCTCCCCCTTGCTGGCCGCCCAACCCTGCGTGTCGACCCAGGCGACGGGGCTGATGAGCGGCTCGCCCAAGAGGCCGGCGGCCGGTAGGCGCACGGGGACCCGGTTGTGGATTGCGCCGCCGTACACCGCGTCGTTCGACCACTGGTAGATGGCAGGTTGGCAGCGGAACTGCTCGTCGAGCAGGACGAGGAGGTCGCCGCGGGCCGCTTGGAGTGCCTCGAAGGTGCTGCGGCAGTAGCCAGGGTCATTGCGGAAGCCCGGCGCGGTCACGATGGGTGGCAACTGTTGATGGTCCCCGACGAGCATGAGGCGCTTGCCGACCGCCTGCGCCAGGGCGAGTTTGGGGTGGAGGTTCATGCCGGCCTCGTCGACGATCACCAGGTCGAACGGTCGCAGCTCCTGCTCCTGGTACCGCACCAGGGCGTTGGCGAGCGCGTCCAGCGTCATGCCGGCCACCGCCTTCTCCTCGTAGAGCGACGCGAACAAGGGCGACCGGTCCAGCTCACCGTCCTCCTGCTCCTGGGGCGCGTAGTTGGCCAGGTTGCCTTGCAGGTGGACCAGGTCGTGGGCCATGACGCCGGCATCCCCGAGGCGCACCACCTGCGTCGCCAGCAGCGGATCGGCGCGGATCGCCTTGCGCAGGGCGTTGTCGATGGCGACGTGGGTGTGGCTGGTGACGAGCACGGACCACTTGCGGCGCACCGCGTGGCTCAGCACCCGCGCCACCACGGTCGTCTTGCCGGTGCCCGGCGGCCCTTGGACGAAGAGCATCCCTTGCTCCTGGAGGCTGAGCGCCGCGCGCACCGCCATCGCCTGGTTCGGCCGCAGCCCCTCCACGTCCACCTGGGCCAGCGGCCGCGGGATGCGAGGGACCTTGGATGGGTCCTCTAGGTCGGCCGCGTAGGCGTCCATGCGCTGGGTGACCAGGAAAGCCTGCAACAGGGTCCGGGCGAGGGTGGCGCTGCTGCGGGGGGCCAGTTCCAGGCTTGCGCCGGGCTTCAGGCGGGCCCAACTGGCCGTGGCGGTGGTCAGCAGGAGCGATTCGCGGCTCTTGCGCTTCACCTGCACGTCCACGTTCCGATCGACGCCGCGTGGCTTGGGCTTCGCCTCCCCTTGGACGGTGCTGCCGGCCGGCAGGCGG
>JBMYRW010000065.1:0-8223 GCA_049602735.1 Thermoplasmatota archaeon
GAGGCGCTCTACGGCGAGGGCGGTTATTACACGCGGGCCGAGACGAAGACCGGCACCGATCCGGCCACGAGCGACTTCGCCACCAGTCCGACGCTGCACCCGTTCTTCGCCCACGCGGTCGCCAAGGAGGCGGCGGACGCCTGGCGCCGCGCCGGCAGCCCTCTCCATTGGATCGTCGTGGAGTTCGGCGGCGGCGAAGGCCACCTGGCCCGCGACGCCCTGGCGTACCTGGACGATCACGAGACCGAGTTGGCCAGCCGCGTGCAGTGGCTGCACGTGGAGACGAGCCCCTTCCACCGGGAGAAGCAGCAACAGGCAGCGGCTGGCGACGGCCGCGTCGCCTGGGTGGAAGAAGCGCCGCCGTCCTTCGATGGCTTCGTGGTGGCCAACGAGTTCCTGGACGCCTTGCCGTTCCATTGGCTGGAGCGCCGCAAGGCGAACTGGGCCGGCGTCCGGGTCCGTTGGGACGAAGGGGCCGGCCGCTTCGAGGAGACGCTCGGCATGCCGGACCCCCTTGCTCTGCCAGCGGCGCCGCAGGGCAGCTTCGCGGAGGAGCAGCGGGTGGTCGCCATGGCCGATGCGAAGGCGTGGCTGGAGGCCATGGGACCTCGCCTGCGACGGGGTGCCGTTCTCTTGGTGGACTACGGCGACCGGGGCGCCAAGCTCTGGGGCCGCGGCTCGGACGGGACGGTGCGCGGCTTCCGTGGCCACGAACTGGTGGCCGACGTGTTGGCGGCGCCCGGCGAAGTGGACATCACCGCCAGCGTCGACTTCGATCAGACGGCGACGTGGGGCGCTGCGGCGGGCCTGCAGGAGTCTTCCTTCGAGTCCCAGGAGGCGTTCTTGGTGCGCCACGGGGCCCTCGAGGCGCTCAACGCTTTGCCGCGTGATACGGAGGCGGAGGCGAGCGCGTACCTGCGGCTGCGGCAGTTGGTGCTGCCGACGGGGCTCGGCGGGGCGTTCCGTGTGCAGCGCTTGGAGAAGGGCTTGGAGCCTGCTTCCGAAAGCGAAGGTTAAGAGGCGCGCCCAGGTGGGCCGCTTCCGCACACGCCCACCAGAAGCGGGATTGGTCTAGGGGTATGACTTTGGCCTTCCAAGCCAATAGCACGGGTTCAAATCCCGTATCCCGCATTGAACTTGGAGTGAGCGCAGCGAACGAGAAGTTCGATGCAGCGAGGCTCGGAGAGACGAGCGGACCACACTGCCTTGCCGGCAAGGCAGTGTGGGGCATCAAAGGCTGACGAGGAGCGTCAGCGACGAGGAAGTTTTTGGAATGCCGAGCAGGCCGATTCATCGGCCTGCGAGTGCATGGCGGCCCTGATCCGAAAGCCGACCCGGACCCTCTACGACCCATTCCCCCCGTACCCGAACTCCGGCTCCTCCGTCTTCAAGGCGAACTCCTTGCGGTAGAAGCCGAGGATCGTCACGAAGATGGAGAGCACGAGCGGGCCGAGGATGAAGCCGCTGAAGCCGAAGAAGGCGAGGCCGCCCAGCACGCCGAGCAGGATGATGACGGGGTGGATGTGGGCGCGGCTGCTGATGAGCGCCGGTCGGATGAAGTTGTCCAGCGTGGAGACCAGGATGACGCTGTAGACGAGCAGGCCGATGCCGCGGAACGTCTCGCCGGTGCCGATGAGGTAGACGCTCCAGGGGACATAGATGAGCGGCGGGCCGATCACGGGCAGCAGCGCCAGGATGAACATCACGAAGCCCCAGAAGATGACGTTGGGGACGCCGAAGAGCATGAAGCCCAGGGCGCCCAGCACCGCTTGGAGGAAGGCGACGAGCACGCTGCCGTACATGACCGCCTGTGTCACGATGGTGATCTCGTGGAAGATGAGGTCCCGGTGGGCGTCCTGGAGGGGCAGCAGGTCGCGGAGGTACAGCACGAACCGTTCGCCGTCCAGGTACGTGTAGTAGAGGACGTAAAGGAGGACGAACATGCCCACGAGGGCTTCGGCGAGCACACCGATGAGCCGGGTGACGAACGTGCTGATGTAGCCGCTGATGGAGGGGATGACTGTGTCCAGGACGCCCGGCTCCCCTTCCTGTTGCGGGTCGCGGCCGAAGCGTTCGCCGAGGTCGCCGAGGAACGTGTCGAGTTGGGCGCGCAGGCTGTCCACGTCGAGGCTGATCAGGATGTTGCGCAGTTCATTGACGAGGCCGACCGTGGCGAACCCTAAGGGCACGAGCACGAGGATCGACACGGCGATCACCATGCTGAAGGCCGCGAGGGGGGGCCGTTTGAGCCGTGGTCGGAGCCAGCGGTAGGCGGGGAAGGTGAGGTAGCCGATGAAGAGGCCGACGAGCACGTAATCGAGGAAGACCTCGATGACGCGGAAGCTGATCCAGGCCAGCAGCAGCAGGAGGGCGAAGAGGAAGTAGGGGCTGAGCCGCCGCTTCGACAGGACCAACAGGTGCGCGAGCGCGAGGGCGCCTTAAAGGGCCGTGGCGTGGGCTCCGAAACGACGCTGCCGGGGGCCTATTTCTTGCCCTTGCCGGCCTTGGCCTTGATGAGCTCCACGGCGGCCGCCATGTCGATGCTCTCCACGTCGGTCCCCTTGGGGAGGCTGGCGTTGGTCTTGCCGTGTTTGACGTACGGGCCATAGCGGCCGTCCAGGAGCTGCACGGGCTTGTCGTCCTTGGGGTGCTTGCCCAGCTCCTTGAGGACCGCGGGGCCGCGGCGGCCGCCCTTCGGCTTGGCCAGCAGCTCGAGGGCCCCGGCCAGATCGATGGTGCGCAGGGCATCTGCATCAGGGAGGCTGCGGTATTCCGGCTTGGCGGCGCCGGGGACCGCGTGGGCGACGTAGGGGCCGAAGCGGCCCTGGTTGGCGGAGACCTCCCCGCCGTCCGGGTGTTCGCCCAGGATGCGGGGGAGCTTCAGGAGGAACAAGGCCTCCTCGAAGGGGAACGAATCAGGGTGCTGCCCCTTGGGGATGCTGGCGCGGGGGGGCTTCTTGGCGCCGCGGCCGGTACCTTCCTGTTCGCCGAGCTGGACGTAGGGGCCGTAGCGGCCGTCCATGAGGTAGACCGGCTTGCCGGTGTCGGGGTCTTCGCCCAGCACGCGGGGCCCGGCGGCCTTGGCGGCGAGGATGCGCTCCACCTCTTCGGCGGTCAGTTCGTCCGGCATGAGCCCTTCCGGAAGGCTGGCCGTCACGCGTTCGCCGTCGTCGTCGATCTCCACGTAGGCGCCGAAGCGGCCGAGCTTGACGGCGCAGGGGAGTCCTTGGAGGTCGATGCTGCGCGCCTCGGCGGGGTCGATCTTCTCCATGCGGTCGTCGATCTGGGCCTTGAGCCCTTCCTTGCCTTGGAAGAAGTCGCGCAGGAACGGCACCCATTCGGCATCTCCACCGGCGATGTCGTCGAGCTTGTCCTCCATCTGGGCCGTGAAGCGGGTGTCCACGAGGCGGGGGAAGTGGCGCTCGAGCAGCTGGATGGCAGCGAAGCCGGTGAAGCTGGGCACGAGGGCCTTGCCGCGCAGCGTGACGTAGCCACGGCGTTGGATCGTGTCCATGATGCTGGCGTAGGTGCTGGGGCGGCCGATGCCCTCCTCATCCAGGCGCTTGACGAGGCTGGCTTCCGTGTAACGGGCCGGGGGCTTGGTCTCGTGCCCCTCGGCGGCCACGTCGCGGCATTCCGGGGCGTCGCCCACACCGAGTTCGGGGAGTTGCTGCGTCTCCTGGCCTTGGGGGTTCCAGGCGGCGCGGTAGCCGGGGAAGTCGACGCGCTTGCCGGTGGCCACAAACAGCGTGTTCTCGGCGGCGCCGATGCGGGCCGTGGTGCTGGTGTAACGTTCGTCCGCCATCTGGCTGGCCAGGGTGCGCTGCCAGATGAGGCGGTAGAGGTCCTTCTCGCGGCCGGTGACACCGGCGCGGTCGGGGTGCTGGAACGCTTCGCCGGCCGGGCGGATCGCCTCGTGGGCCTCTTGGGCGTTCTTGGACTTGGAGCGGTAGACGCGGCCACCTGCGTGCAGGTAGCCGTCGCCGAACTCGGCCGTGACAGCGGCGGCGGCCGCCTTCATCGCCTCCTCGGACAGGTGGGTCGAGTCGGTCCTCATGTAGGTGATGAGACCGCCTTCGTAGAGGCGCTGGGCCACGCGCATGGTGTCGCGGGCGGAGAGGTTGAGGCGGTTGTTGGCCTCCTGTTGGAGGGTGCTCGTGGTGAACGGCGGCTTGGGTTTGGTGGTGCGGCTGTCGTGCTGCACGTCGAGGACGTTCCAGGTGCCGGCCTTGGTGGCTTCCTGGAGTCGGCGGGCTTCTGGTTCTTCGAGGACGAGGACGTCCTTGCCCTCGGCGAGCTTGCCGGTCTCCTTGTCGAAGTCGCGGCCGGTGGCCAGGCGCTTGCCCGCCACTTCGAGCAGCCGGGCATCGAAGGCGCCACCTGCCCCGTGTGCGAGGTCCGCGGTGAGGCCCCAATAGGAGGCGGGCACGAAGGCGCGGCGCTCCCGTTCCCGGTCCACCACGAGGCGCAACGCGACCGACTGGACGCGGCCGGCGGACAGGTTGCCGCCCACCTTCTTCCACAGGAGCGGACTGAGCGCATAACCGTAGAGGCGGTCGAGGATGCGGCGGGTCTCCTGGGCCTGCACGAGGTCGTCGTCGATGTCCCGGGTGTGCTCCAAGGCCTTGTGGATCGCCTCCTTGGTGATCTCGTTGAAGACCAGGCGCTTGACGGGCACCTTCGGCTTGAGCGCCTGCACCAGGTGCCAACTGATCGACTCGCCTTCACGGTCTTCATCCGTCGCCAGAAGCAGCTCGTCGGCTTCTTTGAGCTCCTTGCGGAGCTTGGTGAGCACCTTGCCCTTGCCGTGGATGGTGACGTAGTAGGGCTGGAAGTCGCCGTCCACGTCCACCGCGTACTCGGCCCACGGCTTGTCCTTGATGGCCGCCGGCACCTCCGATTTCTTGGAGGGGAGGTCGCGGATGTGGCCGACGCAGGAGTCGACCTTGTAGTCGGGGCCGAGGTACTGTTGGATCTTCTTGATCTTGGTCGGCGACTCGACGATGACGAGTTTGGACATGGGACTCCGTGGGCACGTACCACGGCGCAGCTGGCCTTTCAAGGTTCCCTGCCAGCTCGGCCGAGGTGGTGCGGCGACGGGTGCGCAACGCACACATCAGTGTTATGGAAGGAGAGGGCAAAGGACCCAAGGGCCGATTCAGGCCCGACGGCGCCGCGCCGCGACGGCCGCGAAGGCGAGGGCTGCCACCAGGAGGACCACCGGCAGGGGCTGCTCGGTCCCTTCGTCGTCGGCGCCCTCGCCACCGGCCACCTGGGCCCCGTCGCCGCCGCCCCGGCTGCCCGTGTCGCCCGTGGTGCTGCCGCCGGTGTCGTAGGCCATGTGTCCATCGCCGCCCGTGTTGCCGCCGCTGCCGCTGCGAGGCGGCCAGGAGCCACTGGAAGCGGCATCGGCGCTGCTGTCGCCCCCTTCGGCGGCCACGTCGTCGTCCCATGGTCGTGGGTCGGCGTCCGGGAGGGCGATCACGAGGCTCGTGTAGTCGGTGACGAAGCCATGCTCCAGGGACAGCTCGAGGACCTGGTCGACGAGCTCTTGCAACTCGCCCTGGGCCGCGATCTCGTCCTGGAGGGCACGGATCTGCTGGTAGGCGACCAGGCGGGGCAGGAACGTCGGCCCGTTTTCGTCCACGGCCACATCGAAGGGATAGACGCGCAGGCCGTCGGGGCCCGTGGCGGTGACGTTGCCGCGCAGGCGGTCCATCTGGGCGTCGAACGTGCCGACGAACAGGAGTTCGCTGCCGGCCAGAAGGACCGGGGCAAAGCGGTCGGCGACGTCCACGGTCTCTTCGTAGTGCACCTTCAGGTCCGTGAGCACGGGCGTCGCAAGGGCCGTCAGGAAGCGTCCCAGATCCACTTCGGCCCCGGCGCCTTCGTCGATGCGCGTCGCGGTGCCACCGCCGTCACGGGCGAGGCCCGCTGCGAGGCCCCAGTCGGCGTCGTGGCCGAAGGCGAGCGTGTGCACGGCGCCGCCGGCATCCGCGATGTTGGCGGCGATGGCCCGCAGGTCGCCGTGGTCGGTCTCGCCGGCCGTCGGCTTGCCATCGGAGAGGAGCACCACCATGGGCACCCGCTGGCTGTCGCTGGAGGTGGCCAGGAGGCCCGCTCCCTGCTCCAGGGCGGCCCCCATGTTGGTGCCACCCATCGCCTCGGCATCGTCCAGGGCGTCCAGGGCGAGCGTCCTGGTGTCGGCGTCTGCTTGCCGCCAGCCGGTCCACGCACTGCTGGCGTCGCTGGCGAAGAAGACGAGGGCGAGGCGGTCGTCGCCGTCCAGGCGGGCCACCAGCTGCCGGGCCGCATCCTGCACCTGGGCGATCTTCTGACCCCGCATGGAGCCGCTGGTATCGAGCGCCAGCACGAGGTCCAGGGGGAGGTCGTCGGCGTCGGCGGGGGCGCGGAACCGGTGGGCAAGGTAGCCGAGACCGCCTTCCACCGTGGTCAGGATGGAGCCTTCGTCGCCCGTCGCCGGCAACTGGTAGGAGGCCGCAAACGGCGTGGAGGCATCATCCGGGCGTGGCCCCACCTGGTAGGTGAGTCGCGTGGCGCCGCCCGCCAGGGTCTCGCTGTTGCCGGCGCTGCCCCAGGCGGCATCGACGCCGTCGCTGTTGCTGATGGTGACATCGAAGCGGGCGCCCAGGTCGCGGCCGAAGCCGGAGACCGGGGCGGCCAGGGGCAGCTCGAAGGTCCCTTCGTGGGCCACCAGGAGGTGCTCGTAGCTGAGCGTCGCCCGGACGGAAGTGAACTCCGCCACGTTGACCAGGAAGGAGTACGTGGATGAGCCCCGCTGGCGCTCCACCAATCCACCGGTGGCCTCGCGGTCCTTGACGTCCTCGTAGGTCTCACGCGCGGCGGCGCGCTCCTCGATGGTCGCCTCGAACCGTTCGCCGTCCCGTTCGATCACCAGGCCGGTGACGAAGGCATCGTCCGGGATCGTCACCTGGAAGGGGAACTCCGGGTCAGGCCCTTCGTTGCCGATATCGGCGATCACGTCCACCCGCGCGTAGTTGTCCTCCACGGTCGCCTCCACGGTGGTGAACACGGTCCAGACGGTCTGGGGCGGAACGTCCCCCTGCGCGCCCGCCAAAGGGGCCATCATCAAGGTCAAGGCCACCACGGCCCACATGCGTCGCATGCCTCCCCATGGGGCCTCAGCCGGTAAGGAGCCTCCTAGATGGTTGGGGAACACCCCGACGAACAGGACGGCTTTGTGGGGCGTACATCATGACACGCGACGACACGCAACGCTTTCGTAGGGGTGCCGGCCGTCGCGCGCCGAATGGTCCCCACCACGTTGCGCGCCGCCTTCGCTGCGGCCGCCCTGACCCTGCTGGTCTCCCTCAGTCTCGCCGGCACCGGCCACGCCGCCGGCGGCGTCATCCAACCCGGTGACGAACACGACTTCACCTGCACGCTCAACTTCGTCTACGACGGCGTCGGCAGCCGCGCCGGCGAGGTCTACATCGGCACCGCCGCCCACTGCGTCAGCAGCGTCGGCCAACAGGTCAGCACCCGCGACTTCCCCAACTTCGGCACCGTCGCCTACCTCGGCGACGAGGACCGCACCGCCTGGGATTTCGCCCTCATCCGCGTCAAGCCCCAGTACCACGCCGACGTGAGCGCCGCCGTCAAGGGCCACCCCAACTACCCCACCGGCTACACCACCCCCAGCGACACGTTCCTGGGCGACGCCGTCCAGATCAGCGGCTACGGCATGGGCTACGGCTGGACCACGCCCACCCAGGAGGAGCGCGTCGCCGACTTCATGTTCGACGACCAGAGCGAATACGGTGTGAGCGGCCCCATCCACTGGGGCGACTCCGGCGGCCCCCTCGTGCACATCCCCACCGGCAAGGCGCTGGGCATCGTCAGCCGCCTCTGCCTTGGCGTCTGCACGGAGGAAGGCCCCACCGTCCAGGGGATCCTGGCCAAGAGCGCCGCCAACGGCTTCCCCATCGAGCTTCGCACCGTCTAAGGCGTGCACCTTTCCGGCTGCGACCGCCGGGAACCACCCTCCACCTCCTCCGACCAATCTTTAAACAAACCCGGACATGCCTCCTTATGGCTGGTTCGACCCACCTTCGTCTCGCCGTTGCGCTGCTTGTCGCTGCGGCCTTCCTTGTGCCCGCCCCGGCCAACGCCGGCGCCGGCACGCTGCAACCCGGAGACGACATCTCGCTCATCACCAACATCACGTTCAACGGCGAGCGC
>JBMYRW010000066.1:0-7660 GCA_049602735.1 Thermoplasmatota archaeon
AGCCAGCCTGGTTGCTACAGTGTTCGCCGGCGCCGGCGATCTCCAGGATCGGTTCGACGATCGGGTGGGAGGCACTGGCCGTCGGGACGGCGGCGAACGCGGCGGCGGTCAAGAGCAGGACGAGTCCGGTGTTGGCAAGCTTCGTGTTCATGTGTTTCATCTCCGTGGGCTCGCGGCCCACAAACGGGAGTGAGACGCTGGCGAAGATAAGGGGGTGAAGCACGAAGGACTCCCGTCGTAGCCGATCGACTACGAGCGGAGCCGCCCAGGGGGTCCGCCCTCTGCTGGGACCTTAAAGCGCCGGCCGTGGTGGCCGCCGCGTGCACCCGGTGGACAACATCCGTGGCATCGCCAGCCGTCACCTGGAAGGCCGCACCATCGTCCTTGGCGTCACCGGCAGCATCGGTGCCGTCAAGTGCATCGAGCTGGCCCGCGAGCTGATCCGCCACGGCGCCGAAGTGGTCCCTGTGATGACCGGCGCGGCAACACAGATCATCCACCCGGAGGCGATGCATTTCGGCGCCGGCCGACCGCCCATCGTGCGCCTCAGTGGCGCCGTCGAGCACGTGGGCCTGTTGGGGGACGTGCCGAACCGGGCCGACTGCCTGCTCATCGCCCCCGCCACCGCGAACACCGTCGCCAAACTGGCCCTCGGCATCGATGACACGCCGGTCACCACCTGCGCCACCGTGGCCCTGGGTGCCGGCACGCCGGTGATCGTCGCCCCGGCCATGCATGAAGCGATGCTGACCCACGCGCCGGTGCAGCGGCATCAGGAGACCTTGGAGAAGATGGGCGTCACCTGGGTTGAGCCGCTGCACGAGGAGAAGAAGGCGAAGCTGGCGGAGGTGGAGCGCATCGTAGAGGCGGTCATCCATCGCCTCGCCAACGACACGGGCCCCAAGGGCAAGCCGGGCCCCATGGCAGGCAAGCGGGCCCTCGTGGTGACAGGCGCCAACGCCCAGCCGGTCGACGACGTGCGCATCCTCACCAACCGCAGCAGCGGCCGCAGCGGCCACCTCGTCGCCCTGGAACTGATGCGGAACGGCGCGGACGTGACCGTCTGGCAAGGCCACGCCACGGAGCCTCTACCAGACGCTCTCCTGGAACGCACGACGCCGTTTGCGACCCACGCGGACCTCATGGCCCTCGTCGCGGGCGCAGACCTCGCCGTGTTCGACCAGATCTGGATGCCCGCCGCATTGGCCGATTACGCGCCAGAGCCCGTCGCTGGCAAGATCGGCAGCGAACAGGCGGAACTGACCCTTGCACTCAAGCCGACGGGGAAGGTGATCGAAGCGATCCGCAGGGCGGCGCCCGCCCCCCGGACGACGCTCGTGGCGTTCAAGGCTGAGAGCGACGCCGACGCCCTCCTGGATCGCGCTCGGAGCCGCCTGGAACGGTACGGTGCCCAGTTCATCGTCGCCAACACGACCGCCGCCTTCGCCGCCGACGCCACGGAGGTCCACCTGCTGGGCGCGGACGGCGCCGAGGCGACCTTCACCGGTGACAAGGAGCACGTCCTGGCTGACGTGGTGGCCGCCGTCGCCAAGGCGACCGCATGAGCGCCGACGTCGCGCGTGCCTTCGCACCCGGCCACGTCAGCGGAATCTTCGCGGTCCATGACGAGGCGGAGGATCCGCTGGCCAAGGGCAGCCGCGGCGTTGGTTGGAGCCTGGACCGGGGCGCCACGGCGACCGTCCGTGCGGCTGACACGACGACGATCGCCCTGGACGGCCTTCCTTCGGAGGCCCCGGTGACCCGCACTGCGCTTGCTCGCCTCACGGCCGAGCCGCTGCACGTGGACATCAGCCTCGATTTGCCGGGGGGACAAGGGTTCGGCACCAGCGCCGCCGGGACCCTCGCCGCCTGCCTCGCCGCCACGCGGCTACTCGACCTGGAACCGGAGCAGGCCCTCGAAGCGGCGCACATCGCTGAAGTGACCCACGGCACCGGCCTCGGCGACGCCATCGGCTCCTGGAACGGCAGCGGCGAACTGCGCATCAAACCCGGTTGCCCGCCGCGCGGCTGGGCCATGCGCATCGAACCCCCCGCAGGGACGCGGTTCCTCTATTGCATCCTTGGCGACGCCCTGCCGACGCCGTCCATCATTCGGGACCCGGCATGGAAGGCCCGCACGAAAGCGGAAGGGGACGCCGCCGTGGACCGCATCCTGGCCGCCGGCCGCGACGCCGCGTGGCCGCTGCTCCTGGAGGAGTCCGCCGCATTCGGCCATCGCCTCGGCCTGATGCCTCCCGCCCTCGCCGAGCTGGGCGCCGCGCTGCCCGAGGGCATCACCTGGGGCCAGTCGATGCTCGGCAGCACCCTCTGGGCCACCGGACCCGCCGACGCCCTCGACGACGCCCGTCCCTTGCTGGCCGCCGCCGGGACCGTCGTGGAGGCCGGCATCGACGCCAGCGGCGCCCGCCTCGTCAGATGACGGGGCCGCCCTCAAGGCCCGCCGCGCCATCGCCGCGCGTGGCCCACTCCTACCGCATCGTGGACGTCTTCGCCCGGCAGCCGCTGGCCGGCAACCCCCTCACCGTCGTCCTCGACGCCGGCGACCTCACCACGGACGAGATGCAGGCGATCGCCAGGGAGACCAACCACTCCGAGACCACGTTCATCACCGCCACCGAGCCCACGGACGGCGCGTGGCCGGTGCGCATCTTCACCCCCAAGCATGAGCTCCCCTTCGCAGGCCACCCCACGCTTGGCACCGCCGCCAGCTTGATGCGCGACCTGGGCGCCGCGTCCCCTGTCACCCTCGACCTGAAGGTGGGCCGCATCACCGTCCACCAGGAGGGCGACCTGCTCTGGATGCGCCAACGCGCCCCCGAGTTCGGCCCCACCACGGACGCGGCCACCATGGCCGCCTGCCTCGGCCTCACCCCCGACGACCTCGACCCCGCCAGCCCCCCACAAGCGGTCAGCACGGGCATCCCGTTCTGGATCGTCCCCGTCCACAGCCGCGCCGCCCTCAACCGCGCCAGCCTCGACCTGGCCAAGCTCCAAGGCGCGGGGCTCGCCGAACACGCCGACGCCGTCCTCGCCTTCTGCAAGGAACCCATCGAACCCGGCAGCCACCTCCACGCCCGCTGCTTCACCATCGCCCACGGCATCCCCGAAGACCCCGCCACCGGCAGCGCCAACGGGTGCCTGGCTGCCTATCTGGCTTCGACGGAGTACCTTGGTTCTTCATCGGTCGACTGTGTTGTCGAACAGGGATTCTTGCTCGAAAGGCGGAGTTTCTTGCATTTGCGCGCTACCTCTGGTTCTGGTGGCTGTGAGGTGGATGTGGGAGGGGAATGTGTTGTGGTGGCGGAGGGGACGTTCATTCAAACTTAGGCAGACCCCGATTGATAGAGTAGTAACTTCGAGAAGTCGATTTAAACTGCTACTTGCTGGCGTGCCTATGACCCGCGCAAGCATC
This sequence comes from Thermoplasmatota archaeon, assembly GCA_049602735.1. GTDB lineage: Archaea > Thermoplasmatota > E2 > JACPAO01 > JAHFTW01 > JBMYRW01. Next base: position 3,434 of record JBMYRW010000066.1, read on the forward strand.
ACTCTCGTTCTAACCTTCGCCGTCTTCACTGCCGGATGCTCTGATTCCCCAGCAGAGGCCCAGGTCGAATCCAATGACGATGTTCCATGCCTCAGTGGCGCGGTTGAGAGCGCCTTCAACCAAACGGATGAGGGAGGTTACTGGGACATGCTGGGCACGCGTTTCACCATCGTATGGGAGGGAGATATCGGAGAAACTGTCGGACGGCTAGCCGTGTCAGTCGACGAGTCCAATCAAACATTGCTCGTCCGGCAGGAAACTGAGCAAGACAATCAAGAGCTAAGGTACCGCCAAGAGTTCTACAATCTTGTGACCAACCGCGATACGGAGCAGGAAGAAACTGTCCTGGGCCGCGATTTTCACCCTCAAGGAGCAGCCCGACTAGTAGCCGAGGAGTTCAAGAAAGACGAGACTGATTTCTGGGATTCTGTGGACGATTTGTCCATCGAAGAATACAACGTATCATGCGTCGTCCGCGATGGGCGGGACGCCGTCTTGCTCCACCACCAAAGCACCACGGGAGAGGAGCAAATCGTTCTGGAAGCCGCACCGCCCCACCGCCCGATCAGCGGATTCTTCGTTGACCCGTTCCTCGACGAGCAGGGCCGTGTGTCGTTCACCTACGACCCGTTCTCTGTTGATATCGACATGGAAGCTACTCGCGTGGCGGCCCAACTGGCTTTGGAAGTGGTGAGCGAACCCGCTAACGAGCATTACATGAACATTAGTGCCGAGGTCCAGGATCAATCCGCCCGAATTCCGTTCGATGAGCTGGAGTTCCATATTTGGGACGAGGATTCCCGAAGGGCCGAGAAAATGTTTCAGATGGGACACGGCACCTGGGAAATGGGCACCGTTGGATGGTTCGTTTTCTATGACAACGACCGCGACGAGCACCTCAGCACAGGCGATTCATACGTTGCCTCGCTCCGGGACGACCACGTGGTACGGTTCTACGACCTCTGGGCTGATCGCTACGCGACGACGGACTAGCCCAGCGTCAAGGCGCAACCAATGACGCTTGGACCAGCTAGCAGAACCTCACCGTCTCCGCATTCTGCAAAGCCCTGGCTTCGATGCCGAACTTGTGCGTGATACTGTTCGCAAACTCAACACACTTCGAGGCTTCACCGTGCCCGGTGAGGACCATCTTGGGCCGGGGTTCCATGTTTTGGATGAAGTTCATGAGTTGGCGGCGGTCGCAGTGGCCACTGAAGCCGTCGATGGTCTCGATGTCCATCTCGACGCGCACCGCCTTCTGTTCGCCGCCTTCCCGGTAGGGGACCTCGCGCCAGCCCCGTTGTAGGCGGCGGCCGAGGGTGCCTTCGGCGTTGAAGCCGACGAAGCAGAGGGTGTTGCGGCTGTCGTCCGCCCAGTGTTTCAGGTACTCCATGATGGGGCCGCCGGTGAGCATGCCACTGGTGGCGAGCACGATGCACGGGTCGGGGTCGTCGAGGATCTTCTGACGGGTCTGCCAGGAGTCGACGCGCTTGAAGATGGGTGACAGGAGGGGGTTGGTGCCTTCCTGGAAGATTTGCTGTTTGAGCTGGTTGTTGAGGTACTCCGGGTAGGCGGTGTGCAGCGCCGTCGCCTCCATGATCATGCCGTCGAGGTAGACGTTCTGCTGGGGGATCTCGCCCTTGCGCATCAGCTCCTCGATCACCAGCATGACCTCCTGGCTGCGCCCCACCGCGAAGACGGGGAACAGGGTCTTGCCGCCCTTCTTGGCGGTCATCTGGAGGATCTCGCGGCTCTGCTCACTGGCGCGCTCGCGGCTAGGCTGGAAGTCCTCGCGGCCGCCGTACGTGGATTCGCAGATGAGGGCGTCCAGGCGGGGGAACTTGTTGTTGGCGGGGTCGAAGAGCCAGCTGCGTTCGTACTTGATGTCCCCGGAGAACGCCACGTTGTAGCGGCCGTCGCCCACGTGGAAATGGGTGACGCTGCTGCCCAGGATGTGCCCCGCGTTGTGATACGTGAGGCGCAGGTCGGGGGCGATGTCAGTGGTCTCGCCCCAGCCGACGGTGATCGTGTTGCGCAGCGCGTGGCGCACGTCGGCGGCATCGTACGGCTTCTTGACCCCCTGCGCCTCGGCGACCTTGATATAATCCATGCAGAGGAGCGCCATCATGTCCCGCGTCGGGGGCGTGCAGTAGAGGGGCCCGTCGAAGCCCCACTTGAAGAGAAGCGGCACGAGGCCGCAATGGTCCAAGTGGCCGTGCGTGAGCACGATGGCGTCCAGTTCACTGAACGGCTGCGCCTCCGGTAGGTAGAACATGGGTGTCGCCGGGTCGCCTTCGTCGAACTTGACGCCACAGTCGATGATGACGCGACTGTCCTGGGTCTGAAGGAGGCTGCAACTGCGACCCACTTCCCGCCAGGCACCCAGCGCCGTCATGCGGACCCAGGGCTCGTTGGTGGCGCGGCTGCGGTGCATGCGGCGCCCCACGCGCTTGAGGAACTCCCGGCGCTCCTCGGAGACGCTGCGCAGGAACTCCCGCACCTCAAGGACCGTGCGGCTGCGGATCGGCGGCGTGCGCACCACCTTGGGCGTCCAGCCCACCTCGGCGCGGATGCGGTTCAACGTCACGCCCTGTTGGCCGATCGCCATACCGGGCTTCTCCACTTCCAGCGTCACTTCGCCGGCGGAGCGGTCCCAACTAAAGCTCGTGATGCCGGCCTCCGGGGGCACGATGAAACGGATCCGCTCCTCCGCCTGCTCCTCGTCCAAGAGCGCCGACTCGTCCGGCCGCAGCACGATGCGCTTCTGCAGCCCCCGGGCGAGCTGGCGGATCAGGTTCGGGTCCTTGGCGAAAGCGCCCGGGTTCTTGGTGGTCAGCACCAGTTCATGCGCCTCGAACTCCAGGTCGGTGACCTCGATGTCATGGGGCAGCAGGCGGTCCACTTTGTGGCGCAGGTCACGTAGCAGGTCTTCGACGGAGGCCATGGAGACTCCAGAACAGTACCGCGCGGGGCGCGGCCAAAAGGGAAGGGGGCGAGGGGGTTGATGAAGGTTTCAGGCCCGGTCAGGGCAGTTCCGGACAGGGTTGGTCCAGGATCGTCTGGCCGCCCGTGGCGCCCGTGGTGGCATCGTAGACCCCCACGTGGACGAAGCAACGGTTCTCGTCGCCGCAGCCCGCCTGCTGGGCGTAGAGCTGCACGAACGTGTAGCCCGTCGGCGATGTGCCCCAGGCGTCCCCTTGCTGGGCGGAGACGATCCACGTGTCCTGGTCGCACTTGGTGCCAAAGAAATCGAAGCAGCGCACGGTATGGTCGACGCCGGCGGCGGCCGGCACGGCACCGACCCAGATGATCAGGTGCTCGTTCTCGTAGTCGCCGTTGCAGGTCCCGTCGCCGAAAGCGCTGTGTCCGTGGCAGACCGTCGGATCGTCGCCGAGGCAGCCGAGGCCGTGGTCGGCCTGGGCCGGCACGGCGACGGCCAACAGCAGGGCTGACAAGAACAGGGAGGTGGTTCGCATCATGGACCGACCCTCATCGCCGTGGGGGACTTGAGGTCGACGGACAGGGACGCGGCGGCCGCTGAGGCGCAAAAACGTACGAAAGAAGGAGAAGAAGGGAGCGTCGAACGCTCTAGAGCGTGTCGTCGCACGGCTCGTCGTACAGGTAACCGGACTCGTAGGTGCCCGTGTTGGTGTCGCGGGCACTGTAGTAGACGGTGCAGTTGTTGTCGTCGTAGCAGCGGTTCTCGCCGCCCCAGACGAAGACGGAACTGTAGCCGGTGGGGCCAGGGTTCCAGGCGCTGCCCTGCGACAGGGCGGCGTAGGCGTTGTCACCCTCGCATTCTCCAAACCAGCTTTGGTAGCAGTAGGAGTAGACTTCGGCGTAGCCGTAGAGGTCGGAGCCAATGACGGCCACGTATTGGTCATCGTAGTCGTAGTAGCAGTCGCCGTCGCCATAGCTCCAGTGGCCGTGACAGACGTTGGGGTCCGTGCCGGTGCAGCCGAGGGCGTGGTCCGCGTCAACAGGCGTTGCGACGAAGGCCAGGGACAACGCCACCAGGCCAGCGATCAGGGTCTTGTTCATGTCAAATCACCACCCGCAAGCGGGCATTTGTACGCAACACTTGACGGCTTTAGACCCCATGGAACCAATTGGTTCCACCCCCTGCGACTCCGGAGGGTTCTGTCAACACATCGTCCAAACAGAAGGAGAGGGAAGAGGGAACAAGGGCTTTCCATCAAGCCTACAAGTTGTCGTCGCAGGCCTCGT
>JBMYRW010000067.1:0-7116 GCA_049602735.1 Thermoplasmatota archaeon
CGGCGACAACACCGGCGGCGACAACACCGGCGGCGACAACACCGGCGGCGACAACACCGGCGGCGACAACGGCGACGGCGACGGCGCCGAGCAGCCTGGCTTCGAGCTCATCGCTCTGCTGGCTGCCCTTGGTGTGGCCCTCGTGCTCGTCCGCCGCCGCTTCTAAGCGGTGCGCTGACTCCTCTTCCTTTCCCCTCCCTTTCCCACCCTCTTCCTCCCTTTGTTTTCGTGTCGGGTGATCATCGAGAGGGGCAGCATTGCTGCTCTAGGTCGGTCTGAAACGGCAGGTCCCCAGCAAATCCGTTAAAAGCAGGAGGCCTGTAGTTCAACTGTCGAGGATCCGTCATGGACTCCACCCACACCAAGAGCATCATCATCAGCACGGTCATCACGGCCGGCGTCCTTGCCGTCCTGTTGTTGCCGAGCGCCGCGGGGGCCGCGGCCGTCGTCGCCAAGCCGGTCCACTCCGTCGGCGGCGACCAGCAGTTCATCTCCACGCTGGTCACACTCAGCAAGGACGGCGCGTTCACGGTGGACAAGGTGGACCTCCAGCTTGACTGCGACAGTGGTCGCACGATGGAGTCGTTCCGTCTGAGCGGCCGTCCCCTTGAGCAGGACCGCACCGTCGGCCCGCTCCTGGTGGGCGGTGACCTGGGCATGGTCACCCGTGGCCCTGATCCGGGTTACGGGTACGGCTACGGTTACGGCTATGGTTACGGCTACGGCTATGGTTACGGCTATGGCTACGGCTACCCGACCCGTCACGCCCCGCTGAGTGTTGCTGGCAACACGATGCAGCTGGAGGCGGGCGACGAGCTGTCGTTGACCTTCGAGCTCAATCAGGCGGCGTTCCAGGCCGGCGAGTCCTGTGTGGCCCGCGTCCTGGTGGCTGCGCCTGGCGTCGAGGGCTCTGCCGTGAGCGAGCGCTTCACGCCTCTGGCGGCCTGATCGGCCCGCCTTTCTCTCCCCTTCCTTCCGTTCCCTCTCTGTTCTCTTCTCTGAGGTGCCTGCGTGGGCGCCGCTGCGCCGCAGCCGATGGTCCTAGGCGCGCGGGCAGCTCAGGTTGGCGTTGAAGTTCACGGACTCGTAGTCGTCGCTGAACCGGAACGTCACGGTGAAGCCGGGCGATGCGGGCAGGTGCATGCCGTCGGAGTGGTGGTCCATGGAGAGGTCGCCTTCGAAGATCTTGAAGCCGCCGGCGTCCTTGATGTCGTAGGTGGCGTTGCCGGACTGGATGCTGGTGACCTGGGCGGTGAACGTAGCGCCGCCTTCGAGGGAGCATTCGTCGATGATCATCTGGACGGTGCTGCCGGCGCGGGGGCTGTCGGCGCAGTCGAAGACGACGAGGCGGCTGTGGTTGCGGTTTTCGTCGATGAGGTCGCAGTGGTCGGGTAGCGCCTGGCGGTCGGCGTCGTCTGCGCCGGTGCAGCCGGCCAGCGTGGCGGCGAGCGCCATGGCGGCCAGCATCCAGGTGGTCTTCGTTGCCATGCGGCGCCCAGTGAGGGCTCCTTGATGAAGGCTCGCGGACCGTTGGGTCTTTGCCCGTCGTGGCTGCATCGGGGTCGTGGAGCGCCGGCACCTGGAACGCGTCATCCGCCTGGTGTTCCTGCAGGTGAGCGTGGTGTTCTTGGCGGCCGTCGTGGCGGCCAGGTTCGGCGGCATCGACCAGGCGTTGCTCCTGGAGGCGTCCGTGTTGTGGGTGGCGGTGGCGTTGCTGACGGCGGTCGCGGCGCCGTTGCCACTGCCGGACCGGTCGGAACGTGTGGCGTGGGCGCCTTGGGTGTTGGCGTTGTTCTTCGTGGCCGCCGTGGCGTTGCGGGTGCTGCATCACCGTCACACCGCGTTGCCCCTGGGTTATGACGACGGCTTCTACCGCGCGGCGATGGAGGGGGTCCTGGGGGGCTTCGATGGTCAGGCGGCGTGGTCGCAGCGTCAGTTCCCTCAGGGGCTGTTGGCGTTGCAGGCGGCGCTGGCCCATATGGCCGGCCTGGACAGCCTGGCGCATGTGCGGTTCCTGTTCCCTGTGCTCGCGGCGGCGTCCGTGGTGCCGGTGTACCTGGTCGCTCGGCACTGGGGCGGCGACCGGGCGGCGTTGGCGTCGGCGGCGTTGGCGTTCGGGACGTTCGCCGGCCTGGCCGCCATGGACCGGTTGTATGAGAAGAACCTCGTGGCCCTTGGCCTGTTGCTCTTGGCGACGTGGTGTGCAGGCCGACGCGCGTGGCTCCCGTTGGGTCTCCTGCTGGCCAGCATCGCCATCTGGCATCGGCCCACGTTCCTGTTGGCCGGCGTGGGCTTCGCCGCGTTCGCCGTATGGGACCTTGCCCGTCGTCGCGACGCTGCGGCGTGGCGGGGGTGGGCGCTGGCGGCCGGTACAGCGGTGGTGCTGGCGGTGCCGGTGTGGCTGGCGTTCCCGGTGACCTTCACGGACCTCTTGGCGGAGAAGCTACAGCGCAGCGCGGCTGGTGGCGGAGGCGGCCTCGGGGGTTCTTTCGTGACCGTGGAGGTGTACCATGAATCGGCTGTGGCGTACCTGGGCTTGGGCCTCCTGGGCGCGGCGGCGTTGGTGCGCCGTGGCCAAGCGGTCCTGCCGGCCCTGTTGGTGGTCCTAGTGCTGGCGAACGTGCTGGCGGAGGCGATCCTGTTCCGTCGTTTCCTGTTGATGCTCGACCTCTTGGTGCTGCCGTTGGCCGGCATCGGCCTCGTGGCACTCCTTGCTGCCGGCGTGCGCACCGATCCGGGGGTACGTTGGGGCCACACGGATTGGGGTCGCCTGCGGCGCTGGGAGGCCCCTGTGGTGGCCGTGCTGGTCCTCGCGACGGCCGCGCCGACGCTTGCGGCGGCCTGGGATGAGCCCGAGCCGCCCACGCAATGGGTGGATGACGAGGCGTGGCAGGGCCTCCGGTGGATCGACGCCCGCACGCATCCCTCGACGGTGATGCTCGTGGACAACCTGGCCGGGCCTCTGGCGGCAGCCGACAGTGGGCGCGCCGTGGCGTCCCCGGGGCTCTTCGATGACCCCAACAAGCGGGCCGACTGGGACCGGGTGCGATCGGTGCGGGACCCTGCGCGCATCGAAGGTTTCCTGGCGGCTTACGGGTCGCCGCTGGCGGTCTACCACGCCGGCAGTACAGGGGCAGGGCTCGGGACGGCCAAGTTCGACCTGCCGCCGTTCGCCCATGTCTACCACGGCGCGGGGGCCCACGTCTGGACCGCGCCGGCGCCAACGCAGGCGGCCATGCAGGCCGCGCCGTCGGCGGGTGGCTAGTATTTGGTATGGGTCCGGACCATGTCGGCCAGCAGGCCGATCAGCATCAACTGGACACTGAAGAGCAGCAGCACGCCGCTGGTGATGAGGGTCCCGAGGCGTCCCTGTAGGTGCCCGGTGGTGAGCACGTGGTCCACCACCACGCCGGCGGCCACCATGGCGCCCAGCAGGAGGATGACGGCGGGGCCGATGAAGAAGCGGAACGGGTGGTAGTCGCGCCAGGTGCGCAGGATGATCCACCAGCCTTTCACGGCGAAGCCGAAGGGGCTGCCAAAAAGGCGGCTCTCGCCGTCGTAGCGGCTGTAGAACTGGATCGGGACGCTGACGATGCGGAACTTCTCTTTGGCCACCCGGATGATCATCTCCTGGGTGTAGGAGAACTCGTTGATGGGTAGGCAGTGTTCGAGGACCTCGCGGTGGAGGGCGCGGAAGCCGGTCTGGCCATCGCGCACATCGGCGCCGGTGAGCCGCCGCAGCACCCACGTGAAGGCGCGGTTACCGAACTTCTTGATCGCCGGCATCTTGTAACGCAGGTCGTCGAGACGGCTGCCCAGCACCATGTCCGCCTGTCCCTCCACGATGGGGGCGATGACCGCGGGGATCTCCTTGGCGTCGTACTGGCCGTCCGCATCGAGCTGCACCACGACCTCGGCGCCGGCGGCCAGCGCCTCCTGGTAGCCCCGTCGAATGGTGCGCCCCAGGCCGATGTTGCGGCGGTTCTGCACGACGCGTGCGCCGGCTGCTGCGGCCGCCTTGGCGGTCTGGTCCTGGCTGCCGTCGTCGATGACGAGGCAATCGTAGCCTTGGGCGACGACCGCTTCCACGACCTTGCCCACATGCGCCTCCTCGTTGTAGGCGGGGATCAGCACCAGGGTCTGCACAGGCCGCCGACCCCGAGCCGCGTTTAAAGTGCCAGGGCAGCCGTCTCGCGTGTCAACGCCGCATAGTCGCGGTGTAGGCGCGCCGCGCTCCAACGGGAGGCGGCTTCGGCGGCGATGGCGGCTCGGTCGCCCAGTTCGCGTCGGTCCACCACCTTGAGGATGGCGGCGGCCAGGGCGCGGTCGTCGGGGCCGGGGACCTTCAGGCCGGTGGCGCCGTGGATGATGGCGTCGTCCATCCCGTCAACGGCGTGGGCCACCACGGGCACCCCGCGCGCGGCCGCTTCGGCGGCGACGATGCCGAAGCCTTCCCAGTCGCCTGGGGTGGCGCGGTTGGGCATGACGAAGCAGTCCGCGCGGGCGAACAGCTGCTCCAGCGGTCCCTGGGGGAGGGCGCCGTGGAGGGTGATGCGGTCGTTGGAGGGGGCCAGGTCGACCGCCTCCTCGACCTCTTCCCGCAGGGGGCCGTCGCCGACGATGTCCAGGTAGACCTCTGGATGGTCGGCCAGGTGCGGCCAGACCCGCTCTACCAGGGGCAGGACCCCCTTGCGCTCGACGAGGCGGCCAAGGAACAGGATGCGGCCGGGTTGCGGGTCGGGGCGGTGGCCGGCGGGGGCGTCCGCGGCGGGGTTGACCACGCGGGTGCGCTCCTCGGTGATGCCGAAGTCGGCCAGGAGGCCCCGCGTCGCCTCACTGTTGGCCACGATGACGTCCACCTTGGGCAGGTAGCGGCGCACCACCTTCTGGTAGATCGGATGGGGGTGCAGGAGATCGAGGCCGTGGACGCGGACCTGCGTCGGTGCCTTCAGGCCGGCCAGCGCCGGGGCCAAGCTGGCATCGCTCGCGTCGACCACCTGGGCACCGGCGCGGATGGCACCGACCAGGCGCGGCTTGGCGGTCGCCAGGTACGGGGCCGTCCAGCGGCGACCGCGCCGGTTGGCCACCTCCGTGACCTCGAAGTCGCGCCGGAGGCCCGCGAGCACATCGTCGCTGAAGCGCTCCAGGCCACCGATCACCTTGGGGGGCATGTTCCGGGCCGCGAACGCCACCTTCACGTCCGACACCTGGCGGCCAGGCGGTTGAAACTTGGCATCGACGGTTCGCCGGTCGCCCTTCGACCGGTCAGCCTATGCCGGGCGCCGGGGTCGCGCCGCCGTGCACGTCCAAGAGCTGCTCGGGCCCCGCGACGCCATCGTCGTCACCGGCAGCATCAACGCCATGCGCCTCGACCGCAAGCTCGACCGCGCGGACCTCCGCCCGGTGCAGGTGCTGGACGAGGACGGTTGGCACCCGGTGCCGTGCATGCAGGCTTGGGGCGACCTCGGTGTCAGCAGCCTCGCCTGGCACCCCGAGGCCCTGGAGCGACTGTACGCCACCACCGGCGGCGACCTGCGCTGCTACGACCTGGACCGCAGCACTGTGGAGGAGATGGCCCCCGCGGACCTGGACGATGTCCACGAGATGGCCGTCATCGGCGACACCCTTTGGCTGGCCAACACCGGGCGCGACGAAGCGGTGGGCATCCCCTTGGCCCGCGGCGAGGCCCGCCGCGTCGACCTGGACCGGTTCCGCGCCGATGCCCCGACGGCCCGCGCGGATCAGGAGGTGCGCAACCGGTTCCACGGTAACCAGGTCTTCGCGGACCACCAAGGGCACCTCGCGGCCCTTGTCCACCACGTGACCGGCCGGCAGGTGCTCACCAAGGTCGCCGAGAAGCTCCTGAAGAAGCAGGGCCACGGCGGCGTGATCGACCTGGAGACCGGCGAGGCGAGGGACCTCGGGCTCAGCGGCCCCCACTCCGTCCGCCTCGACCCGAGCGGCACGGGCTACTGGGTCTGCGACAGCGGCACGGCCCAGCTCAACCACTACGACGCGGCCTGGAACCTGGTGGGCCAGGTCGCCACGGCCGGCTGGGGGCGCGGCGCCGACTGGCTCGGCCGCTATCTGCTGGCAGGCTCGTCGCCGATCCGCAAGCGGTACCTGGACATCATCCCCGGCGCCAAGGAAGGGCCCAGCACGCTGGAGGCGTTCGACGCCGAGGCCGATGGCCGTTTGGCGGCGTCCTGCGAGGTGCCCAACGTGGAGCAGATCAACAACGTCTACCGGATCGACCGCCGCGTCGCCGAGCAGCTGATCGCCTTCGAAGCGCCGGCGGCATGAGCGCCGACACGTTCCTGGTCGGCGCGGCCAAGGCCAGCACCACGAGCCTCTTCGATGCCCTGGCCCAACACCCGGACGTCTTCGCCCCGCCTGTCAAGGAGCCCCATTTCCTCACCGGCGTCGAACGGGTCACCGTGCGGCAGGCCAAGGCCCGCGAGGCCGCCGGCGACCTGCCGACGGGGAGCCGGCAGCTACCGGTCTACCCTGTCACCAGCAGGGCCGCCTACGAGAAGCTCTACCGGGGCGCCGAAGCTGGCCAGCGGCGCCTGGATGGCTCCACGAGCCTGCTCTGGCACCCCGAAGGGCCCGCCCGCGTGCTCGCCGAAGCGCCGGATGCCCGTGCCATCGCCGTGCTGCGGGACCCCGTGGACCGCGCCTGGAGCCATTACCGCATGGACGTCCGTCGTCGCCGGCAGCTCCTGGGCTTCCACGATGCGCTCCTGGCCGACCAAGCGTTTGCTGACCGTCGCTGGGGCGTGGCCAGGTTGTACCTGGAGCTCGGCCACTACGACGAACAGGTCGCCCGTTGGCAGGCGGCCTTGGACGGCCGGTTGCTGGTGCTCACGTTCCCAGAGTTGACCCGCGACACGAAGCGCACCCTGGAACGGGTCGCGCGTCACTTGGACCTGGATCCGGCCGGCATGCCGGCGGAGCTTCCCCGTAGCAACGAGGGAGGCGTCCCCCGCAACCGGCTCGCCGCTGCCGTGACCGGCAGCCGGCTGGCCAAGTCGGCCGCCCGCTTCGTCCCCACCCGGCTGCGCAACCGGGCCCTGGGCGCCCTGAGTAAAGCGCCCGCCGATCGTCGCGTGCGGC
>JBMYRW010000068.1:0-6557 GCA_049602735.1 Thermoplasmatota archaeon
AAGGGACCAGGGCCGGGCCGGCTCTGCCGGCAAGAGGTCTATGGTGGCGTGGCGTCGATAAGGGTTGCCCCCCGGCGGCGCGGCCTAGACGACCACGGGCTCGAACCAGATCTCCGCGTCGGCGCCCTGCCAGTGGAGGGGCCCGCGGAACGTCTGCCCGGTGGTCTTGTCCCAGGTGAACGTGCCTTCGCGGACGTTCCAGAAGACGCCCCACTCCACGGACGCGGCACCCACGCCGCTGGTCTGGCTGAAGTGGTCGATCGGGATGGCGTCGCCGTTGCTCTGCACCTGGTAGGCGACCACTTGGACGAGCACCCAGGGGTCCCAGGCGGGCGTGATCGTGTTGCTCTGGGCGTCACAATCGGCCAGCTTCTGTGGCGCAGGGTCGCGGCTCGCGATGCCGATGCGTTCCCCTTCGCTGGCACGGAAGGAGCCCTCTGCGTTGGGCACAGACAGGATGTTGTTGGCGATGTTGACCTGGAGGCGGATGTCGGCGTTGCCCAGGGCGTCGCCGCCGCGCTTGAGGCGGAAGTCGTCGAGTCCCAGCTTGTAGCGCTCGGCCTGGTCCGGGATGGGGTCGCGGCCATCGATGCATCCGTCGCCGTCCGTGTCCGGGTTAAGTGGGTCGCTGCCGTACAGGAACCGTTCTTCGCCGTCGCCGAGGCCGTCGTCGTCCGTGTCACCGTTGGCCGGGTCGGTCTTGACGGTGCGCACGAGGCCGTTGGGGAGGGTAATCTCGTAGCCGGCCAGCTCCTCGCCGTCGTTGATGCCGTCCCCCCAGGCGACGGGCCCGCTGCCGATGGAGTCGGTGGGGTCGTCGTAGCCGAGGGCGTTGTTGACGTAACGGTCGAAGCCGGGGTCGCTGTCGGCGTTCTTGGCATCCGTGTCGGTGCCGCCGTCGAAGGGCCCGCTGAAGTCGGGGTCTTCGCATTGGCTGCGGATGCTGTGCTTGGCCTCCTGACAGTCGGAGAGTCCGTCGCCGTCCGTGTCGGGGTTGCTGGGGTCGAGGGTGAGGAAGAACTCCTCTTCGTCGTCGAGCCCGTCGCCGTCCGTGTCGATGTCGTTGGGGTCGCTGGAGACCTGGCGTTCGATGCGCTTGCCCACCAGGTCCACGCGGATCGTCCATCCGTCCTTCTCGACGCCGTCGGCCAGGCCGTCCTCGTCGCTGTCACGACCGCCGCCGCTGCTGCAGCCGGCCAGGAGGATCGCTGCGGTCACAAGGAGGGCGAGCCAGGCGCGGGGCCGCAGGAGCTTCGATTGCACGCCTTTTGTTCGACGGGGCGGACTTTACCTTTTTTGGATGGTCCCCAGGAGCATCGAGGGACGCTCCACCACGACCGGGCGGGGCGGGGCCCTGCCCGTGGCGCGCTGCCAGCCCTTTAAGAGCCCCCAGAAGGCCAGGGTGGCGACCAGGAACGCGGCGATGGCGGTGTCACGGGTGCTGATCCAGGGGTAACGGGGCGACAGGGCGGGGGCGCCCTGCTCCGTGCCGGCCTCGCCGCTGGGCGTGAACGTGTTGGTGCCGGTATCAAGGATGAGCTGGAAGCCCAGGTAGACGTTGGTGTCCAGGAGGGGCCACAGGAGGACGACGCCGCCCTGGAAGACGTCGAGGAGGATGTGGCTGGCGAAGTAGTACGCGGCGATGGTGAGGTTGACGGGGTGGCCGGGGCGGGTGACGAACTCCGCCCAGCGCGCGGTGGGGTCCTGCCGGCGCCACAGCACCGTCACCGCGACGAGTAGGGCGAGCGGGATCAGCACGCTATGGGTGGCCGCCCGGTGGGCGCTCGGGACGATGTAGTCCACGTCCGGCAGCCAGACCAAGGGCGCCAAGGCGAGAAGGCGCTTGCGCGAGGCGGGGAAGAACGCCAGCGCCAAGAGGCCGGGGATGACCAGGTGGGGCAGCCAGGAGACCACGGGCCAGGATGGCGGGCGCGGCGGGTCAACCTTGCGTCGGCGTGGTGAGGCGCAGCTCCAGGCCGCCCTGGCGGCTGACGACGGGCGGGATCGGCTCCGTCGGGGGTGTTGCGGGGGGTGCGGGGAGGCTGGGCACGTCGCCGGCGGGTGGCGGAAGGCCGGTGACCGGTAGGGAGACGGGTACCTCGCCCAGGTAGGCGTCGGCGCGCTGGAACAGGTCGGGGTCCAGCCCTTGGGCGACGCGGTCGCCGCCGTTGGCGCTGTAGGCGGGCCAGATGCCGTCGGCGGTGGAAGCGAGGCCCATGTAGTCCCCGATGAACACGCTGCCGTCCTGGTGCTTCGACCAGGCGGCCACCAGAGGCAGGTCCGTGATGGGCAAGGCGTCCTGCCAGGAGCCGCCGCCGTCGCCGCTGCTGGTCACCCACGTGGTGTAGCTGCGGTACCCTTGGATGCTCACGAGGCTGCCGCGGGTGTCCATCCAGGCCACATCGACGCGGCCGCCGGGCGCGACGCTCACTGTCGGAAGCGCCGCGATCGAGCCACGGAACGCGGTGCTGAGGTCCACGGGGCTCGTCCAGGTGTCGCCGCCGTCACCGCTGGCAGCCATCTGGACGTTGGAGCCGCCGCCGGTGGCGCGGCCAGGCCACACCAGGTAGATGCGGCCGGCGTACGGGCTGGCGGGGTCGTCGTCGATGGCGAGCTGGGGCATGAAGGGCAGGCGGGGCGGGCCGCTGGAGTCGTAAGGGTTGACGGTGAGGGCGATGCGGGCGGCATCAAAGGTGGCGCCGGCGTCGTCGCTGGTCCGGAACAGCAGGTTGCCGCCGCTACGCCACGCGACCACCACGTCATCGCCCGGGCCCGTGTCGACCACGACGGCCGGGTTGCCGCTGCCGGCGAAACTGAGTTGCCGCGGCGCTTCGAAGGCCATGGCGGGGGTGCCGTCGCTGCGGCTGTAACGGATCTGGCCGCTGTAGACGTCCGTCCAGACCACGTGGATGCGGCCATCAGGGCCCACGGCGGCCCATTCCTTGTCCATGCCGGCGCCTGTGTCCAGGATGCGGATGTCGCTGGCGGGCCAGGTGAGGCCGCCGTCGGGGCTGCGGGCGACGGCGATCGCCGCCTGTCGGCCCCCTTCGTACTGGAAGTTGAGCAGGACGTAGTAGGCGGTGCCGTCGGCGCCAAAGAGCGCGACCGGGTCGCTGCCGCACTTGTAGGGGAGGGGGCTCGGCTCGGCGCCGCCGTTGGGGTACGGGGCCGGCACGCGGCCGGTCTCCCAGGTGTCGCCGCCGTCGAAGGTGACGTAGAACGCGGAGGCGACGCTGAAGGCGCCACTGGGCCGGCAGGCGCTCGAGGCGCCCAGGCCGTAGTCCTTGCCCACCACGAGGAAATGGTCGTCGTCGAGGGGGTTGACCGCCACGTGGATCTCATTGGCGGGGCCCGTGCTGCCTTGGCTGGCCCAATGGGTGCAGGGCAGAATCTCCGTACACGGCGGGATGCCGTCATCCAACTGGGCGCTGCCCACTGACAGGCCCATGCCTGCCAGGAGCACGATCATCAAGCCTGCCACCAGCGACCGACCGACCATGCCGCGCCCACCGGACTCGGCGACTTACCCCTTTCGCAGGGTGGCCGTCCTCACTCTTCCGAGTCGTCCGGGGCCGCGCCGTCGTCTTCCACGTCCGCCACGGTCAGCTTCTCGGTGACCAAGAGCCCCTTCTGGGCCAGCACGCGGCGGCTGTTGGGTGTGGCGAACTCCGGGTGGTCGAAGCGCTTCAGGGCGTTGCCCAGGATGCCGATGATGTTGTGGATCTCGTAGTCACCGGGGCGGCTGCGGCCGAGGATCTTGCGCCACATCCCTTTGGCCACCTCGCGGCGCCAGGCGCGCGGCTCGCATTCGTCCGCCAGGGCATCGAACGCCTTGTGCAGGTGGCGCAGGGTGTCCGGGCTGCTCGTGCGTTCCGGCGTGATGCGCGTCGTCTCCCGCACACGGAAGTGCTCGTAACAGAGGAGGCTGACCGCGTGGGCCAGGTTGAGGCTGGCGTAGTCCGCCGTCGGGACGGTGACGAGCTCGTCGAGCTGGTTGACCTCCTCGGCGGTGAGCCCGGAGTCCTCGCGGCCGAACACGATGGCCAGCTGGCCGTCCCATTCTCCCTTGGCCAGGTCCTCTGCCCAGTCGCGGACGTCCGTGGTCTTGCGCAGGAAACGGTTGGGGGCCAGGGTCGTGCGGGCCGTGGTGCCGACCGAGAGCGCCGTGCCCTCCAGGGCCTCCTCCAGTTCGTCCACCACCAGGGCGTCCTCCAGGAGGTGCCTGGCGTGCTTGGCCCGCGCCACCGCCTCGCCGGTCTTGATGTCGCAGCGGGGGGCCACGAAGCGCAGCTGCTCGACGCCGAAGTTGGCCGCACAGCGGGCCACGGCGCCCACGTTGCCGGGGTGACTGGTGCCCACGAGGATGACGATAGGGGGCTGCACGGGGCCGCCGACCCGGGCGGCTTCAAAAGCGATTGTGGGGGCACGGGAGGGAGCCGAACCGGGGGGGAGGGGAGGGGGAAGGAGGTGAAGGCGGCCGGCCACGGGGCCGGCAAGGCGTCTAACTGCGGCGGCGGGCGGCCACAGCCACCAGCAGACCCGTCACCAGGAGCACGAGGCCAAGGCCTGAAGCGTCCTCGTCCTCAGCCTGGGTGCCGGCACCGTCGGCGCCGTCGGCGCCGTCGGCCACGTTGTCCAGGTCGTCGGTGCCGTCATCGATGCTGCCGGTGGCGGCCGGGTCCTCATTGCCGGTGCTGTCGTACTGGACAGGGGCGTCGGGGTGCCCGGTCTCCAGCGTCATGTAGTAGGCGACGTCGTGGCGGGCGAGCTCGCGGGCGCCGTCGTCGAAGACGAGGCTGAGCGTGCCCGTGTGGTCAGGGACGGTGAAGCTGATCGTGCCGGACGTGCCGGGGGCCAGGGCGTCCAGGCGGCCCGCGTCACGCGCCGGCTCGTCGCCGCTGGCATCCGCGCCCGGGTCGGTCTCGGAATCGGCCTGGCTCTCCTGGGTCTCCTCGGGGCCCACAGGCTCTTCCACGGTGCCACCGGAGCCCCAGCCCATCACGTCGAGGTAGACCACCACGTTGACGGCGGTGCTGGCATCATTGTGCACCGTCAGGACCACCTGGTCGCCGTAGCCGACGACGCTCACGTCATCGCCGGTCCAGACGAGGCAATCGGTCATGTCGGAGCCGCAGTCGGCGTCCGTGAAGCGCACCTCAAGGGCGCGCTCCGTCGGCGACGCCTCCTGGGCGGCGGCAAGCGGGGCAAGGGCGATCAGGGTCAGGGCCAAGGTCCAGTGGACGAGGTTCATACAGGATTCCTCCTAGACCCCACCTTGCAGGTCCGAGGCTTAAGGGTGGGCCGGACGGATGGCCGCCGCCCAACAATGGCCCGGCAGCCCGGGCGCCAACGGTATAAGGTGGCGGCGCCGTGGACGCGGCCGTACCCATGACCGGCCACGAGAACGCCGTCAAGACCGGCACCACCACCCTCGCCCTGCGCTGCAGCGACGGCGTCGTCGTCGCCACCGAGCGCCGCGCCACCGCCGGCCACCTCATCGCCCACAAGGCGACCCAGAAACTCTACGCCGTCGACGACCACATCGCGCTCACCACGGCCGGCCTCGTCGGCGACGCCCAGGCGATGGCCCGTTACCTCAACGCCGAGGCGCAGCTCTACCGCTTCAAGCGCGACCAGCCCATGCCGGTCAAGGGCGCCGCGACCCTGCTGGGCAACCTGCTCAACCGCAGCAAGTACCAGCCGTTCCACGTGCAGCTCATCGTCGCCGGCTACGACCTGCGCGGCGGCCACGTCTTCAGCGTCGATGCGGCCGGCGGCTCCATCAGTGACGACTGGACCACCACCGGCAGCGGCAGTCCGTTCGTCTACGGTGTCATGGAGGACCGCCACAGCCCCGACATCGACGTCAAGGCCGGCATCGACCTCGCCATCCGGGGCCTGAATGCCGCCATGCGCCGCGACGCCGCCAGCGGCAACGGCTTCGACATCGCCGTCATCGACGGCGACGGCTTCCGGCTCCTCGACGACAAGGACGTCGCCAAGCGCCACAAGGCGCTCAAGCTGCCGGCGAGCGTGATCTGACCCATCAGGACCGGGCCCTTGTACCGAGGGCCCTGGGGTCACTCCGGCCGCAGGAAAAAAGCTGCCAGCCCTCTTCTTCGTAGGCCTCTACGCGGTTTCCTCCACCATGGAGGAAACCTGAATGAAGCCCCTGAGTCTGTTGATCGCCGCCTGCCTGCTCATGACCGCCGCCCCCACCGCCACCGCGGATGTCGGGTACTACGAATGTGCCGGTGACGCGACAGTCGCGACCGCCTGCCTGGGCCACTACGACAACGAAGGCGACGGATGCGACGAGAGTGGCAGCGAGGACCGCTACCAGCACTGGGCCGTCATCTCCGTGCCCGGCCTTGGCACCTGGGCGCAGGTCGGCTACATCCTGCACTGCGTGAACGGTGGCTGGTTCATGTGCGACTACGATGGCGGCGACGTGATCGCCCACCAGGAGGCCGCCGGCGAGAGCCATGCGCATGTCTCCGCCTACGAATATGGGTGCAGTGGGGGCGACGTTTCGTACAACCAATGCCGCATCGGGG
>JBMYRW010000069.1:0-6132 GCA_049602735.1 Thermoplasmatota archaeon
CCAGGAATCATGAGGAGGGCGAACGCCGCGAAGGCGAGGAGACCCAGGGCTGTTGGAATCGAAGGGCGAGTACGCAATGTCAAACAAACCACCGAATGGACAGCACGCAGGCTGTACCGGCGTTTGTGAACAGAAGGCCCCTATATGAGGCGTACCCCGAGGGACCGAACCGATGAACGGAGGATCGGGGGGCCGGCACGTGGCCGGCATGAGAAGTGCTCCCGCCGGGATTTGAACCCGAGTCAACGGATTGAGAGTCCGTTATGATTGGCCGCTACACTACGGGAGCGTGGTGTTTCCGGGAGGCTCTGAAGCTTCACCAGGGGCTGAGGCCGGCCGACTTGGGGGTCTCATTTAAGGTGTTCGATGGCGCGGAAGCTTGAAGCCGGGGGCGTCGGCTGCTGGGGCATGGTCTTTCGCGCCTTGCTGGTCGCTGCCATGCTCGTGACCCTCGGTGCCGCTGCCCTTCCGGGGGCTTCCGCGGCGCCGGAGAACCCGCAGTGCAACACGTTCTGGTATGCGACGTTCGGCGTCGGTCCGGTCGAGGTGGGTACGAACCTGCAGCCCGACTGTACGACGGTCGACGTGTACATCCCTGAGTACCAGGCGTGCCTGTGGAAGGGCTCCTGGAAGCCCCTCGTCTCCGCTGGCCCGGTGACGGTGTGGCACTACACGTGCGACAACCCGCACTCCTGATCGCGCCCTAGGTCGCCGTGGCCGCCACGGGCACCGCCAGGAGGGGCGCCAGGTACTTGCCGGTGAAGCTTCCCGGCACGGCGGCGACCTCTTCGGGGGTGCCTTCGGCGATGATCTGCCCTCCTCCGCTTCCTCCTTCTGGTCCGAGGTCGATGACCCAGTCGGCGCACTTGATGACATCCAGGTTGTGTTCGATGACGACGACGCTGTTGCCGCCGTCCGCGAGTCGCTGGAGCACCTTGAGCAGGTGTTGGACGTCGTGGACGTGGAGGCCGGTCGTGGGTTCGTCGAGGATGTAGAGCGTCTTGCCGGTGCTGCGCTTGGAGAGCTCTGTGGCGAGCTTGACGCGCTGGGCTTCGCCACCGCTGAGTTGCGTGGCGGGTTGGCCGAGCCGGATGTAGCCAAGGCCCACATCGTCGATGGTCTTGAGCTTCCGGAAGATGGACGGGAGGTCCTTGAAGAACACGAGGGCCTCTTCGACGCTGAGGTCGAGCACCTCCCGGATGTTCTTGCCCTTGTAGGCGACCTGGAGGGTCTCCTTGTTGTACCGGGCGCCCTTGCAGACCTCGCAGGGGACGTAGACGTCGGGCAGGAAGTGCATCTCGATCTTTACCATGCCGTCGCCTTGGCAGCTCTCGCAGCGCCCCCCTTTGACGTTGAAGCTGAAGCGGCCGGCCTTGTAGCCGCGGGCTTTGGCCTCCTGGGTCATGGCGAACAGCTCCCGGATGGGGGTCCAGACACCGGTGTAGGTCGCGGGGTTGCTGCGGGGGGTGCGGCCGATGGGACTCTGGTCGATGTCGATGACCTTGTCGATGTGCTTGAGGCCCTTGATGGTGTCGTGGTCGCCGGGGTTCTCGCCGCCCACCAGGCCCAGGTGGGCGAGGGTGCCCTTGTAGAGCGTCTCGTTGATGAGCGTGGACTTGCCGCTGCCAGAGACGCCGGTGACGGCGATGAAGGAGCCCAGCGGGAGGGCCACGTCGAGCTCTTGCAGGTTGTTGGCGCGGGCTCCCTTGATCTCCAGGAACTTGCCGTTGCCGGCGCGGCGGCTCTCAGGGACCGGGATGCCGAGTGTGCCGGCGAGGTACTGGCCGGTGAGGCTCTTCTTGGAGCGCGTCACCTGGGCGGGCGTGCCGGCGGCGACGATGTGGCCACCGTGTTCGCCGGCGCCGGGGCCCAGGTCCACCAGGTAGTCGGCTTCCCGCATGGTGTCCTCGTCGTGTTCGACGACGATGACCGTGTTCTCCAGGCTGCGCAGGTGCTTCAGCGTCTCGAGGAGCCGGTGGTTGTCCCGTTGATGGAGGCCGATGGAAGGCTCGTCGAGGACGTAGAGGACGCCCTGCAACCCCGAGCCGATCTGGCTGGCGAGGCGGATGCGCTGGGATTCGCCGCCGCTCAGCGTGCTGCTGGTCCGGTCGAGGCTCAGGTAGCCCAGGCCGACGTTGTCCAGGAAGCGCAGGCGCGCCACGATCTCCTTGAGGATCTCTTCCGCGATGCTCGCCTCCCGCTCCGTCAGCTGCTCCGGCAGCCCTTCGAACCAGGCGAGGGCGTCGGTGACGCTGCGGGTGGTCGCCTGGTGGAGGTTGTTGTCTGCGATGGTGACCGCGAGGATCTCCGGGCGCAACCGGGCGCCGCCGCAGGTCGGGCAGGCGCGTTCCACCATGAAGCTCCGGATGCGGTCCTTGGCCCGGTCGCTCTGGGACTCCATGAGGAGGCGTTGCAGCCGCGCCGCGATGCCCTCCCAGTTGCTGCTGCCGGCGAACTGATACTCGCCGCCCTTGGCGTTGGTGCCGCTGAAGTTGTAGTCCACGTTCTCGGCGCTGCCGAACAGGATGACGTCCTTGTGGACGTCCGGCATCTCCTCCCACGGTACGGTGAGGTCGATGTCGAGCTTCTTGGCCACCTGCCGCAGCCAGCGCCCCATCCAGCTCTTGAAGATGAATACCTCGTGGTGGAAGCAGCCTTTGGCGATCGACTTGGAGGCGTCCTTGATGATGCGCTTCTCGTCCGGTTGCAGGCTGAAGCCGAGGCCGCTGCAACGCTGGCAGGCACCGTGTGGGCTGTTGAAACTGAAGATGCGGGGCACCAGCTCCGGCAGCACGGCGCCGTGGTCGGGGCAGCCGTAGCTCTCGGAGTAGAGCCGCTCATCGCCGGGCACCACGATGGAGACGAGGCCCTCCGTGAGGCCGAAGCTGGTCTCGATGGCGTCGGCCAGGCGCTCCTGGATGCCGTCCTTGACCACGAGGCGGTCGACGACCACCTCGATGGTGTGCTTGTCGTAGCGGCCCAGGTCCCATTTCTGGTCCACGGTGCCCAGCTCGCCGTCCACGTAGACGCGCACGAAGCCCTGCGCCTGGAGGTCCTTGAACAGCTTCTCGTGGGTGCCCTTGCGGTCGCGCACGACCGGCGCCGTCACCTGGATCTTGGCGCCTTCCTCGACCGCCATGGTCTCGGCGACGATCTGGTCGACGCTCATGCGGCCGATGGTCTGGCCGCAGTGGGGGCAGTGGGGCGTGCCGACGTGGGCCCAGAGCAGGCGGAGGTAATCGTAGATCTCCGTGGTGGTGCCGACCGTGGAGCGCGGGTTGCGGCTGGTGGTCTTCTGGTCGATGGAGATCGCCGGGCTGAGCCCTTCGATGTGGTCCACTTCCGGCTTCTTCATCTGGCCCAGGAACTGGCGGGCGTAGGCGGACAGGCTCTCGACGTAGCGGCGCTGCCCTTCGGCGTAGATGGTGTCGAAGGCGAGGCTCGACTTGCCGCTGCCGGACAGGCCGGTGACGACCGTGAGCGTCCCCCGCGGGATCTCCACATCGATTCCCTTCAGATTGTGCTCGCGCGCGCCCTTGACGATGATGGAACCACTCATGCGCACACTCCCGGAACCGGCGTGGGCCCGGCCGCAGGCCGGTGCCCACCCTTGATGATCGACCTTTCTGAAGGTCGATCGGACCCCTTGAGGTTGTGCTCCCTGGCCCCCTTCACGATGATGCTTCCGCTCAACGGTTCCCATCGACTTGGACAAGCGGCTTAGGGGTTTGGGCAGGGGTCGGTGAACCTATCCGTCGCCCGGCGGCTGCCGGGACGTGGCCGTCCCTTTCGCCAGCCTCGCCGACGAAGCCGCCGCCAGGGCCTTCTTCGAGCGCCGACCTGACGGCTGGAAGCTCTTCCGGGCCATCGCGGAAGCGGTCGGCGAAGCGGGTCCCGTGACGATCACGGCCACCAAGAGCCGCGTCTGCCTCCTGGGACGCACGCGGTTCCTCCACTGCCCCCAGGCGCACCTGGATGGGCACCTGTTCATCCGGTTCCTGGTGCCGTTTCGCATCCAAAGCCCCAGGCTCCGTGAAGACGACATGGGCGGACGCTGGAGCTATCGGGTCAAGCTCAAGGAACTGGACGACGAAGCGGTGGCCTGGTTCCGGGCCGCCTACGAAACGGACGCCCTTTGAAGCAGGGCACCATCGACGAGGCATGGCGAAGAAGAGCCTGGCCGGCCGGTCCACGCCGGACCTGGTCATCGGCATCCTGCTCACGGTCCTGGGCATCCTCATGCTCATGGGGCGCCTGGCGATTCCGTACCTGTTGGAGGCCGCCGCGATCGGCCTCATCATCATTGGCGTGCTCATGCTCCTGGGCCGCCTGGCCGGCAGCCAACTCGTGGCCGTCGCCGCGTTGGTCGTGGGCGTCCTCCTGCTGTTGCCGTTGGGCGCCAGCTTCGGTCCGCTCCTTCACCTGGTCGCGGCCGTTCTGGTGCTGGTCGCCGGCATCCTCAAACTACTCGGAACCTGGTAGCCGAAGAAGGTGCCCCATGCGCTCCCGCTTCGTGGCCAGGTAGTCCCGGTTGTCCTCCGTCGGCGGCACCTCAAGGGGCAGCCGCTCGGCCACGTGGACCCCGAGCGCCTCCAGGGCCTCCACCTTGGCCGGGTTGTTGGTGAGCAGGCGCACCGACGAAACACCCAGGTCGGACAGCATGTCGCGGGCCGCCTCATACGTGCGGGCGTCCGCCGGGTGACCCAGCTCCAGGTTGGCGTCGACCGTATCGAGTCCCTGCTCCTGTAGTTCATACGCGGCGATCTTGCCCACGAGGCCGATGTCGCGCCCCTCCTGGCGAAGGTACAGGACGACGCCGCGCCCTGCCTGCTCGATCTGCCGCAGGGTCTCCTCCAACTGCGCACCGCAGTCGCAGCGCAGGGAATGGAAGATGTCGCCCGTCAGGCATTCGGAATGGATGCGCGCCAGCACGTCTGCCCCGCCGCCCGCCGAGACGTCGCCTTTGACGACCGCCACGTGCTCCTTGCCGGTCGGGATGTCACGGTAGGCGACGATCCTGAAATCGCCGAAACGGGTGGGCAGCGACGCCGCCGCCGCACGAACCGCTGTTGGGTTGGAACCCATCACTGGGTCGCCGACACCGGGTGCGCTTGAAAGCCGTTGGCGTGGAGGCCGCGCCCCACGCCGCACCTCGCGAGGCCTCCCGCTTCCCTGTTGGGTGCGGTTTTATGTCGGCCCCGGCTGGCCCGGCCGATGTCCCAGGAGCCCCGCGGCAACTGGAAGGACCGCTTGAAGGACTCCTCCCCGAGGCTCCATCGCTTCCTCACCAGCGACGAGAAACCGTTCCCCCTCGCCCGCGAACTCACCGCCGGCGCCCTCGTCGTGCTCTTCGTGCTCTCCGCGTTGTGGCTGGGCACCGGCCAGAGCCTCGACGAGGCCCCCGTCGTGGTCATCGAGAGCGGCTCCATGATGCACTGCGTCAGGACCGCCGACGACCGGTGTGCCCCCAACAGCTTCGGCCGCCTCGGCACCATCGACCCCGGCGACCTGGTCTTCGTACGGGACGTGGACGGTAAGAGCGACATCCGAACCTACTCACAAGGCGGCAAGGAACGGCACGGCGAACCCGGCGACGTCATCATCTTCAAGCCCGGCGGCAGCGAATCCCGCACGCCTATCATCCACCGGGCCATGTTCTGGCTCGAAGTCCACGACGACGGCACGTTCAGCGTCCCCGAACTTGGCCTGGACCGCGTGGACAACCTGAACCAGCCGGTCCTGGTGGGCCCCGACTCCGAGTACCGCCTGCCACGTGGCTACGCCGACACGCTGCGCGCCAACATGGAACGCGACGGCGTCTCCGCGAGCATGGCCTCCGGGTTCATCACCCGCGGCGACAACAACCCCAACACCGACCAGACCACCATCAGCGCCTACCCCATCCATCCCGACTGGGTGATCGGCAAGGCCCGCGGCGAAGTGCCGTGGCTGGGCCTCATCAAGCTCTGGTTCACCGACTTCAGCAAGCCGGACTGTGCCGCCAACACGTTCAGCCCCGAGCGCGCGCCCGGCTACTGCAACTACGCCAACGCGCCGCAGGACCTGCACAACATGCTGTGGTGGTCCCTCATCGTCATCGTGGGTGCTCCGCTTCTGATCGACCTGGTCGTC
>JBMYRW010000070.1:0-5800 GCA_049602735.1 Thermoplasmatota archaeon
GTGCGTCGCCTGTAGCACAGGTCTGGCCCGCAGGGCGCCACGGCCCCGTGACGTAGGCTCTAGCCGGGGCGCGGCCGGCTGTTCCCGTCACCGACCGGGGACGTGCTCTAGGCGACCACTTGGACGTTGACGGTCTTGGCGCGGACGTTGCCGGCCACGTCGGTCGCTTCGATGCGCAGCTTGTGTTGTCCCAGCCCGTCGTCGGCCACCGGCCAATCCCAGGTGTACGGCGCTTCGTTGACCGTGGCCCGCAGGATACCGTCCACGAGGAAGCGCACTTCGGCTGCGCCGCTGCCACTGTCGATGCTGGTAGCATGGACCGTGAAACGGCCATCCTCGAAGGGCCCTTCGGGGGCCACGATGACGGCGTTCATGCCAGGTGCCAGGGGGACGGCGTTGCCGGCAGCGTACAGGGTCGCCTTGGCCGGCTCATCGATGGAGGCCGCGGGGGCCTGGGCGTCGATGGGGATCGTGAGGGTCGTCGTGGCCACGTTGCCGGCGCGGTCCGTGGCGCGGGCGGTCACTTCGTGGATGGCAGAGCCGCTGATGGTGAACGCCCCTTCATACGGGGTCCAGGCGCCGTCTCCGACGCGGTATTCGAGCGTATCGAGGCCGCTGAGGTCGTCCGTCGCGGCCAGTTCGACCTCGACGTCGGGGCTGGTCCACCAGCCAGCGTTCCCCTGGACGCCTGCAAGTTCGGAGACGATGGCAGGGGCGACGGAGTCGATGACGATCGTGAGGCCGCGGACGGGCTCCTTGTTGCCGGCCTTGTCGATGCTGCGGCATTCGATGTGGTACGTGCCGGTCTCGGTGAACTGGAGCGGCCCGTCGTAGGTCTGCCAGGGGCCGCCGTCGACACGGTATTCCACCAGTTCGACGCCGGCCGGGGCGCCCACGTTGCGGTCGACGGTGTCGAGGACCAGCGTGATGGGGTCCGTCTGCCACGGCGCTCCCTCTTCCACGCCGTTGAGGATCGGCGTCGTCCAGGGGGAGAGCGTGTCGGTGACGAGTCCAAGGGTCCGGTCGATGCGGACCGCCTGGTCGGCTGCCACGTCCAGCACTTGGGTGATGCCGCCGCCGGGCCAATGGACGGTGATCTTGTCCGCCACGAGGGCGTCGCCCAGGCCGAAGTCGAGGCGCTGAGAGTTCTGGGACTCGTAGCTGCTGCCGGCCTGGAGTTCCAGCACCTGCGTCAGGCCGCCCGATTCGACCACGACGCGGCTTCCAATGGCGTGGATGTTGGGGGCAGGCTGCTTCAGAAGGATGCTGAGCCAATGGTTGCCGTGGCCGTCGGCGCGCAGCAGTTGGGCCGTCTGGTTGCCGTTGTTCACCTGGATGATGTCCGTGTCGCCGTCCAGGTCGTAGTCTGCGTAGGCCGAGCCACGGGTGACGCCAAGGGCTGCGGCGCCGGGCCCGGACACGTCGGTGAGGTCGGCCCAGAACCGGTCGCCGGTGCTGCCGTCGCCGGGTTCGTTGTAGTAGAACTTGCTGGGCTGGGAGTAGTCGTCCAGGTGGGGCTCCGTGTGACCGAAGGCCGCATGGAGGTCCAGGTCGCCGTCGCGGTCCAGGTCGACGAAGTGCGTGCCCCAGCCGACCAGGCCATCCGTGTTGGCCTGTTCGTCCTCGCCGCTGCGCTTCTCGAAGGTACCGTCCCCCAGGTTGCGGTAGAAGCCGTGGTCCTGGTACGAGTAATGGGTGAAGAAGAGGTCAGGGTAGCCGTCCTGGTCGTAGTCCCCGGTGGTGACACCCATGCTGGTGCCCGTGTCCGCCAGGCCGGCCAGGTGGGAATGGTCCGCGAAGGTGCCGTCGCCGTTGTTGACGTAGAACTCGTTCTCCGCCAGGTCGTTGGCGACGTAGAGGTCCAGGTCGCCGTCCAGTTCCGCGTCGAACCAGACCGCTCCGAGGGTCTTGCTGCCCTGTTGGGTCTTCTCGGCGCGGCCGGCGACACCGGCGGCGGCTGCCTGCTCGGTGAAGCTGCCGTCCCCTTCGTTGCGCCAGAGGAAGTTGAGTTGGCTGACGTGGTGTTCAGGGCCACGGGTGGTGTTGGTGAGACTGACGTCCAGGTAGTTGCCCACGAAGAGGTCCAGGTCCCCGTCCAGGTCGTAGTCGGCCCAGGCGGAGGCGATGGACATGCAGGGGTGGTCACCGCAGCCGGCGTGTTCGTTGATGCCCGCGGCGTGCGTCACGTCCGTGAAGGTGCCGTCGCCGTTGTTGCGAAGCAGTTCGTCGTCGCCGTAGTTGGCCACGAACAGGTCCAGGTCGCCATCGTCGTCGAAGTCGGCAGCGCTGCAGGCGTAGCCGAAGCCGTCACTGTCGGCGCCGCTGGCGGTGCTGACGTCCTCGAACGTGCCGTCGCCGCGGTTCCGGTACAGTTCATTGCGGGGGTCGAACTGTTGGTTGTGTTCCACGGAGAACGCGTTCTCCGGGTTGAAGCGCTGGCTCACCAGGTACAGGTCCTCGTAGCCGTCCTGGTCGTAGTCCAACCAGCAGGCGCCGCTGCCCATGATCTCAGGGAACGCCGGCCACGGGGAGAAGAACTCCGTGTGCTGGCTGACCTCGCCGGCGTTCTGGAACGTGAGGCCCACTTCGGCCGCCACTTCCTCGTACCAGACGGGGACGGACGCGCCGCCGTCACCGTCGGCCTGGACGGCCAGGGGGCTGGCCAAGGCCGCCAGCACCAGCATCGCAGCGATCGAGACCGTCGTCTTCATGACACCAACCGGGGCAACCACCGGTTCTTGCCATATCACGGTTGCCTCCACCGTTGGGGGATACGCTGCGGTACAGTCGAAGGGTTGCCTTCCTCTGGGGCGTCTACGGGAGGCTAGGGGGCGGCCCGAGGGCCTCGTAGGCGAGGCCTCGATCAAGAGTCGTCACGGTCCCTTCGGTTGCCGTGCAGGCGTCCGGTCGGCATGACCTACCCGCCAGAACGAGCTTCGTTGGGGCAAGGTCGATTCCCTCGACAAAGAAGAAGGGGCCTGACCCCGCGAAGATCCGGTCCCAAGCCAACGATCCATCTGTCGAAACCAGTGCCATCGCCCAGCTCTCTGTGCTCGTGTATGCCTTTCGTCCGACATCACGGCCGGTAACATAGACGAAGCCGGCATCAGCCACGATGCCATGCGGGCTGAGGCGGTCATCGACGCCTTCAACAGTCCTTTCCCAGACCGTCACGCCAGAAATGGCAGTGAACGCGATGATTCGGGCTGTACTAACCCGGTCGTAGTCCGGGGGCGCCCGCTCAATCCGCTCGATCACCAGGTAAAGCTGGCTGCTATCACTTGCGATATCGACGCCGACATCGTGCAGATCATAGTTGCCGTAGTAGGAGGAGAGGTACGTCCACCCGGATTGTCCTGTGTTGCGGTCGAACGAGGCAATAAAGGCTCGGACATTTGCGTCCCAAGCGGGGCAGTAATAGGGGCAATCCTGTCCGGTCATGAAGACATCGTTGCCGACGACCGTGACTCCCTCGGCGCGGAAGCCACGATTGCATTGCTCATGGGTTGTGCTCCATTCGTTGGCTCCCGAAGACGTGCTGAAGGCAGCGACGAAGGCGACGCTTTCGTGGCACGAGTCGTACTCGGGAAGTTCCTCATCCCCGGCCATGAAGACGAGGTCGCCATCGACTTCGATCGCACCGACATCGACTTCGCCGCCAGACCCTTCGTAGAGTTGCGACCACAGGAGCGAGCCAGAATCGGCGTCAAAGGCTGCCAGGAACGCGGGATCGTGCCAACCGCCTTCTTGGTCTTCCACGGAGCCGGCAACGAACACGCGAGTCTCGTCCGCAGCCACTGCCGTTGGCCAGATGTGACCAGTCACGGCCAGACTTCCGCGCACGTCGGCTGACCAAAGCAGCGAGCCGTCGTCGATGTCGAAAGCGTCAAGATAGGGGCGGATGCAACAAAAATATTCATAATCGTAGCCTGCAAGGAACGACGCCACGGAGTTGGCGGCAACAGAACGAGGGTATGAGGTGGTACCATCCCTGTCGTGGAAAGCGGTCCATCCCGGGCAGCCACCCAGTAGGGAGAAGCCTGCAGCGTCGCAGGTTGGATCGATGAGGACGTCCTCGGGGGGCTCTTGGTCCGCCATGGTCTGAAGGGGCGCCACCAGCAAGGCCAGCACCATCAATGTAGGAAGGAATCGCAAACTTACCACCAAAGCGCCACGGTAAAGGTCGCAGATAGCTGTTTCCGACCGTCTCGGCCAACCCTTTCAAACCGGGGGGCGTCGGCGCCGCCGTGGCCGACGGGAAGGGCTTGACGTACGCCGGCAGCGGCGTGGACATCGAGAAGGAGGACGAAGCGGTGGGAGCGCTCGCGGGGACCCTGGCGTTCGCCCGCAGCGGCCTTGGCGCGCCCATCGGCGGCATCGGCCATTTCGGTGGCCTCGTGGACTTCGGCGACCACGCGCTGTGCCTCTGCACGGACGGCGTGGGCTCCAAGATGGAGATCGCGCGCGCCATGGGCATCTGGGACACGGTCGGCATCGACTGCATGGCGATGAACGTCAACGACGCGATCTGCGTCGGCGCCGAGCCCCTGGCGTTCGTGGACTACCTGGCCGTCGAGGACCCGGAACCCGAGGTCACGGCTGCGATCGGCCGCGGCCTGGAACGCGCTGCGGAGCTGGCCAACGTCTCCATGGTGGGCGGGGAGACCGCGACGCTGCCCGGCATCGTGAAGGGGTACGACCTGGCTGGCACCTGCCTGGCGTACGCCAAGAAGGACGCCCTGGTCACGGGCGAAGCGATCGTCCCCGGCGACGTGCTCATCGGCCTCGCCTCCAGCGGCATCCACTCCAACGGTTACACCCTGGCCCGCGCCGCCATCGAGCAGGCCGGCCACGCCTACCAAGACGCCTGGCCCTTCGAGGACGCTGAGCACGTGGAGCGCCGCGTGGGCGAGGTGCTCCTGGAGCCGACGCGCATCTACGTCCGCGAGATCATCGCCCTCCTCGCCGCCGGCGTCGAGGTCCATGGCCTCAGCCACATCACCGGCAGCGGCCTGCGCAAGCTCCGCCGCATCAACCAGGGCGTCCGGTACGACATCACGGACCCCTTGCCGGTGCCGTCGGTCTTCACGCGCATCCAGGAACTGGGCAACGTGGAGGACCACGAGATGTACCGGACGTTCAACATGGGCATGGGCTTCGTCGTCGTGGTGCCCGAAGCAGCGGCCGAAGAGGCCCTCGGCGTGTTGCGGGAGCACGTGGACTACGAAGTGAAGGTGGTCGGGCGCGTGGCCGAAGGCGACGGCGTGCACCATCCCGTTGGCGGAACCCACTGAACAGGATCGGTGGGGCCGAACGCCCCGCCACGCGGCGGGCCGGTCGATGGCCGCATGGGCTTCGTGGTCGTGGTACCGGAAGTCGCCGCGAACGCAGAGAATAGTCTGCTCGGTGCGTGTGCTCTACAGATAGCCTAACGCATTGTTGCCGTCGGTGGACCGAGGAACCCTTTGTCCGCTACGTGTCGGCAAGCTGTAGAATCCCAATGCCGGAGCCAACACCAATTTGGGTCGCAATTCCAGTCAAGAACCCGCCGCCAACGGAACAATGGGACCATCCAGCCGAGTCACATGATGAACCCGCAAGGACAATTCCGGATTCCGTCACGATGCCATTGGTGTCCAGGGCGGATTGCTTTAGTCCATGAAGGCTTCTGACCCAAGAAATGGATTCCCCAGATTCTCCGAGTGCAAGCACGAACGGCACAAAGCGCTGGTGTACCGGCGCGCATATTGCGGACTTCATTTTCTGCATGACGCGGACGGGGCCGAAAGAAGACAAGTAC
>JBMYRW010000071.1:0-4612 GCA_049602735.1 Thermoplasmatota archaeon
GCCTTGGCGAGCTTCTCCATGTCGCTCTTCTTGGCGCGGCGGATGGCGTAGATGCCGTTCTTGGAGAGGAAGTGCTGGGCCAGGTCATCGATGCCCTTCTGGCAGATGAGTACGTTGGCGCCGCTCTTCTTGACCTTGTCCACCATCTCCTTGAGCGTGGCCTCTTCCTGGGCGAGGAAGGCGCCGAGCTGGTCGGGGGCGGTGATCTCGATCTTGGCGTCGACCTCGGTCTTCTTGATCTCGAGGGCGGCGTTGACGAGGCCGATCTTGGCGTTGCCGACGTTGGCGGGCATGCCGCTGTGGACGCGCTCCTTGTCCAGGACGACGCCGAGGATCAGCTGGCTGTCCTCGAGGCTGCCGCCGCGGGCCTTCTGGACGAGGATGTTGTCCAGGTCCACGTTGGTCTTGGCGTTCTTGCCGGTGCCGGTGGTCTCAGCGACAGCGGTGCAGGCGTCCACGACGATCTGCGTCAGGAGGTCGCTGCTGCTGCTGGCGTTCTTGGAGGCCAGGCTGGTCTTGGCGATGTTGAGCAGGGTCGCCTTGTCGCCCTTCTTGATCGGGAGGGCCATGCCTTCCAGGACCTTCACGGCCTCCTTGGCGGCCAGGTTGTAGCCGGCGGTGATCGTGGTGGGGTGGATGCCCTTCTCGAGCAGTTCGCCGGCGACCTTCAGGAGTTCGCCGGTGAGGACGACGCTGGTGGTGGTGCCGTCGCCGCATTCGTCATCCTGGGTCTTGGCGACCTCGATGACCATCTTGGCGGCCGGGTGGGCCACGTCGATCTCCTTGAGGATGGTGGCGCCGTCGTTGGTGATGACCACGTCGCCCATGGAGTCCACGAGCATCTTGTCCATGCCGCGGGGGCCCAGGGTGGTCTTGACGGTCTCGGCGATGAGCCGGGCAGCGTAGATGTTGTTGCTCTGGGCGGTGCGGCCGCGGGTGCGGTCGGTGCCTTCCTTGAGGATGTACACGGGTTGTTGTTGTCCAGTCATCGAAGCTACCTCCGTTGGTGGTGTCTCCGTGGCGCCCCTCCGCTGGTCGCGGTGGCGCCTCCGGTAGGAATCGTGTACTGGCTCTCGTATATGAAGCTTCACCCTCGTCCTTGGAGGAGAGCAAGAGGGGAAGGGGCCAAGGGAGGCCCGAGGGGGACGCGGTCGCGCCTAGATGCGCACGACCATGACACCACGGTTGTTGACGTAGTCCGATTCCACGTACAGCCGCTCGGCGTTCACCTCGGCCTCAAGGACGTACACACCGCTGGGCACATCCGTCACGTCGATGAACTGGCCGTCGAGGCCCCAGTAGTAGCTGTCGGCGTATCCGACGCTGATGCCCTGGTTGCTACCGCAACTGTAGTACTGGCCGGGGCCGGCCAGGCTGGCGGGGAAGAACAGCTGCAGGTCGATGATGCAGAAGCCCTGCTTGTGGCCGTCCACGTAACCGGTCGTCAGGTCCGGGTAGCCATCGAAGACCTCCTGGGCGGTCGCATCGGGGTGGGCCAGGCGGAGCGTGTTCCAGACGAGCCAACCGTCCACCGTCCAGAGGCGGTAGTCGGCGTATTCGCGGAAGTGCCAGTGGCCGTGGCAGGCGCCCCATTCGAACCACTCGGGGTGCTGGCTGGGGCGGCCGACGATCAGGTCACCCAGGCCGATGTTAGGCGTCGTGAACGAGAAACGCAGCAGCTGGCGGGTGCCCGGCTCGGTGCTGCCCTCCTGGACGTTGCAGTCACTAGGGCTGAAGGTCTCGGCGCGCTGGAAGCCCTGGCGCAGGTCCCGGGCGTCGACGATCAGGTCGGGGCAGCCGGCCTCGTCGCTGCACGGCACCTGGGAGGTGCCGCTGCCGGTCTGCACGCTCACGGTGAGCGGATTCAGGTCGACGGGCAGGACCTCCAGGGGCTCAGCGTCCTCAGGGATGGCGCGCTGGCAGCCCTTGGCGAGCCCCATGGGCACGTCGTTGCACCAAGCGGCCTCGTCCATGCGGGCTTCGCCGGCGGCACTCGTCAGGGCGGCCGCAGGCAACAGGAGCGCCGCGGCGAGCAGGACCATGGGTACCGCACCAGCCTTGAAGGTCATGCAGCGGCATCGGGCCTGCAGCTTAAAGGGACCTCCCCAAGCGACCGACCTGACCAAGCGGGCGCGCACGACAACGCCCAAGTGGCGCGGCCGGCTCGCCATGGACGTGAGCGTGGGACCGCGGCGACCGTTCCTCTTGGCCGCGTTGCTCCTGGCGACCCTCTTGGCGACGCCCGTGGGGACCACCCAGGAGGAGAACCGGCCGCCACAGATCACCGATCTGTCGTGGTCGCCGTTGGAGCCGACCACGGGCGACCTAATCCAGTTCCGCTCCAACCACATCGACCACGACGGCGCCGTGGTGCGTTGCGAATGGCGGGCCCTGGTGGGCGGCGAAGTGGTCCAGGCGCCCAACAACTGTGAACCGGCCGCCCGTTTGGAGAAAGCAGGCCGGTACGAGATCACCCTCACCGTGTTCGACGACGACGGCGCAAGTGCCACGGCATCCCGGGCGCTCTTTGTGGC
Organism: Thermoplasmatota archaeon; assembly: GCA_049602735.1. Classification (GTDB taxonomy): domain Archaea; phylum Thermoplasmatota; class E2; order JACPAO01; family JAHFTW01; genus JBMYRW01. Next base: position 2,535 of record JBMYRW010000071.1, read on the forward strand.
CACGCAGCCGCCCGTCGCCGACTTCCGCTTCGAACCCGCGAGCCCCACCACCGACCAGACCGTCCGCTTCATCGACCAATCGACCGACGCCGACGGGCTTGTCGTCGCCTGGGACTGGCGCCCGGATGGCGCCCCGGCGACCACGGAACGGGACTTCCAGTTCCGCTTCGAAGCCCCGGGCACCTACACGATCCGGTTGACCGTCACGGATGACGACGGAGCGGTCCACACCGTGGAGAAGGTCCTGGAAGTGCGACCCGGCCAACAGCCCGGCGCATCCTTCGTGGTGGAACCGGAGCGGCCCCGCCCCGGTGACCAGGCCCGCCTTGTCGACACGACCGTCGTGCCCTTGGGTGACTCGGTGGCCCGCCGGGTCTGGACCGTCGGCAACGAAGTGAAGGCGAGCAGCGCGGCCCGCGTCGACCACGTCTTCCATGACGAGGGGCCCGTGGTCGTCTCCTTGGAGATCGAGACCGCGGGAGGACGTGTCTACACGGCCCAGCAGACCCTCCTGGTCGAAGAGGTCCGCGTGGTCGTCGATGACGACGGCGTCCCCTGGATCGAAGTGGTGGCCCCTGTGCTGGTGTTGCTGCTGGTGATCGGTGCGTTGGTGGGCATCACCCGCAGGCCCCGATGACGCCGGCTCGCGCGGGCCTGTCACCTCAAGCTTTAACGGGCCGCAGCGCCACCCGTGCTCCGTTGCCTTTCCGTCCGTCCACCGGGTCATCACCTGGTCGCCGAACGTCGTCCCGCCTCCTGCTCGCCGTCGGCGCCGCGCTCCTGGTGGGGCTGCTAGCGTCGCCGTTCGCGCAGGCCCAGAGCGCTCCGCCCAGCGCCGACTTCATCTGGACGCCGGGGAACCCCGTCGCCGGCGACCGGGTGCAGGCGTTCGACCGCTCCACGGACGACGGCGGCATCGTGCAATGGCAATGGGAGGTCGACGGCACCATCGCGTTCTGTTGCAACGAACCCGACCCCGATGGCATCGTGCGCGCGCAGGGCATCTACAACGTGACCCTCACCGTATGGGACGCTGACGACCAGACGGACGTGGTCACCAAGCAGATCGTCGTGCAGAGCCGCCGCCCGACGGCGTCCTTCGTGTACAGCCCGGAGAACCCGACCACCCTGGACCAGGTGCGCTTCACGGACCGCAGCAGCGACCCCGATGGCCGCATCGTCAAGTGGGAATGGTACACCTCCAACGGCGCCTCCTTCGACCTGCGGCAGGTCCCGCCGTTCCGCTTCCCAGAGCCCGGCACGTTCACCGTGACGCTCGTGGTGACGGACAACACTGGCCTGCAGGATTCGGCCAGCCGGACGATCACGGTGCAACGCAGCGCCTTCTTCGACGACGCCGATGACCGCAAGCGCCCTGTCCCTGGGCCTGGCGCTGCCCTTCTGGCGCCTGTCGTGGTCGCCGCGGCCTGGATGGCAAGGCGTGACCGGCCTTGAAACGGTCTTGAAGGGGCCGGTCGTGGGCGACGACGTGGCAGGCTCCGTCGTGCGTGGCATCGCCGTCCATCACGCCGTCTCCCAGGAGACGTTGGGTGCGACGTTGACCCTGCCCGATGACCCGACGGACCTGGTGCCGGCGGCGCCGTTCGCTGCGGCGGTCGCCGTGCTGTCGGAGGCGCGGCAACGGGAGCTCGGTCGAGGCTACGCCCGGTTGTGGGCCCGCACGTTCCGGCCCCTGGTGCGCCATCTGCGTGGCCGCCCTGTGGACGCGGTGCGCCTCTTCGTGGACGAGGTCTACCCCTACCTACGCGGCGAGCCGCGGGCCGCCCGCCTGGAGTCCCTGGACCGACGCAGCGCCGCGCTCCTCTTGGAGGGCGGCTTGCCGGATGCCTACCTGGCCGGCATGGTGGAAGGGTTCCTGGAGACGGCGCGCGCCCAGGCCCACTGTGAGGTGCGCGGCGGCGAACGGTTCCATCTCACGTTCCAGGTGCGCCGCGCCGACCAGGCCGCTTGGCTGGGCGCCCAGGTGGCGACCCTGCGCGTGCCGTTCCTCGTGGCCGCTGCGACAGCCGCGGTGCTCGGCCTTGGCCTGGCAGCCGCTGCCGGCCACGGCGACTGGT
>JBMYRW010000072.1:0-3645 GCA_049602735.1 Thermoplasmatota archaeon
AGCGGTGGCTTGCTGACGGTGTTCGTTTGGTGGCTTCGGTGCGCAGCACCGAACGCCGCCGAAATGATCAAACTGTTTGCAGGTTGTCTGGATGCTTCTTCCAGCGGAAATGGAGGACCTTCTCCACTTGGCAGTAGACGGTGCCGTCGGGCCCCTTGAGCTCCAGGTGGTACGTCCGGTCCAGCTTGGGCTGCTCGCGGGTCAGCCGCTTGATCGCGTCCACTTCGCCCTCCGGGATCACCAGCTCGCAGGTGAGCGTGCACTTGGCGGGGCGGCGGAAGCGGATGGTGGCGGCCTTGTCCCAGACGATGTACTCCTTGCCCAGGATGTGCATGAACGCCAGCATGTAATGAGGGTCGACGGCGCTGTAGAGGCTGCCACCGAACATGGTGCCCACGTAGTTGAGGGTCCGCAGGCGCCGCCGCAGTTTGATCGTCCAATGGTGCCAGTCGCGGCTGATGTAGGTCGTTTTTCCTCCTGTACACCACATCATGGGTGCCAGGTTGAGGCCGATGCGGAAGACGCGCGGGTCCACAGGAGTGCAACCCGGCGGCGTTCTTGGTCGTGGCGCTTGGATGGGTCGGTTACACTGTCCAGAACTGGGGTCTGGGCGGAACGGGCGCCAGCCAACGCTTAAGTCCCTTTCCCTGCGTGCAAGGTTCGATGTCGGCTGGTCATCAACATGCTGGTGCTATGCGCCGCGCCCAACGGGTCGCGGTCCGCTTGAGCGCGCCACAGCTCACCCTCGGCCTCGTCATGGCAGCGACCGTGACGATGCTGGGCGTGGCCGTGGTGTGGAACTTCTTCGACTCCATGCAGGCCAACGCGGCCGCGATCGGGATCGTCCCCGTGGCGATCCTGGCAGCGGTGGCGACCCTGTTCAGTCCGATCACGTTGGCCGCCCTGGCCAGTTACCTGGCGCACAGCCATGTCCGCCAGGGCATCGACCGGCACCACCTGGTGCGCGAGCGGGTCGGCTGGGTCCCGCTTGGCGTCTGGGCGCTGGTCGGCCTGGTGGCCGCGGCGATGGTGCTCCTCCTGGTGCTCTTCGCCCTCGATACGCCCTTGGCCGACCTCTCCCTGGTCGGCGGCGACAAGGGCCCCTACGCCCTGGCGGCCCTCGGCAGCGCCGGCAGCGTCCTACTCGCCCTGGGCCTCCTGAGCATCACCCGCGCCTTGAGCCTCAACGCCCGCAAGGAAGCGGGCCTCGACACGGCGGCCCCACGTGGCTTCCGCGACCTGGACCGCTGGATCGCCATCGGCTTCGGTGCCCTGGTGCTCACGGCCGCCGTCGGCGTCGCCGCCCCGGCCCTTCACCTCGCCGTGGACAACGGCCACACGGAGGGCGACGCCCTGGGCGCCATGGCCGCCGCCATGACCTACCTGATGGTCATCGCCGGCGCCCTCATGGCCCTGTGCTGCATGACCCGGCGCCCCACACGCCTCGAGGCTGTCGACCGCCCCGTCAAGGCCCCTGCGCCGCTGCGGACGGCCGGCGTCCTGCTTGGCATGCTCCACTTCGTCATCGGCGCCTGGATGCTCGCCTCCGCCTACGACGCCCCGACCTTCCTGCACCCCCTCCTTCCTTCCTGATCCTGAGGTGAACCATGACCAACAAATCCTCCAAATCCCGTCTCGTGACCGGTCTCAAGGTGTTCGCCTGGGGCCTGATCCTCTTGCAAGGCTTCCACGTCTTCGAGCACAACCTTCAGACCGTGCAGAAGTTCGCCTGGAACGACCCCACCCCGAAGGGCCTGCTGGGTGACTTCGTCGACTTCGAGTGGCTCCACTTCGGCGCCAACGCCGGCCTGTGGTTCCTGCTCATCGTGCCCATGGTCGCCTACGCGATGCTGCCCCAGTTCTGGGACCGCCGTGTGACCCCCGGCTGGATGAGCGGCCTGTTCATCTCGGCCACCATGATCCAGACGTACCACTTCCTGGAGCACGTCATCCGCATGCAGGTCTGGATGAGCACGGGCAGCATCGACCCCCGCGGCATCCTGGGCAACCGCACGGACATCGTCATCCTCCACGAGACGCTCAACACCGTGGTCTACCTGATGGCGCTGCCCTTGGCGATCCACACGGTGCGCAGCAAGCTGAACCTGCCCCCTGCCGGCACCGGCGGCATGCCCGCCTCGACGTCGGAGCGCGCCCGCGCCCCCGCGGGCAAGCAGACCGAGCAGTCCGCCTGAGCCTGCTCGGCGGGCGCTTCCTCTCCCTTTCTTTCCCCCTTTTCTGGCCGCTTCCGGCGGCTCCCCAACCTTGAAGCCGGCGGCGCTGTGGCCCGGCCATGAGCCAGACCACCACCGCCCATGTGCCGGTGTTGCAGATCGCCTTGGACGAGGTCAACCTGGAACGGGCCCTCGGCTACGCCCGTGAGGCGGTGGCAGGAGGTGCCACGTGGATCGAGGCCGGCACGCCGCTCATCAAGGCAGAAGGCCTGGAGGCGGTGCGGGTGCTCAAGAAGGAGTTTCCTGACAAGACGATCATCGCCGACATGAAGACCATGGACACCGGCGCTTTCGAGGTGGAGATCGCCGCCAAGGCGGGCGCGGACGTGGTCGGCATCCTGGGCGCAGCGTCGGACGAGACGTTCGAAGAGGCGGTCAAGGCGGCCCGCAAGTACGGCGCCAAGGTCTACATGGACCTCATCAGCGTCCCCGACAAGGTCGCGCGGGCCAAGGACGCCGAACGCCTCGGCTGCGACTACGTGTGCCTCCACATGGGCATCGACGACCAGATGGTCGGCGCAAGCCCCCTCGAAGTGCTGCAACAGGTCTCGGACGCCGTGCGCATCCCCGTCATGGTCGCCGGTGGCCTCAACACGGAGACCGTGGGCCCCTGCGTCACCGCCGGCGCCAGCGTCCTCATCGTCGGAGGTGCTCTCACCAAGGCGGAGAACCTCCAGGAGGAGGCGGCGAAGCTCGTGTCGGCCATCCGGGACGAGAAGGTGATCCCGTCGGAGAAGTTCAAGCGCTACACCCAGGACGACCTGCGCGAGGCGTTCCTCCAGTGCAGCACGTCCAACATCAGTGACGCCATGCACCGCAAGGGCGCCATGGACGCCGGCATCCTGGCCCGCCAGACCGGTGCCCGTGTCGCCGGCCGCGCCGTCACCGTGTTCACTGCCGATGGAGACTGGGCCAAGACCGTCGAGGCGATCGATGTGGCCGGGCCCGGCGAGATCATCGTCATCGACCAACGCGGCGGCCAGACCGCCATGTGGGGCGAACTGGCCAGCGAGTCCTGCAAGCTCAAGGGCATCGCGGCCACCATCACCGACGGCGCCGTGCGCGACATCGACGACATCCGCGAGATGGGCTACCCGGTCTGGAGCCGCCACGTTGTCCCCAACGCCGGTGAACCCAAGGGGCACGGGCAGATCGGCCTGGAGATCCGCTGCGGCGGCCAGACGGTGCGCAACGGCGACTGGGTCATCGCGGACGACATGGGCGTCGTTGTCGTGCCCCAGGAGTCGGCCCATGAAGTGGCCAACCGCTCGCTCGAGGTGTTGGAGAAGGAGAACCGCTTGCGCGAGGGCATGCACCAAGTGTCTCGAACGCAGAGCCGAACTCCAGAGCTTTGGGGTGATCCAAGGAACGCCTTCCCGCTCGTGCTACTTCTTCCTCTTTTTCGATGTGG
>JBMYRW010000073.1:0-2760 GCA_049602735.1 Thermoplasmatota archaeon
CAGATTGGTTCGAGTTCTCCAACGACCTCGCCCTCAACAGCGACCTCTACATGGAAGCCAGCGGAACCGACGGCGACCAACACATCTACTTCGCCAACCTCGGCAGCAACACCGGCGAATCCATCAGTTGGGACGATTCCCAGGACCGCTTTGAAGCCACGGACGGGTTGGCCATCGCCAGCGCGCTTCGGGCCGGATGCACCAGCGATGGGGCCTCCACCTACAACGCCTTTGGAACCTGCGGCATCGCCTTTCCCTCATCCGGGGATATGGACACTTCCGCCGACGTGTACGCAGAGTTCGACCTCGAAGTCGGCGGCGAGACCTACTTGTCCAAACGCCTGTACATGGAAGGCCACAACGGCGCAGGCCAGGACGGAGACCAGACCATCTACTTCTACGAGGACGATGTCCGTGGCGGCGAATACATTCGCTGGGACGATACCCAGGATGCCTTCTTCGTTTCCGATCGATTGAACGCGGTCAACAACATCATCGTAGGATGCTCAGGAGTTCCGGACGTGGGCTTCAATTCCTTGGGCGTCTGTACGGCGTCCGGGCCTCAGTCCGGATTGATCACGTTCAGCAACGATCTCTACATCGGCGACGACCTCGAAGTGGCCAGCGATACCTTCCTCGACGGACGACTCTACATGGAACGGGCCCAAAGCGGAACCGGCTCGGAGGCAGACCAGTACATCTACTTCTACGAAGACGGCTTCCAAAGCGGAGAATGGCTCCGCTGGTATGACCTGGGGGATCGTTTCGAGTTCTCTGATTCCCTGGAGGTGGGCGTGAGCCGCCTGACCGTGGATGGACATGTCTTCTTGTCCGGCGGGCACCTGTACGATGTCATCATCGGCAATGGCGTTGACACGGCGTTGGACACCGACGTGGAAGTGGGCGATGGCGGCCTGTGCCTGGACAACGACGGCTCTTGTGTGCCTCCTCCGGATGGTCAGATCAACGCGCTTCAGTACAACACGGGCGCCAGTGACCTGGCGGAGGTCTACCCCAGCAATGACGTGCTGTTGCCCGGTGAAGTGGTCGCCCTCGACGCCGCCAACCCTGGTGGCTTCAAGCGTGCCACCACCGGCGATGCCGTGCTCCGCGTGGTCTCGACGGAACCCGGCCTGCTCTTGGGCGCCCCTTCCGGGGACAAGCTGGTCGAGGCGTTCGGCATCATCGGTGACGAACTGTCCGGCCATCCTGAACTTCTGCCCGGCACCTACCCTATCGCCCTCTCTGGCCGCGTGCCGGTGCTGGTGAACCTGGAAGGCGACACCATCCTGCCCGGAGACGCGCTGACCTTGTCGAGCGTGCCCGGCGTGGCCAAGAAGGCTGCCGACGGCGAACCGGTGCTGGGCCACGCGCTCGCGGCCTTCGACGGTGTCGGCGACACCGTGGAGGTCTTCGTCAATGGCGGCCTTGGAAACGGTTCCGACGGCGGCGCGGGACAGGCGACGGTGCTGGCAGCGGAGAACGAGGCGCTGCGCGCAGAGGTGGACGACCTTCGCGCGACGCTTGACCTCGTCCTCGAGCGCCTGTCGGCCCTGGAGTCACCGTAGGATGGCCCAACGGACCTAGGCCCGTCGCATGGGCAGCGCGGCCCACCCTTTTCCTCTTCCCCTTCCAGGGCTACGGCAACCGCACCAAGGCGTCCTCGGTGACGGTCTTGAGCACCATGAGGGTCGTGGTGCGCTGGATGTGCTCCACGCTGAGGGTCGTCTTGGCCAGGTCGTCCAGGTCGGCGCGGTCGGTGAGACGGGCGATGACCACACCGTCCCAGTCACCGGTGACGTCATAGACGGAGATGACGCGGGGGTCGCGGCTGATCTGCTCCTGCACCTCCCGCAGGTACCCCTTGTCGATGCGCAGGCCGACGATGGCGGTGAACGCCCAGCCGACCGCCTCGGACTCCAGGACTGCCGTGTAACCCTTGATGATGCCGTCGGCCTCCAGGCTGCGGACGCGCCGGTTGACGGTGGCGAGGCTGAGGCCGGTGCGGCTGGCCAGTTCGCGGTGGCTGGCACGCCCGTCACGCAGCAGCGCTTCGAGGAGGATCCGGTCGGTGTCGTCCAGGGGCCGGGCTGGGACGCGCGTCGCAGGCATCACGACCGCGCGAGTCAAGATGAGACATTTGACTCTATCTTCTGCGGTTTCGTGCGCGTTGTTTCCATTGGAAGGGTCGTTTCCGGTGCGACTGAACCCTTAAGATGGGGTTCTGTGTGGGCGGCGACGAGGAGCACTCATGGTAGTCTATGCCGAGTACATCTGGATGGACGGACATCAGCCGACGCAGAAGCTGCGCAGCAAGACCAAGGTCCTGCACGTGGACGAAGTGACCGACGTCAAGGAACTCCCCGACTGGGGCTTCGACGGCAGCAGCACGGAGCAGGCCCCCGGCGACAACAGCGACTGCGCCCTCAAGCCGGTCTTCCTGTGTCCCGACCCGATCCGCGGCGCCCCCCACATCCTGGTCATGTGCGAAGTGTTCCTCTCCGACGGCGTCACCCCGCACCCCACCAACACCCGCGCGCCCCTGCGCGAGGCCGCCGAGAAGTGCGAAGACCAAGAGGCCTGGTTCGGCATGGAGCAGGAATACACGCTCTTCCAGGGCATGACGCCCCTCGGCTGGCCCGACAACGGCTTCCCCGCCCCCCAGGGTCCCTACTACTGCGGCGTCGGCGCTGACGAGGTCTTCGGCCGCGACATCGTGGAAGCCCACATGGAGGCCTGCACGCAGGCCGGCCTCATGCT
>JBMYRW010000074.1:0-2510 GCA_049602735.1 Thermoplasmatota archaeon
GCGGCCCAGGCACCTTTTGGTGCTGGCGACCCCTTTGGACCTTGAGCGTCGGCTACGGCTTGTAGAAGACGGCCGTGTGGCCGCGCACATCCACGAGAATGCAGCCGGCCCCTTCCGCCATCGCCCGCGCCTGCTCCTTGGCCCCCGCCGCGCCGCCGCCATCGGTCGCACTGGGCAACAGACGGGCCTTCACGAGTTTCCGGTTCTCCAGTTGCTCCTTCAGTTCGGCGATCACACTCTCTCCGATGCCGGACTTGCCGACGTGCAGGGTGACGGTGAGCTTCTGGCCTTCGGCGCGCTTGGCGGCCATCTGAGAGGATGTCAGGGGGTTCATGATCGGGACCTCGAAGGGGTGCGGGGTGAAAGGGGGCGCCGGCGGACGTCGCCGCAGCGCAGGCACGTGGTGATGATGCGGCCACGATGGACGCGAACGCGGACGCCTTCGCCGGGCACCCGGTAGGCCTGGCAGCTGCGGCACACCTGCAACCGCTCGTCGTGGTGCAGGCGGACCTTGTACCGCAGGCCGATGCGGTGGGCCAGGAACGCATACCGGTCGGCCAGGTCGGCGTCCGGGCCTCCCGCCTCGTCGCGGGCCGACGTCAGCAGGCTGCGGATGCGGCCGCGGGCGATGTGGCGCTCCTCGCCCTTGTTGCGCCGCCTAGCCATGCCCGTCCCACACGCCTTCCCGTTATGAGTCCGACCCCGCTGGCCGCCGCGTGCGCCGCGCCCCCAACCCTTGGGACCGCTTCTACCACCAGCAGGAAGCGCCGTGGCGCGGCGAGCGACCCGTGGCGGACCTGGTGGCCCTCGCGGCGGGGGGACGTGTGCTGGAACTGGGGTGCGGCAACGGCAAACTGCTGGCGCCCCTGGCTCAAGCGGGCCTCGACGTGGTCGGCCTGGACATCAGTTGGAACGCCCTGCGCCGCCTCGACAACCCCCACCGGGTGCTGGCGGATGCGGCCGCCCTACCGTTCGCCCCCGGAACCTTCGCCCTGGTCCTCGACGTGCATTGCACGGGCCACCTGGGCGCCAAGGGTCGTGCCGCGGCCCACGCGGAGCAGGCCCGCGTGCTGGCGCCAGGGGGGCACCTGGTGGTCGAACGGCTCGCGGCGGACGACCTGCGCGCCGGCCAAGGTGCGGCGGTACCGGAGGAGCCCGGCATGAGGGAGCTCCAGGATGGTCGGCGCACCCATTTCACCACGGCCGAAGCCCTCGCGGCCGACGTAGAAGCAGCCGGTCTCCAGGTGCTTGACGTGGAGGTGACGCGCCGGACGCCCCGTTTCCGCGACCAACGCGTGGTCCGGGAATCGGTCCGCGTCGTGGCCCAACGGCCAAGTGACGAGGCCCCGTCCAAGGCGTCGTGACCAAGGACCTGGATGCCATCCCGATCCACGACAACCACTTCCACTGCCACCCGGCCGGCTGGAAAGGCCTCGACGCGGTGCGGGAGTTCATGGCCGCCGGCGGCACCAGCATCGCCCACATCCGGCTCCCCAGCTACCCTTCCAACGTCGAGGCGTTCGAGCAGAGCTGCCGCGACCACATCGCCTTCGGCCAGAAGATCCGCGACGAGACCGGCTGCCGCGTCTGGACCGTGCTGGGCCCGTACCCGCTGGAGCCCCTCAAGATCGCCGAAGCCCAGGGTTGGGAGGCCGCGACGGCGTACGGTCGTGCCTGCTACGACGCCGCCGCACGGTTCATCGAGGCGGGCGACGCCGTCTGCATGGGCGAAGTGGGCCGGCCGCACTTCGAGGTCGACGACGAAGCGTGGGCCGCCAGCAACGAGCTGCTCTCCTACGGCATGGGGCTCTGCGCCGACCTGGACGTGCCGATCCTCCTCCACACGGAGCACACCGACCCGGACGTGATGGCCGAGTTCGCGGCCATGGCGGACGGCGCCGGCCTCGCCCGCGACCGGGTCATCAAGCACTACTGTGGCCCCCTGGTGAAGCAGGAGGAGAACCACGGGCTCTTCCCCAGTGTGATTGCCGGGCGCAGCAACATCCGCGCCGCGCTGGCCAAGCAGTCGGACCGGTTCATGCTGGAGACCGACTACATCGACGAACCGACGCGGCCGAACGTCGTCATGCCGCCCACGACGGTGCCCAAGCGGGTGCGTGGGCTGCTGCAGAGTGGAGAACTACCAGAAGAGACGGCGTGGAAGATGGGAAAAGAATGGCCTGAAGCGTTCTACGGCGCTTGAGGCGGCCGCCGCACACGACGAGGCTAGAACCGGTTGGCCAGGAAATCCTCGGCTTCCAAGGGGCCGGGGTAGTCCTGGGCCTGACCGGCGTTGTTGCGGCCGCCACAGTGGACGGTCGCGTCGGTCTTCAGGACGCACGTGATCCAACGGGTGGCCACCACCTGCGTGGCATCGCCACCGTCGTAGGCCATCATGGAGCCGAGGTCCTGGCGGCCCCAGCAGGTGACATCGCCGCTGGCGGTGCGGGCGCAACTGTGGGTGATGCCCACCGAGACCTCCACGGCGTCGCCGCCTTGGTAGCCGTCCG
>JBMYRW010000075.1:0-2165 GCA_049602735.1 Thermoplasmatota archaeon
CGTCCTGCACGTGGTGGCCAACTACTCGGGCAAGACGATCTTGCTGGGCACGCAGCAACACGCCAAGTGGCTGATGGACACCTCGCACAAGACGATGACGAAGACCATCACGTCGGCGAGCGGCGTGGAGGTCGAGTTCCCGTTCAGTGTCACGGAACGTGGAGTGCTGCTCAAGCCCTCCGCCAAGGCCGAGGCCGTGCTGCCCACCAACCACGACGATGACGGCTACGTCCCCGAGCGCGTCATCGGGCTGGCCCACGGCGCGACGGCAACCGGCGAGCTCGCGGCGCAAGTGGCGCAGACCCGCGGTCTGTACGGCCAGCTTCACGAGCTCGGCGCGTCCACGCCGTCCGTGAACATCGCCGGCGCCGACGGCCGGTTGCGGGTACTCGCTGACCAGACCGACGACTTGGTGCAGGCGGGCCTGTGCAAGTGGATCGACGGCGCGCCATCGGCGGGCACGACGCCCTCGGCGAAGGAGGCGGAGCCGCCACCTCCCGACGGCTCGGCGGGGGGCACGACGCGCGGCGGTCGGCGTATGCTGAAGGCCGCACGCGAGGCGCGGCAGTCGAGGTCGATGGCAGCGACGCGCTGGTCCTACGGCCTCACCGCGTTCCTGTCCTTCCTCGCCCCGTTGGCCCTGGCGTTGGCGCTCGGCGCTGCGACCACCTCGCCGGCCGAGGTCGGCCAGGTGAACTGGCTACACGCGGTCGAGGCGCCCAAGCGGCTCGAGACGGTCACCAACGGCGCGCCCCTGCAGGTGCACGAGCGGCGGCAGGCGGCCACGGAGGCCCCTGGCGCCACGGAGGCCCCTGCCTCGAAGACGCCCGGGCCTGCTTACCACCTCAAGCACGTCGGTGTGTGGGCAGAGTGGGAACGCAACGACTACTACGGCTTCCACCAGGCTGCGCGCCCGCTCGACTTGACCGAGATCGAGGAGGTGGTGCAGCGCGCCCTCGGCCCCTTCATGGCCAGGGGCGGTTTCGCTTTCGAAGATCCAGCGGATCCCAACGGCCTCGCGCCCCTCACGGCCCAGGCGGATGGATTCTCCGGCACCCCTGGGGTACAAAGTACGTCGAAGTCGGCCAAGGCAAGCGACCGACGTGGCCCGACTTCGACTACAGGCCCGTCATCGGCATATGCCGTGATGGGGCAATGCGGTGGTAGCAACCGCGCCAACGCGGCGGAAGGCCAAGAATCGGCCACCGAGAAGCCGAGCGTGGCGGAGCGGGTCTGGAAGGAGTTGAAAATGGACGTCAACCCCTTGTTGGCGGCGGATGCCGGCCTGCGGCGGGAGGCGGAGAAGATGATTGGCGACGTCCTTGACGCATTTCCAGAACCAGACCCGATACTCCGCCCGGTCCTCAACCGCGACGGCACCGAGCTCAAGGTGCGCGTGCACACGAAGGACGAGGTGCCGATCACGTCGCGCACGTATCGTGTGGCCCCGGACCGCCTGCCGGCCATGCGCGACAAGCTGAACGAGATGATGGAGCAGGGCGTGATCAGGCGGAGCAACAGCTCGTGGTCATCGCCGCTGGTCTTCGTGCCCAAGCCGCCCGCGGCTGACGGCACTCCCAAGTGGCGATGCACAGTCGACATGCGCCGGCTCAACGCCAAGACGGTGCCGTATAAGTACCCAACGCCGCATATCGACGACTTGATGCAGGCGGTGGGGTACGCCGAGTCTGACCCCGACGTGCCCGACGGCCTCGAGCGCATGATCAACGGCGTGACCTACAAAGGCCCACACAAGCCCCGCGTGTGGGGCCATTGCGACTTCTTCGAAAGCTTCCACGAGCTGACTGTTGACGAACGAGACCGTCACAAGTTCGCGTTCACGTCGCCGACCAACGGCCTGTGCGAGTACAACCGCCTCCCGATGGGCTGGATCAACGCCCCGGCGGTGTTGCAGGCCGTGGTTCAAGACATCCTCCGCGACGAGTACGACGGACCTGGTCGGCACCAAGGCAAGCCGGCCTTGGGCTCGTTCGCGTGGAACTTCATCGACGACGTGATCTGGCACGCAGCCAACGCCGATGAGTTCACCCACATCACGCGCTGGCTCTTTCGCAAGTGCGCCGAGCGCGGGCTCACGGTGCGGGCCTCGAAGTCGGGTTTGTACCTCGAGTCCGTGTCCTTCTTGGGCCACATCATTGACGAGA
>JBMYRW010000076.1:0-2108 GCA_049602735.1 Thermoplasmatota archaeon
CCCTTGGCCGCCGGCATCCGACGGACGCCCCTGGCGGCGGCGCTTATCGTCCCGATCCTGCTGCGTGCGTGGTGAGCCCCGCCACGGCGTCGGCAAGGGCCTCGGTCACGTCCAGCCCCGCGTCACGGGCAAGCCACAGCACCGCCACTTCGGCGGTCAAGTGACCCGCCATCGCCTCCTGCCTGGCCGCCATCTGGGCCGCCACGTCAGCACGCTTCTGCCCGGTCGCCTCCGCGATGCGACGCATCCAATCCAGCACGGGGTCCTCCTTCCGTGGCCGGCCACTCCCACCTGCGCCGCCGGCCGCCGTGGCTTCTCCTGGAGCGGCCAAGGCGAGGGGATCCGGGCGGAAGCCCACGGGCACGCGCACCTCTTCAGGGTCGACGCCCAGCCGCAATTCGTCGCCATCCTCCGACAACAGGCCGGCCGCCAGCGCCGCCCCCAAGTAGGCCTTGGCCTGCGGAGGCGTCATCCAGCGCAGGCCGAACGACAGTTCACCCTCCCATGCGGAGCGCGGCATGCCGCGACGACCCTGCCGTCGGGCCACGAACGCCAGGGCCTGGGCGGGCTCAGAAGACGACACGTTGGCTGGCCGACAGGTCCTCCACCTCGACCGGCGCATCGGGGTCGCCGGCGTTCTCCGCCTCCAACTCCTCCTCGTCCCGGGGCCGCATGGACAACCGTTGCAAGTGCTCGCTCCACGCCCCCTCGCCGTTGGTCAGACGGTAGGCATCGATCGCCTCCTCGCCCTCCGGTAGGACGCCCGGGGCCACGTCGCCCTTGATGATCAGACCGAGCTGCCATTCCTGCACCAGCGTGATCGCCGCCTCCAGGTCGGCGCCCGGTTCCGCCAGGTCCACGCCGACGAGGCCCACCTGCTCCGTCTCCGCCAACCAGTCGTCCAGGTCCTCACCCGAGACCAGGTGCTGCCACAGCACGACCCGCGACGCGCCGCTGAACGTCAGGTCCAGCAGGTCCTCATGGCTCTCCGGCTTGGCATCCACCCAGAGCTCACCGATCCGCGACAAGCGCCGGATCTCCTCCAAAGGCAACGTCCAGCCCTCATAGGCATCCAGCACCCGCACGAAGTACGGCGCCCGGTGACCCTCATGGGCCCACGCCGTCCACGGCTCCACCGCGTCACGGTGGCCCAGGTTCTCCAACGCCGGCTGCGGCCCGTCCACCAGGTCGCCACGCAGCACACGGAAACCGTCCAACGACTCCGGAATCATGGCCCCCTCCACCCCCGGCTACGCCTAAAAGGCCGCGCCACAGTCCCCGGCCGCCGCGATGATGAGTGAATCCAATGCCGAATCGTGACGAAAAGACGGGCGGACTGAGCGGCAAGACGACCGCGGCCTTCGTGGCCCTGGTGCTCCTGGCAGGATGCACCGACCCCCTCCAGGACGACGGCGTCCCGGCAGCCACGACCGCGGAACCACGGGACCTCACCGTGTGGAGCAACGGCACCATCAGCGCCGGCATCGGCCTCGTGGTTTCCGCCAGCCAAGGCGGCGCCACCCTCGACATCGACGTGCCCGAAGGCACCCGGCTCCTGGAAGCGGCGCTCGACTGGGACGGCCCCTTCGACCTCGACCTGTGCCTCAGCAGTCCCAGCGCCGGCACCACGAGCGGCGTGCGCAACTGCGACCACGCTGCCACAGGAGGCACCCCCGCCAGCCCCGACGGCCCCCTCCTACTCCAGGTGATGGCCCCCGAAGCAGGCCTCTGGCAAGCCAGCCCCAGCATCAACGTCGCCGCCGCCGACACCGACTACAGGCTCCGACTCACCGCCACCGGCACCACGTCACCAGAAGGCCCACCGGAGCCCTGAAATACAATACCAAGGTCGGCCGGCTTCACTCGCGGGCGACCGCGACAGACGCACACCACGCGGGAATCGTGTACTCGTATCACGATGCCCACGACGTGTCACCAAACGCGGGAATAGTGTAGTGGTATCACCGTGCCTTGCCAAGGCACGAACTCGGGTTCAAATCCCGGTTCCCGCATCGTCGCCATCCAGCGGATCGCCGCTTGGACGGCGCGCCACCGCGGGAATAGTGTAGTGGTATCACCGTGCCTTGCCAAGGCACGAACTCGGGTTC
>JBMYRW010000077.1:0-1977 GCA_049602735.1 Thermoplasmatota archaeon
CGCCGTCCATGTCGAGCCAGCAGGCGCCGGGGCCCATGATCTCCGGGAACGGCGCCGAACGCCCGGGCATCGTGCTGTCGAGGTAGCCCGCATGAAGGTAGCCCCCGAGGCCCGCGGCGATGGTCGCATCCGTGTAGAAGGGGAGGCTGGGTGCCTGTTCCGCTGCCTCGCCCCTCGGCAACCCCGCCGTGCACCCGGCCAACAGCAGGGCACCGACGGCGAGCGCGAACGGCGCCAAGGGGGTTTGCCGGGTCGTGGCGGTCATGACGCGCGCGGCAGGCGGGCCATGCTCAAAATGGTTGTAGCAGGCCGCCCCGTCAGTCCAGCCGCACCACCGCGTCGCCGGAGGCCTCGCCTTGGACTTCCAGGACATGGTCCAGGCCATCCCGCAGGTCCTCCAGGTGGGTGATGACGAGGATCTGGGCGTAGAGCCCCTTCAGGCCGTCCAGGGCGCCGACGACGGCCCGGCGCCGCTCGGCATCCAGGGATCCGAACACCTCGTCGAGGGCCAGGAACCGTAGTTCCGCCTGGCCGCTACGTCCGGCCAAGAGACGGCTGACGCCGAGGCGGAGGGCCAGGTGGACCAGGTCGGTCTCGCCGCCGCTGAAGCGCTCGACCGGGTGCAGGATGCCGCCGTCGGCCACCAGGAGGCGGTAGTCCGCATCGAGGACGACCTCCGTGTAGCGTCCCTGGGTGAACCGGGCAAGCAGGTGGCTCGCCTCGGCCGACACGGCCGGTCCCACGCGCGCCACGAGGTGGTCGCGGAAGCGCTCCAGCAATCCTTGGCGACGGGGGTCCACGAGGGCCGTCCAGTAGCGCAGCTCCCCCCGGAGTTCGCGGGCCTTGCGGCGCCGGGCCTGTTCCTCTTCCAGGCGCAGCCGGGCCGAGTCTGCCCGCTCCTCGGCGCGGCCCAGCGCCGTGGTCGCCTCTGCCCCAAGGCGCTCGGCCTCCCGGTGCCGTCGGCGGGCTTCGGCCTCATCCCCCTCCGCCTGTCGGAGTGCCGGCGCGGGATCCGGCCGTCGGTCGAGGTCGGATTGGGCCCTGCGCTGCTTGGCCAGGGCCGACTCGACGCGGCTGCGCGCGGAGGCGAGCGCTTCTGGTCGGGCGCCCTGGGCACGACTGAGGGCCCGTTGCCAGGCGTCATGGGCTTTCTGGGCCGTGGTCAGCTCGGTTTCCAAGGGGGAGAGATCCGGCGGCAAGGGGGGTGCTGGTCCGACCAGGTCGCGGGCGGCCTCCAAGGCGGCGGTCGCGGCGGCCGACCGTGCCTTGGCTGCATCGTGCTTCTGTTGTTCGGCCTGCAGGGCCTGCAACGCGGCGTCGGCCTTCTGGCGAGCCTCGGCGGCCTGGGCCGCTTCCCGTCCCCGGGCTTCGGCGGCCGTCACGGCTGCCGCGTGTTCGGCCCCGGCGTTGGCCAAGAGGTCATCCAGGTGGTCGTGGAGGGGCCGCGTGCAGGTCGGGCACGGGCCGTCACGGCCGAGGGATCGAAGGCGGGTCAGTTGAGCTTCGAGGCGGCCGGCTTCCTGCCTGGCGAGCGCGACCGCTTCGTCGGCCTTGGCCTGGCGTTGCCGAGCCTGGTCGGCGGCTACCTGCGCCTCGGCGAGTCCCACGGGGGCGGGTGGCACGGTCTTGGCAAGCGCCTCAGCCTCTTGCTGTTGCTTGACCAGGCGGGCCTCGGCCTCCTGGTGGCGCCGATGGGCCTCATGGGCCGCCCGCGCCTCCTGGAGATGCCGTTCCGCTTCCGTGCGCTTGGCCGCCGCCGGTTCCAGGGAGGCCGCCTCTTTGGCCGCGGTCGCCGCCTCGTGGGCGCGTTCCTCTTCCGCCTTGAGCTGCCGGGTGGCATGGTCGGCCTCGGCGCGGGCCACCTGAAGCGCTTGCTCGGTCTGCTGATAGGTTTCCGCGGCCCTTCGGGCCTCCGCGAGATGGGCCGTCGCTGTCTCGGACGCCTTGCCCGCCACGGCCGCGGCGGTCTTGGCTTCG
>JBMYRW010000078.1:0-1735 GCA_049602735.1 Thermoplasmatota archaeon
GGCGCGCCGCGACCGCGACCTCAAGCGGTCGTGATCTGCACGGCCCGTCGGCGCCGCAGTGCGACGACGCGCTTGTAGGCGACCGCGAGCGCCAACAGGAGGACGCTGGACGCTGCAACAGCACCGCCGGCGGCGACGTCGAGGCGCACCGCCGCATCGAGACCGATCAGCACACTGGCGACGGCGAGCGCGATGCTGGCGACGATCGCGCCGCGGAAACTGGAGGCGAGGCGGAGCCCCGCTGTGGCGGGCAGGACCATCAGGGCACTCACCAGGAGGACGCCGACGACCTGGACGGCGAGCACCGTGGCGATGCTGACCCCGGCCATGAACGCCACATTGACGAGGCCGGCGGGGAGGCCGGCGGCGCGGGCGCCTTCCTCGTCCAGGGTGACGTACAGCAGCTCCTTGAGGCCCAACGCCAGCGCGAGGCCGAGGAGGCCGGTGACCCAGGCGAGGACCGTGATGTCGCGTCCGGCCACCGTGAGCAGGCTGCCGAAGAGGTACCCGAACAGGTCGCCGCTGAAGCCGGGGCCGGCGGAGACGACGGTGACGCCGATGCCGAGACCCCCCGTGAAGAGGACCGCGACGGCGGCGTCGGAGAGGACCACACCGCGTTGGCGCAGCGCCTCGATGGCGACGGCGGCCCCCAGCACGATGACCAGGGCCGTGGCCAGGGGCTGCCAGCCGGCGGCGAGGCCAATTGCGACGCCGGCGAAGGCGACCTGACCGAGCCCAGCGCCCAGGAGGCTGTAGCCCCGCAGCACGAGGAACGGCCCGAGGCTGCCTTGAAGGACAGCGACCAGGAGGCCGGCGGCCAGCGCTCGCTGCATGAAGCTGAAGGAGAGGGCGTCGAAGAGGCCGCTCATGCCGGCACCTCCGTCGGCGGACCGTCGTATTGGATCGTCCGGTCAACGAGGACGACCCGGTCGACGAGGCGGGGCAGGGCGTCCAGGTGGTGGGTGACGTGGAGGATCGTAAGGCCGTCGTCGTGGAGCTGGTCCAGGAGGGCGTGGAGTTCGGCGCGGGCCGTTGTGTCCAGGCCCGTCGTCGGTTCGTCGAGGACCAGGAAGTCCGGGCGGCTGGCGAGGGCGCGGGCCAGCAGGACCCGTTGCCGTTGGCCGCCGGAGAGTTCGCTCACTTGACGCCGGGCCAGGTGGGTGGCGCCGACCGCTTCCAGGCAGCGTTGGGCCTCGTCGCGGTCTTCACGGGTCAGGCGGCGCAGCCAGCCTCGGCCGACCACGCGCCCGAGCAGGACGACCTCCCAGGCGCTGGCGGGGGTGCGGTGGAGGGCGTCGCCTTGGGAGACGTAGGCGATGCGGCTGCGGATGCCGGGGCGGCCGACGGAGCGGCCAAAGACGCGCAGGGTACCGGTGGCGAGCGGCACGAGACCGAGGGCGGCCTTCAGGAGCGTGGTCTTGCCGGCGCCGTTGGGGCCGACGATGGCGACGTGCTCACCAGCCGTCACGTCCAGGTCCACATCTTGGAGCACCGGTTGGCCGTGGTAGCTGACGCCGGCGCCGCGCAGCTGCAACACCGGTGCGTCGGCCTGGCCCCGCTGGTGGCTCGCGTCGTTCACCGGCATCCCAGGCCCTCCCGGAGCCGTTCGAGGTTCTGGTCCATGAGTGTGAAGAGGTTGTGTCCGGCCCGGCGATCATCCAGGCTCAAGCCGGCAAGGGTATGGAGCTCGATGCGGCGGGCGCCGGTCGCTTCGGAGACCACGTCGGCCACGCGG
>JBMYRW010000079.1:0-229 GCA_049602735.1 Thermoplasmatota archaeon
CACCGCAAGAGCGGCACCGCGAGGCGGCGACTGATCCGTATGGATGATGCATCGGCTTCGTGATGGCACAGAAGCCGCCGCAGGACCTCTTGCTGTTCGGCCTGCTGCGGCAGCACCAATTCGCCCGCTTCCAGGCGCCCTTGATCACGGACCCATTCGGCGAGGCTGCGGATCTCCAGCAGCTCAACATCATGCCACAGCAAGGTCCCGGCCGGGTGCAACGGCACGC
>JBMYRW010000079.1:239-521 GCA_049602735.1 Thermoplasmatota archaeon
TGTCACCATGGCCGCGCCGTCAGCAGCATCCAGATCTGTCGGCGCACCAGCGGTCTCGGCGACCTGTCGCCACCATTCTTCGACCCACGATGAATGCGGAAGATTGGCGTTGTTCTCTGCGAACTCACCGAACGGCACCAGGATCTCCCCAAGGTCGGTGATCTCGTGCACCACAGGCCGCAGTTCCTTGACTTCTCGGATGTCGTCCAGGCGGCGAAACGAGCCGTCGCGCAACAAGACGCTCGGCCCTTCGATCGTGTCGCAAGGCGTCGCCAGTGTTCC